>CADCHI010000031.1 GCA_902801165.1 uncultured Eubacteriales bacterium | reverse complement strand
GCTGCAGACCCTGCGCGCCAACATCGACTATGGCTTCTGCGAGGCCAAGACGACCTACGGCCGCATCGGCGTCAAGGTGTGGATCTACAAGGGCCAGGTTCTGCCGCAGAACGGCAAGAAGGTGCTCGCCGGCTACACCGACGTGAAGAGCCCCTTCGCCGGCCGCGGTGACCGCAGAAGGAACGACAGAAACGACCGTGGCCCGCGCGGCGATCGCGCGCCCCGCGGCGAGCGCACTGAGCGTAAGGAAGGAGGCAATTAAGTCATGCTGATGCCCAAGAGAGTCAAGCACCGCAAGCAGCAGGTGGCGACCCAGCCCGGCTGGGTGACCTCCAACCAGATTGAGGCTGCCCGTCAGGCCATGACCCGCCGCACCAAGCGTGGCGGCCAGGTCTGGATCAAGATCTTCCCGGATAAGCCCATCACCGCCAAGCCCGCTGAGACCCGAATGGGTTCCGGTAAGGGCGCCCCGGAGTACTGGGTGTCCGTTATCAAGCCCGGCCGTGTGCTGTTTGAGATGGCCGGCATCCCCGAGGAAGTGGCTCGCGAGGCCCTGCGCCTGGCTGCCCACAAGCTGCCCATCACGACCAAGTTCATCAAGCGTGAAGCCGTGAAGGAAGCTGCCGAGACTGAGATAGGTGGTGAAGAGCAGTGAAAACCAAGGACGAACTGAAGGCCCTGCAGGCCAAGACCATGGCTGAGCTCGACACCGATCTGAAGGATAAGAAGAGCGAGCTGTTCAACCTGCGCTTCCAGCTGGCGACCGGTCAGCTGCAGAATACCGCGGCCATCCGCGACTGCAAGAAGAGCATCGCGCGGGTCAAGACCGTCATCCGTCAGCGCGAGCTGGCCGAGAAGAAGGCGTAACGCGAAAGGAGGCAACTGAAAATGGCTGAAGTAAGAGGCATGCGCAAGACTCGTACCGGCGTGGTTGTTTCCGACAAGATGGACAAGACCATCGTCGTCGCGATTCGCACCCGCGTCAAGCACCCGCTGTATGGCAAGATCATGAACCGCACCAACAAGATCAAGGTTCATGACGAAGAGAACCAGTGCGGCATCGGCGATACCGTGAAGATCATGGAGACCCGCCCGCTGTCCAAGGACAAGCACTGGCGTCTGGTTGAGATCATCGAGAAGGCGAAGTAAGCCGCATAGCGGAGGCCGCAAGGGCCCCGCGAACACCCACAAGGAGGAAGTTATAATATGATTCAGCCTCAAACCCGTTTGAAGGTGGCCGATAATTCCGGCGCAAAGGAAATCATGTGCTTCCGCGTGCTGGGCGGCTCTTTCCGCCGCACCGGCAGCGTTGGCGATGTCATCGTCGCTTCCGTCAAGTCCGCCACTCCCGGCGGCACCGTGAAGAAGGGCGAGGTCGTCAAGGCCGTTATCGTTCGCACGCGCAAGCAGTATCGTCGTCCCGACGGCACCTATATCCGCTTCGACGACAATGCCGCCGTCATCATCAACGAACAGAAGCAGCCCAGGGGCACCCGCATCTTTGGGCCCGTGGCTCGCGAGCTCCGCGAAAAGGATTATATGAAGATCGTTTCGCTGGCGCCCGAAGTGCTTTAATGGAGGTGCAACCATGGCAGTTAAGCTCAAAGTGAAAGTCGGCGATACCGTCAAGGTCATCTCCGGCGAGGACAAGAACAAGAAGGACAACACTGGCAAGGTTCAGAAGGTCTTCCCCGAGACCGGCCGGATCATCGTCGAAGGCATGAACATGGTGAAGAAGCACCAGAAGCCCCGCGGACAGGGCATGCCCGGCGGCATCATCGAGAAGGAAGCGCCCATCAGCGCCTCCAACGTGATGGTCATATGCCCCAAGTGCGGCCAGCCCACTCGTATCGGCCATGTGTTTATCGAAGGCGAGGGCAAGATGTCCCGCCGCAAGCGCCGCGTGTGCAAGAAGTGCAAAGCGGTCTTTGACAACTGATGTTAAGGGAGGATTAGCACAGTGGCTAGATTAAAGGATAAGTACCGCGCGGAAGTTGTGCCGGCGCTCCAGCAGCGCTTCGAGTACAAGAACGTGATGGAGATTCCGCGCCTGGAGAAGATCGTCATCAATATGGGCCTGGGCGATTGCAAGGACAATGCCAAGGCGCTGGAGCAGGCTGTCGAAGAGCTCACCATCATCGCCGGCCAGAAGCCCCTGGTCACCAAGGCGAAGAAGTCCATCGCAAACTTCAAGCTGCGTGCCGGCATGAACGTCGGCGCGAAGGTGACTCTGCGCGGCGACCGCATGTATGAGTTCACCGACAAGCTGGTCAGCATCGTGCTTCCCCGCGTGCGCGACTTCCGCGGCGTGTCTGCCAAGGCCTTCGACGGCCGCGGCAACTACAGCCTGGGCGTCCGCGAGCAGCTGATTTTCCCCGAGATCGAGTACGACAAGGTTGAAAAGATCCGCGGCATGGAGATGATCTTCGTCACCACCGCCAAGACCGATGAGGAAGCCAAGGAACTGCTCCGCCTTCTGGGCATGCCGTTCCAGCAGGCCTGATTGAAGGAGGAAATTCAACGTGGCTAAGACAAGCATGAAGATTAAGCAGGCCAGGCCCGCAAAGTTTTCTACCCGCGCTTACACCCGCTGCCGCATCTGCGGCCGTCCGCACTCCGTTCTGCGCAAGTACGGCGTATGCCGCATTTGCTTCCGCGAACTGGCCTATGCCGGCCAGATCCCGGGCGTGCGCAAGGCCAGCTGGTAATTAAGGAGGTAACGAAATGGCTGTTATTAATGATCCCATCGCGGATATGCTCACCAGAATCCGTAATGGCCTTATTGCCAGGCACGACAGCGTAACGATTCCCGCTTCCAACATGAAGAAGGCAATCGCGAAGATTCTGCTGGATGAAGGCTACATCAAGTCTGTTGATTATATCGATGACGGCGTTCAGAGCCAGATCAAGGTGACTCTGAAGTACGCTCAGGGCAAGGAGTCCGTCATCAAGGGCCTCAAGCGCATTTCCAAGCCCGGACTGCGCGTTTACGCCAGGAGCAGCGAGATCCCGAAGGTCCTGGGCGGCCTGGGTATCGCCATCGTTTCCACGTCCAAGGGCGTGATGACCGACAAGGAAGCCCGCAACGCGGGTGTCGGCGGCGAAGTTCTGGCCTATATCTGGTAACAAATTTGGAGGTGCACTAGAATGAGTCGAATCGGTAGACTTCCGATTCCGGTTCCCGCCGGCGTCACCGTTACCATCGCGGACGACAACAACGTGACGGTCAAGGGCCCCAAGGGTGAACTGAGTCAGAAGGTTAATAAGGATATCAAGGTCGAGCAGGTTGGCAACGAAGTGATCGTCTCCCGCCCGTCCGACAGCAAGCCCCACCGCTCGATGCATGGTTTGTACCGGTCCCTGATCCACAACATGGTTGTCGGTGTAACCCAGGGCTTCGAGAAGAAACTGCACATCGAAGGCGTCGGCTGGCGTGTGGCTGAGTGGAACAAGAATCAGCTGAACATCGCCATCGGCTTCTCCCATCCGGTGATCGTTGACGCTCCCGCCGGCATCGAGTTCGACGTGGACAAGAGCAACGTGAACTTCACCGTCAAGGGCATCGACAAGCAGCTGGTCGGCGCTGTGGCCGCCGACATCCGCGCCATCCGCAAGCCGGAGCCGTATCATGGCAAGGGCATTCGCTATGAGAACGAGTATGTCCGCCATAAGGAAGGCAAAGCCGGTAAGAAGTAATGAGGGAGGGTACCGCAAATGTTTAATAAGCGTGATCGCAACGAGGTTCGCAAGATCCGTCATGAGCGCGTACGCAAAAAGATCAGCGGGACGCCCGCTCGTCCCCGGCTGTGCGTATTCCGCAGCAACAAGCACATCTACGCTCAGGTTATCGACGATGTAGCCGGCAACACCCTGGCCGCGGCTTCCACCGTGGAGAAGGAAATTGCCGCTCAGCTGGCTGAGTGCGACAAGAAGGGCGAGGCCCGTCTGGTCGGCAAGATCGTCGCCGAGCGCGCCATCAAGGCCGGCATCAAGG
The DNA here is from genome assembly GCA_902801165.1 of uncultured Eubacteriales bacterium. Taxonomy (GTDB): domain Bacteria; phylum Bacillota; class Clostridia; order Christensenellales; family Aristaeellaceae; genus UBA2862. The sequence continues at coordinate 105,534 of CADCHI010000031.1, read as the reverse complement.
AAGTCGTCTTTGATCGTGGCGGCTATATCTACACCGGTCGCGTGGCCGAGCTGGCAGCTGGCGCTCGCGAAGGCGGTCTGGACTTCTAAATTAGGAGGGAAACATCGCAATGCAGCGCAGAGAAGAAGATAACAGGTATTTGGAAAAGCTGGTTGCCGTGAATCGCGTTTCCAAGACCGTCAAGGGCGGCCGCAACATGCGGTTCTCCGCACTGATGGTGGTTGGCGACACCGAGAACCCCGGCACCGTCGGCTGCGGCATGGGCAAGGCCGTTGAAATCCCCGAGGCCATTCGCAAGGGCCTCGAGGACGCCAAGAAGTCCATGATCACCGTTCCGCTGAACGGCACCACCATTCCCCACGAGGTCGTGGGTGTGTTCGGAACCGGCAAGGTCAAGATGCTGCCCGCTCCCGAAGGTACCGGCGTTATCGCCGGCGGCCCGGTGCGCGCCGTCCTGGAAGCCGCTGGCATCAAGGACATCGTGACCAAGAGCATCGGCTCCAACAACAAGATCAACATGGTTCGCGCCACCTTGGCAGGACTTAAGCAGCTTCGCAGCGCCGAGCAGGTCGCGGCCATGCGCGGCAAGTCCGTTGAAGAGCTGCTCGGTTAAGGGGGTACAACGATATGAAGCTTAAGATTACGCAGACCAAGTCCACCATCGCTTGCCTGAAGGACCAGATCGCCACCATCCAGGCGCTGGGCCTGCACAGGATCGGCCAGACGGTCGTCAAGGAAGATAATCCCGCCATCCGCGGCATGATCTTCAAGGTCAAGCACATGGTCAAGGTCGAAGAAGTAGCAGAGTAAGGAGGTCTGGAAACCATGAAACTTCATGATCTCAAACCCGCCGTGGGCGCTACCACGGCCCCGAAGCGCCTCGGGCGCGGCACGGGTTCCGGTCTGGGCAAGACCTCCGGTAAAGGTCACAAGGGCGCCAAGGCCCGCTCCGGCGGCGGCAAGCGGCCCGGCTTCGAGGGCGGCCAGATGCCTCTGACCATGCGCCTGCCGAAGCGCGGCTTCACCAACAACTTCCGCACGGAGTATGCGACGGTCAACGTCGAGCGCCTCAACATCTTTGAGGACGGCGCGACCGTCACCCCCGTCGAGCTGATCGAGTCCGGCATCCTGAAGAACGTTCAGGACGGCGTGAAGATCCTCGGCAACGGTGAGATCACCAAAAAATTGACGGTAAAGGCGGCGAAGTTCACCGCGACCGCAAAGGAAAAGATCGAGGCGGCAGGCGGGAAAGTAGAGGTGTTCTGATATGCGCGAGACATTGAAGAATGCCTGGAAGATTGCAGAGCTGCGTAAGAAGATCCTCTATACGCTGGGCATGCTGCTGATCTACCGACTGCTGTGCTACGTCCCGACTCCCGGCGTCAACACCAGCATGATCGCGTCCGCGCTGGAGCGGTACTCCCTGCTGGGCTTCATCAACTCGATGACCGGCTCGGATCTGTCCAACTACACGATCATGGCCATGGGCATCACGCCGTACATCAACGCTTCGATTATCATGCAGCTGCTGTGTGTCGCCATCCCGAAGCTGGAGGAGCTCCAGAAGGAAGGCGAAGAGGGCCGCAAGAAGATCGCTCAGATCACCCGTTACGTGACGGTAGGTCTCGGCTTTGTTCAGGCCATCGCGCTGACCATCGGTCTGCATGCCAACGCCACCAACGGCTTCCTGGGCCTGCTGACCATCGGCTTCTGCCTGGCCGCCGGCACCGCGATTGCCATGTGGATGGGCGAGCGCATCACCGAGAATGGCATTGGCAACGGCATTAGCCTGCTGATCTTCGCCGGCATCATCTCCAACCTGGCGCGCAGCGTAGGCACCAATGTCTACAACATCTTCACCCATCCCGAAGCCGTCAGCATTCCCGCTGTCATCGCTTCCCTGGTGGTCTTCATCATCCTGGTTGTGGGTATCGTTCTGGTCGATCTGGCCGAGCGCCGCATCCGCATCCAGTATGCCAAGCGCATGGTTGGCCGCAAGATGTACGGCGGTCAGTCCACGCACATCCCGCTGAAGCTGAATGCCTCCGGCGTGCTGCCCCTGATCTTCGCCAACGCGATCATGCAGTTCCCGGCCACCATCCTGGCGTTCTTCCCGAACTCGGGCGCGAACGCCTGGTGGACCGCGCACGTCAGCTCCACCCACCTGCTGTACCAGCTGATCTTCGCTCTGATGATCTTCGGCTTTACCTTCTTCTACTCTGAGATTTCCTTCAATCCCGTTGAGATTGCCAAGAATATCCAGAGCAACGGCGGCATGATCCCCGGCATTCGCCAGGGCAAGCCCACCAGCGACTACATCAAGAAGATCACCCGCCGCATCACCATGTTCGGCGCGATCTACCTGGCGGTCCTGGCCGTGGTTCCGATGATCATCTACGCGATCGCCGGCGTCAGCCTGCCCTTCGCGGCGTCCTCCCTGCTGATCGCGGTTTCCGTTGCGATGGAGACCATGCGTGAGCTGGAGAGCCAGATGCTGATGCGCCACTATAAGGGATTCCTGAACTGATCCCCGGAGGTAACGTATGAAGCTGATCTTTCTGGGCCCTCCCGGTGCCGGTAAGGGCACGCAGGCAGTCGGAGTGAGCGCGCACCTGGGCGTGCCGCACATCTCCACGGGCGATATGTTCCGTTCGGCCATCAGAAACGAGACCCCCACCGGCCTCGAGGCCAAGCGTTATCTGGACGCGGGCGAGCTGGTCCCCGACAGCGTGACCATCGCCATGGTGCGCGAGCGCCTGGCCATGGACGACTGCAAGAACGGCTACCTGCTGGATGGATTCCCCCGCACGGTGGACCAGGCCATGGCGCTGGATCAGATCGATCCGCCCGAGGCGGTCGTAGACATCAACGTCCCCGATGAGCGGCTTCTCAGCCGCCTCACCGGGCGGCGGGTCTGCGGCAAGTGCCAAGGCACGTTCCACATCTCCAAGCTGGAGGACGAGCATACCTGCCCGATCTGCGGCGGCGAGCTGTACCAGCGCAACGACGATCAGCCCGAGACCATCGCGACGCGCCTGAAGGCCTATCACGATTCCACCGAGCCGCTGATCGACTACTACAAGGGCGTTACCGAACCGCGTCTGATCGAGGGCAACCGACTGAAGACCGTCAACGGCGATACCAAACCTGAGGACGTGTTCAAGAACATCCTCGCGTCTCTGGAGTGACACATGATCACGATCAAGAATGAATCACAGATAGCGAAGATGCGCAAGGCCGGGGTGCTCCTGCACGGGGTGCTCGAGGAACTGCGCAAGGAAATCGAGCCGGGCGTCACGACGCTGCATCTGGACCAGATGGCGGAGCGGCTGATCCGGGAGGGGGGCGGCATACCGTCTTCCAAGGGATACGAAGGCTTTCCGTTTTCGATCTGTGCTTCTGTGGATGATCAGGTCGTCCATGGCTTCCCAAACAAAACCAAGCTCCGCAAGGGGCAGCTTCTGTCCATCGATTGCACCTGCATACTGGACGGCTGGCAGTCCGACAGCGCGTTTTCCGTGGTTGTCGGCGGCGGCTCGCCCGAGAACCAGCAGCTGGTGGATGTCACCGAAAGGTGCTTCTGGCTGGGTGCTCAGCAGGCAGTGGCCGGCAATCACCTGGGTGATATCGGCCACGCGGTGCAGGCCTATGCCGAATCCTTCGGCTACGGCGTCGTCCGGGACCTCTGCGGCCACGGCATCGGCACCGAGATGCACGAGGATCCGAATGTGCCCAACTACGGCAATCCCCACCGCGGCGTTCGGCTGCAGCCGGGGATGACCATCACCATCGAGCCGATGATCGCCATGGGAACGTGGCGGGTCAATCAGCTGGATGACGGTTGGACCATCGTGACCCGGGACGGAAGACCGGCCTCCCATTACGAGCATACCCTGGTGATTACAGACGGGGAACCCGAGATACTGTCCTATCCCGGCATGAAGGTGTCGGAGGTACTGAAATGAAGAAATTGCCCATAGAGATCGGCAGCATCGTCATTTCAAAGGCAGGCCGCGATCAGGGAAGACGCTTCCTGGTCGTGGGAGAGGTGGACGACGATTTCGTAATGATCGCCAACGGCGAGCTGCGAAAGATGGATCGCCAAAAGAAAAAGCGGCGCAGGCACCTGAAGCCCACCGGCATCGTGGTGACCGAGCTGCAGGCCAGGCTGGCAAAAGGACAGCCTGTGCAGGATCATGAGTTGCGCTCATGGCTGAGTGAGGAGGAGGAAAAGCTTGTCCAAGTCTGATGTTATCGAAGTTGAAGGCGTTGTCACTGAGTCCTTTCCCAACGCCATGTTCGAAGTACAGCTGCCCAACGGGCACAAGATACTGGCGCACGTCTCCGGCAAGATGCGCATGAACTACATCCGCATCTATCCGGGCGACAAAGTAACGATTGAGCTCTCGCCCTATGATCTGACCCGCGGTCGAATCACCTGGCGTTCCAAGAGCTGACCCAGATTATCCTGTCAGATCGTTTCAGCCGAACGGTTGAACGGCTGGCGCGATCCGATGAAGATAGGAGGTTATGTCATCATGAAAGTGAGACCTTCCGTTAAGCCCATCTGCGAGAAGTGCAAGATCATCAAGCGCAAGGGCCGTGTCATGGTCATCTGCGAGAATCCCAAGCACAAGCAGAAGCAGGGCTGAGATTGACCAATGGCGAACGGCGCGGGGAACAATTCCCGCGCCGTTCTTCGCTGCCTGAATGGCAGCGTGGATTGCATGAATCGCGATCGAATGAAAGTGGAACATGCAAAAATCGGCCAAAATTCAAGAAATAACACAATGAGACGGAAAATTTAACAGTTGATCCATAAAATATGTAAGAAGCGCAGTGGAAACTGTGCTATAATCTTTTAGTCTGACGGAATTTCGGAGCGGCTGACGCGCCTTACCAGCGCGTTTTTCGAAATTCTTTCAAATATCTGTCCGGGCGTTACGCCAGACGCGCGGGCGCAGGCGGGGGCCGCATGGCCTTCGGTTCCGCCGAGGGGCGGGACTGATGCTGCCCAAACTATGTACGGGCAATATCGCCGGTTTTCAACACAACGCATAGAAGCATGTTGGAGGTGCAAACAACACATGGCACGAATTGCTGGTGTCGACCTTCCCAGGGAGAAGCGCATCGAAATCGCCCTGACGTATATCTACGGCATTGGCCGCAACATCGCAGACGACATCATCGAGGCCGATATCGGTAAGCTGCGCGACTACATTGACCACAACGTCAAGGTAGAGGGCGACCTGCGCCGCGAAGTTTCCATGAACATCAAGCGCCTGATGGAGATCGGCTGCTATCGCGGCCTGCGCCATCGTCGCGGCCTGCCTGTGCGCGGCCAGAATACCAAGCAGAATGCCCGTACCCGCAAGGGCCCGAAGAAGCAGGCTGCCGGTAAGAAGAAGAAGTAATCCACAGATAACTGATATCATCAGGGAGGAATATTTGCTATGGCAAAGCCGAAGCTGAAAAGGGTTACCCGCAAGCGCCGCGAGAAGAAGCTCGTGGAGCGTGGCGCAGCCCATATTCGCTCTTCTTTCAACAATACGATCGTGACCATCACGGATACCGCCGGCAACGCGCTGAGCTGGGCTTCCGCTGGCGGACTGGGTTTCCGCGGCAGCAAGAAGTCCACGCCCTTCGCCGCTCAGTCTGCTGCTGAGACCGCCGCGAAGGCCGCCATGGAGTATGGCCTGAAGACCGTCGAGGTCTATGTCAAGGGCCCCGGCTCCGGACGTGAGGCCGCCATCCGTTCCCTGCAGGCCGCTGGTCTGGAAGTGAACATGATCAAGGACGTGACGCCCATCCCCCACAACGGATGCCGCCCGCCCAAGCGCAGAAGAGTATAATTGAAAGGAGAAACCGGACATGGCTAAGAATACGCAGCCCGTTCTGAAAAGATGCAAGGCGCTGGGTCTGTCTCCTGCGGTGCTTGGTTACTCCAAGGAGACCAATCGCAACCCCAAGCCCCAGATGCGTCGCAAGCAGTCTGAATACGGCAAGCAGTTGATGGAGAAGCAGAAGGTAAAGTTCATCTACGGCGTGCTGGAAAAGCAGTTTTATCACTATTATGAGATGGCCGAGCGCAAGCGCGGCATCACCGGCGAGATCATGCTCCAGTACCTGGAGCGCCGCCTGGACAACGTCGTTTTCCGCATGGGCTTTGCCAGCACCCGCCGCGAGGCGCGTCAGCTGGTCAACCATGGCCACTTCACCGTGAACGGCCGTCGTTGCGACATCCCCTCCGCGCTGGTCAAGGCCGGCGACGTGGTGGCGGTGTGCCAGAAGTCCCAGGCTTCCGTGAAGTTCAAGAGCCTGCTGGAGGAGTACGGCAAGAAGACCGTTCCCCAGTGGATCGAGAAGGCTCCCGAGGCCTTCGAGGGCAAGATCGCCGCGCTGCCGTCCCGCGAAGATATTGACTATGAGGTTGCTGAAAACCTGATCGTCGAGCTGTACTCCCGCTAATTGCTGTTTATTTGCAGACAGTGCCTGTATGCCGCGCGGGAGGGATACAAAGCTCCCCGCCGCGGCATAGGCAGCACCGCGGAAACGGTTTTCCGTTTTCGCGACAGGAGAGGAGGAAACGCTGAGTGATCGATCAAATCGAAAAGCCCAAAATTGAACGTGTGGAAGTCGGCGAGAACAATCGCTATGGCAAGTTTGTCGTCAACCCGCTGGAGCGTGGCTTCGGCCAGACGCTGGGCAATTCGCTGCGCCGCGTGCTGCTGAACTCGCTGCCCGGCGTGGCCGCGACAAGCGTCCGTATCGAGGGCGTTCAGCATGAGTTTTCGACCGTTCCCGGCATGAAGGAAGATGTTGCGGAACTGATCCTTAACATCAAGCTTCTCTCTGCGAAACTCTTCACGGAGCAGCCCAAGACTGTCTCCATCGATGCGTATGGTCCCTGCGAAATCACCGCGGGCGACATCAAGGCGGACGACGAAGTTGAAATCGTCAACCCCGAACTGCACATCGCTACGCTTTCCGAGGGCGGTCACCTGCAGGCGACCATCACTCTCGAGAAGGGAAGAGGTTACGTTTCTGCAGAGCGGAACAAGCAGCTCGCAATGGAGCGCAACAAGGTCGCCGGAATGCCCATCGGCGTGATCCCGGTTGATTCCATATTCACCCCCATCCGCAAGGTCAGTTATTCCGTCGAGGACACCCGTGTGGGCCAGGTCACCGACTATGACAAGCTGACCATCGAGGTATGGACCAATGGCAGCATCCTGCCCAAGGAAGCCCTGGCTTCCGCTGCGCAGATCCTGACCAATAACATGCGCCTGTTCATCGACCTGACCGTGAACGTCGTCCGCGTCGATTACAACGAACCGGAGACCGACGACAAGAGCAAGGTTCTTGAGATGACCATCGAGGAACTGGATCTCTCCGTCCGTGCGTTCAACTGCCTGAAGCGCGCCGGCATCAACACCGTTGCCGAGCTGGTTCAGCGCAATCAGGAGGACATGATGAAGGTGCGCAACCTCGGCAAAAAGTCCCTTGAGGAGGTCGAGCAGAAGCTGATCGCTCTGGGCCTCTCCCTCAAGACCAGCGACGAATAACCGGGGCGCGGCTTCGGCATCGGGCCGAAGCGTGGAATCCCACAGCGGATTCCAACCTTTGAAACCGACATAAGCATCAAGGGAGGAACCAGAAATGGCCAATCGCAAGCTGGGCCGGCCGACCGACCAGAGAATGGCGATGCTTCGCAATCAGGTGACCAACCTGATCTGGTACGGCAAGATCGAAACCACTCTGGCGCGCGGCAAGGAAGTTCAGTCTCTGGCTGAGCACCTCGTGACCATCGCCATGCGTCAGTGTGATAACACCATCGAAGTGACCAAGAAGCACATGAACGACAAGAAGCAGGTGGAAGAGCTGACCGTGCAGAACGACAGCCCCGCCCGCCTGGCTGCCCGTCGTCAGGTGATGCGCTATCTGTATGACATCCCCGCCGTCCAGAACGAGGGCGAGGACAAGGACGATTTCAAGAAGCGCCAGAAGGACGTCAAGCATCAGGTCGTCGAGAAGCTCTTCCGCGAGATCGCGCCCAAGTACAAGAAGCGCGCCGAGGAGAAGGGCCAGGGCGGCGGCTACACCCGCATCGTCAAGAAGGGCCCCCGTCGCGGCGACGCCGCCGAGATGGTGATCCTGGAGTTCGTCTGATCGGCAAAGTATTGAAAAGGCCGTTCCATCCCCAGTCGGATGGAGCGGCCCTTTCCTGTTTTGGCGACAGCCGCGCCTTCGGGGCCGCTGGAGGTCATTTTGAAAATCATTTACCGGATTGTGCGCCTGTGGGCCTTGTTTCCAGGCATAAAATGCCGTATAATAAAATAGATGAATTTTACGTGACGGCGCGGTGCGCCGCCGGATGGGAAGGTTTACTTTGGGAAAGATCATAGCTGTGACGAATCAGAAGGGCGGCGTGGGCAAGACCACCACCGCTGTGAACCTGAGCGCCTGCGTGGCGGCGATGGACAAGCGCGTGCTGCTGGTGGACATCGATCCCCAGGGCAACGCCACCAGCGGCCTGGGCAAGACCGACGCCGTGGAGAAGACCGTCTATGACGTGCTCATCGGCGAGGCCACCGCTCAGGAGGCCACGGTGGACACCGGCTTTGGCCCGCTGAGCCTGATTCCCACCGCCATCGAGCTGGCGGGCGCGGAGATCGAATTGGTGGCGGTGGAGGACCGGGAGAAGCTGCTCAAGCAGGCCCTGGAGCCGATCCGGGAGCAGTACGACTACATTTTCATCGACTGCCCGCCGTCCCTGAGCCTGTTGACGCTGAACGCCCTGACGGCGGCGGACAGCGTGCTGATTCCGATACAGTGCGAATACTACGCCCTGGAGGGCGTGGGCCAGCTGGTGAACACGATCAAGCTGATGCGCAAGCGCCTGAACCCGGAGCTGGCGGTGGAGGGCATCCTGCTGACGATGTTCGACGCCCGCACGAACCTGTGCGCGCAGGTGGTCCAGGAGGTGCGCAACCACTTCCGGGACGAGGCCTTCGCCACGATGATTCCCCGGAACGTGCGCTTGAGCGAGGCCCCCAGCTACGGGCTGCCCATCCACCTGTACGACGCCCGCTGCAGCGGCGCGAAGGCCTATCAGGAGCTGGCGCAGGAGCTGCTGGAGCGCAATGCCTGAATAGAATGTGAGGTGTAAGCCATGGCGAAGAAGATACAGCGCGGCCTGGGCCGGGGCCTGGGCGCCCTGCTGGGCGACGCGGTGGAGACCGAGGCGACCGTCGCGGCGCCGGAGACGCCCGCGGCAACGCCGCAGGGCGAAGTGGACGCGGTGCGGCTGCTGCCCATCCGCCTGATCGACCCCAACCGCGAGCAGCCCCGCAGGAGCTTTGACGAGGCGGCGTTGAACGACCTGGCGGCGTCCATCCGCGCGGTGGGCGTGCTCCAGCCGATCATCGTGTCGCCCAACGGCGAGCGGTACACCATCATCGCTGGCGAGCGGCGCTATCGCGCTTCCCGGCTGGCGGAGCTGGAGGAAATCCCTGCCATCGTCCGGGATTGGGACAGCCAGATGCGGCTGGAGGCCGCGCTGATCGAAAACCTGCAGCGCGACGACCTGAACCCGGTGGAGGAGGCCATGGGCGTGCGCCGGCTGATGGACGAGGCCGGGCTGACCCAGGAGAAGGTGGCCGAGCGGCTGGGCAAGAGCCGCCCCGCCGTGGCGAACCTGCTGCGGCTGCTGACGCTGCCGGACAGCGTGAAGCAGCTGCTGGTGGAGGGCAAGCTGTCCGCCGGGCACGCCCGGGCGCTGGTGACGGTGAACCCCCGCCGCCAGGTGCAGCTGGCGAACCTGACGGTGCAGCAGGGCTGGTCCGTGCGCCAGCTGGAGCGCATCTGCGCCCAGCCGGTGAAGGAGGAAATCAAGAAGCCCCGCCCGCCCAAGGACGCCCAGATCGGCGAGCTGGAGGGCATGGCCCGGGAGCTGTTCGGCACCCGGGTGCGCCTGGACGGCAACACCGAGAGCGGGCGCATCACGCTCTACTATTACAACGGCGACGATCTGCAGCGCATCTGGGATGTGCTGGAGATGGCGCGGGACAAGTGACGAGGGGCGGCCTATGTACAGCGAAAGGGATATGCAGGAGATCAACGGCAGAATCCGAAAGAACTGGCTGGTGCTGGTGCCGATCCTCGCCGTGCTGCTGGCGGCCTATGTCTACGGGCTGGAGGCATCGGTGCAGTGGGTCTCCATGGTGGCGGGTGCGCTGCTGGTGGTGGCCGCCTGCTATGGATTGCTGGCCTACCTGATGCCGAATTACCGCTACAAGGGCTTTTTGATCGACATGGCCCAGGGGCTCTCCCGGGACGTGAAGGGTACCGTGGTGGAGATCGGCGACAAGGCGGAGCTCCAGGACGGCGCGATGGTGCTGCCGGTGCGGGTGCTGCTGGACTCGGATGAGCCCGCCGCGGCGATTGGCGCTTCGGCACAGTCCAGGCGGCTGGGCCTGGAGGAGGAGAAGGACACCCAGGGCGAGCGCATCGTCTATCTGAACGCCTCCAAGCGGGACCAGTTTCCCAAGGCAGGCGCAGAGGTGCTGCTGCACTGCTACGGGCGGCATGTCAAGAGTGTCGATTAGGCAATAGGCATTAGGCAACAGATATTAGGCAGCAGGCAATAGGCAACAGGCAACAGTCAGAATGCCTGAGAGCAGGGAAAAGGGAAAAGGGAAAAGGAAAAGCTGCACAGCGGACTAAAAGAAGGGAGGCGCGACATGGCGGAGAGGCTGAGCCAGCCGCTGCTGGTCGTCGCGGCGGTCACCCTTCGGGAGGGCCGCGTGATGATCTGCCAGCGCAGGCCCGAGGTCCACAACGGCCTGAAGTGGGAGTTCCCCGGCGGCAAGCTCGAGCCGGGGGAAAGCCCGGAGGCGGCGCTGGCCCGGGAGCTTCGGGAGGAGCTGGACATCGAGGTCCGCGTGGGCCGCGTGTTTGACGCCGTCCATTACCGCTATTCCGACCGGGATGTGCTGGTGCTCTTCTACGGCTGCGAGATCCTCGCGGGAGAGCCGAGGACGGTGGACTGCAACGCCATCGCGTGGGTCGAGCCGGAGCGGCTGGGGGAATACGACTTCGCCGGCGCGGACCGCGCGTTCGTGGAGCGCCTATTCTGACATTTGGGCCGCGAAAAGGCGGGATTGGGCGGCAAGCCCTTCCGCCGGGGCCTGAAAGCTGGTATACTTGGGGCATGATGGAGGCCGGGAAAGCGCCCGGCCGGTATGAGGAGGTGAATGCTCCATGAACAGTCTGGGCAGTCTGGTGGCAGGCAACATTCCGGTGCTGATCATGATGCTGGTGGGCGTGGGCCTGCTGGTGTTCGAGATGTACGTGCCGGGGTTCGGCGTGCCGGGGATCTCCGGCATCGCGCTGCTGGTGCTGGGCTTCATACTGCTGGGACCGACGCTGGCACAGGGATTGCTGTTGTTCGCGATCCTGGCGGCCATACTGTGCGTGGCGCTGTCGATCTGCCTGTTTACGGCCTCGAGGGGCCGGCTGAGCAAGTCGAAGCTGGTGCTGAACGACGTGGCCGTGGCGGCGGACGCCGCGGAGAACAACGACCTGAACTACTTCATCGGCAAGGAGGGCGTGACCCACACGGCGCTGAGGCCCGCGGGCATCGGCGAGTTTGACGGCGTCAAGCTGAACGTGGTGTCCGACGGCGAGTTCATCGCCCAGGGCAAGGCCATCCGCGTGCAGTCGGTGGAGGGCAACCGCATCGTGGTTGCCGAACTGAGGGAGAAGAAGGATTAACAGGAGGGATATCGTCATGTACAGGTACGGAACGAACATTGCGGCCATCGCGCTGCCGATCATCATCGTCGTCGTCATCATCGCGCTGTTCTCGCTGTTCCCGCTGGGACTGTGGTTCTCCGCGCTGATGTCCGGCGTACACGTCAGCATCTTCAACCTGGTGGGCATGAAGTTCCGCCGCGTGAATCCCCGGCGCATCGTGCCCCCGATGATCAAGGCCCGCAAGGCCGGTATCAACGTTTCGATGAACGAGCTGGAGACGCTGTACCTGGCCGGCGGCAACGTCGACCGCGTGGTGGACGCGCTGATCGCCGCCCAGAGCGCCCAGATCCAGCTGACCTTTGAGCAGTCCAAGGCCATCGACCTGGCCGGCCGCAACGTGCTGGAGGCCGTGAAGATGTCCGTCAACCCGAAGGTCATCGAGACCCCCGTCATCGCCGCCATCGCCAAGAACGGCATCGAGCTGCGGGCCAAGGCCCGGGTCACCGTTCGTGCCAACATCGACCGCCTGGTCGGCGGCGCCGGTGAGGAAACCATCATCGCCCGCGTCGGCGAGGGCATCGTCACCACCGTCGGCTCCTCTGAGAGCCACAAGGACGTGCTGGAGAACCCCGACCTGATCAGCCGCACCGTGCTGAACAAGGGCTTGGACGCCGGCACCGCCTTTGAGATCCTGTCCATCGACATCGCCGATGTGGACGTGGGCCGCAACGTGGGCGCCCAGCTGCAGATGGACCAGGCCGAGGCCGATCGCCGCATCGCCCAGGCCAAGGCCGAGGAGCGCCGCGCCATGGCCGTCGCCCACGAGCAGGAGATGAAGGCCAGCGTGCAGGAGATGCGCGCCAAGGTCGTCGAGGCCGAGGCCGAGGTGCCGAAGGCCATGGCTGCCGCGCTGCGCGAGGGCAAGCTGGGCGTGATGGACTACTACAACATGCAGAACGTGCAGTCCGACACCCGCATGCGCGAAGCCATCGCCGGGGACGGGACCGCGGCTGCCGACAAAGAGAAGAAGTAATGACCGCTGAGGATTACCGCCGGGCGCGTTCAGCGCCCGGCGCTTGACGAGGGAGGCGATTTCGTGGAGATCATCGCGCTGATACTGGCCATCGTATTCATCGCGGCCACCGGTGGCAAGGGCAAGAAGAACCGTCAGAATGCCGCCCGCCGTCAGCCCCAGGTGAATCGCAGGCAACCGTCCGCTTCCTCAGAGATTCGGGAGATGATGAACCAGTTCGCCTCGGCCCGGAAGGAGGCGGCGCAGCCGACAGTCGCCGTGCCGCGCGCGGCTGAGACCGTGCTGGCCAGCCTCGCTGGTGAGGGCGAGAGCGCGCTGGCGGACGAGGACTGCCGCGGCGGCTCCATGCCCCACACCCATGAGGAGGGCGTGAGCGCGCTGGTTGACGAAGACTGCCAGGGTGGCTCCATGGCCCACGACCACACCGAAGGCGTCGAGCGCGCGTCCTATGCCCGCCGCATGGCGAAACTGGACGAGGCGGGGCACGGTCCCGCGGAGCCGGCGGAGCACCGGCCGGTGCTGGCCGCCAGCGACATCGACGCCCAGGCCATGCGCCGCGCCGTGGTGATGGCCGAGGTGCTGGGCAAGCCGAGGGCCCTGGCGCGCAGAAGGTAATCGAAAAAGACGAATGAACGACCAGAGCCGCGCGGTCCGCGCGACGGCGTTTTGCCGGGCAGCTGACCGCGCCACGGGGGGAAAACGACATGATCCTGCCATTCAACCGCGTCAAGCTGATCGTGGACAGTTCGCCGGAGGCCGTGGCCGCCGTGTGCGATAAGCTGCGGGCCAGCGGCATTCCCTACGACCGGCGCACCAAGCAGACCCGCGGGGCGCTGGGCAAGGCGGTGACCGCCGGGCGCGGCGTGTCGGGCTACCTGGGCGGCATGCCCGCCGCGTCCTTTTCGGACGCCCTGGGCTATGTCTACACGGTGTACGTGCGCCGCGCCGACGAGGCGCGGGCCCGGGAGCTCTGCCACCTCTGACGGGCGCCCTTTGCCCGACAGGTGGAAGGATGACAATACATTACAATGGGCACTGAAAAGGCAGCGTCGGATTCCGGCGCTGCCAGACGGTATGTCTGGAGGAAGCTGATATGGATCCGATTCGCATACTGATCGCCGACGACGACGCGGGCATGCGGCTGGTGATGCGCAAGCTGGCGGAGCAGGCCGAGGGCTACGCGCTGGTGGGCGAGGCCGCCGACGGCAATGAGCTGATCGCGCTGTACGACCAGCTGCGGCCCGAGGTGGTGCTGATGGACGTGGAGATGCCCGGCATAACCGGCATCGAGTGCGCCAGAGCCATCCAGGACCGGGACCCGCGCACGGTGCTGGTGTTTGCCACGGCTCACGAGGAGTACATGAAGAGCGCCTTTGAGGTGTACGCCTTCGACTACCTGGTGAAGCCCTTCCGGGTGGAGCGCGCCATGCAGACCCTGGAGCGCATCCGGGATCGGCTGCGCGGATCGGCGATAGAGGCGATGGAGATGCCCACGCCTGGGGCCGCGGAGAAGGCCACACCGGTGGAGCCCGTGCCCGGGCGCATGATGCTCAGGCACCGGGAGGGCGTCAGCTTCATCGACATTCCGGACATCGCCATGGTGATGCGGGAGAACCGCTCCACGATCCTTCTGATGAAGGACGGTACCCGCTACGTGGTGGGGGACGGCATGGCCGAGCTGGACGAGCGCCTGCCGGACGACCTGTTCTTCCGCACCCACAAGAGCTACATCGTGAACCTGAACCTGATCGATTCCATCGCGCCCTATGGCCGCTGGACCTACATCGTGAAGCTGAAGGGCCTGAAGGAGGACGCGCTGATCACCCACGAGCGGTTCGAGGAGCTGCAGAAGCGGTTCATCTAAAGGGCGAATCAGCCCGTATGCCGCTTGGAACCGCCCGCCCGGCGCGTTGTCGGGCCGATCGCGCGGACGGTTGAAATGGACAAATAAAGGAGCAAGCCTATGATTTTGAAGAGCACTGCCGAACAGGTATTGAACGAGGCGCTGAAGACCGGCGGCGACTTCGCGGAGATCTTCTGCGAGGACCGGCGCAGCGGCGCGGTGGGCCTGGTGGACCGCCGGGTGGAGAACGCCTCCACCGTGCGCCGCCACGGCGCGGGCATCCGCGTGTACCGGGGGCTGAACAGTGTATATGTGCACACCAACGACACCAGCCTCTTCGGACTGACCGCCGCGGCGCGCAAGGCCGCCGACGCGGTCAGCGGCGAGGCCTGCGTGGGCGATATCCACCTGACCCAGAGCCTGACGGCCAACATCCATCCCGTCAAGGCCATGCCCATGGACGTGGCCGGCGCCCGCAAGGCCCAGCTGCTGAAGGACATGGACCTGGCGGCGCGGGACGTCTCCCCGGAGATCCACCAGGTGCGGGCCAACCTGATCTACTGGGACAGCGACGTGCTGATCGCCAACAGCGAGGGCCTGTACACCGGCGACCGTCGCGTGTACACCCGCATGGCCTGCTCGGCGGTGGCCGAGGGCGGCGGCGAGAGCCAGTCCGGCAGCGCCTCCCCCGGGGCGATGATGGGCTTTGAGCTGTTTGAGGGCCGCGTGGACGTGGCGGAGCAGGCCCGCAAGGCGGCCCGTCAGGCCGTGACCAACCTGCACGCCCAGCCCTGCCCGGCGGGCGTGATGCCGGTGGTGATCGACGGCGGCTTCGGCGGCGTCATCTTCCACGAGGCGTGCGGCCACTCCCTGGAGGCCGCCGCGGTGGCCTTCGGCAATTCGGAGTTCGCCGGCAAGCTGGGCGAGGTGATCGCCTCTCCCATCGTCACCGCTGTGGACGACGGCACCCTGCCCGGGGAGTGGGGCAGCCTGAACATCGACGACGAGGGCACGCCCACCACCCGCCTGGTGCTGATCCAGGACGGCGTGCTGCGCAACTACATGATCGACCGGCTGAACGGCCGCCGGATGGGCATGGCGCCCACGGGCAGCGGCCGCCGACAGGACTACACCTTCGCCCCGACCTCCCGCATGCGCAACACCTTCATCGCGGCGGGCAGCGACGATGAGGCGGAGATCATCGCCAGCTGCGGCGACGGCCTGTACGCCAAGAGCATGGGCGGCGGCAGCGTGAACCCCGTCACCGGCGAGTTCAACTTCGCCGTGGCGGAGGGCTACCTGATCCGCGGCGGCAAGATCGACCGGCCCGTGCGCGGGGCCTCGCTGATTGGCCGCGGCTCCGAGGTGCTGCGGAAGATCGACCGCGTGGGCAGCAACATGTGGATGGCCCAGGGCATGTGCGGGGCGTCCAGCGGCTCGATCCCCACCAACGTGGGCCAGCCGATGATCCGCGTGACCGATATGACGGTGGGAGGTCGATGAGCATGGAGAGAAACGAGTTTATCGCCAAATTGTTCCAGCGGGCAAAGGAGAAGGCGGGCCAGGCCCCGGACTTCGCCTGCGAGGCCAGCTACAGCGCGGGCAGCGAATTTGAGGTGTCGGTGCTGAACGGCGAGATCCTGCGCTACAGCGTCGCCGACAGCGGCGGGCTGGGCTTCAGGGTGCTGGTGAACGGCAAGATGGGCTACGCTTCCACCCAGATCCTGGACGAGGCCGCCGTGGACATGCTGGTGGACGGCGCGCTGGAGAACGCCGCGCTGGTGGAGAGCGAGGACAAGCAGTTCATATTCGAGGGCAGCGAGCGCTATCCGGAGCTGAAGCTGTTCAACCCGGAGCTGGAGGCCCTGGACGCCGCGAAGAAGATCGAGATGGCCCGGGAGTTGGAGAAGCTGACCCTGGCCCAGGACCCGAGGATCGTGCGCGTGGACGAGTGCGCGGTGTTCTCCACCTGCGCCGAGAGCGGGCTGGTGAACAGCAAGGGCCTGGACGTGAGCCAGAAGGGCAACCTGCTGGGCGGCTACGCCTCCGCCGTCGCCCAGGAGGGCGAGCAGGTGAACACCGGCTTCAAGGTGTTCTTCGTGATGGACCCCGGCAAGATCGACCTGGAGAAGGTGGCCCGCACCGCGGCCCAGGAGGCCCTGGCGGGGCTGAACGCCGCGCCGGTGCCCTCCGGAAGCTATCGGGTGCTGCTGCGCAACGATGTGGCGGGCACGCTGCTGAGCACCTTCTCCGGCGTGTTCTCCGCGGACAACGCCCAGCGCGGCCTGTCCCGGCTGAAGGGCCGGGAGGGAGAGATGGTGGCCACTGAGTGCCTGACGCTGATGGACAACCCCCACCTGGAAGACAGCGCCGCCTCCACGCCCTTCGACGGCGAGGGCGTGGCTACCTCGCCCAAGGCCGTGATCGAGGCCGGCAGACTGAACACCCTGCTGCACAACCTCAAGACCGCCAACAAGCAGGGCGTGGCCACCACCGCCAACGCCTCGCGGCCCGGCTATGCCGCGCCGGTGGGCGTGGCCCCCAGCAACTTCTACTTCAAACCCGGCGAGGCGGACTTCGACGCGCTGCTGGAGCGTATGGGCGACGGCCTGCTGATCACCGACATGCAGGGCATGCACGCCGGCGCGAACCCCATCACCGGGGACTTCTCCCTGGCGGCGAAGGGCTTCGCAGTGCGCGGCGGCAAGCTGGCGGAGCCGGTGGCCCAGATCACCATCGCCGGCAACTTCTACGAGGTACTGAGCGCCGTGGAGGCCGTGGGCAGCGACCTGGAGTTCCACGCGCCCGGCGCGAGCTGCTTCGGCAGCCCCAGCCTGCTGGTGAAGCAGCTGTCCGTGGCGGGACTGTAACAGATGAAGAAGGATTCTTCACTTTCCCTTGGGATGTGAAGAATCCTTCTTTTATGCATTGATTGAATTCAGAGCGGAGCCGGCGATGCCGTCAGCGTGTGCCGCCGGTCCTTTCGTTGGGCAGGGCGCCCCTGCCCTCGAAGATGTTCATCTCGTGCCGCCGGGACACCAGGGCGGCGAGGTTCTCGTCCCGCACGGTCCAGGCCGCCATGGGGGTGTGGAACAGGAAGCGCTGGAAGTGGGGGGAGAAGAACCGGGGCGCGTTGGCGTCGTAGGCCACGAAGTCGGGCCGGGACAGGCAGTTCAGCAGCAGGCCTGCCATCACAAACCCGGCGATGCCGTTGACCTCCGGCCGGTAGCTCTGCAGCGGCCCCACCAGCTGGCCCCGCACCACGCGGGGCGCGTGCAGCCGGAACCAGGCCACGATCAGCGGGTTGAAGGATTCGACGATGTATTCGCCCCGATAGTCCCGGAGCATATCCATCAGCGCCTGGCACAGCTGGGGGTTGCTGCCGCCGTTCTTCAGCTCGATCAGAAGGGGCGCCTTGCCGTCCACCGCGTCCAGCACCTCGCGCAGCGTGGGGATCCTCGCGTCCTCCCGGCCCGCCAGGGGGATCGCCTTGAGCTCGGCCAGGGTCAGCTGGCACACCCTGCGGCTGTCGCCGCACAGGCGGAGAAGGTCGTTGTCGTGGAACACCACCACCTGCATGTCCTTCGAGAACTGGATGTCCAGTTCCATGCCGTAGCCGTTGTCCCGGGCGGCCTCAAAGGCGGGCAGCGTGTTCTCCACGATGCCCCGGCCGAGGTCGTGCAGCCCGCGATGGGCGAACTGTTGCCCGCGCCAGCGATGCACCTTGTGAAAGTTCAGGCTGGGGTGGGTCAGAAAGGCGAGAACGGCCAGCAGTAAGATCAGTATGATCCAAATGGACATAATCAGGGCCTCCGTTGGTTAATCGGGAAAGGAATGTTGTGCAGCTCCGGGCGGGACGAGGTCAGTCCTCTACGTCGTAGTGCTCGATCAGCGACTTCGCCGCCTGGGGGCGGTTGTCGCCGTGCTTGACGAACAGCATGGTCACAAAGGCCAGGGCGACGGTGATCGTGGCGTAGGGGAACAGCGTGTGGTAGCCCACATGCTCCAGAAGCCAGCCGGAGAGGATCGGGGTGACGATCTGGGCCGCCATGGAGAAGGTGTAGTAGTAACCGGTGTACTTGCCCACGTCGCCGCTGAGGCTGATTTCCACCACCATCGGGTAGGAGTTGACGTTGATCGACGCCCAGGCGAAGCCGATGACCACGAACAGCACGTAGACCATGAAGCTGAAGGTCTTGACCATGCCCGCCAGGGCGAAGCAGATTGCCAGGATCGCCACGCCCACCAGGATCATCTTCTTGCGGCCAAAGCGGGAGGAGAGTATGCCCACCGGCACGTAGGAGACCACCGCGCCGCCGGTGGCGATCATCAGGCAGGTGGCCGCGCCGGACAGGTCGCCCCACATGCGGGTGAAGTACTTGGAGTAGGCGGTGGTCACCGCGTTGTAGCCCATGTACCACAGCGATACCGAGCAGAGGATCAGCACCAGGCTGCGCATCTGCTCCGGGGGCAGGCGGCAGGTGGTGGTCTGCGCCTCCTCCGGGTCGGCGTTGGCCCGGCGCAGCGCGTTCTCCCGCACCCGCCAGACCAGCAGCGCCACCGACAGCGCCATCAGCGCGGCCACGGCGATGAACACCGGCGTGTAGTCGGCCCGCCCGTCGGCGCGGCTCTTCACCAGCAGCCGTATGGCCGCCAGGGCGTAGATGCCGCCCAGCGCGCCCATCAGGTTGATGATGGCGTTGGCCTTGGAGCGCAGCGGCTTGGGGGTGACGTCGGGCATCAGGGCCACCGCGGGGGAGCGATAGGTGCCCATGGCGACCAGCAGCAGCCCCAGCAGCGTGATGAACAGCGGGAAGCGCCCGGGCGCGTCCGCGCCGCTGAGCGCCAGCGTCAGCGCCACGGCGCAGGCCGTGCCGCCGAGGATGTAGGGCATGCGCCGCCCGATGGGGGTGTCGGTGCGGTCGGACAGCTTGCCGAAGAGCGGCAGAAGCACCAGCGCCAGCACGTTGTCCGCCGCCATGATCGCGCCGGACGCGCTGTCGCCGATGTGGAAGGTGTCTCTCAGGATCAGGGGGATGATGGTGTCATACATCTGCCAGAAGGCGCAGATGGAGAAGAAGGCCAGACCGATCGTCAGCGTCCGGCGGGTGTTCAGCTTCACGCGCATTCCCTCTTTCATTTGGCTGATTCAATTATACCGCAGAGCGCAGGAGAATGCAAAGAGAATATGGGGCTCCCGGGGCTGGATTTTTCCACGGATACATGCTATCATGTTGCCGGAAGCAGACTGTGACTGGGAGGGATGCCGCGTGCCCGCGCTGATGCTGCCCATAGAGAGAGTTTTCGACCCGGACGCCATCGACGCCCGATTTTCTGTGTTCACCCGCCTGCCCGGCTACGTGGCGGTGCTGGCCCTCGCGCCGGTGAAGGAGGGCTGCGGCCAGGTGACCGTGGACGGCGTGGCGCTGACCCGCTGGGAGCAGATCACCGTCTACGGCCTGCACCTGCTGCTGATCCCGGTGGGCGAGGTGGCCCGGGAGCACGGCCACAGCTACCGTGTGGTCCTGGAGGGCTTTCGCACCCGCAAGGGCCGGCGCTTTCCCCGGTGCGTCTTCCGGCTGCGCACGTCCCTCAGGCGGACGCGCCTGCCGGAGTACGACGAAAACGACGCCCAGGCCCTCGAGGCGGCCCGGGAGGGCATGGTGCTGCTGAAGAACGACAACGGCGCGCTGCCCCTGCCGGCGGACGCCACGCTGAACTGCTTCGGCCGGGGCCAGCACCTCTGGCGGGTCAGCGCGGCGGGGGCGTCGATGATCAATCCCCGGTGGAAGCCCGGGCTGCACGAGGCGGTGGCGGAGCACAGCGGCTTCACCCTCAACGAGGCGCTTTCCGAGCACTACTTGGACCCCAGGGCGGGCCTGCCGGACGCGGAGACGCTGGCCCGGGCCCGGGAGAGGTGCGACTGCGCGCTGGTGTTCATCGAGCGCCACTCCGGGGAGATGCAGGACAACCGGCTCATGCCGGGCGAATACGCGCTGACCGCCGGCGAGAAAGAGATGCTGGCCGCGGCGCGGGCGAACTTCTCCCGGGTGATCGTGATCCTGAACACCGGCTATCCCATCGCCATGGACTGGCTGCGGGAATGCCCGGTGGACGCGGTGCTGTACGCCGGGTACGCGGGCATGCTGTCCGCCTGGGCGCTGGTGGAGATCCTGGACGGGCGCACGAACCCCTCCGGCCACCTGCCGGACACCTGGCCCTGGGCCTTTGCGGACAACCCCGTCAGCCGCAACTTTCCCACGCCGGACCCGGACGCCCCCTACGTGCCGGAGGACGCCGTGGGCGTGCGGGTGTACTACGAGGAGGACGTCTACCTGGGCTACCGCTACTTCGACACCTTCGGCGTGCCGGTGGCCTTTCCCTTCGGCCACGGGCTGAGCTACACCCGCTTCGAGCTGGAACCCGTGGGGCTCGAGCGCCGAAAGGGCGCGGTCGTCGTCCGCGTGCGGGTGAGAAACGCCGGCGAGCGGGCGGGCAAGGCGGTGGCGCAGCTCTACGCCGAGCCGCCGGAGGGCCGGCTGGAGAAGCCGGCGAGGATGCTGGCGGGCTTTGAGAAGACCCGGCTGCTGGCGCCGGGGGAGGAGCAGGTCCTGGAGATCACCGCCCGGTACATGGACATGGCCTCCTTCGACGAGGCGCGCTCCGCCTGGGTGCTGGAGGCCGGGGAGTACGCCCTGAGCGTGGGGGAGAGCCTCGCGCGGCGGATTCCCTGCGGCAGCCTGCGGTTCGGCGAGGCGCGGGTGCTGGAGGAGGTCCTGCCCCTGGGCGCGCCGGTGGAGCGGATCGACCGCCTGACCCGGGAGAACCCGGAGGTCAAGGGCGGGCGCTCCGGCATGGTGCCCCTGGGCGAGCAGATCGCCGTCGCCGCGCCGAGGATGGCCTATGCCCCCGCGCCGCTGAAGCGGTCCGGGCGGCGGGTGCGCTGGCAGGAGGTCGTCAGGGACCCGAAGAAGCTGGAGGCCTTCGTGGCCCAGCTGTCGCTGTACGAGCTGTGCCGGCTGAACGTCTGCGGCGGCAGCCGCTGGATGCCCTGGCAGGACGGCGCGGCGGGCTTCTCGCCCCGGCTGCCGTGGCGCGGCCTGCCCTCCTTCGTGGTGGCGGACGCCAACGCTGGGCTGAACCTCAAGCGGCCCAACATCGGCTTCCCCGCCAGCAGCGTCATCGCGGCCACCTTCAACCGTCAGATCGCCTGGCAGGTGGGCCGGGTGATCGCCTCGGAATGCCCGGAGCACGGCGTGTGCCTGAACCTGGGGCCGGGGATGAACCTGCACCGCAGCCAGCTCTGCGGGCGGTACCCGGAGTATTTCTCCGAGGACCCGCTGCTGACCGGCGAGATGGCGGGCTGGCAAGGAAAGGGCCTGGTGGAGGGCGGCGTCGGCTGCTGCTACAAGCACATGTTCTGCAACGGCAGCGAGCTGGGGCGGCTGGGCAGCCACAGCGTGGTGTCGGAGCAGGCGCTCCGGGAGCTGTACCTCCGGCCCTTCGCCATCGCCTTTGGGGTGCAGAAGCCCCGCGCTGTGATGACCAGCTACAACGCCCTGAACGGGCTCTACCCCGGGGAGAACGCGGCGCTGCTGCAGGGGGTGATCCGGGGCGAGTGGGGCTTCGACGGCGCGATCATGTCCGACTGGGGCAGCTATCGCACCGTGGACGCGGTGGAGATGGTCAAGGCGGGTAACTGCTGGATCACCCCCGGCGGCCCGAAGTGGGTCTGGCGCGTGTGGCGCGCCGCCCGCCGGGGCGAGATCGACCGGGCGGTGCTGGAGAACAACGTAAAGGCGCTGCTCAAGGGCCTCGCGGGGCTGTGAGGAGGGGAGGGCCGCCCAGGGAAGCCGGGGCGGTCCTCCAATGTTTTTCGTGGTGGCGGGGATGCCTTTTTGCGTAGAAGTATCGCCTTGCGCATGGTATAATAATCACATCAGCCTCGCTGCCAGGCCGGCGCCGCCGGGCGGCTGAACAGGCATTTTGAATGAAGAAAAAGGAATGAACATGTCCGAATCCAAGACGAGCTTCCAGGTCTTT
Organism: uncultured Eubacteriales bacterium; assembly: GCA_902801165.1. GTDB lineage: Bacteria > Bacillota > Clostridia > Christensenellales > Aristaeellaceae > UBA2862. The sequence continues at coordinate 82,858 of CADCHI010000031.1, read as the reverse complement.
TTGGAGGATGAAATCAACCGGTACAAGGGCGTATATGTGCCCGTGAAAACCGCTTTTCTGAAGCGCGCCTTTGTCAGGGTGACGCCCATGAGGAAACTGCATCCCAATCCGGAGGATGAGTTTTGCGACCCGAAAATAGGGCCGAACTACGAGATCAATTTCACACTACCAGCACGAGATCTGGGTGGCAAAGAAGCAAAGGCGGATCAGAGATCTCGAAGAGGACCTGATCGTTGAAAAGATCCGCCCGGACGGGTATATGCTGCTGAACGGGCACCACCGCTGGGCGGTAGCCAAGCGCATGGGCCTGCGCTCGGTGCCGGTCAGGATCGTCAACCTGACCCACGCCGGCGACATCAAGAAGATGCTGAAAAACGCGAAGCACGACAAGCGGGTCGCTTTGGACCTGGATGAAGTCGTGTTTGTCTCTGGCGAGGACACGGCGACGGAAAAGGCGCTGCCCTTTCCCGCCAACAGGGTGTACAAGGAGCGCGTGCGCTATGGCATTCCCGCGCTGTTCCGTTTTTCAAGACCAATGGGTACGATATTTGGGTATACACGGCGAAGTACTATTCCATGGAGTATATCCAGCATATGTTCAAGTGGTACGGTGTGCGGATCGACAACATCGTGACGGGCATCTCCCGAAAGGGCCAGGCGGACGCGGAGGAAAGGAAGAGAATGGAGACCCTGGTCACCCAGAAGTACCCGCACATGATCCACGTGGATGTCAACTCGGTCATGCGCGTCAACCGCGACACAAAAGCCTACGAGGAATTCGCGCTGTCGGGAGATTCCCGGACCTGGTCCCGGGAGATCATGGAGATCGTCAGAGGGGTTGAGGGAAATGAAGGATAGGGTGCCCGAACAAAAGATGCGCATATCCTTTGACCTGGACGAGGTGCTGTTTGTCTCGACACAGACCCACAAGACGGAGCCGGCCCTCGCGTTTCCCTTCAACAGGGTTGTACCAGGAGCGGCTTCGCCTGGGCACGCCGGAGCTGATCAACACCCTGCAATCCCTGGGCTATGAGGTGTGGGTCTACACGTCCTCCTTTCGGTCGGAGGGCTATATCCGCAGGCTGTTTCATCATTACGGCACGCGCTTTGACGGGATCGTCAACGGGAATCGGCACCTTCGGGAGGTTCAGCGGGATCACAAGACCATCCTGCCTCAAAAGCTGCCGAACCACTATCGCATATCCCTGCACGTGGACGATGAAACCGTCATCTGCACCCTGGGCGGACAGTACGGCTTCCGGACCTACCAGCTGGATGCCCAGGACGACGACTGGGTGAAGAAGATCATCGCCCGCGCCGATGAAATCAGGAAACTGACGGCATATGAGCGAAAATGAGGCTCTTCGCGGAAAGCCGGGAGAAATTGACGCTGTGCAGCTGTCAACGGCGTTGAGCGGGATGGCGGCATGGATCGTATCGCTTCATCCCCGGCTTCCGGGAAGGTTTTTTTGGCCATGTCACAAAATAGTACCATATATTGGTTGCCAAGGCGAAAGTTTTTCGCTATAATGTAATTGTAATAAAAACATAACAGTAAGCTACCGGTTTGTGCGCAGCTCCAAGGGGATAAAAAGGATTTAAACGGAAGCAGAAACGCGATGACAGGGGAGGAAGCATCATGAACAGAAGGAAATGGATGGCATGGGTGCTGGCGCTGGTCATGCTGCTGGGCATGCTGCCCGCGGCGCAGGCGGCGACGAGCGGCTGCCCGGGCAGCAATGACGGCAATCACAGCTGGGGAAGCTGGAACACGCGGGAAGCCACCTGTGCCAGTCCCGGCTACAGGGTCCGCTCCTGTTCGGCGTGTGGCGCCCAGGAGAGTGAGGACATCCCCACCAACAACAACCACAGCTGGGGCGAATGGAAGACCTCCAGGGAAGCGACCTGCAGCGCCGAGGGAGAGGAGGTCCGCAGCTGCTCTGTCTGCGGCAAGCGCGAGACCCGCAGCATCGCCAAGGCCAGCCACAGCTGGAGCAAGTGGAAGACCGTCCGCGAGGCCACCTGCGCCCGCAAGGGCGAGGAGACCCGCAAGTGCTCCGTCTGCGGCAAGAAGGAGACCCGGGAGACCAAGAAGAAGGCCCATACCTTCGGTGAGTGGACCATTGTGCGGGAATCCACCTGCTCCGAGAAGGGCGAGCGCACCCGCACCTGCCAGAAGTGCGGCCAGGTGGATACCGAGGCCATCGACCTGCTGCCCCACGCCTATGGCGAGTGGACCGTGACCAAGGCGGCCACCTGCACCGCCGAGGGCGAGCAGACCGCCGTCTGCCAGGTGTGCGGCCACGAGGAGATCCAGAGTGTGCCCATGATCGACCACAGCTTCGGCGAGTGGGTCGTGATCGCCCCGCTGACCGATTGGAGCATCGGCATCCGGGAGCGGACCTGCAGCATGTGCGGCCTCGTTGAGCACGAGGAGACCGAGCCCTCGGGTACGGTGAAGAAGGGCGACAAGGGCGAAGGCGTGAAGGATCTGCAGACCGCCCTGAACGAGAGCGGTTACAACTGCGGCGCGGCGGACGGCATCTTCGGCAACAAGACCGAGGCCGCCGTCAAGAACGTGGAGCAGGACAACGGCAAGACGCCGGACGGCATCGGCTGGCCCGGCGTGCCCAAGCTGCTGCTGGGCGGCAAGGACCTGCCCGAGCTGGTGAAGCTCACCGCCACCAACACCAACCCCCAGCCCTATTATCCGGAGGCGTTCACGGCGACCTTCGACCTGACGCTGGAGAACACCAGCGACATGGACCTGGAGGAGTGGACCCTGTACCAGAAGTACGAGAACGACATCGGCATCGGCGAGTGGACCGGAGTCGCCGGCGGCGGCTTCCTGGCGGCGGGAGACACCGTGACGGTTGAGGATCTGGTCTACACCATCGGCAGCACCGACGTGGAGAGCGGCTGGGCAAAGGTGTCCTGGTATGTCTCCGGCAAGGCCGCCGGCGGCAAGAGCGTCTACTCCAACGAGGACGCCTGCGAACTCGACACCCAGCAGGCCGCGCCAACCCTGGAGCTGACTGCGGACAAGATCGGCGTGGTGAAATTCGCCGACGGCGCCGAGGTGACGGTGCCCATGACGCTGGTCAACACCGGGGCTGTCCCGGTGGAGCTGACCGACCTGAAGAACGATTCCTCCGGCGCCGGGACCGTCTCCACGGAGGCCTGGATGTCCCAGCCCCTGGAGCCGCTCACGGAATACCACTTCACGCTTACGATCATCATCCAGGCCTATGAGATGGATGAGGACTGGACCTACCGCACCGTGGTGGCGGAGGTTCGCGACGCTTCGACCGGCGCGACCGGCAAGGACGGCGTCCACGCCTTCGCCGTGAACAAGGCGGAGGGCCCCTCCGTGATACTGGTCGAGGACGACCTGACGGGGTGCGGCGGCGACGTGGACGACATCGTCGGCCTGCCGATGTACGCCATCAACAACGGCGACGTCGACCTGGCGGTGAGCGAGCTCGTGAGCGGCCACGAGAACGACTGGGCCGACTACGACCACGCCTTTGACACCCTGTTCGCCGCGGGCGACAGATTCCCGTTCACGTTCAATGTGAAGGTGCTGCCCCTGGACGCCGCGTTCGCGGCGACGTATGGCGCGGGCCACTTCTTCCGCACCATCATCCTCCGGGCGTTCCCGACGGGCGGCGGAGAGGTGGTCATGGCCATCGATGAGCCGATGCTGTGGTTCTCCGGTCCCCTGCCGGGACTGAAGCTGACCATGACCCAGACCACGCCCGACCAGGCGACCTGGACGCCGGACGGCTCCGGCCACATCGCCGACATCGAATACGACTGCACGGTGGAGAACACCGGCGAGAGGCCCCTGGTGTTGGACAACCTGCTGGCCCACATGTACCCGGATACCGAAGTCGCGTTTGTGGCGCTGGACCTGGGACAGTCCGTGGTGCTCCAGCCAGGAGAGACCCACAATTTCAAGGCGAAGCTGCCCATCGGCGCGGCCAACATCACCCCCGGCTCCGGCAGCGAGACCTTTGACGGCATTATAAGCGCAGACTTCGCCGTCAGCGGGCTCGATACCCACAGCACGGAGGAGATCATCTGCTCTATTTACGCCGACAACGAGTTCAGCTACAAGGTGAAGCTGAATGAATACGAGTGGACGCCGCCGACCGAGGCAGCCCCGGGCATCACCATCGCCGTGGAGGACACCACCGGCAAGGGCGGCTATCTGAATGATACCATCGACCTGCAGGTCACCGTCACCAACAGCGGCGGCACCGAGCTCAAGGACGTGGCGCTGGACGCCAACTCCGCCGACGGCGCGCTGGGGACCACCGACACCTGGACGATTCCCGCCGAATACGCCAGCTCCTTCCTGCCTGGAGACCAATTCACCTTCACCTATTCGGTGGATGTGAACGGCGACGACGCGAACTACGCCATGGGCCACGGCAACCTGTTCAACCGCTGGCTGATCATCAGCGCCCAGGACGCGGCCACCGGCGAGCCGGTCAACGCCGACGTGAAGTTTGACCTGGAGCTGTGGATCACCACCGACGGCATCATCTCCGTGCACAAGAGCGAGGAGAGCAGCATGCCCGGCGGCTACCTGATCAACCAGGGCGCCGACTGCCTGATCTCCGTGACCAACAACAGCGACGATACCCTGTACAACCTGGAGGTCTACGACCACGAGAACGGCGACATCTCGGGCATGCTGATCGATGTCATCCCCACGCTGCTGCCCCACAAGACGGTGGACATTCCCTACACCATGTGGGTGACGGAGACGGATGCCAGCAAGGGCAAGATGACCAACTACGCCACCGTGGACTGGACCGACCCCGCAACCGGAGAGACGCAGACCTTCACCTCCAACGAGATCGAGATCGACACCAAGGAGGGCGTCTACGGCGGCGTGACCGTGGCCAAGAGCGACGCCGGCAGCGCCGATCCCAAGGGCTACGCCCTGAATGAGACCGCGAACTGCGACATCGCCGTGACCAATGAGACCGGCCAGACGCTGATCAACGTGGACGTGCTGGACCATCCCAACGGCGATCCGACCGGCATACTGATTGCCACGATCCCCTCCATCGCCAACGGCGCGACGGTGCACGTGTCCTATCCGATGGTCGTGACCCAGCCGGACGTCGACCGGGGCTACATGACCAACAAGGCCCATGTGGACTGGACCGATCCCACCACCGGAGAATTGAAGAGTGAGGAATCCAACACCATCACTATGGACGTCAAGGGCCCGGAGACCGTCTACGGTGGCCTGGAAGTGGTCAAGAGCGTGGAGGGTGGACCCGGCAACGGCAGCTTCTACGTGAAGGACGAGCCCATCACCTTCAAGGTGGAGGTGACCAACCACACCGGCCAGAAGCTGAACTGCGTGACCGTCTACGACCCGCTGTGCGCCGGCGGCATGCTGGTGGAGTACTATGACATGGCGGACGGCGACACCAAGAGCGAGACCTTTACCTACGTCGTCACCGACACGGACGTGGGCAATACCGAGGTCATCAACGTGGCCAACGTGCACGCCGAGGGCGAGGACGGCACGAAGTACATCGTCCTCAGCAACCCCGCCAGCGCGCCCACCGGCGAGATCATCGGCGTGATTGTGGACTGCGCGATCACCAAGACGGAGACCAGCACCCCCGACAACGGCAGCTTCTACGTCCAGGGAGAGAAGATCAAGTACACCATCACGGTGACCAACACCGGCGAGGTGCCGCTGGACGAGGTGATCGCCTACGATACTCTGAAGATAGAGGACGGCGGCGAACTGGGCAGCGAAATGAACCTGATGCCCTCTGACAGCCGCACCTACACCTTTGAATACGAGGTGGACGGCTGGGACTGCGACAATGGCAAGGTGTACAACGACGCCTATGCGGTCTACCGCCTGGCGGACAACGTGCCGCACCTGGTGTTCTCCGAGACCGTGGAGAGCCCCACCGGCTTTGTGACGCCCGGTGTGACGCCGAACGATGACAATCCGCCGCCCATCGGACCCGCGGGCGATCCCAGCCCCGAGCCCGGCGACCCGACGCCCGAGCCGGACGGCGAGCCCGGCCCGGAGATCCCGACTTATTGCGTGCGCACGCTCACCGGCCTCGGCGAGGGCCAGCGGGCCTACACGCTGGACTACTGCGCCGAGCACGGCGCGATCTGGAAGTCCGTGGACGCCCTGGTGGCCCGCGCGGACACCGACGAGACGAAGCTGGCCGCCTGGCAGCAGGCCATCGACCTGTGGACGGAGGCCGTCCGGGCCGAGTATTGCCAGCTGCTGGTGAAGGCCAGGCCGGAGGACATCCCGACCCTGATGAACGAACAGGCGCTGTTCTTCCTGCAGCTCTCCTGCCACAGGGACGCGCTGGCGAGCCTGAGCGGCGAGGACGCGATTGCCGCGAGCCTGGCCACCGCGGAGCAGGTGATGAACAAGTGTGCCGACATGTGCTACGAGCGGCACACCGCGCCTGAGGCGCGGGTGGACAGCCTGCTGGCGGAGGACTTTGCGCCGCTGGGCGAGGCTGAGACGCCGGAGCGCTGCCTGCGGGATGTGACGCCCACGGCCACCGGCGCGGCCTACCTGGAGGCGCTGTGCGAGACCCACGCTGCCGACGAGGCGCTGGAGCGCGGAGCCATCGGCGCGGCCGGGGACGGCGCGGCGAAGGCGGACGCGTGGAAGCAGATCAAGGGACTGTGGCTGGCGGAGCTGGACGCCCTGACCAACGCACGGTACCTGGCCGCCGACGCGGCGGGCCGCAAGGTCATCGCCGCGGAGCGGGTGAGCTTCGGCAATTGGCTGAAGGCCCGCGAGGCGGTGCTGGAGCTGCTCTATCCTGACCATCCGGAGATCGTCGGCGAGGTCATCGCGGACGCCATCCGTGGTCGGGTGCTGAGCCTGTGCGGCGAGGAATGATCGAACGAGGACATAAGAATTGGGCCGGCGGCAGATTTGCCGCCGGCCCTCTTTATTCCGGAAAAGGAATAATCTCAGCGCTTCCCGCCACGCATGCGGCGCAGGAAGGCCCAGGCCGCCACAGCCAGCAGCACAATCGCGCAGGCGGCTACGGGCAGCAGGTGTCCCCAGACGCCGGTGCGTCCGACGGCGGCGGCGCGGGCGGCCTCCACCGCGTGGAGAAAGGGCAGGGCGTTGGCGACCGCGGCGAAGGCGCCGCCCACCAGGCGCACGTCGAACCAGATGCCGCTCAGCCAGGCGGACAGGTTGGTCAGCAGCGCGCCGCAGACGCCGCCCACCTGCTTTTCGTTCAGAAGGCTGCCGAACAGCAGGCCCAGGGCGATGTAGAACAGGGCGCTGACCATCAGCACGGCCAGCGTGCCGGGGAGGTGCGCCAGGGAGAACCCCAGCGGGGCCCCGGCCAGCAGGCAGAGCAGTGCCTGGAGCAGCGCCAGAGGCAGCAGCGGCAGCGCATAGCCCAGCATGAAGTCCGCGCCAGTCATGGGGGAGGCCATCAGCCGCTGGGTCAGCGCCGAGGCGCGATCCTTGGCGATCAGCAGCGCGGCGAACAGCGTCAGGAAGGACTGGCCGAACACCGCGATGGCCGGGGTCAGGGCGTTGATCTCAAACAGCGGCACGGGGACGCTGCGCTGTATGGCGCTCAGCAGCCCCAGCAGCACCAGCGGAAACGCCGCGCCGAAGAACAGCGTCAGCGGGTCGCGGATGAGCTCCATCAGGTTTCTTCTGGCAAAGGCAAGCATTCTCACGGGCGCGCCTCCTCTCCGGCGGCCAGGGCCACGAAGGCGTCCTCGAAACTGGCGCACCCCGACTGGCTGACGAGCTGCGCCGGGGTGCCCAGGGCCTTCAGCGTGCCCTTGGCCATGATGCCCACGCGGTCCGCGAGGGCCTCCGCCTCCTCAAGGTAGTGGGTGGTCAGTACGATGGTCATTTCGCTCCTCAGCCCCTCGATCACGCGCCACAGCTCCCGGCGGGCCAGCACGTCCAGCCCCAGGGTGGGCTCGTCCAGGAACAGCAGCTTCGGGCGGGAGATCAGCCCCATGGCGATGCTCAGCCGGCGCTGCCAGCCGCCGGAAAGGGTCTTCGCCCGGCGTCCGGCCACCTCGGTGAGGCCCATGCGCTCCAGCATTGCCTCGGCGGCGTCGGAGGCCGCGCGGCGGTCCATGCCGTAGACGCCGGCGATGAACCGCAGGTTTTCCCGCACCGACAGGCCTCCGGCCACGGCGGTCTCCTGGGGGGAGACGTTCAAGAGGGCCCGGGCGGCGGCGGACTCGCGGGTGATGCTGCGGCCCAGCAGCAGCGCGTCGCCGGAGGTGGGCGGCAGCAGCCCGCAGAGCATGCGGATGGCGGTGGTCTTGCCCGCGCCGTTCACGCCCAGCAGGGCGAACAGCTCCCCCTCGGGGACGATCAGATTCAGGCTCCGGACGGCCTCCACCGCGCCGAAGCGGCGGGTGAGCCCGCGGGTTTCAATGGCGTTCATGCTTTGCTCCTTCCGTTGACGGCCTTGATCTTCGCGTCCAGGGCGCGGACCCTGTGGCGGTAGACCAGGTATTGGGACAGCCAGGTGGCGGTGTAGCTGAACAGCCAGCTGCCCGCCAGAATCATGGCCCAGGCGGCGTTCTCCGGCCTCCAGCAGTACAGGCAGACCGGGATGAGCACCACGGAGGTGATGCCCAGGTGGACCAGGCCCTGCTTCAAAAAGCTCCAGCGCTCGATTTCAAAGATCACCGAGCAGGCGGCGAACACCGCGCCGACCAGGCCGATCAGCAGCAGCTGGACGATGACCGCGGTGGTATCGCTGGAAAAGCGGGCGGCGAAGGCCGGGGTGACCGGCGAATAGCGGCCGTCGGCGCGGGCCAGGGAGACGCATATGCCCACCAGCTGGTTGATGAGCATGCTCGCGGGCGCGCTGACCAGGGCGCGGGAAAGCATCTTCTTCAGCATTCGGCTTCACCTCACACATCAAACTGCTTGCGGATTTTGGAGACGTAGCGGCGGGAGGCGTAGGTCACCAGCCCGCCGCGCAGGCTCATCCGGATGGTTCCGGTCAGGCTGAAATCCATGCCGGTGATCATGGCGGCGTTGACGATCTCCGAATTGGAGATGCGCACGAAGCGGTGCGGGGCGAGGCGCTCCTCCAGCTCGTAGAGCCGCTGGCGCAGGGCGAACACGCCCTGGGCCGTCTGGGCCAGCACCTGCTGGCGCTCGGCGTAGACGCGGATGACCTCCGGGATGGGCAGGAACACCGCGCCGCGGTCGGTGTGGGCGGTCAGCTGTCCGCCCTCTGCCTCCAGCCGGCGAGCCAACGCCTCCAGCTCCGGCGTGACCTTCGGCGCGCACAGGACCGCCTTTGGCTCCGTCAGAGCGGGGTCCACGCGAATCTCCACCTTCATGGGGTCACCTCCGTCGTCGCCGTTCACCGGCGTTCTCTTTGGGTCGGGGAAAGCATAACAAAAAACCCGCTTGATGTAAACGGGTTTTCGATGAACGGTCGTTTTTGCGCAATGAACGGTCGCGCCTGAGGGTCAAAGGGGCACATGGAGAAGGCGCTTCTGCCTCAGAGCACCACGTCGCCGGGACGGTAGCCCTCGGGCAGCGGCTCCTCCTCCAGGAAGGGGAAGCTGTCGTCCCCGAGGATCGGCAGGAAGGCGGCGTAGGGGATCACGGGAAACTCCATGCCGTAGCTGCTGGCTCCGAACCACCCGCCCTCGTGGGCGCGCAGGTTCAGGCCCCGGGCCAGCTTGGTGCGGTTGCAGCAGTCGTGCACGGCGATGGGCCACTGCTCCTCGGCGGCGCGACGCATCAGCTTCAGCGTCAGCTCGTGGCTCCAGATGGGGGACAGGTAGCCCTGGCGGTACATGTACAGGTTCTCGCCCCAGTAGTTCTCCAGGTTGTTCGGGTTCAGGTGCAGCTCCGCGCAGTTCATGAAGTCCAGCCCCGTGGCGAGGATGGCGTCCTTCTTCTTGAGGAAGGTTTCGTACAGCTCCGGGGTCATGGGCGTCTCGATGCCCACCATGGGGATGTACCTCTTGGCGATGCCGATGGCCTCGATCACCCGGTCAGCGCAGCCGCTGGCCCCCAGGTTGAACCGCAGCTCGTCCAGCCCCGCCTCGCCCAGGGCCCGGAGGTTCTCCTCGGTGGCCAGGGTGCCGTTGGTGTACAGGTGCTGGTAGACGCCGGCGTCGCGGAATTTGCGGATGATGCCGTAGTACTTCTCGATCTCCATGAAGGGCTCCAGGTACACGTAGGCGATGCCGGTGGGACGCTGGTCCACGGAGAAGACCAGGTCCAGGTCCTCCTCCCGCAGCTTCGTGCCGCCGATCTCCCAGAAGCCCTCGCCGATGGGCGGCTGCAGGTCCATTTCGCCGTAGTCATAGCAGAAGCGGCACTGCAAGTTGCATCGGTTGGTCTTGCGCACGGCGCTGAGCCCCGTGCCCAGCAGGCAGGAGCGGCAGCCCTTGGGGAAGCAGGCGTCGTCACCGACGTAGAGGGTGCGACCGTTCAGCGACTTCAGGCCGGGAATGTCGGCCTTCAGCGCCTCGATCCGCGCCTCCTCCGCCAGCTCGATCTGGGAGAGCGCCGCCAGGGCGATCTCCTGCTGACGGGGCAGCAGAGGCTCGTCCTCCGGCAGCTCGGCAAAGAATTCAAACCAGGTCAGGGCATCGGCTTTGGATATGAGCATGGGGGTTACCTCCTGTGTGGAATAGGGGGACGGTTCCTTGTTCCATAATTGACCGAATGGATAGTGGAATAGGGAACCGTCCCCTATTCCATTTTGATAAACCGGAATATGGTCGTGGAGGGTATGCCGGTGAGGCGGGCGATTTGGACGATAGTCAGGTGAGCCTGGCGCAGCCGAACGATGTAGTCACGCTGGGTAGCCTTGTCCAGCTGACGGAAGGCTTCCGGGGTCCTGCAGTGGGTGAGCTCTGCGGCTATGGCGGTGGCCTTTTCGTCACTGACGTGGATGGCTCTCGGGTGCTCGTCCAGGGCGCGGTCCGTATTCTGCTGGCACAGATAGTCGAGCAGCGCCGCGCGATCCGTGAAGAAGCCGTCGGCGAAGGCGGCGTCGGTGAGGAAATCCTCGTTGCCGCTGTAATGAGCATAGCTGCTCCAGGGCCAGCTGCCGGGCGCTTTCTCCAGCCCCGCCTTCATCGGGTTTTGCAGGATATAGCGCAGCACGGTCAGGAAGTAGGCATCTTCCTCCACAGGCTCGCTCCTGTAGCGATCCTGGAACAGGTGACCGACCCGCTCGTACTTCATGTTGTACCACCAGACGAAGCGGCTGCCGATGCGCTTGATGATCTTCTCCAGCGGCTCGTTCTGTACATGGATCAGCATGTGGATGTGGTTGGGCATCAGACACCAGGCGTACAGTTCAAATCCACTGAGCTGCTTGCAATCCGACAGGGTACGCACAAAGCGGCGGCAGTCCTCGTCGTCCATGAAGATCTGCTGGCGGTTGATGCCGCGCAGCATCACATGATAGGTGTTCGTGGCGCTGGGCCTTCTCGCGCTTCTGGGCATGGCAATTCTCCTTTCCGGAGATGGAATAGGGGGACGGTTCCTTATTCCATCTCCGGAACAAGTAGTGGAATAAGGAACCGTCCCCCTATTCCGCTTTTTTAGGAGCCGCCCAGAGGGCGGCTCCTTGGGAAAGGGGGCTTGTCAGTCGCCGAAGCTGATGCCCAGCATCTTGGCTTCCTTGATGATGGAGGCGTCGGGGTCGACCATCTTCAGCTTGCCGGCCACGTCCTTCAGCGGGACCTTGACGATCTCGCGATTCTTGTAGCCCACCATGAAGCCGAACTCCTTCTTCAGGATCAGCTTGCCGGCCTCGGAGCCCAGGCGGCTGGCGAACACGCGGTCATAGGGGCAGGGCGCGCCGCCGCGCTGGGTGTGACCGGGAACGGTCACGCGCACGTCGTAGCCGGTCTTCTTGGTCAGCTTCGCGGCGATCTCGTAGGAGACGGACGGATAGGGGGACTCGGCCTGCTTCTTGGCCAGCTCCTTCTTGGAGAGCTTCGCGTCCTTCTTGGAGATGGCGCCCTCGGCGACGGCCAGGATGGTGAAGGAGGCGCCGCGGTCGTGGCGTTCTTTGATCTTCTCTGCGATCTTGTCGATGTCGTAGGGGATCTCGGGGATCAGTATGATGTCCGCGCCGCCGGCCATGCCCGCGTTCAGCGGCAGCCAGCCCACCTTGTGGCCCATGATCTCCACGATGAAGATGCGGCCGTGGGAGGCGGCGGTGGTGTGGATCATGTCGATGCAGTCGGTGGCGATGTCCACGGCGCCACAGGTCGTTGTCGATGGTCTTGGGCAGGGTGACCACGTTCAGGCCCTGCTCGCTGAGCAGGTTGGCCGTCTTGTGGGTGCCGTTGCCGCCCAGGATTACCAGGCAGTCCAGCTGCAGCTTGTAGTAGGTCTGCTTCATGGCTGCCACCTTGTCGATGCCGTCCTCCTCGATGACCTCGATCATCTTGAAGGGGGTGCGACTGGAGCCCAGGAAGGTGCCGCCCTTGGTGAGGATGCCGGAGAAATCGTCATAGGTCAGAAGGCGGAAGCGGCCGTGAATCAGGCCCTGGTAGCCGTTCAGGAAGCCGTAGATCTCCACTTCCTCGTTGGAGTTGTACAGGGTTTTCGCGACGCCGCGCATGGCCGCGTTCAGAGCCTGGCAGTCGCCGCCGGAGGTCAGCATACCGATGCGAATCATGGGGACACCTCTTTCTCATGTTGTAATGCTTCGTTAAATAGAAAACATCAGTTTAACATATTATAGCGCATTTTTTCAACCAATACAAGCCCCGCGCGCAGAAATTCGGGCCGAACGCACAATTGTGTCGATGTTTTTTCGATCTGTGCGGTTGGAAAACCGGCCCCGGTCTGATATAATGAAGGGGATAATGGGTAAGTCTGGAGTGAAGCGGGCGCCCAGCGCCCGGAAGGAAGGTACACAAGTGGAAAACGCACCCATTTTGAAGCGTGACATGAGCTATACCCAGAACCGCGAGCTGAGCTGGCTGAAGTTCAACGAGCGCGTGCTGGCCCAGGCCGTGGACCCCACCGTGCCGCTGATGGAGCGGATGCGGTTCGTCTCCATTTTCACCAGCAACCTGGACGAGTTCTTCATGGTCCGCGTGGGCAGCCTGATCGACATGGATATGCTGGCCCCCGAGGAGGAGGACAACAAGTCCGGCATGACGCCCCGGGACCAGGTCAGCGCCATCTGCGCGGCGGTGGTGCCGCTGATCGAGCGGCGGGACGCCATCTACCGCGAGCTGTCCAACGAGCTGGACAACGCCGGCGTCACCGAGACCTCCTTCGAGGAGCTGACCGCGGCCCAGAAGGCCTACGTCCAGGAATACTATAAGGAGAACATCAGGCCGCTGCTCTCGCCCCAGGTGATCGACCGCAGCCACCCCTTTCCCCATCTGAAGAACAAGGCACTGTACGCGGCGGCGCTGCTGACCCTCAGCGGCAAGCCCGCCTCCGGCAAGCAGGCCGGAAGCAAGCAGTCCGGCGGCAAGCAGGCGGCCGGGAAGCAGGCCACGGGCAAGCAGCCCGCGGTGCTGGGCATCGTGGACGTGCCCGCCAGCCTGCCCCGGGTGATCATGCTGCCCGGCGGGGGCGTGCGGTTCATCCGCACCGAGGCCGTCATCGCGGCGCATTTGAAGAAGATCTTCAAGATCTACGATGTGTCGGAGCAGGCGGTGATCTCCATCACCCGCAATGCCGACATCAGCCTCAGCGAGGAGCACTACGACGAGGAGAACCCGGACTTCCTGAACTACATGCGCAAGCTGCTCAAGAAGCGGGATCGCTTGGCCCCGGTGCGGCTGGAGCTGGAGGGCCGCGCGCCGAGGCTGGCGAAGCGGCTGACGGACTTCCTCAAGCTGACCCCGGAGCGGGTGTACAGCTGCGACTGCCCTCTGAAGCTGGACTACATCGACCAGATCGAGCACTGCCCGGCGGCGCTGTTCAACGTGCCCCACGCGCCGGTCTATCCGGACTACCTGCTGGCAGACCGCCCCATCTGGGAGCAGGTGGTCCAGCGGGACGTGCTGCTGTTCTACCCCTACCAGAGCATGCAGCCCTTCCTGGACCTGCTGCGCCAGAGCGCCAAGGACCCGGACGTGCTGTCCATCAAGATCACCATCTACCGCCTGGCCCGCAATTCCGCCATCGCCAAGGCGCTGTGCGCTGCCGCCGAGAACGGCAAGGAGGTCACGGTGCTGATGGAGCTGCGCGCCCGCTTCGACGAGCAGAACAACATCGACTGGACCGTGGAGCTGGAGGAGGCGGGCTGCCGGATCATCTACGGCCCGGAAAACCTGAAGTGCCACGCCAAGCTGTGCCTGATCACCCGGCGGGAGCGGGGCGGCCTGGGCTACATCGCTCAGATCGGCACCGGCAACTACAACGAAAAGACCTCCACGCTGTACACCGACTTCTGCATGATGACCGCCGACGCGGCCATCACCCGGGACGCGGTCAGCTTCTTCGAGAACATGCTGATCGGCAACAGCGAGGGCGAGTATGAAAAGCTGCTGGTGGCCCCCAACGCCATGAAGAACCGGATCATGGCCATGATCGACGAGCAGATCGCCCGGGGGGCCGACGGCCGCATCCGCATCAAGGCCAACTCCGTCACTGACCGGCAGCTGATCGACAAGCTGAGCGAGGCCAGCTGCGCCGGGGTGCGGATCGACCTGATCATCCGCGGCATCTGCTGCCTCGTGCCCGGCGTGCCGGGCAAGACGGAGAACATCACCGTCACCTCGGTGGTGGGCCGCTTCCTGGAGCACAGCCGCATCTACGCCTTCGGCGAGGGCGTGGAGATGAAGCTGTACCTGTCCTCGGCGGACTTCATGACCCGCAACCAGGACCGGCGGGTGGAGGTCGGCGGGCCGGTGCGCTCGCCGGAGCTGAAGACCTTCCTGGAGGAATACCTGAACCTGCTGCTGGCGGACAACACCCGCGCCTGGCGGCACCAAACCGACGGTACCTATACCCGGCTGACCCCGGGCGACGCCCAGCCCATCGACGTGCAGGCATGGTACCTGGAGCACCCGATTGAATTCGCGAAGTCGCAGGCGCCGCGGGAGAATTTGAAGGATCGCTTCCGCAGGCTGTGGCGGCGGTAAAGAGGAGGAGAAACGCCATGAAGAAGTGGTTTATGAAGCTGAACCGGAGCAACATCTGGCTCTCGGCCGTAATGGTCATACTGGGGCTGGTGCTGTTCCTGTGGCCGGGCAAGACGCTGGAGCTGCTGGGCCGCATCGTGGGCATCGCCCTGCTGGTCGGCGCGGCGGTGGCCGCGGGCAGCTGGTACTGGGGAAAGCGCCGGCACGACGCGGATTACGTCACGCTGGCGGTGGCGCTGCTGTGCCTCGCGGCGGGCATCATCGTGCTGGCCGCGCCGCAGGGCATCGTGTCGCTGCTGCCGAAGCTGATCGGGCTGGTCATCGCCGTCAACGGCTTCTACAACCTGGCCCAGGCCCTGGAGCTGCGCGGCGCGAGGCAGCCCCGGTGGGGCGCCTCCCTGGCGATGGCCGTGCTGACCATACTGCTGGGCGCGTTCGTGTTCTTCCACGCCTTCAACGTGATGAAGGCCGCCGTGATGGTGATCGGGGGCATCTTCATCTACAACGGGGCCTCCAACCTGTGGATCGAGTCCCGCTGCCGGAAGCTGTTCCGGCGGTGACGCTCCCGCCGGGAGCGCCCCGGCGAACTCCCTTGACTTAGCCCCACTAAGCCTGCGGGAAATCGCCTTGAAATGCAGCCCAATCCGCTCGAAACTGCACATGCCTCATTTTAGAAACACACTCTAGACAATTCAAAATTTTCGCCCTGCCCGGGCGGCTCTTCTGTGAAGCGCCGCCCGGGCAGCTCTTTTTTGCTCCGAATCCCACCGCAAATTGTTTGTGAAAAAATGATTACCTGTCTTGACAAGAAACAGACGGTTAGTTATACTGAACACACAGAGTTAGAGGAGACAAACCATCTTCTGATAGAAGGTATTGCCTGCCCCTGAATTCGAAGAGCGCGAGGTCGTCCCGGACATGTGGGGCGGGGCGCTTCGAAAGAGTGGGAGATGTTCGATATGAGACGCATGGGTTCCCTGCGACGCGCGCTGTGCGCCGCGATGGCGCTGCTGCTGCTGTGCGCGGCGGCGCTTCCGGCATTCGCCGAGGCGGACGCCGTGCCCCTGACCTGGGCCGAGTGGAAGGAAGCCCGCGGGACGGGGGACGAGGAAAACTACGAGACTGTGGCCGGGGCGATCGAGGAGGTCGTCAACCAAGCGGTGGTGCTGTACGAGGCCGGTGACCGGGACGGAGCCTATGAATACGCCCGGGCGGCCAACTCCAGCTACTACAAGTCCTCCGGGTTCGACGCCAAGGTGCGCACCCAGATGTCCGGCAGCGACGCCAGCCACGCGGCGTCCCTGTTCTCGGCGCTGCGCAAGTCCATCAAGAACGACCTGGGCGCGGAAGCGGTCCGGGCCGCGGCGGACGAGCTGATCGCCGCCATCCACGAGCAGGGCACGGCCATGAACCTGCAGCTGGGCATCGCGGTGACGGGCACCATCGCCAATTACAGCGAGCTGACCTACGACAACGTGGCGGACTACGTCTCCAGGGACGTGCCCAAGACCTGGGAGGAGTGGGAGAGCGCCAACGGACTGGCGGGCCAGCCCATGAACTTCGAGACCGCGGCCACCGCCATCGACGAGGTCATCCTCAAGTCCGTGGCGCTGTACGAGAGCGGCGACAGGGCCGAGGCCTACGAGTACGCCAAGGCCACCTACTGGGGCTATTACGAGACCACGGGCTTCGAGCGCTGCGTGATGACCTACGTTTCCGGCGGCGAAGTCAAGAAGGCCGAGGGCCTGTTCACCAACTTCCGCACCGCCGTCAACCAGGACAAGGGCTCCGAGGCCGTCCGCGCGGCGGGCAACGACCTGAGCTCCATCCTGCACAAGCAGGGCACCGCCCTGAACGGGAAGCTGGGCATCGGCGGCGACAGCGAGGGCGGCAGCGGCAGCGCGAAGCTGGCTTCCTTCCTGGGCGCCTTCGGCATCATCCTGCGCGAGGGCCTGGAGGCGATCCTGATCGTCGGCGCCATCGTGGCCTACCTGATCAAATCCGGCAACAAGGCCGCGGTGAAGCCGGTGTACATCGGCGCGGCGTTCGCGGTGCTGTGCTCCTTCGGCATGGCGGCCATCATCGCCGCCCTGAAGCGGGCCAGCGCGGAAAACGCCATGTCCCAGGAGATCATCGAGGGCATTGCGGCGCTGCTGGCGGTGTGCGTGCTGTTCTACGTGAGCAACTGGATGGTGTCCAAGGCCGAATCGGCGGCCTGGAACCAGTACATCGAAAACAAGGTGGCTGCGGGCGCGAGCCGCGGGAGCATGTTCACACTGGGCTTCACCGCCTGGCTGGCGGTGTTCCGCGAGGGCGCCGAGGTGATCCTGTTCTACCAGCCGCTGCTGCAGGGCAACTACTCCGGCATGGTCTGGGCCGGCTTCGGCGTGGGCTGCCTGGCGCTGGTGGTGGTGTTCGTGGTGATCCGCTTCCTGTCCATCAAGCTGCCGCTGAAGCCCTTCTTCCTGGGCACCAGCATCCTGATGGCGCTGATGAGCGTGTGCTTCCTGGGCGCCGGCATCATGGAGCTGATGGAGGGTGGCGTGATCGACGCCGTGACCCACGACTGGTTCGTGGTGACCGACGTGCTGGACATCTTCGGCATTTACCCGGTGTTCGCAACGCTGATCCCGCAGATCGTGCTGTTGCTGGTGCAGGTGGCGACCTTCGCCTACCAGATCGGCAAGAGCAAGGGCATGACCATGCAGCTCGAGCGGGTCGGGGCGAAGTAATATAACGGCGGTATTGACGCCCGAAGGGCGTTGATATAAATAGAGAAAAAGGAGAAAGCACAATGAAGAAAACTCTGGTTCTGGTTCTGTCCCTGGTGCTGGCCATGTCTCTGCTCATGGCGGCCTCCGCTGAAGCGGGTTTCACGGAGTATCCGATCTTCGAGGACGAGGAAGTTGCCTTCCTGCACGTCAACGCCGTCTATTTCCAGGCGGTTCCCATGGCTCCCGGCCAGGAGAACTTTGAGGACTACGACATCCATCTGGAGTGCGACGTTGCCGCCCTGGAGAACGACCTGGGCTATGGCGTGGACGACTGGGTTCCCTACCTGACCATCGATTTCGAGGTCATCGACGAGGCCACCTCCGAGACCGCCGCTGACGGCACCTTCATGGTCATGTCCGCTTCCGACGGCCCCCACTACGGCGCCAACATCAAGCTGCCCAATGCCGGCACCTACACCGTGAAGTTCACCTTCCACAGCCCCGCTGACAACGGCTATCTGATCCACAGCGATTCCGAGACCGGCCCCGGCGGACTGCTGGAGGAGTACTTCGGCGACGGCCCCCTGACCCTGGAGTATTCCGGCTGGGACTACGTGCCGCTGGGCTGATTCAATTCGCCCCTGAATTGAACGCTTTCCCGATAGACCTGTGCCATTTTGGCATGGGTCTATCGTTGGGTTTACGGACCGGGTAAATTTTGCTTTAACTTTGGGTGAAAGATAACCACCCGGGCAGGCGCGGCCTTTGCCGCTCCCCGGATGGGACGGGCCCGCGGGGCGGAGCTGCCGCCCCGACACCTTCCGCGAATAGGAGCAACGATCATGCTGAAATACCTGATAGCGGTAACCGGAAGCACGGCGGTGCCGGCAGTGTTGCTGGGGTTGCTGTGCGCATGGATTGTGCCGGCGTACAAGCGGCGCGGCACGCTGACGATCTGCGTCAGCGCGGTGGCCGCGACCCTGGCGGCGCTGGTCTACACGATTTTGAGAAATACGACGAAGGTCATCGACAGGTCCGGCGGCGCGTCCATGTGGAACGTGCGCGTGTTCGCCCTGTCGGCCTTCGCGCTGATCATATTCTATGTGTTCAGTCCCCTGGCGGCGCGGCGGAAGTCCGGCGGCGCGGCGCGCGCGCTGGCCCTGGCCGCCGCGGGCGTTTTGACGCTCACCCAGACGTTCTACGCCATGGCCCAGGTGATGATGAACATCAGCAAGTTCAATCTGGGCGGCGAGGGGATGCTGTCCACGGCCTTCATCACCCGCATCATCGGCCTCATCCTGGGCCTGGCGATCGCCGTGGTGATCCTGACCGCGATGATCCAGGTGGCCCTGCGAATGAAGCCGGGCACGGTGCTGGCCCTGCTGTGGGCGGTGCTGTTCGTGAACGCCTTCCAGCAGGTCTCCTCGGCCCTGGGCACGCTGTACAGCAAGCGCTACATCAGCGGGCACGGGCTGTTCCAGTTCATCAAGTTCACCACGAACCACAGCGACCTGTTCACCTATGTGATCATGGCCGTCGCCTTCGCGATCCCCGTGGTGCTGTGGGCCCGCTCCTTCAACGTGCGCGAGCCCTACCGCAACCCCGCCGAGCACCGCAAGATCAAGGCCAAGTGGCGCAGCATCCGCCGCTGGTCCACGGCGCTGGTCTGCGCCTTCGTGCTGGTGGTGCTGTGCCTGACCTGGTTCACCGCCATCGACAACCGGGTGATCGAGCTGTCCCCGGTGGAGGAGTGCGAGATCCGCGACGGCGCCTGCTACGTGGCGATGACCCAGGTGGACGACGGCCACCTGCACCGCTTCGCCTATACCACCGAGAACGGCGTGGAGATCCGCTTCATCATCATCAAGAAGCCGAACTCCAGCTCCTACGGCGTGGGCCTGGACGCCTGCGACATCTGCGGCGAGACCGGCTACTTCGAGCGCGGCGGCCAGGTGGTGTGCAAGCTGTGCGACGTGGTGATGAACATCAACACCATCGGCTTCAAGGGCGGCTGCAACCCCATCGTGGTGCCCTGGAGCATCGAAGAGGGCTTCATCGCGCTGCCCATCGAGGGCCTGGTGGAGTACGAGAGCGAGTTCAAGTGAGAAGGGGGGATCGGCGTGTTTTTTAGAATGATCAAGGGCGCGTTCGTGCGCCAGTGGAAGAAGATGCTGATGATCGCCCTGACCATCGCGCTGGGCGCGTCGCTGGCCACGGCCATGCTGAACGTGATGATGGACGTGGAGGACAAGGTCAACCAGGAGCTCAAGACCTATGGCGCGAACATCACCGTCTCGCCGAAGAACGCCTCCATCCTCCAGGACCTGTACGACGTGGAGGGCCAGGCCGAGGCGGCCTACCTGAAGGAGTCGGAGCTGGGCAAGATCAAGACCATATTCTGGGCGAACAACATCGTGGACTTCGCCCCGTTCCTGGAGACCGACGTTGCTCTGAACGGCGAGGCGGGCGTGAAGCTGGTGGGCACCTGGTTCAACCACCACCTGAGCCTGCCCACTGGCGAGGAGCTGGACGCGGGCGTGACCAGCCTGCGCTCCTGGTGGGACATCGCCGAGGGCGAGTGGCTGGACGAGCAGGCCCACGAGGACGACGCCGTGATGGTCGGCGCGGCCATCGCCGCGCGGCTGGGGCTGCACGCCGGGGACACGGTGACGCTGACCGGCGGCAGCGGCGAGCGCACCGCCCGGGTGGCGGGCGTGTTTGACGCCGGCGGCGACGAGGACGACGCCGTGTACGCGCCGCTGCACATGGCCCAGGCCCTGGCGGATGCCGAGGGGCTGATCGGCAGCATCGAAGTCAGCGCCTTGACCACGCCGGACAACGAGCTGGCCATCAAGGCGGCCCAGGATCCCGGCTCCCTGTCCATCAGCCAGTACGAGCTGTGGTACTGCACGGCCTACGTCAGCTCCATCTGCTACCAGATCATGGAGGCCATACCGGACTGTGTGGCTTCCGCGGTGCGCCAGGTGGCCGATTCCGAGGGCGAGATCCTCGAAAAGACCAAGCTGCTGATGGTGCTGATCACGGTGCTGAGCCTGATCGGTTCAGCCCTGGGCATCACCAACCTGGTGACGGCCAGCGTGATGGAGCGCAGCCAGGAGATGGGCCTGATGAAGGCCGTGGGCGCCCACAGCCGCTCCATCTCCGGCCTGGTGCTGACGGAGATCATCATCACGGCCATCGTCGGCGGCGCCATCGGCTACGGCGCGGGCTTCGGCTTCGCCCAGGTGATCGGACACAGCGTGTTCGGCTCGGCCATCGAAATGAAGCTGATGGTGGTGCCCATCGTGGCGGTGCTGGTGATCCTGGTGTCCCTGGCGGGCAGCGTGCCGGCGATCCGCTCGCTGCTGAAGCTGGACCCCGCCGAGGTGCTGCACGGCCATTGATGCCGTCGAGCCGCCTCCGGCCCGCGCCGGGGGCTCCCCATGGAACATGTCGGAAGGTAGGCGATTTGCCATGAAACGACAACAGATGTACTTCAGGATGATCTCCGCCTCGCTGCTGCGGCGGCGCTCGAGGATGCTGGTGGCCCTGCTGGCCGTCACCATCGGCGCGACCATCCTTTCCGGTCTCGTGACCATCTACTACGACGTGCCCCGCCAGATGGGCGCGCAGTTCAGAAGCTACGGCGCGAACATGATCTTCACCGCCGCGGCGGATTCCGACGGGCTGACCACCGACCAGGTGGAGCGGGCGTCGGCGCTGATCGACGCGGAGGACCTGGTGGGCCTCGCGCCATACCGCTATGAGTCGGTGCGAATCAACGAGCGGCCCGTCATCGCCGCCGGCACGGACATGGCCGGCGCCCAGAGCACCAGCCCCTACTGGTTCGTCACCGGCGAGTGGCCCTCCGGGGACGGCGAGGCGCTGATCGGCAAGGCGGTGTCCAACACCTACCGCCTGGGCCCGGGGGACACCCTCACCGCCCAGTACGTGCCGGAGCACGCGGCGGACGCGGAGGAGGTCGAGCCCATCGAGCGGACCTTCAAGGTGACGGGCGTGCTGGACACCGGCGGCTCCGAGGAGGAATACCTGTTCATCTCCCTGGCGGACATGGCCGCGCTGACCGGCGTGGACGACCGCCTGGACGTGGCGGAGCTGAGCGTGTCCGGCGGCCAGCCGAAGCTGGAGGAATATGCCGAGGCCATCGCCGCCGGGGTGCCCGAGGTGACGCCGCGGCTGGTGAAGCGGGTGACCCAGTCCGAAAACACGGTGCTGAAGAAGCTGCAGGCCCTGGTGCTGCTGGTGACGGTCATCGTGCTGCTGCTGACGATGATCTGCGTCTCCACCACGATGATGGCGGTGGTCTCCGAGCGCCGCAAGGAGATCGGCCTGCGCAAGGCCCTGGGCGCATCGGACAACAGCATCATCATGGAGTTCATGGGCGAGGGCCTGCTGCTGGGCGGCATCGGCGGCCTGCTGGGCTCCGGCCTGGGCTTCGCCTTCGCGCAGATGGTCAGCCGCAACGTGTTCAACAGCTCCATCACCTTCCAGCCGCTGCTGCTGCCGGCGACGATCGTCGTGTCGATCCTGGTCACGGGCCTGGCCTGCCTGAGCCCCGTGCGCAGCGCGACGGACGTCGACCCGGCGCTGGTGCTCAAGGGTGAATGATTCGAGGAGGTAAGCGTATGAGCCTTTTGGAAGTCAAGAATATCTCGAAGGTCTATCCGGGCCTGAAGGCCCTGGACAATGTGAGCCTGACCGTGAACGAGGGCGAGTGGGTGGCCATCATGGGCCCCTCCGGCTCCGGCAAGAGCACGATGATGAACATCATCGGCTGCATGGACAAGCCGACCTCCGGCGAGGTGCTGCTGGACGGCGTGGACATCGCCAAGGAATCCAACAAGAACCTGACCAACATCCGGCGGGACAAGATCGGCCTGATCTTCCAGCAGTTCCACCTGGTCAACTACCTCACCGCGGTGGAGAACGTGATGGTGGCCCAGTACTACCACAGCCTGCCCGACGAGAAGGAGGCCATGGAGGCCCTGGGGCGGGTGGGCCTGGCGGAGCGCGCCAAGCACCTGCCCAGCCAGCTCTCCGGCGGCGAGCAGCAGCGCGTGTGCGTCGCCCGGGCGCTGATCAACCATCCCCAGCTGGTGCTGGCGGACGAGCCCACCGGCAACCTGGACGAGACCAACGAGAACATCGTGCTGGACCTGTTCCGCCAGCTGCACCGCGAGGGCACCACGCTGATCGTGGTCACCCACGACCCCGAGGTGGCGGAGGCTGCCCAGCGCACCATCGTGCTGGAGCACGGGCGCCTGGTGAAGGAGATCATCAACGAGAACTTCGTGAGCTGACGGGAGGGCGGACGCATGAACTGCACTGTGAAACGGACGCTGGCCTGTCTGTGCCTGCTGCTCTGCGCGGCGCTGCTGGCTGGCTGCGGCGAAAAAAAGCCCGCCAACTACAGGGATGGCGAGTATGAGGGACGGAGCGAACCCCATGTGTTCGAGGTTGTGGACGAGGACGACGACGAGGACAGCAACGCCGACGGCTACGGCGTCGTCAAGCTGACCATCAAGGACAACGTCATCACCGCCTGCGAGTTCGCCACCTACGACCTGGACGGCAACTTCAAGGACGAGGAGTACGGCACCAAGCGCGGCGAGGTCGCCAACCGGGACTTCTACAACAAGGCCAGGAAGGCCTTCCTCGCCTGCGGCATGTACGCCGAGCAGCTGGTGGAGACCAACGACATCGACAAGGTGGACTGCATCTCCGGCGCGACCTACAACTACCACGACTTCAAGGACGCCGTGAAGGACGCGCTGAACCAGGCGAGGGAATAGCCGAGCACACTCCGCGCCATGCCCTTGATGGGAGCTCAAAATGAAAATACAAGCGCCCCGCGGCCGATCGGCCGCGGGGCGCACTCTGTATATATCGGATCAATCCCAGGGGAAGGCGTACTTGCCTGTCAGGCCGGTCTCCTCGCGGACGAAGTTCAGCTCCGCCTGCACGGACTCGTTCACGGGCACGCCATCCTTGCGGGCCAGGCGGATCTCATACTCCTTCTCGCCGGCGGTGTAGATGCGCTCGGCGCCGGGCATCTTCTTCGAGGCGCGGATCTCGCGAATGATGTCGCCGGCCTTCTTGCGGCAGACGTCCTCGCCCAGGAAGTGGTCGGTGTCGATGGCGATGAAGAAGTGGCCCAGGCGGGGGGAGCACTTCTGGCCGTTCTCGTCCACGCCGTTGAGCTGCTTGCCGTAGAAGCCGTCGGAGAGCACGGAGGAGAGGAACTCCACGAACATGGCGAAGCCGTAGCCCTTGTAGCCGCCCAGCACCTCGCCGATGCCGCCCACGGTCACCAGCGCCGCGGTGCCCTGGCGGATGCGCTTCAAGGCCGCTCCGCCGCTGCCGGTCACGGGCTCGCCGTCGTCGCCGATGACGGTGCCGGGGGTCACGTCGTGGCCGATGCGCTCGTAGTATTCGAACTTGCCGTTCTGGGTGATGGAGGTGGCGCAGTCAAAGTTGAAGTCGAAGGGCTCGTCGGTGGGCACGCCCAGGGTGAAGGGGTTGGTGCCGAACATGCCCTCAACGCCCCAGGTGGGCGCCACGGAGGGGCGGGCGTTGGTGCCGGTCATGCCGATGCAGCCGGCCTTGGTGGCCATGGAGGTGTAGTAGCCGGCGATGCCGTAGTGGCAGCTGTTGCGGGCGACCACCATGCCCATGCCGTACTCCTTGGCCTTCTTGATGGCCAGCTCCATGCTGCGGTAGCCGATGACCTGGCCCATGCCGTCGTGGCCGTCCACCACCGCGGTGGTGGGGGTCTCCTTGATGATTTCATAGTGGGTCACGGGCTTCTGCACGCCGGCCTTGATGCGGTCCAGGTAGATGGGCTTGAAGCGGTTCACGCCGTGGGACTCGATGCCCCGGCGGTCAGACTCCAGCAGCACGTCCGCGCAGATCTTCGCGTCCTCCTCGGGAACGCCGTACTTCATGAAGGCCTCCGTGACGAACCCGGTGATGGTCTTCCAATCGACGATTTGAGCCATGGTAATATCCTCCTGTCTGTGATGTGCGACGATGGGCCGCCCGTTTGCGCGCGGGGACGCGTTTTTGGTTCGATGGCGCGCGCCTCGCTGATCAGCGCTATTATACCAGATTTCGAGGGCGAGTTCAACGGTTTGCCCGGGGCGGCAGAATATTTGCGGTGGGAAGGGGACGGGAAGCGACGGGGCCGGCCCTTGCTTTTCCCGGCGGCTGCCACTATAATAGGGGTGTGCCCGCGGGCTTTTTCCCTCCGGGCGCGGAAATGAAGAATGAGGTTTGTGCGATGGATGAGAGATGGCTGATCGAGCAGTTCAAGTGGCTGCACCGCCACCCGGAGCTGGGCCTGCGGGAATACGAAACCACGGCGTTTGTGAAGGACGCGCTGCGCAAGCATGGTGTCGAGCTGCTGGACGCGGAGCTTGAGACCGGCGCGATTGCGGTGGTGGGCAGGAAGGACGGCCCCGTGGTGGGCCTGCGCTGCGACATGGACGCGCTGCCCATCCAGGAGGCGTCCGGGTTGGACTACGCTTCCGAGAACGCGGGCGTGATGCACGCCTGCGGCCACGACTTCCACACCGCCTGCATGCTGGGCGCGGCGCTGCTGCTCAAGGAGCGGGAGGCGTCGCTGCCCGGGGCGGTGAAGGTGATCTTCCAGCCCGCGGAGGAGATCGACAACGGCGCGAAGCTGGTCGTGGCCACCGGGATGCTGGACGACGTGCGGGCGTTCTATGCCGTGCACAGCTATCCGTGGTTTGAACCGGGCACGCTGGGCATCAAGGCCGGGCCGGTGATGGGCGCGGCGGACCGCTTCGCCATTCGGCTGAAGGGACGGGGCGCCCACGCGGCGCACCCGGAGAAGAGCGTGGACGTCATCCCGGCCCTGGCCGCGGTGATCGGCTCCGCCCAGAGCGTCGTCAGCCGCAACGTCAGCCCCTTCGACTGCGCGGTGGTCTCCGTCACCCGGGTCCAGGCGGGCACCACCTGGAACATCATCCCCGGCGAGGCCGAGCTGGAGGGCACCGTGCGCACGCTGTCACCGGCGGTGCGGGACGACGTGCAGCGGCGGCTGGAGCAGGTGGTCCGCCTGACCGCCGAGGCCTATGGCTGCACGGCGGAGATCGAGTTCGAGCGGGGGACGGACCCGGTGGTCAACGACGCCTCGGCCTGCGAGCGGGCGGCGGCGCTGGCCCGGGAGATGGGCTTCACCGTAGGCCGCCAGGAGGACGCGCTGGAGGCCGAGGACTTCAGCGACTACCTGAACATTGCCCCGGGAGCGTTCATCC
The DNA here is from genome assembly GCA_902801165.1 of uncultured Eubacteriales bacterium. Lineage (GTDB taxonomy): Bacteria > Bacillota > Clostridia > Christensenellales > Aristaeellaceae > UBA2862. Next base: position 56,724 of record CADCHI010000031.1, on the reverse strand, counting down.
GCGTGGGCACCGGCGGCACCTGCGCCGCCCATCACCCCGGCTTCACCGCCGATCCCGCGGCACTGCTTCCCGCCGCGCGGTACTTCGCCGCCCTGGCGGAGCGCGAGCTGGAGCGCCTGAACCGGGAGGATATGCGTTAAGGGACTTGGACGAATGCCGCGTGGGCGGCGAAGTGGGGGAGGAACGGCCATGAACGAGGTCATCAGGCAGCTGTATGAGCGCAAATCCGTCCGGGTCTTCGAGGACCGGGAGATCGAGGAGCCCATCGTCCAGGAGATCCTTCGCGCCGCGGCGATGGCGCCCACCGCCGGCAACCAGCAGATGTACACCATCCTGCGGATTACCGATCCCGCCCTGCGGGAGCGGCTGGCGGAGTCCTGCGACCACCAGCCGTTCATCGCGCGGGGCAAGCTGGTGCTGGTGTTCTGCGCGGACTGCCTCAAGTGGTACGAGGCCTTCCGGGACGCGGGCTGCGCGCCGCGTTGGCCCGGCCCCGGCGACCTGATGCTGGCCGTGGACGACGCGCTGGTCGCGGCCCAGAACGCCGTGGTGGCTGCGGAGGCCTACGGCATCGGCTCCTGCTACATCGGCGACATCATGGAGAACATCGAGGTCCAGCGGGAGCTGCTGGGCTTGCCGGAGCTGGTGTTTCCCGCCGCGATGCTGGTGTTCGGCTATCCCACCCGGCAGCAGCGGGAGCGTCCCAAGCCCGAGCGCGTGGACTTGGACTGCGTCGTGCACGAGAACCAATACCATCGCATGGACGGCGCGGCGCTGCGGCGCATGTTCCGGGGCAAGGCGGCGGGCGGCGATTACGAGGCGTGGATGGCGGCCTTCTGTCAGCGGAAGTACAATTCGGACTTTGCCCGGGAGCTGAGCCGCTCCGTAGGCGAGTACCTCAAGCAGTACGCGACGCCGGAAGGGGAACAGGGGCCGGACCGCGCCTGACAGGGGGAGAAGGATCATGAAGCGGAGGATCATATCGCTGGCCTGCGCGCTGGCGCTGATGCTGGCGGGGGCGTTCGCACTGGCCGAGGCGCCGGAGGAGATCGCCGTGCCGGAGCTGGAGCTGCCCGCTCCGCGGGAGGTGCCCGACAACGCTGCGATGGCCTTTTTGCGGCGGATGGGCGTGGGTTGGAACCTGGGCAACGCCTTTGACGCCTGGCGCGACGGCGTCAGCGGGGACGCATTGGAGCTGGAGACCTACTGGTGCGGCGTGCGGACCACCGAGGCGCTGATCGAGGCGGTGCGCGAAGCGGGGTTCTCCACGCTGCGCGTGCCGGTGTCCTGGCACAACCACGTGGACGCGGACTTTAACATCAGCGCGGCCTGGCTGGACCGGGTGCAGCAGGTGGTGGACTGGGCCATCGACCGGGATTTCGTGGTAATCCTGGACATCCATCACGATGAGGGAGCGGACTTCTACTATCCCTCGGAGGCCTGCATGGAGACCTCCCTGCGGTACATCCGCCGCGTCTGGGAGCAGCTGGCGGAGCGCTTTGCGGACTACGACGAGCGGCTGATCTTCGAGGGGATGAACGAGCCGCGCCAGAAGGGCACCGACTGGGAGTGGTGGCTGGACGAGGGCAATCCCGACTGCCGGGAGGCGGCGGACTGCATCAACCGGCTGAACCAGTGCTTCGTGGACACGGTCCGCGCCGCCGGCGGCCATAACGCGGACCGCTACCTGATGGTCCCGGGCTACGACGCGGCCCCGCGGGGTGCGCTGAGTGACCTGTTCGCGCTGCCGGAGGACCCGGCGGACAACCGCCTGATCGTCTCCGTTCACGCCTACACGCCCTACGCGTTTGCCCTGAAGGAGGGCGGGAGCAGCCGGTTTTTCCTGGGGGCGGGGCCCCAGAGCCGGGAGATCAGCGCCTTCATGGACGAGCTGTACGAGCGGTACATCGCGGAAGGCATTCCGGTGGTCATCGGCGAATTCGGGGCCCGGGACCGGGACGGCAACACCCAGGCGCGGGTGGACTACGCGGCCTTCTTCGCGGCCTCCGCCAGCAGCCGGGGCATTCCCTGCTGCTGGTGGGACAACGGCAATCACTCCGGGGAATACGAGCGCTTTGCCCTGCTGGACCGCGCGGCCTGCGCCTGGTATTATCCCGGGATCGTCGAAGCGCTGGTGCGGTACGGTGTGCGAGGGTAAAGGGCGGGTTTACCGCACTTTTACCGGGGCGGTCGGACGCGGTTTACACCGCTGTGGCATAGTGGCGTAGAGCGCCGCGAGGACCCCCGAGGCTGCGGCGCGGAAGCGAGGAATCGAAATGATCAAGATACTGTTTGTCTGCCACGGCAACATCTGCCGGTCGCCGATGGCGGAGTTTGTGATGAAGAAGCTGGCGCGGGACGCGGGGATGGAGAACCGCTTTGAGATCGCTTCGGCGGCCACGAGCCGGGAGGAGATCGGCAACCCGGTCTATCCGCCGGCCCGGGCGGAGCTGGCGAAGCACGGCATCGAGTGCAAGGGCCACGCGGCGCGGCAGATGACCCGCGCGGACTACGGTTACTACGACTACCTGGTGGCCATGGAGCCCTACAACATCCGCAACATGCTGCGCATCAGCCCCGATCCCGAGGGCAAGATGCGGCTGCTGATGTCCTTTGCGGGCTCGGACGCGGCCATCGACGATCCCTGGTACACGGGGCGCTTTGCCGAGGTCTACGAGCAGATCGAAACGGGCTGCCGCGCGATGCTGAACACCCTCTAAGCGCAGTGCGCTTAACCCCATTTGCTGCCGCCTTTGAGCGCAGTGCGCTCAACCCCGATTGCTGCCGCCTTCCTGATAACAATTCCCAGCGCCACTGATTCAAGCGCTGGGAATTTTCGTTGAATGAATTTGAACTTTTTTTCTTGCATCTCTGCGGTGAACGCGGCAAACACTATTCCTTTTCCCTGTTGCCTGTTCCCTGGGTCTGCCGCCCCCATTTCGCTGAAAACAGTCCACTGGGCTGTTTTCCGGGCGCTCGATGTCCCTCGTCCTTTCATGTAGACGACCTTTCTGCCGTCCCTGCGGTGAACGCGGCAAACACTATTCCTTTTCCCTTTTCCCTATTCCCTTTTCCCTATTTCTCATTCTTTCAGGCAAACGTTACCAAACCGTCACTCCGCCCCACCGCGCTCCGCAGGGCCGAACAGCTGCCACAGCGCGCAGGCCAGGGCCCCAGCGGCGGGCAGCAGGGCGGGGAGGGCGTGTCCGGTGAGCAGCAGCGCGGCCATCGCCGCGGCGCAGGCCACGGTGATGGAGGGCAGGAGGCTGCGCGGGTTTCTGACCAGCGCCAGCGCGGCGCAGGTCAGCAGGGCGGCCAGGCTGAGCAGCTGGGACACCCGCAGGCTTCCCAGGTACAGGCTGTCGGTGCGCAGGCCCTCCACCAGGGCGCGCTCCAGGGCGTAGAGGAAGGCGTAGGCGAAGAACAGCTCGCCGTCCCGGCGGTCGCGGCGCCGGCGCTCGGCCAGCAGCAGGAGGACGACGATGGTCAGGCACCAAGCGGACTCATAGAAGAAGGTGGCGTAGTGCCACTGGCCGTCGGCCTGGATCAGCACGCCGATGGGGAAGTGCCGCTGCCAGTCGTGGCCAACGGCGCGTCCGTAGGCCTCCTGGTTGACGAAGTTGCCCCAGCGCCCGACGGCCTGGCCCAGGGCGATGGACGGCGCGGCCAGGTCGGCCAGCTTCAGGAAGGGCAGGCGCTTGCGCCGGGCGTAGAAAAAGCCGGCCAGCACGCCGCCGATGATGCCGCCGTAAATGGCCATGCCGCCCTCCCAGATGTAGAGCGCGCGGATGGGCTCCTTGGCGTAGGCCTCCCAGGAGAACAGCACGTAGTACAGGCGGGCGCAGACGATGGCGGCGGGGATGCCCAGCAGGGCCAGGTCGACCGCTGTCTCCCTTGGCAGGCCCATGCGCCGCTCCCTGGCGCAGGCCAGGGCCACGGCCAATGCCATGCCCGCAGCGATGATGACGCCGTACCAGTGTATGGTCAGCCCGAAGGCGACGAGGGCTGTAGGGGTGAAGCGGAGCAAGGTCGATCCCTCCAATGGTTTCAGGGTGGTGTCCACCATTATAATGTGAAAGGCACGAAAAAGTCAATTCATGCGCATTGAATCCTAACCGAATAGGGCGTATAATATAGAATACGATGGTTGTACCCTGTCCATGCCATCGCCGCGGGACCCGGGCGCACACCGGGATTGATGATCGATCGGAGCGTGAGCTATGCGCAAGAAGAGAGTGACCGGCAGGTTTTATATCTTTCTGCTGGGCTTGCTGGTGATCGCGTTCCTGATCCTGAGGCCGACGCTGTTTCCCGGCTCCCGGGAGACGGTGATCATGATGGCGAACTCCTCCCAGCGGCAGACGGTGGACTGCGTCATCATCCGCGACGAGAGCGTCACGGCGTCCGACTCCACCGCCCGGGTGGAGTACATCGCCCCGGAGGACTCGCTGGTCGCGGCGGGGGCGAACGTGGCCAACCTGTACACCACCGGCTATTCCGAGAGCCTGCTGGACAACCTGGAGGCCACCCGGAAGAAGATCCAGGAATACCACAAGCAGCTGCTGGCCAACATCGTGGACGAGGAGCTGAACCGGCTGGACCGGGTGGTCGCCTACATGGCACTGGAATTCAAGAACCTGATCACCCGCCAGACCACCGGCAACCTGAAGACTGTCACCAGCCAGCTGGAGACCGCCATGGTGAACCGGCAGGAGTATCTGCGGCAGAACAAGCGCGGCGACAGCAAGCTGACCAAGCTGTACGACGAGGAGAACACCCGCCTGGCCAGCATACAGTCTTGGCGCAAGGCCTCCACCGCGGACCGGGACGGCGTGGTTTCCTTCTACATCGACGGCTACGAGCGGGACCTGACGCCGGACGGCCTGAACAACCTGAGCATTTCGGACGTGCGCACCGTGCTGGGCGGGGGAAACCTGGCCAACACCAAGGCCACCCGCAACGACGGCATCTACCGCATCGTGGACCAGGACCGCTGGTATGTGGCGGTGCTCTCCGCGGGCAGCCTGTGGACGCCCATGGTGGGCCAGGACAACTACTACATGCAGCTGGAGGGCTTCGACGACCTGACCTTCACGGCGTCGGTCTACAGCGTGCAGAAGGAAAACGGCACCACACTGGCGGTGTTCGAGATCCACGACCCCATCGGCCCGCTGATCTACCGGCGCAGCGGCAAGGCGAAGCTGAGCATCACGCTGACCGGCCTGTCCGTGCGCACCGACGCGCTGTACAACGAGAACGGCCAGATGGGCGTCTGGGTGTACGACGTGCCTGGCGGCACCTTCGTGCCGGTGGAGGTGCTCTCCACCGACGGCAGCATCGCCATGATCCAGCCCCTGGTGGAAGGCGCGCTGCAGCTGGGCCAGACGGTGCTGATCAAGTAGCGCAGGGCACGCGCCCGCGCGGGATGGGAGACAGTGACGTGAATCGCGAGGATTTGCTATCGAATATCCGCCTGTGGCAGCAGCGCGTCGGCGAGGCTTCGGCCCGCTGGGGCGGCGCGGAGATCTGCGGCGTCAGCAAGACCATCGACCCCGAGACCATCAACCTGGCCTGGGAGGGCGGCATCCGCACCCTGGGGGAAAACCGGGTGCAGGAGCTGCTGGGGAAGATCGACCGGCTGAACCCCGATTTCCGCATCCACCTGATCGGCCAGCTGCAGACCAACAAGGTGAAATACATCATCGACAAGGTGGCCATGATCCAGTCTGTGGATCGGGAGGCGCTGGCGCTGGAGATCTCCCGCCGGGCCGAGGCCGCCGGGGTGAGGATGCCGGTGCTGGTGCAGGTGAACATCGCCCGGGAACCCCAAAAGGCGGGCATCGACGAGGAGCTGCTCGTACCCTTCCTCCGCGCCTGCGCGGAGCTGCCGGGCATCGAGGTGCAGGGCCTGATGGCCATCATGCCCATCGCCGACGACCCGGAGGACGTGCGACCCTACTTCCGCCGGATGCGGACGTGGTTCGACCGCCTGCGGGACGACCCGATCCCCGGCGTGGCCATGCGCACCCTGTCCATGGGCATGTCCGACGACTGCCTCGTCGCCGCCGAGGAAGGCGCGACGATGGTGCGCCTGGGGCGGGCCCTGTTCGGCGCCAGGTCCTGACCGCGCCGCCGCCGGGAGGATGCCCGGCGGCACATCAAGCTACTTACGCAGATTTGAAAAGAGGAGAACGCCATGGCGCGCAATAAATCCGGAGGGCTCAACAAGCTTTTGAACTTCATCGGCCTCGTGGACGATGAGGACAACCGGGATACCTATGGGGAGGAGTACTCCAGCGATAACTATGGGCGGCAGGCGGCCTATACGCCCAACCGCACCCAGCGCGTGCAGACGGGCACCCGCGCGGCGACCCAGCGCCAGAGCCAGAGCGCTTCCCGCAGGCTGCCGGAGAGCACCCCGTCCCGCAGCCGCTACGAGAGCCGCTACGACAGCCGCAGCGCGTCTACGGAGCGCGCTTCCGCCCGGGGCTATGACGACTATCGCTCCACCGAGCGCCGCGCCAGCTCCCGCTTCGAGGAGTCGGACTATGGCACCCGCGCGCCGAGGACGAGCTCCCGCTATGCCCAGCAGCCGGAGAGCCGCTATGGCAGCAGCAACGTGCCCCAGCGGCGCGAGCCCCAGCGGGCGCCCATGCGCGTGAGCCAGCGCTCCCGCACGGTGATGTACTCGCTCCATTCCCTGGAGGACTGCTGCGAGGTGATCGACCAGCTGATCGCCAACAACACCGTCGTGCTCACCATGGACGAGCTGGACGGACGGCTGCTCCAGCGCGCCGTGGACACCCTCTCCGGGGCGGTGTTCGCGCTGCACGCCAGCATCCGGAAGGCCTCCGACAAGACCTATCTGGTCGCGCCGATGTCGGTGGAGGTCAACGAGGCCTACGACCTTGACCGGCGGTTCTGAACCCCGGATTCTTTCAGCGCGATGGGGAGGTGACGGCGCATGCTCGGGCTCTATGAGGTCTTCTACGCAGGCTATCTGTTCCTGCGGCTGATCACGACGGCGATCCTCGTGTACTGCGTCCTCAGCTGGTTCCGGCCCACCTTCCGGGCGTTCGAGTGGCTGCGGCGGTTCATCGCGCCCTTCGTGTCGCCCTTCCAGAAGCTGTCGATGAAGGCGATGCGGTACTTCCGCGCGCCGGTGGACTTCACCTGCCTGTTCGCGATCATCGGCTACCAGATCGTGGAGCGCCTGTGGTGGCGGCTCTACCTCCTGCTGGCGCGGCTGCTATGATGACGGACGCGCCGGAGAAGCGCCTGAACGAGCTGGCGCTGCGCTGCGCCCACAGCGGGCGGACCCAGTTCACGAAGTTCCTGGAGCCCTCCATGGAGGCGGCGGCCCGGGCGGTGGCGAACCGCGCCGGGGTGCAGCTGGCCCTGTGGGGCGGCTATGAGGAGGCGGAGCGCCGCGTCGCGGCCTTCTATGATCTCGAGCCTCCGGAGCCTGAGGCCTATCCGCTGACGGCGCTGCGCATCCAGTGGAACGCCAAATTCGCGAATCCCGGGCACCGGGACCTGCTGGGCGCGCTGATGGGCCTGGGCATCGACCGGGAGACCACCGGAGACATCGCCATGGGCACCTGGAAGGGCGAGGGCTGCGCCTACCTGTTCGCGCTGGAGGAGATGGCGGACTACATCGTTGCCAGCTACGAGAGCGCGGGGCGGGCTTCGGTGCGCGTGACCGCCCAGGCGGAGCCTCCCGAGCTGCTGCCCCCGGAGGGGGAGACGCTGCGGCTGACGGTGCAGCAGGCCCGATTGGACGCCGTGGTGGCGGCGGCTTGCCGGCTCTCCCGGAGCGAGAGCCAGCGGCTGATCACCGCCGGGCTGGTGAAGCTGAACCACGTTCCCTGCCTGCGGACGGACGCCCGGGTGGAGGAGGGTGACATGCTCTCCATGCGGGGCTTTGGCCGTGCGAAGGTGGTCGGGTTCATGGGGGAATCCCGCCGGGGCCGGCAGGTGCTGGCGGTGTTCAAGTATAAATAAATCGAAAGATAATGTTAGCTTGCAGGAATTACGACGCCGCGCGGCGAAAACACAAAGGATTGATTCCAGTGGCCCCCGTGGCCATACCCATACGGCACATACTTCAGAGACGAAAGGACGGTTATCGATATGGCGATCAGCGTTAGGGACATTCAGGAGAAGGAATTCGGCACGCAGGCCACCGGCGGCTACAATATCGAGCAGGTTGACGACTTCCTGGATGAGATTTCCGAGCAGATGGCGACTCTCGTGCGCGAGAACATGGAGTTGAACAAGCAGATCAAGGGCTTGGAGGCGGACGTTCAGGCCGCGCGCTCCGCGGCCGCGGCGGCGGAAGCCAAGATGCCCGATTACAATGAGAAGAGCTACTTTGCGAACCTCCAGAACGCCATGCGGGAATCCCTGATCGGGGCCCAGCGCATCGCCGACGAGACCCTGGAGGAGGCCAACCGCAAAGCCCAGAAGACCGTGGGCGACGCCCAGGTCCAGGCAGACCAGATCACCGTGACCGCCCGCGAGAAGGCGGACACCCTGGTCAGCAAGGCCCAGGAGGAGGCCGAGCAGATCACCGCCGACGCCCGCACCCGCGTGGAGACGCTGGAAAAGCGCTACGAGACCCTGAAGGCCTCCGCCAGCAGCTTCAAGGCCGAGTTCAGCCGCATGCTGGACCAGCAGGCGACCGCGCTGCGGGAGAGCAACGGCCTGTTCTGATGCGAACAAGCGGACCGAAGGGCCCGCGAAGAGATACCTGTGTAGGGGCGCCGGCGAGGCGTCCGACGGACGCGGCGCGTCGCCGCACCGGCGGGCGGCGCGCCGCGCCCCTACTGCCATGTGGCGCAAATATTGTATCGAAGCAGTGCAAATGGAAGCGGAAAGATTCTTCGCTGCGCTCAGAATGACATGGCTGGCACAGCAACGCTGCCATCTTGAGCAAAGACGCGGCGAACACCTGCGCGGCAAGGGTGTTATTCCGCTTCCTGGCAGGTATTCATGAAATCGCGGCCCCGGGGCCGGACCATCGGAGGAGAGTATGAGAAGGATTCGCGGACTTCACGGCGCCTGGATCGCCCTTCTGGCGGCGGCGGCGGACCGGGTGAGCAAGGCGGCGGTGGCGCGGCTGGCCCACCGCGGCGCGCTGATTCCCGGCATCATCAACCTGAGGCCGGTGGAGAACCGAGGCGCGGCCTTCTCGATGCTGTGGGGGCAGGACGTCGCGCTGATCCTGCTGACCGTGGCGCTGATCGCCGGGCTGCTGGCGTGGCTGATCGCCAGGCCGGAGGCTCCCCGGGGGCTGCGGGCGGGTCTGTGGCTGATCGTCGGCGGCGGCCTGGGCAACCTGTACGACCGGCTGTTCTTCGGCGGCGTGGCCGACTTCATCGAGCTGGCCTTCGTGCGGTTCGCCGTGTTCAACATCGCGGATGTCTGCATCTGCGCTGGGGCCGCCCTGGCGGTGGTCGCCATGGCGCTGGACGAGCGGAAGGGGAAGAGGGCCCGATGAGCGAGGCAATGGTTTTTGAGCGCGCTGTGGAGGACGGGCGCGAGGGCGAGCGGCTGGACGTCTACGCCGCCGAGCTGGCGGATGTCACCCGGTCCCGGGCCGGCGCGCTGATCCGGGAGGGCCGGGTGTCCGTGGACGGCGCGGCGCAGTCCAAGGCGGGCTTCAAGTTGAAGCCGGGCATGGCGGTGCGGGTGGAAGTGCCCGCGGCGGTGCCGGCGGAGGTGACTGCCGAGGACATCGACCTGGAGATCCTCTACCAGGACGACGACCTGGCCGTGGTGTACAAGCCCTCCGGCATGGTGGTGCATCCCGCGGCGGGCAACGAGAGCGGCACGCTGGTGAACGCGCTGTTGAAGCACCTGGACAACCTGTCCGGCATCGGCGGCGAGATTCGCCCGGGCATCGTGCACCGCATCGACAAGGACACCTCCGGCCTGCTGCTGGTGGCGAAGAACGACCGCAGCCACGTCTGTCTGTCGGAGCAGATCCGCGCCCACACGGTGCATCGGGCCTACCGGGCCATCGTGATCGGCGGCTTCCGGGAGGAGGAGGGCACCGTGGAGGGCCCCATCGGCCGGCATCCCACGGACCGCAAGCGCATGGCCATCGTGCCCGGGGGCAAGGAGGCCGTCACCCACTGGCGGGTGCTGGAGCGGCTCAGGGGGGCGACGCTGATCGAGGCGAAGCTGACCACCGGCCGCACCCATCAGATTCGCGTGCACATGGCCTCCATCGGCCATCCCGTGCTGGGCGACCCGGTGTACGGGCCGAAGAAGTCCCCCTATCCTGTGGCGGGCGGGCAGCTGCTGCACGCCTTCCGCATCGGCTTCGTCCACCCCTCCACGGGGGAGGAGATGCTGTTCGAGGCGGAGCCGGAGCCCCGGTTTACCCACTGGCTGGAGAAGCTGCGCCTGTGAGTTGCGTCAACCAACGGTTGCAATTCAAAATGTAAAGCCGGCTTGCTGGCGTCCGCGGGCGGAAAACGATATAATGGCGCTGATACGATAGATTCCCGAAGAGGGGGAGAGATCATGCTGTCAGAGAAAATCGCGGGCCTTCGCCGGCGGGAAGGATGGTCCCAGGAGGAATTGGCGGAGCGATTGGGCGTCTCCCGCCAATCGGTCTCCAAGTGGGAGAGCGGCGCGGCCCAGCCCGACATAGAGCGCGTGGTGGCGCTGAGCGACACCTTCGGGGTCAGCACCGACTATCTGCTGAGGGACGGCGTCGGGGAAGCGGAGGCGGAGCTTCCGGCCCCGGAGGTCATCCGCCATGCCCAGGAAGAGGAAAAGGGGCTGGCGGGGCTTCGGCTGGTCACCATGGCCGAGGTCAGCCGCTATCTGGAAAACCGCCGCCAGTGCGCGCCGCTGATCGCGCTGGGCGTGGGGATGTGCGCGGCGTGCCCGGCGCCGCTGATGGCGCTGCTGGGCCTGTACGGGCAGGCCTGCTGGCCATGGATGGGCAAAAGGCTGGCCGTGGCCCTGGGCGTCGGGCTGCTGATCGTTACCGTCGCGGCAGCGGTGGGGCTGTTCATCTCCATTGGTTTTCGCATGAAGCGATACACCTATCTGGAAAGGGACAGGTATACCATGCCCGACGCCGTGAAGGCTTCCATCGAGGACGAGCTGAAGCAGTACCAGCCGCAGCACCGCCAGGCGGTGGGCGAGGGCGTGGGGCTGTGCCTGCTCTCGGTGGTGCCGGTCAGCGTGGCGGGCATCCTGGGCTTGCGCCTGTGGGTGATGCTGGGCGTGGCCGCGCTGCTGGTGATGATCGCCCTGGGCGCGTACATCCTCGTGCGGGACCGCGTGATCCTGAACAGCGGCACCCGGCTGCTGAGGCGCGCCGAGCGCAGTCTGAAGTGGGCGCTGCGCCGGGGTAGCAAGGATTAAAGATTTCAAAAATACGATGAATGTGTCTAAAATATTACAAACCGTCTTGAAATCCCTCCGAATCTGTGGTAAAATAGGCCTACCATTTTATGGATGGAGGGATTTTCTTGCGCTTCAGGCGAGTGATTTGCGCGCTGCTGGCGCTGTGCCTGGCGGCGGTCGCGCTGCCGGGATTGATGCCCACGGCCCGGGCTGCGGCGAAATACTATATCACCGTGGACGTCACCAACCAGATCGTCACGGTCTATAACAACGGGAACGTCTCGGATTCCGGCATCGTGCGGCAGATGATCTGCTCCACGGGCAAGAGCGCCACGCCGACGCCCACGGGCACCTATTCGCTGCCCAGCAAGCGGTATGCCGCCGAGCGCCAGGAGTGGTACTACTTCTCCGAGTACAACTGCTATGCCAAGTGGGCCACGCGCATCGTGGGCGGCATACTGTTCCACTCCGTGCTGTACAGCGCCTCCAAGCACGGCCCCACCAGCAGCTCCGTGAACGCCCTGGGCTCCAAGGCCTCCCACGGCTGCGTGCGGCTGAGGGTCGCGGACGCGAAGTGGATCGCCCAGAACTGCCCGTCGGGCACGAAGTGCAAGATCTTCAAGGGCAGCAGCGTGAACAGCGATCTGCGCAAGCGGCTGCTGAAGAAGAGCTTCTACCGCAGCGACCAGAGCTACGACAGCTTCATGGACCGCGCCGAGGGTAGCACCCCGGTGAAGGTCAACCTGTACAAGGGCTGCAAGGGCGAACAGGTGCGCCAGCTCCAGCAGCGGCTGCGGGGGCTGGGCTTCCTGAACTCCGCCGCGGACGGCAAGTTTGGCAGCAGCACCAAGACCGCCGTGAACAAGTTCCAGGCCGCCTGCGGGCTGAAGAAGACCGGTAAGGTCAACAACGCGCTTTGGGACAAAATGTTCGCGGATGGCGCGCCCACCGACACCTTGGCCACGCTGGAGGAGGGCTGGCAGGGCCCGGCGGTCTCGGTGCTGCAGAGCGCGCTGAAGGATTTGAAGTTCCTCACCGGAAACGTGGACGGCGTGTACGGAGCCGCGACCGCCGACGCGGTGCGCCGCTATGAGGAGGGCTTTGGCTTCTCCGCGACCGGCAAGGCCCCGACCGATGTGCAGAATGACGTCATCAGCCGTGCCAGGAACATCAGGGAGCAGTTCGCCGGCAGCGAATACCAGATGATCTCCAACACCAGCGAGGTGCAGATGGCCACCATCACGGCCAAGAGCTATACCCGCCTGCGCAGCAAGGCCAGCACAAAGGGCAAGTCCCTGGCCAAGCTGAAGAAGAACGCCACGGTGAAGGTGCTGGAGGACGGCGCCAAATGGGTGAAGGTGGTGTCCGGCAAGAAGACGGGCTATGTGCAGCGCAAATACCTGAGCTTCTTCACCGGCACTGAGACCACGGTGACCTACGAGCCGGTCCCGGCGGCGACGCCCACGCCGGAGATCTATATCCCTATGCCCACGCCCACGAACGCCGTGGTGCTGGGCGAGCCCGTGCCGACGGCAGAGCCGACGCCTGAACCCACCTCGACGCCCGCGCCGACGGCAGAGCCGACGCCTGAACCCACCTCGACGCCCGCGCCGACGGCAGAGCCGACGCCCGAACCCACCGCGACCGCAGAGCCGACGGCAGAGCCGACGCCCGAACCCACCGCGACCGCAGAGCCGACGGCGGAGCCTACCGCCGAGCCCACGCCGACGGTCGAACCGACGGCGGAGCCCACTGCTGAGCCCACGCCCGAGCCGCTGCCGAAGTACGCGGTGGCCCGCAGGGACGGCGTCAGGCTGTACAGCGAGGCGAAGCAGAAGGACGACTTGGTGGTGGCGGAGCTGTACAAGAACGCCGCGCTGGAGGTCGTATCCGTTGAGGCGGACTGGATCGAGGTGCGCTTTGAGAACCGCACGGCCTGGATGTTCCGGGCGGATGCTGAGCTGACCGACAACAAGCCCGCGCCGACGGCGGAGCCCACGCTGGAGCCGACGGCTGAACCGACGCCGGAACCGACCGCGGAGCCCACGCCGGAGCCCACGCCGGAACCGACGGCTGAACCGACGCCGGAACCGACGCCGGAGCCGACCGCGGAGCCCACGCCGGAACCGACGGCCGAACCGGCCCCGGAGCCGACTCCTGTGCCGGAGCCGGCGGAGGAACCCGCCGAGGCGGCATAACGAGATCAAATTACCCTGGAGGACAATGCAATGAGCCGATTGGGCGATACCATCAGAAGCGCCCGCCTGAAGGCGAAGATGACGGAAAAGGCGCTGGGCAAGAAGTGCGGCCTGGCGGAGAACTACATCAAGGACGTGGAATCGGGGCGGAAGATCGTCTCCGACGACCAAGCCCAGCGCATATTGAAGGTGCTGGGCGTGGCCAACCCCGTGTCCACGGAGCTGGAGGTGGCCTCCGAGCCGCCGGTGAAGCTGCGTCCCAAGCCCCGGGCCTACGTACTGCCCGTGGAGGAGCAGGAGCAGGCCGCGAAGCAGGCCGCCGAGGCCTCTTCGGACGCCTGGCTGGACGCGCTGAGCGGCGTCGTGAAGCGCGTGCCGGTGATGTCGCCGGACGGGCTGGTGATCGATCACGTGCTGACCCCCATCGTGAACGGCAGGATCGAGGGCGGCGCGCCGGACAAGGTGCTGTATTACCGCTGCCCGGACGACGCGCTGCGGGGCTTCCGCGTTCACGCGGGGGACCTGCTGCTGGTGGTGCCGGCCTCCAAGGCCGAGGACGGCCAGCTGATGCTGGTGGAGTACCAGGGGCAGCGCATGGTGCGCAAGCTGTTGAAGCTGGACGGGGGCCGCATCCAGATGCAGGCCTTTGACCACGAATTTACCGCGCAGGTGGGCACGATCATCGATGTGAAGGTGCTGGGCCGCTGCGTGAAGCTGGAGCGCCGGCTGTAAATCGGGGTTGAACAGAACAAAAAAACAGAGCGACCGGGATGGTCCGCTCTGTTTTTTTGGAATTGTACATGATTAGAGTGTGTTTCTAAAATCCCGAACATGCATTTTCGGCACCTCGAACTGCATTTCTGCGTTGATTTCCCTTGATTTGCCACCAGCAAACCTTCGGAAAATCGCCTTGAACTGCAGCCCGATGCACTCGAAACTGCACATCCTCGACTTTAGTAACACACTCTAGGAAAACGGAACGTTTTCCGGGTCGGCGGGTTCTGCAGGAACACGCCGACAATCATTATACGATAGGTTTTGATGAGCCGTGGTTTCGACGAAGCCCTCACGCGGTGGCCCTCATCTTGTAGCCCACGCCGCGCACGGTTTCGATCAGGTTGGCGTCGTCGCCCAGCTTGGCGCGGATGTGGCGGATGTGGACGTCCACGGTGCGGGTCTCGCCGTAGAATTCATAGCCCCAGATGCGGTCCAGCAGGAAGTCCCGGGTCAGCACCTTGCCGGGCGTGGAGGCCAGCAGCTTCAGCAGCTCGTACTCCTTCAGCGTCAGGGAGAGCTTGCTGTCCTTGCGGAAAACCTCGTAGTTGCCGCTGTCGATGGTGAGGGGGCCGACGCGAATGATGTCGCTGGCGCTGGCGTCGCCGGATCGGCGCAGCACGGCCTTCACCCGGGCGAGCAGCTCCCGCACGCCGAAGGGCTTCTTGACGTAGTCGTCCGCGCCGA
This sequence comes from uncultured Eubacteriales bacterium, assembly GCA_902801165.1. Lineage (GTDB taxonomy): Bacteria > Bacillota > Clostridia > Christensenellales > Aristaeellaceae > UBA2862. Next base: position 41,695 of record CADCHI010000031.1, on the reverse strand, counting down.
GCTCGAAGGCGAGCACGGTGTCCACCTCCGAATCGGAGGCCGTGAGCACGATCACCGGGATGTCGAGGGTGACGGGGGAGGCCCTCAGGGCCTTCAGCACGTCCAGGCCGCTGGCGTCCGGCAGACCCAGGTCCAGTATGACGAGGGAGGGCGCCGCCTCGGCGGCCAGGGAGATGGCGTCCTTGCCGTAGCGGGAGGAAATGGTCTCATAGCCGGACATTTCCAGGTTGAAGGTGAGCAGGTCGAGGATGTTGGGTTCGTCGTCCACACAGAGGATCAAGGGCTTTTGCATTGGTAACGCCTCCTTCGTCGTCGGGAGTCCCCGCGGCGGCGGGGAACGGGCGGCTGCGCAGGTGCGCATGGGGGCCGGGTGACTGAATCATGCAAATTGCCGGCGCGCTGTAAATATTTGCCCGCCGACCCGGAAAACCTTCGGTTTTCCTAATCATCATACCGTGATTGTCGGCGTGCCGCGCGATTCGCTTCGCTCTCTTGCCCGCCGACCCGGAAAACCTTCGGTTTTCCTAATCATCATACCATGATTGTCGGCGTGCTGCGCAATTCGCTTTGCTCTCTTGCCCGCCGACCCGGAAAACCTTCGGTTTTCCTAATCATTATACCATAAAAACAAATAATGTGCAAGCAACAATGCAAAATGATTTCTTATTGACGGATAAAAATGCAATATAGGCGTGGAATGGTTGAATAAACCCGCTTCGCGGAAAACCTGCGCGGCCTTTTTGCCGGCTTCGACTCCATTATTTGATCGAAAACGTGTATAAAATTACGAAAAATGGGATTTGCTGTTGATTGCGCTGGCCGCCGTGGCGGCGCTCTTCCTGCCCGGGCTGAAATTGTATGTACACAGCCAGCTGGGCGAGGAGACCGCGGCGCTGTTCCCAGCGGCGGTCACGCCTTGGCAGATAGCGACGCGCGGCGCGGGCTGCCTGCCCACGGACGCCGTGCCCGAGACCGAGAACGGCGAAAAGGTGTACGCCTACGGCGGCTTCCCGGATTGGGAGGACTGCGTCATGAAGTTCACCTGGGACCTGATGACCTATTACGGCTATCAGGAGTACGACTTCCTGGGCGTGAACTACGCCACCCGCGACGTGGTAAACCCCCTCGAGGACGGCAGCCTGTACTATCGCGCGCTGAAGGTGAACAACCAGCTGTACCGCGACGGCCTGTTTGATCCCGAGTCCTCTTCCCAGAACTTCGACACCTACAACACCAAGCTGTCTGCGGGCCGCTACCTGGTGTGCATGTGGGGCTGGATCATCGGCAACTACAACAGCGCCGAGAAGGCCGCCAACAAGAACGGCTTCACTACCTTCCTGATCGAGGATTCCGCGCCTGCCATGCAGACCCTGTCCAAGTCCGGCTCCAACCGCATGTGGGCCATCGGCGCCGACTGCGAGTATCCCGAGCGCGCTCTGGAGCTGATCGACTGGCTGTGCACCGAGGAAGGCATGCTCATCCAGAACTACGGTCCGAAGGGCCTGACCTGGGACTACAACGCGGAAGGCATCCCCGAGATGACCGACTTCGGTTGGCAGTGCATGGAGGATGCGGCCAACACCCAGATGCCCGCGGAGTACGGCGGCGGCACCTATCAGGATGGCCAGAGCTGGTTCAACCACGAGACCATCAAGCTCGAGCAGATGATCCCGGGCAAGGACTACTCCTTCTCCTACAAGGGCTGGCCCTGCTACGCTGAGCACTATGCCACCCCGCTGTCCATCGCCTGGTCCGAGGAATATGCCGACGGCGCCACCTCCGGCGTGGAGCTGTACCGCATGAAGAACCAGGTGTCCGTGCAGAGCCCCGCGGCCATCGCCTACAGCAAGGCGGACCTGTCCGCGGAAGGCCAGCAGAAGCGCGCTCAGTTCGCTCCGGTGATGAAGGAGTACAGCTGGAAGTGCGTCTACTCCGAGAGCGACGAGGAGTTCGACGCCAACTGGAACACCATGGTCGAGACCTGCAAGAGCTACGGCTATGACGACGTGGTGGCTGAGAAGATGGCTGACATCGAGAACTGCTTCGCTTACATGGACGCCAACGACTGATTGACGCCATGTGAGGACCGCTGACGTCGTCGGCGCTCCCGCGGCCCCGCGGCCATTTGGCTGCGGGGGCGCGCTCGTCTGCACCTGATTGGGAAAACGGAACGTTTTCCGGGTCGGCGGGTCTCGAAGAGGCTTGTCGACGATCATTGGGACTTGTGCGGACGCCGGGATTGGCTTATAATGGGAGAAAGGAATTATCACACTCAGGAGGTGCGTCATGAGCGCGTTTTTGGACAGGCTCGAGCGGGTGATCGCCCAGGGCCCCTATTCCGACAGCTGGGAATCCCTCTCCGAATTCCAGCCGCCCCGGTGGTTCAACCGGCTGAAGTTCGGCATCTTCCTCCACTGGGGCGTGTACAGTGTGCCGGCCTTTGCCAACGAGTGGTATTCCCGGAACATGTACATCCAGGGCACCCGGGAATTTGAGCACCACGTGCAGACCTACGGCCCCCACGCCCAGTTCGGCTACAAGGACTACATCCCCATGTTCAAGGCCGAGAAGTTCGATCCCGACGCCTGGGCCGCGCTCTTCGAGGCCGCCGGCGCGCGGTATGTGGTGCCCGTGGCGGAGCATCACGACGGCTTCCAGATGTACCGCAGCGACCTGTCCCACTGGAACGCGTGGGAGATGGGGCCGAAGCGGGACGTGCTGGGCGAGCTGACCGCCAGCTGCCGCGCCCGGGGCATGGTGACGGGCGCCTCCTCCCACCGCGTGGAGCACTGGTTCTTCATGGGCCACGGCCGCGAGTTCGAGAGCGACATCCGGGAGCCGATGGCCCGGGGCGACTTCTACTGGCCGGCCATGCCCGAGCCCGCCGACCACCATGACCTGTTCAGCGAGCCCACGCCCACCGCGGAGTTCCTGGAGGACTGGGCGGAGCGCACCTGCGAGATCATCGACCGCTACCACCCGAGCATCCTCTACTTCGACTGGTGGATCCAGCACAGCGCCGTGAAGCCCTGGCTGAAGAAGGTGGCGGCCTACTACTACAACCGCGGGGTGGAGTGGGGCCAGGACGTGCTCATCACCTACAAGCACGATGCCTTCCAGTTCGGCTGCGCCGTGCCCGACGTGGAGCGGGGCCAGTTCGCCGACGTCAAGCCCTATTACTGGCAGTCGGATACCGCCGCCGCGCTGAACTCCTGGTGCTACACCACCGAGAACGTCTACAAGGCCCCCGAAGAGCTGGTGCACGACCTGGTGGACATCGTGAGCAAGAACGGCTGCCTGCTGCTGAACGTGGGCCCAAAGCCGGACGGCACCTTCACGCCGGAGGACGAGGGCATCCTGCGGGCCATCGGCGCGTGGATGCGGGTGAACGGCGAGGCGATCTACGACAGCCGGCCCTGGCGGAAGTTCGGCGAGGGCCCGACGCAGATCGTCGAGGGCCAGTTTGCCGACGGCATCCGCAAGGCGTTCACCAGCCGGGATTTCCGCTTTACCACCGCGAAGGGCGTGCTGTACGCGACGGCCCTGAGGGGCAGCGAGACGGGCGAATACAACATCACCAGCCTGGCCGTGCAGGACGCCTCCCGGGTGGCCAACTTCCACGGCATCGTCCGGGACGTGAGCGTGCTGGGCCAGGAGGCGCCTGTGACCTGGACGCGGGACGAGGAGGGCCTGCATGTGCACGCGGCTCCCGCCGGCGAAATGCCCGTGGTGATCAGGCTGACGATCGATTGATCGAACCGGAGATATCCATATGACACCGGGGCCGGAGACCGACGAGGTCCCCGGCCCTGACAGGCGATCCCGTATGCGCCGGGACGAAGGCGCGCGGGGTCGCCTTTTTATGCCGCTGCAGGGTGGTTCGGGCGTGCCGCCGAGCCCTCGGACCGCGGCAAAGTGGGGCGCTTTTTTGCACCGGGGCAGAGGAAAACGGGGACAAATTCCGGCGCTTTGGGAAATGGCGCGTTAAATGTATAATACGGCCGATTCTTTACCTGTTCATGCATGTCTGGAAGGGGGTGAAAGTGGTATAATTACTATAAGAAGAAATATTTTTTTCGAGGCCGGTTTTCCGGCCCTATGAAAGGCTTCAGCATGCAGAGAGAAAATCACTATGACGAAAGCCAGATACAGGTCCTCGAGGGCCTGGAGGCGGTGCGCCGCCGCCCGGGCATGTATATCGGCTCCACCGACGAGCGCGGCCTGCATCACCTGGTCTATGAGATCGTGGACAACGCCATCGACGAGGCGCTGGCCGGCTTCTGCGACAACATCGAGGTCACGCTGAACCTGGACGGCTCCGTGACGGTGCAGGACAACGGCCGCGGCTTCCCCGTGGGCATCCATCCGAAGATGCATCGCCCGGCGGTGGAGGTGTGCCTGACGGTGCTGCATGCCGGCGGCAAGTTCGGCGGCGAGGGCTACAAGGTGTCCGGCGGCCTGCACGGCGTCGGCGCGTCGGTAGTCAACGGCCTGTCCAGTCACCTGCTGGTGAACGTCTACCAGGACGGCAAGATCTACCAGCAGGAGTACGAGCGGGGCAAGATCCTCTATGACCTGAAGGTGGTGGGGGAGACCGACCGCACCGGCACCACCATCCGCTTCTGGCCCGATGTCAAGACCGGCGAGGACCCGGAGCCCGGCATCTTCGAGACCGGCAACTTCGATTTCGACACCCTCAAGACCCGCTTCCGCGAGATGGCCTTCCTGAACGCCGGCATCCGCATCCAGCTGACCGACGACCGCGGCGAGGAGCCCCACACCGAGGTGTTCCACTATGAGGGCGGCATCGTGTCCTTCGTGGAGTACCTGAACCGCCACAAGACGCCGCTGTTCGCGCCGCCGGTGTACATCTTCGGGGTGAAGAACGGCTCCACCGTCGAGGTGGCGCTCCAGTGGAATGACAGCTTCAATGAGAGCGTGTTCTCCTTCGCCAACAACATCCACACGCCCGAGGGCGGCACCCACCTGGCGGGCTTCCGCAACGCCCTGACCCGCGTGATCAACGACTACGCCCGCAAGACGGGCATGCTGAAGGCCAGCGACGCCAACCTGACCGGCGACGACGTGCGCGAGGGCCTGACGGCCATCGTGAGCGTGAAGCTGGTCGAGCCCCAGTTCGAGGGCCAGACCAAGACCAAGCTGGGCAACAGCGAGATCCGCCCGCTGGTGGACGGCATGGTGTCCGAGAAGCTGACCGCCTACCTGGAGGAGAACCCCTCCTCCGCCCGCGCGGTGCTGGACAAGTGCCTCTCCGCGGCCCGCGCCCGGGAGGCCGCCCGCAAGGCCCGCGACCTGACCCGCCGGAAGACCGCCCTGGAGAGCGCGGCGCTGCCTGGCAAGCTGGCGGACTGCTCTGAGCGCGACCCCGCCAAGTGCGAGATCTTCATCGTCGAGGGCGACAGCGCCGGCGGCAGCGCCAAGCAGGGCCGCGACAGGCACTTCCAGGCGATCCTACCCCTGCGCGGCAAGATCCTGAACGTGGAAAAGACCCGCATCGACCGGGCCCTGGGCAACGCCGAGATCAAGGCCATGATCACCGCCTTCGGCGCGGGCTTCGGCAAGGAGTTCGACCCCTCCAAGCTGCGCTATCACCGCATCGTGTGCATGACCGATGCCGACGTGGACGGCAACCACATCCGCATCCTGCTGCTCACTTTCTTCTATCGGTTCATGCCCAAGCTGATCGAGGACGGCTACGTCTACGCCGCCCAGCCGCCGCTGTACAAGGTGACCCGCGGCAAGCAGGAGCAGTACGTCTATTCCGACTCCCAGCTGCAGAAGCTGCTGGACGAGATGGGCCGCGACGCCAAGCCCGAGATCCAGCGCTACAAGGGCCTGGGCGAGATGAGCTACCAGCAGCTGTGGGACACCACCATGAACCCCGAGACCCGCAGCATGTACCGCGTCGAGATGAAGGACGCCATCGCCGCCGACGAGCTGTTCACCTTGCTCATGGGCGATCAGGTCGAGCCCCGGCGCGAGTTCATCGAGCAGAACGCGAAGCTGGTGGCGGATTTGGATATTTAGTTTGAATCAGGGAAAAGGGAATAGGGAAAAGGGAAAAGGAATAGCTAATATGGGCGACAATAGAGTTGAGGATTACAAGGATTTGATCGTATGGAATCGCGCAATAGAATTGGCTGTCGCGGCATACGGGATCGCAAACATGCTTCCTCAGTACGAACTCTATGCGCTGGGCGATCAAATTCGGAGAGCGGCTGCCTCCATCCCATCGAATATTGCGGAAGGATACGGCAGGTCAACGCCAAAGGATTACGCCAGATTTCTGGCTGTTGCTCGCGGTTCAGTATATGAACTGGAAACACAGCTTATGCTGTGTATCCGACTGGAATACCTGACCGAAGGCCAATTGTCAACAGCACTTGGCCTTTCAAATGAAATCATAAGGATGCTGAATGTAATCATCCCCAAATTGGGCAATCAATAATCAGCGTCATCCGGCTATTCCTTTTCCCTTTCCCCTTTTCCCTTTTCCCTCTTTTACCCCCTGAAGAAATGGAGGGAACATACATTGGCAGACGAATTCAACATCGGCAAACTCACACCCCTCAACATCGAGGACGAATTAAAGAAATCATTCATATCCTACGCGATGGCTGTCATAGTGACGCGCGCCTTGCCGGACGTGCGGGACGGCCTGAAGCCGGTGCACCGCCGCATCCTGTACTCGATGAACGAGATGGGCATCACGCCCGACAAGCCCTACAGGAAGAGCGCCCGCATCGTGGGCGACGTCTTGGGTAAATACCACCCCCACGGCGACAGCTCGGTCTACGACGCCATGGTGCGCCTGGCGCAGGACTTCTCCATCCGCTACACGCTGGTGGAGGGCCAGGGCAACTTCGGCTCGGTGGACGGCGACGGCGCGGCCGCCATGCGTTACACCGAGGCGAGGCTCTCGAAGCTGTCCATGGAGATGGTGCGGGACATCGAGAAGGAGACCGTCGACTTCTATCCGAACTTCGACGAGACCCTGATGCAGCCCGCCGTGATGCCCTGCCGGTTCCCGAACCTGCTGGTGAACGGCTCCTCGGGCATCGCCGTCGGCATGGCCACGAACATCCCGCCCCACAACCTGGGCGAGGTGATCGACGCCGTGGTGCACATGATCGACCACCCGGACTGCACCGTGGACGACCTGATGCAGTTCGTCAAGGGCCCGGATTTCCCCACCGGCGGCGTGATCCTGGGCAAGCGGGGCATCTATGACGCCTACCATGAGGGCCGGGGCCGCATCATCGTGCGGGCCAAGAGCGAGATCGAGGAGATGAGCCAGGGCCGCCAGAGGATCGTCGTCACCGAGATCCCCTACATGGTCAACAAGGCCAAGCTGATCGAGAAGATCGCCGAGATGGTCCACGACAAGACCGTCGAGGGCATTTCCGACATCCGCGACGAGTCTGACCGCCAGGGCATGCGCATCGTCATCGAGCTGAAGCGCGACGTGAACGCCAACGTGGTGCTGAACACGCTGTACAAGCACACCCAGCTGCAGGATACCTTCGGGGCCATCATGCTGGCGCTGGTGGACGGCACGCCGAAGATCCTCAGCCTGCGGCAGATGATCGGACGTCATCCGCCGGCGCACCCAGTACGACCTGAACAAGGCCGAGGCCCGCAGCCACATCCTGGAGGGCCTGATCATCGCGCTGGACAACATCGACGAAGTGATCGCCCTGATCCGCGGCAGCCGCACCACCCAGGAGGCCCGTGACGGCCTGATGAGCCGCTTCGGCCTGTCCGAGCGCCAGGCCCAGGCCATCCTGGACATGCGCCTGCAGCGCCTGACCGGCTTGGAGCGCGACAAGATTGAGGCCGAGTACGCAGAACTCCAGAAGCTGATCGCCTACTACAAGCAGGTGCTGGCCGACGAGGGCATGGTGCTGGGCATCATCAAGGACGAGATCAGCGAGATCAAGCGCAAGTACGCCGACGAGCGCCGCACGGAGATCTCCGCGCTGGAGGGCGAGATCGACATGCTCGACCTCATCCAGGAGGAGGACATGGTGGTCACGCTGACCCACTACGGCTACGTGAAGCGCCTGCCCAAGTCCACCTATCGCGCCCAGAAGCGCGGCGGCAAGGGCGTGGTCGGGGCCACCACCCGCGAGGAGGACTTCGTGGAGCAGATGTACGTGGTTTCCACCCACGACACGCTGATGTTCTTCACCAACCGCGGCCGGGTGTACCAGCTGAACTGCTACCAGATTCCCGAGGCCGGGCGCACCGCGCGGGGCACCGCCATCGTGAACCTGCTGCAGCTGGACGCCGGCGAGAAGGTGAAGGCGCTGCTGCCGGTGCCGGCAGAGAAGGTCGCCGGGCACTACCTGATCATGGCCACGAAGAACGGCGTGATCAAGCGCACGGAGCTTTCGGAGTTCACCAACCTGCGCAAGAGCGGCCTGATCGCCCTGGTGCTGCGGGAGGACGACGAGCTGATCGGCGTGGCGCTGACCGACGGCAGCTACGAGGTGCTGCTGGGCACCCGCGACGGCATGGCCATCCGCTTCCCGGAGAGCGACATGCGGCCCATCGGGCGCGCCGCCATGGGCGTGAAGTCCATCGAGCTGAACCGCGGCGACGAGGTCGTGGACATGTGCCCGGTGTTCCCGGACATGAAGGTGCTCTCCATCACCGAGAACGGCTACGGCAAGCTGACCGAGATCGACGAGTACCGCGTGCAGAGCCGCGGCGGCAAGGGCATCAAGGCCATGAACCTGACGGCCAAGACCGGCCGGCTGACCTGCCAGCTGCTGGCGGACGAGGCGGAGGACATCCTGCTGATCACCGACGACGGCACCGTCATCCGCATGCCCATCGGCACCATCTCCACGCTGGGCCGCAACACCCAGGGCGTGCGCCTGATGCGCGTCGAGGAGGGCAGCAAGGTGGTCTGCGTCGCCCGCGCCGAGGCCGAGGAGGAGACGGAGCCGGACGACATCGACTCCCTCGACATGGAAGAGCCCCTCTATGAGGGACGCCCCGTCGAGGACGCCGACCCCATCGACGACATCGACAACCTCGACACCGCCGACCCGGAGAATGCGGAGACGGACGAGGAATAAACCAAATAGGGTATGAGAATCCCCCTGCGCCATGCGGCGCAGGGGGATGATTTATGGGGAATAGCTGACTGTGTTGGATGCGCTTTTGCCTCAGCGCGTCCTTCGTGGATTGCATCTTGACGCTGGACGAGGAGTGATTGAGCATGGTTACGTCGCTTTGCCTCAGCGCGTCCTTCGTGGATTGCATCGTGATGGCGCTTGCCGAGCCTTGATTGTGGATGTCTTTGCCTCAGCGCGTCCTTCGTGGATTGCATCCCGAACCATGTGCGCCAGAATATTGTCCTTCTGCTTTGCCTCAGCGCGTCCTTCGTGGATTGCATCCGCCTCCTGCGTTGGTGGGGACGCAATAGGCGACCTTTGCCTCAGCGCGTCCTTCGTGGATTGCATCGTTGTTGGCAAGGTTGGAGATCGGGCAGTTTGAGCTTTGCCTCAGCGCGTCCTTCGTGGATTGCATCACACAGTCTCGCCATCGTCCGAACCTGCGTGCAACTTTGCCTCAGCGCGTCCTTCGTGGATTGCATCGGAGAACACAATGCACAAGCTGTAAGATCTCAAGCTTTGCCTCAGCGCGTCCTTCGTGGATTGCATCCCCTCCGTCCTCGATAGTCTCCGTAACAGGCCCACTTTGCCTCAGCGCGTCCTTCGTGGATTGCATCATAACCAATGCTCGGTTCATTCTTCAACCTCCACCTTTGCCTCAGCGCGTCCTTCGTGGATTGCATCAGCAAAAGTGCACTAACAAGGAGATGCAATTTTGAAGGTTGCGCTGTGAGCAGGTAGATAGCTTTTCGGGACTCGACCCGCGCTGACTATTTTCCCTTGCTCTTCTGCTGTCAAAGCATCCTATGATGCCATTGGCGACAGCCCCGGACGGACAATCGACCGGTTTATTTCAGTGCGAAGTCCCTGGTGCTCTATTGAGCACTTGGGGTTCGCACCATGCCCATGCTTGCAAGCGTTCTACCTGATGTTCTCAGCTTCTCAATGACGCTGTCGTGATGCTGTACAAATGATTCGTAGTCGCGGTTCAGTGCTTCGCTGTCATACTCCATTGAATCCAAATTCGCGTGCTGCAACAGGAATGCCGAATACAAATCCCTCTGGAGCCTTCTTCCGTCCGGCATGTCGTTCCAGCGCTGCCCCAGCGTCTTTTTGTGGTATTCACCGGTGAGATGGTTGTACTGGCTCGCCCTCAGCGACGTTGGTACTTTGATTACGCCTCCCGTTCCCCGAGAATTGAGCTTTTGGTCCAGCATCCCGATGAGCATCGCGGGGGCTTTATTCCCGACGGACTTTCCAAACCGTTTTTTTCGCTTGTACCGTCCGGTCTTCTCGGAGATCTCGGTCTGCTTTGCCCTGTGCGTCAGCGCTGGCCAGTCCATGTCTTCTACGACAAAGACGTTTCCAAGGGATATCAGGTGATTCGCAAGCGCGTTATGCTGTCGCTTTCGGGATTCCGCTTGCTTGCTTTGCAGGAAGGCCAATTCGCGCTGGGTCCTCAGATACCGCTTGGATTTGTTGCGCGTCAGCTTGACGCCGCGCTTTATGGTGCCATCCTCAGCGTAATTGTCCGGGTTCGTCGCCCTCCGACTTCGATCCAGCTTTCTTTGCAGGATACGCCGTTCGCGCTCAATGCCGTTCGTTTGGGCGGCAAGTTCCTGGAGCGACGCTTCGCTTTCCGCAACATAGGCGATTGTCTGGGGGCCAATGTCGATTCCCACGATGCCGCTGCCCACTGGGTGTCGGGGTTCATTCGTGTCCTTCCTGCATTTGAGCGTCGGCTTGCCCTCCAGCATGAGTTGCACATACCATCGCGGCCTGCGCTTCCCGGGCTTCCGGACGATCCTGCAATACTTGACCCGGTTGCGCAGCATATCGGTTTCATAGGGGTTGTCTGGGTCCGCCTTGATCGGCAGCTTCAATCCATTCCACTCGATGTATGTGCCGCGGAATATGATTTCTTTGCCACCGCTCTTTCCAGTCACAGAATAGCCTCTGAGGCTGTTCATTTCGCCCTTCCGCTTGAAGTGAATCTTTCTGCCGTTCCCATAGAACAGCTTTTCAAAGGCGGCCCAGACCTGCGGTGCGATCCCGTGCGCGGCAACATTGGAACGGATATTGTCCTTGAAATGCTTATAAAAGTCCTTGATGTCCGTTTTGAAGGAATACTCGTCAAATCCGGCTTTCCTGCGAAGATCGTTCAGGGCTTTGTATAAAGCCTTGAGGTTTGATTCCGAACGGGATTCGCTGTTCAGGGCTTCCTGTATTTGTGCCGTGATTTCCTTGTATTCCGGGCTCTCTTCCAAGCGCTTCAGCTTTTTCAACTCAAAGTTGACGAGGGTGTTGTAGATTTGGCGCGCGATCTCGAATCGCTTCTCAAGGCGGTCACTCTGCCATTTTTCCAGCTTTAGGGGGAGCGTCAGGCAGCAGGTATCCGTCGTCGATTTCTTGGCCATGTCCACACCCCCTTATCATAATAAAAGTATAACACAACCCCGGTTCGATGGCAATACGAAAAGCGATGGATGGAATCCGTTGTACTATGACAAATGACGCGAGACTGTTGGCAGTAGTCACATCTCAATGCAGGGCCGCAACACGATCGCTTTCTTTGGAAACGTGTTTTCAATGTTTAAAGCCCCCGCTATGACTTTCAAGCGGGGGCTGGCTTTTGTCAAACCGATATCGGACTTCCGGGCGGCCCGGGCCATCGGCGCGTCGTGGCGGCCAGAAAAGGAGGAGGAAAAACTGGCTCGCTTCGGCGATCGGGCCGGGCCGGCGCAGGGCGCCTGCGGGCCGCCGGAAGGGGTAAGGGCGGGTGTTGCGCCATTCGGGGCGCAATGGGAATCAGGGGTCAGTCTTCCGAAAGGTGCTCCCAGAGGATGTAGCCGTAGTTGCCCATGTATTCACAGTAGGCCCAGATCTCGTCGTAGTAGTAGACGGTCACCAGGGAGCAGGGAGGGATCTCGACGGACCAGTTGGTGGTCCAGGCGGGCTCGTCCCGCAGCTCCAGCAGGCCGGAATCCAGGGTGGTGAACATCGCGCCGACGTAGTCGTAGGAGCTGTCCCGGAAGCCGGCGGGGGGATCGATGGCGCGGATGACGGCGGAGTCGTCGCTGCGATAGTAGTCGTCGCCGTAGTAATAATCGTAGTAGTAGCCGTCGTCGTCGGTGCCGAGGTAGATCAGGTTGTCGTAGCGCAGGTAGCCGCAGATGCCGTTGTACTCGCAGTAGACCCAGCGGGAGGACCTGTGGTTGACGCCGTGGGTGAGGAAGAAGCCGTACACCATCTCGCCGTTGTCCACCCGGCCCAGGTTTTTGCCCTTGGTGCTGGAGGGGCGGTCGTAGATGTAGCTGTAGGTGTGGTCCGCGGGCTTTACGACGTAGACCTCGTACCAGCCCTCGTAGCTGTAGTCCACGTCGTCCTCCGCGAGGGCGAAGGTGAAGGTGCAGGACAGGGCGGCGATCAGCGCCGTCAGCAGCATTATCGAAATAAGACGCTTCATGGTTAACGCTCCTTTGCTCGCCGGTGTCGCGCCGGCGTCTCTCTTGATCACGGTTTCATTATAACCGGCGGACGCGGCGTTCCCGAATCCGGATTTTTCACCGGCGGCGCGAGGGGCGATGGGTCAATGCATGGCGCGGAAGCGGGCCTCCGCCTCCTCGCGGGTCCAGCTGCCGCCGGCCCCCACGGACTGGACGCACAGCGAGGCGGCGGCGTTGGCGAAGCGGCCGCAGGACGCGAAGTCCCGCCCCTCCAGCAGCGCCGCGATGAACCCGGCGGCGAAGGTGTCCCCCGCGCCGGTGGTGTCCACGCAGCGGACGCCGGGGAAGGGGGGAACGAGGATGCGCTCCCTCGCCGAGCGCAGCAGGCAGCCCCTGCCGCCCAGCTTGAGGGCCACGTGCTTCACGCCGCAGTCCACCAGCGCGGCCGCGGTGGCGTCGGGGTCATCCTCGCCGGTCAGCAGGGCGGCCTCCTCTAGGTTGGGGAAGAAGTAGTCCAGCCGGGAGAGGGCGTCGCCGGCTTCCCTCAGGGTTTCACCGTGCTTCCTGCGGGTGGTGTCGGCGCAGAGGAGCATGCCCCGGGCCTTCAGGCGGTCGAACAGGGCGGCGCAGTCCTCCAGGGAAAGCGCCGGCGAGACGAACAGGCTGGCCAGGCAGGCGATCCGCGCGCCGGACAGTTCGGGCCGGTCCAGCGCCGGCAGGATGTCCGCCAGGGCGAGCCGGCGCAGGCTGCCGTTGCGGTTGGTGATGAAGCCGCGCTCGCCGTCCTTGCGCACCAGCACGACGTTGATGCCGGTGTCCAGCCCGTCCTCCCGGACCACGCTGTCCGTGTCGACGCCGCCCTCCCGCAGGGCGCGGAGGAGGTAGTCCCCGGCGGCGTCCGCGCCGACCTTGCTGACCAGCGCCGGGGCATGGCCCAGCCGGGCCAGAGTGAGGGATTCGTTGGCGGCGTCGCCGCCCACCTGCATGGCGATGCGCTCCAGCGGCGTGGAGCCGGCTTCGAACACCGCCGGCCCCACCGGGACCAGGGGGATATCCACCACGGCGCCGCCGATGACGACAACCTCCGGTGCTCTATTGGACATGTAAGGGACCTCCTTTTGCTCAGATCGACAGATGCGGATATTTATATGGAGGGGACGCAGGAGCGCCTTCCCACGGATCGCGGAAAAGGAGGCGCATCCCGCGCTTCGCCAGCGCATAGAATCGCGCCGGGAACGCAATGCCATTATAGCATGGCCGCCCCGCCCCGGCAAGGCGCGGTTGACTGACGGGGGACGCGGGTGCTATAATGGGTGCAATAACCGAATGGCGAGGTGTTAATATGAAGGTACTGCTGATCAACGGGAGCCCCAAGGCCAACGGCAACACGGCGCTGGCGCTGGGGGAGATGGCGAAGGTTTTCGAAGCCGAGGGCATCGAGGTGGAGACGATCCACGTGGGAAACAAGGCCGTGCGCGGCTGCATCGCCTGCGGCTCCTGCCACGAAAAGGGCAAGTGCGTGTTTGACGACATCGTGAACGAGGCCGCGGCGAAGTTCGAGGCGGCGGACGGCATCGTGGTGGGCAGCCCGGTGTACTACGCGGGCCCCAATGCCACGGTGACGGCCTTCCTGGACCGGCTGTTCTACTCCTCCCACTTTGACAAGACCATGAAGGTCGGCGCGGCGGCGGTGGTCTGTCGCCGGGGCGGCGCGTCCGCCAGCTTCGACCGGCTGAACAAGTACTTCACCATCTCCGGCATGCCCGTGGCCTCCAGCACCTACTGGAACAGCGTCCACGGCCGCAGGCCGGGGGAGGCTGCCCAGGACGAGGAGGGCCTGGTGACCATGCGTCGGCTGGCCCGGAACATGGCCTTCCTGATCAAGAGCATCGCCCTGGGGCGGGAGAAGTACGGCATGCCCGAGCAGGAGCCGGGCGTCATGACCGATTTTATCAGGTGAGCGTATGTATAACGAATTGACTGAAGTGGATATCCGCAAGATGCAGGAGGAGATCGACTACAAGACCCGCGTGGTCCGCCCCAAGTGCATCGAGGATTTGCAGACCGCCCGGGGCTTCGGGGACCTGAGCGAGAACTACGAATACAAGGCCGCCAAGCAGGAGCTGCGCCGCTGCGACAGCCGCCTGCGGTACCTGAAGCGGATGATCGCCACCGCCAAGGTGATCAAGGCCGATACCCGGGAGGGCGTGGTGGGCCTGTTCGACAAGGTGGAGATCGAATACGAGGAGGACGGCGAGCGGGAGACCATCACCCTGATGACCACGCTGCGGGAGGATGCCGTCAACGGCATCATCAGCAAGGAATCTCCCCTGGGCAAGGCCGTGATGGGCCGCCGGGCCGGGGACCGGGTGGTGGTGCGGGTGAACGACGACATCAGCTACGCCATACGGATCATCAGTATCCAGAAGGGCACCGACGACGACAGCCTGCCCATCAGCTCCTACTGAGGCGGATTGCCCCGCGGAAGCGGGAAATAAACACGGCAATCAAATTGACTTGCGGCTGAAATGTGTTATACTGTTAAAAAGGGCAATTTTCGGAGGAGATTCAATATGCGCTATAAATATCCGACCGAGATGGTCTGTTCTCAGATCATCAGCTTCGATCTGGACGACAACGTGGTCAGCAACATCGAGTTCATGGGCGGCTGCAACGGCAACCTGAAGGCGATTTCCAAGCTGGTGAACGGGTGGACCGTGGAAAAGATCGAGGAGTACCTGCTGGGGAACCTTTGCGGCCGCCGGCCCACGTCCTGCGCGGACCAGCTGGCAAGGGCCGTTCGCAAGGCATACGAAGAACAGAAGAAAGGTGCGTAAGAGATGAGAATTGAAGTTCGGTATTACTCCAAGAACGGCGGAACCAAGAAGCTGGCCGAAGCCATCGGCAAGGCGCTGGACACCGAGGCCAAGACCGTTGACGCGAAGCTGGAAAAGTACGCGGACGTGGTGTTCCTGGGCAGCAGCGTTTACAAGGGAAAGCCCGACCCCGCCGTGACCAAGTTCATCGCCGACAACGCGAAAAACATCGGCAAGATCGTGGTGTTCGGCAGCGCCGGCACCAAGAAGTCCACCTATCCGGCCATCAAGTCCGCCGCGGCGGGCAACGCTGTCAAGACGGCGGAGATGTTCTTCCAGTGCAAGGGCGAATTCCTGTTCCTGAACAAGGGCCGCCCCAACGACCAGGATTGCCGCGACGCGGCGGACTTCGCCAAGAAGCAGATCAAGATCCTCGGAGTAACCTGACATGGACGCCTCGGAATTCGACGCGCTCAGGCTGGAAAACCAGCTCTGCTTTCCGCTGTACGCCTGCGCGCGGGAGGTCGTGAAGCGGTACAAGCCCTTCCTGGATGAGATCGACCTGACCTATACCCAGTACATCACCATGATGGTGCTGTGGGAGAAGCGGGAGGTCACCTCCAAGGAGATCGGCGAGCGCCTGCACCTGGATTCCGGCACGCTCACCCCGGTGCTGAAGAAGCTGGCGGAGAAGGGCCTGGTGACCCGGAACCGCTCGCCCGTGGATGAGCGCAACCTGACGGTCGCCCTGACGGAGGCGGGGGCCCGGCTGCGCCAGCGGGCCGAGAACATCCCGGCGAAGATGGGCGAGTGCATCGTGATGGACCCGCAGGAGGCCGCGACGCTGTACGGCCTGCTGTACAAGCTGCTGGGGAGCATGGCGTAAGCGCGAAAATCGACAACAGAACACAATTTGAAGGGGAGGCCCCACGGCCTCCCCTTCAATGCGCTTTCCCGCACTTGATTTTTTCGTCGATATGGATTATATTAGTAGCACTGGAGATATTAGTTTATTAAAACCGCATTGAACGAGGCGTGATATGGATCAGGAAAAGGAGCGCATCCGGGAGCGGAGCGCACAGGATCAGGATGAGTTTCGCCTGCTGCAAAAGAGCAAGCGCGGCGTCCTGAACGTGATATTCGGGCGGACGATGATCGTCATCGTCATGCTGGCGGTGCAGATCCTGCTGCTGGTGTGGCTGTTCAGCTCGCTGCAATCGCTGGTTCCCTATTATTACGGCCTGATGCTGCTGCTGTACGGCGCGCTGATACTGCACCTGGTGAACCGGCCCTCGAACCCCACCATCAAGATCACCTGGATACTGCTGGTGGTGCTGGCGCCGGCGCTGGGCGTGGTGCTGTATCTGTTTGTGGAACTCGACGTGGGGCACCGGGTGCTGAACCGCCGGCTGGGCGAGCTGGTGAGGGAGACCACGGCCTTCCTGCCGGAGGAGATGCCCTGCCCCGCGGGCATGGATGAGAGCGCGCCGGAGCTGGCCGGGCTCACGCGGTACCTGTGGGAAAACGGGCACTACCCGATCTATGGCAACACCCAGGTGCGCTACCTCCCCAGCGGGGAGATCTCCATGGAGGCCATGCTCCGGGACTTGGAGCGGGCCCAGGACTTCATATTCCTGGAGTTCTTCATCATCGACGAGGGCTACATGTGGGGCCGTGTGCTGAAGATCCTGGAGGAAAAGGTGAAGCAGGGCGTGGAGGTGCGCGTGATGTACGACGGCACCTGCGCGCTGTTCCGGCTGCCTTACCGCTACCCGGAGATGATGCGCAAGCTGGGCATCAAGTGCAAGATGTTCTCGCCCATACGCCCGTTGATGTCCACCTACTACAACAACCGGGACCACCGCAAGATACTGGTGGTGGACGGCAAGGTGGCCTACACCGGCGGCGTGAACCTGGCGGACGAGTACATCAACCGCCGGGTGCTCTTCGGACACTGGAAGGACATGTCCATCCGGCTGCAGGGCGAGGCGGTGCGCAGCTTCACGCTGATGTTTTTGCAGATGTGGAACGTGAACGAGAGCGGCGATACCTTTGCCCGCTACCTGGACGTGCCCGCGGCCCTGCGGGAGGGCACGGCCCCCGGCTGGGTGCTGCCCTTCGGGGACAGCCCGCTGGACAGCGAGAAGGTGGGGGAGATGATCTACATGGACATCCTCAACCGCGCCAGCCGCTACGTGCACATCATGACGCCCTACCTCATATTGGACAACGAGATGCTCACCGCGCTGACCTTCGCCGCGAAGCGGGGGGTGGAGGTGTGCGTGCTGTTGCCCCACATCCCGGACAAGAAGTACGCCTTCGCCCTGGCCAAGACCCACTATCGGGAGCTGCTCCAGGCCGGCGTGCGGATCCTGGAGTACACGCCGGGCTTCGTGCACTCGAAGATCTTCGTCAGCGACGACTGCAAGGCCGTGGCGGGCACCATCAACCTGGACTACCGCAGCCTGTACCTGCACTTTGAGTGCGCCGCCTACCTGCGGAACGTGCCCGCCGTGGCGGACATCGAGCGGGATTTCCAGAACACCGCCCGGGAGTGCCAGGAGATCCGCCTGGAGGACCTGAAGAAGGAAAAGCTGCTCACCCGGATCGCCGGATGGGTGTTGAAGGTGTTCGCGCCGGTGATGTGATCTTGTGACAGGGAACTGCACCATAACAACGCATTGCGGGGGATTCGTTGGATGTTGATTTGAAATACAGCCCCGATCATACGAGGGGGCTGATCCGGACATTTACGTGAATCACCATTGAAAAAGATCCTTCGCTTCGCCCAGGATGAAAACGAGTCGTAAACCGTGTCATCCTGAGCGAAGCGAAGGATCTTTATATGCCCGCTAACTGCTAATCATCAATCCCGCGGCTCTTTGTGAAGAACCAAAACTGAAGCCCATCAGTGAGAGGGAGACCGCGAAGATCCATTCCTCTCGCGGGACAGCCTCACCGGCCCGGAGCCACGCCGTTGACGTAGAAGTCCAGCCGGTCGCCCAGGTCGCCCATCACGTACCACAGCGTCTCGTAGTGCATGAACTGCCGGGCGTTGGCGTCGAACAGGAACTTGATGTTGGCGGGGAACTCGTCGTCTCCGTCCCAGAACTGGAACAGTATGCCGAAGTCCCGGAACACGGGGATGGCGTAGCTCACGTCGCCCTTGCCGGCGGGCACGCCGCCCAGCCGCTCGCAGGCCCGGGCCAGAGCGTCCATCTTGCCCTCGAACTTGGCCGCGGTGCTCTCGTGGCTGAGGGTGCGGTCGTGCCCCGCGCCGATGATGCCCCCCAGCGTGCTGATGGAGCTCCAGCTCCCGACGGCATGGGGGCGGACGCGGGCGTAGGTCAGCAGGTCGAACAGCGCCATCGAGGCGTTGATGAAGCCCGCCGCGCGGAAATCGCCGGGCCCGGGCTCCCGGGCGTAGCACACCGCCCCCGTGCGCCGGTCGAGCTTCAGCCGCTGGCCGAAGTAATCCATGTACAGCCAGTCGCCGTCGTGCTCCAGCGCCCAGAGGTCGATCATCGCCTGCTGGTCGCGCTCCAGGAACAGCTCCCGGGCGGACAGCAGCATCTTTTCGTAGTTGTTGGCCATGGCGCGCCTCCTGCCCGGGAAATCAGAGGGCCGCGAAGATGGCGGCCTTGAGGTCGTCGAAGGCTTCGAAGGCGGGCAGGTCCGGGTTGTCCGCGATGATCTTCTCCGTGGAGCGGAACAGGAAGCCGGCCTTGCTGGCGCGGATCATGCCCAGGTCGTTGTAGCTGTCGCCGCAGGCGATGGTGTCGAAGCCCACGGACTGCAGCGCCTTGACGGTGGAGAGCTTCGACTGGGCGGTGCGGATTTTGTAGCCGGTGATCTCGCCGTCCGGGGCGACCTCCAGCGCGTTGCACAGCAGCGTGGGCCAGCCCAGCTTCTCCATCAGGGGCTGGGCGAACTGGGTGAAGGTGTCGCTGAGGATCACCGCCTGGGTGCGCGCCCGCAGGGCGTCCAGGAATTCCTTGGCGCCGGGCAGAGGATCGATGGTGCGGATGGTGTCCTGGATGTCCTTCAGGCCCAGGCCGTGCTCCCTGAGGATGCCCAGGCGCCAGCGCATCAGCTTGTCATAGTCCGGCTCGTCCCGGGTGGTGCGCCTCAGCTCCTGGATTCCGCTGGCCTCGGAAAACGCGATCCAGATTTCGGGCACCAGAACGCCCTCCAGGTCCAGGCATACGATGTTCAGCTCGCTCATGCTTGCAGCCCCGCTTTCGAATGGTAGTGGGAACAGTTTAGCACAGCCCGGCAAAAAATACAAGCGCCGCCGCTTCGGAACGCCCGAGGCTTGGGTGTCAGTTTTCCGTTAAAGCTTCGGTGAAGGGGACACAATCGAAAAAATTAACGTTATAAATGAGAGGAAAAAAGGCCGGCGCGTCGAAAGATTTGAATTTGGGATTTGTTGATATTTTATACTCTGTTGATTCGTGGAAGCTCGTGTTCATCCCGCGGGGAATCCCCCGCAGCGGCGCGAACGTAGACGATCAGCACAACGATGGAGGGAAAGACTATGAAAGTGGAACAGAATCTGCCCATCGTTCGAGAGCGCAAGCTCGCGATTCTGAAGGGTGACCCGGGCCTCTGCGCCGAGCAGAAGAAGGCCGGAAAGCTTCTGGCCAGGGAGCGCATCGCGCTGCTGCTGGACGCCGCCAGCTTTGTGGAGCTGGACGTGCTGAACGCGGACGCGGGCGTCGTGACCGGCTATGGCCTGATCGACGGCAGCCCCGCCTATGTGTACGCCCAGGACTTCACCGTCAAGGGCGGTTCCGTGGGCATGGCGCACGCCCGCAAGGTGCTGAAGGTGCTGGAGCTGGCGGAGAAGACCGGCGCGCCCGTTTTCGCGCTGCTGGACACCGCCGGCGCGCGGCTGGATGAGGGCATCGACGCCATGAACGCCTATGCGCTGATGGCGGGCAAGACCAGCGCCCTGTCCGGCGTCGTGCCGCAGATCGCGGTCGTGCTGGGCCAGTGCGGCGGCATCGCCTCCGCCATCGCCGGCATGAGCGACATCACCATCATGAGCAAGAACGGCGCCCTGTTCGTCAACGGCCCGCAGGTGGTCTCCGCCGCGACCGGCAAGGAAGTGGACATGGAAGCGCTGGCCCACGCCCAGGCCTCCATGCGCTCCGGCGTCGCCCAGCTGACCGCTGAGTCCGACGAGGACGCCATCGCGCTGGCCCGCAAGCTGGCCGGCATGCTGCCCGTGAACAACATGGACGAGGTCTTCGGCGATACCGTGGACGACGTCAACCGCGAGCTGGGCGACCTGAACGCCATCGACGCCGTGGAGGATGTGCGCGACATCATCCGCCGCGTGGCCGACATGAACGATATCGTGGAGCTTAGCGAGGGCTTTGCCCCCTCCATGGTCACCGCCCTGGCCAAGATCGGCGGCGCCACCGTGGGCTTCATCGCCAACCAGCCCTCCAAGGACGAGGGCCGCATCACCGTGTACGGCGCGAAGAAGGCCTCCCGCTTCGCTTCCTTCTGCGACTGCTTCTCCATTCCCGTGATCAGCATCGTGGATTCCATGGGCATGAAGGTCTCCCCGGCGCCCCAGGGCGAGCTGGCCCGCGCCGGCGCGCAGCTGATGTACGCGCTGACCGAGTCCACCAACGTGCGCATCGCCCTGATCACCGGCAACGCCGTGGGCATGGCCTACGCCGCCATGGCCTCCCGCGCGGCCTCCGACATGGTCTACGCCTGGCCGGGCGCCGTCATCAGCGCCGTGACCCCGAAGATCGCCGTGCAGCTGAACTGCGCCGACGAGCTCAAGACCGCCGATGATCCCTTCGCCAAGCGCGCCGAGCTCGAGGAGAAGTACATGGCAGATATCGCCGACGGCGTGAACGCCGCCAAGAAGGGCTATGTGGATGACGTGATCGAGCCTGCGCAGACCCGCCAGATGCTGGCCTCCGCGCTGGAGATGCTCTCCGGCAAGCGGGAGTCCAAGCCCGCCAAGAAGCATGGCAATATGCCGCTGTAAGGAGGCATGGACATGATTGGATCGAAGATTCTTTACGGCCTTCAGGTGACCGCCATCGGCCTGGTCGTGGTGTTCATGGGCCTGGCGATACTGATCGGCTTCATCACGCTGATGGCCCAGGTTTTCAAGGCCATCGACGGCAAAAAGGCCGCCAGGCTGAAGGCTGAGGAGGCCGCGAAGGCCGCCGCGGCCGCTGCCGCCGCCAAGGCCGCCCCGGCGCCCGCGCCCGTGGCCGAGCCCGAGCCCGTGGTCGAGGAGGTCGACGACGCTCAGCTGATCGCCGTGATCGCCGCCGCCATCGCCGCCTACACCGACGGCAACAAGCAGCTCGTGGTGCGCAAGGTGCGCCGCGTTTCCGGCTGGAACCGCGCCTCCCGCGCCGAGCAGGTGTACCGGTTTTAATTGAGAATTGGGAATTGGGAATTGAGAATGGGATCCGGACGGGTCTGAAGCATTCCCGCCCCGTTCCTCATGGAATAACAACTCGATAATAATCAGGAGGAAGATATTATGCGCAAGTTTGCGATCACCGTGAATGGTCAGTCCTATGAAGTCGAAGTCGAAGAGATCGGCGGCGCGCCTGTGTTCGCGGCCGCTCCCGTAGCCGCGCCCGTGGCGGCTCCCGCTCCCGTAGCCGCGCCGGCCCCCAAGGCCGCCACTCCCGCCCCGAAGGCTGCCGCTCCCGCCGCCGCGCCCGCTGGCGCCGAGGCCATCAAGGCTCCGATGCCCGGCAACATCAACGATGTAAAGGTCTCCCAGGGCCAGAGCGTCAAGAAGGGCGACGTGCTGCTGATCCTCGAGGCCATGAAGATGGAGAACGAGATCATGGCGCCCCGCGACGGCGTCGTGGCTTCCGTGAACGTGACCAAGGGCGCGACCGTCAGCACCGGCGACGTGCTGCTTTCCCTTAACTGATCATCGGCGCCGCGTTGCGTCGCTGACCTGTGAGGCGGCACTGCCGCCCGCTCGCGGGTCGGACGGAACGAGGCGCGAGAGCATTTGTTATCGAAAGCGGTAAGGAGGGTTTGACGAATGTCCAAATTGAAAAAGGTGAGCCCCAAGCGCGCGCTCGCGTGCCTGCTGGCCATGTTCGCCCTGCTGACCGTGTTTACGGCGCTGGCCGAGACCAACGCGGACACCGAGGCGCCGGCCGAGGTCGCCCAGGCGGCTGAGGAGGTCGCCGTGGCCGAGGCTTCGGAGCAGGCGGGGGATTCCACCGATCCTGATATCAACTTCTTAAAGGGCTTGAAAAACATCGCGATGTCCACCGGTATCGCCCAGAGCATCAACGGCACGGGCGGCGACTGGAGGAACTACGTGATGATCGCCGTGGCCTGCTTCCTGCTGTACCTGGCGATTGTGAAGCAGTTTGAGCCCCTGCTGCTGCTGCCGATCTCCTTCGGCATGCTGCTGGCCAACCTGCCCGCCGCGGGCATGATGGGCCATCCCACCTTCACCTTCTACGCCAGCCAGGCCGAGGCCCTCGCGGGGGCCCAGGCGCTGGGCAAGGACATCACCGACGTGGTGATGCGCCTGAACCCCGCCACCGGCGAGATGGGCTATGCGCTGCAGACGGCCAACGGCGGCCTGCTGTACTACCTGTACCAGGGCGTCAAGCTGGGCATCTACCCCCCGCTGATCTTCATGGGCGTGGGTGCGATGACCGACTTTGCCCCGCTGATCGCCAACCCGAAGAGCCTGCTGCTTGGCGCTGCCGCGCAGCTGGGCATCTTCCTGACCTTCCTGGGCGCGAAGCTGCTGGGCTTCACCGCCAGCGAGGCCGGCGCCATCGGCATCATCGGCGGCGCGGACGGCCCGACGGCCATCTTCGTCACCACCAAGCTGGCGCCTCACCTGCTGGGCCCCATCGCCGTGGCGGCCTACAGCTACATGGCGCTGGTCCCGGTCATCCAGCCTCCGATCATGAAGGCGCTGACCACCAAGAAGGAGCGCACGATCCGCATGGGTCAGCTGCGCCAGGTCTCCAAGACCGAGACGATCATCTTCCCGATCGCCGTCACCATCATCGTGTCCCTGCTGCTGCCTGACGCGGCCACGCTGGTCGGCATGCTGATGCTGGGCAACCTGATGCGCGTGTGCGGCGTCGTGGAGCGCATCAACAAGACCGCTCAGAACGAGCTGTGCAACATCGTCACCATCTTCCTGGGCCTGACGGTCGGCGCGACCACCCAGGGCAGCACCTTCCTGACCATGCAGACCATCTACATCGTCATCCTGGGCGTCATCGCGTTCAGCTTTGGCACCGCCGGCGGCGTGATGCTGGCGAAGCTGATGAACATCCTCTCCGGCGGCCAGATCAACCCGTTGATCGGCTCCGCGGGCGTCTCCGCCGTGCCTATGGCGGCCCGCGTGTCCCAGAAGGTCGGCCAGGAGGAGGATCCCGGCAACTTCCTGCTGATGCACGCCATGGGCCCCAACGTGGCTGGCGTCATCGGCTCCGCGGTTGCGGCGGGCGTGTTCATCGCGCTGTTTGCGCACTAATTGGATTTGGAGGAGAATATCATGGGCAAAGTAATGATTACCGAAACCATCCTTCGCGACGCGCATCAGTCCCAGGCCGCGACCCGCATGCGCCTGGAGGACATGCTGCCCGCGTGCGAAGCGCTGGACAAGGTTGGCTATTATTCCCTGGAGTGCTGGGGCGGCGCCACGTTCGACAGCTGCCTGCGCTTCCTGAATGAGGACCCCTGGGAGCGGCTGCGCCAGCTGAAGAAGGCGCTGCCCAACACCAAGCTGCAGATGCTGTTCCGCGGCCAGAATATTCTGGGCTACCGCCATTATGCCGACGACGTGGTGGACGAGTTCACCCGCCTGTCCATCAAGAACGGCATCGACGTCATCCGCATCTTCGACGCCCTGAACGATACCCGCAACCTGGAGCCGGCCATCAAGGCCACCAAGAAGTACGGCGGCATCTGCGAAGTGGCGCTGAGCTACACCATCAGCCCCGTGCACACGGAGGAGTACTTCGTGAACCTGGCCCTCGAGCTGGAGAAGATGGGTGCTGACAACATCTGCATCAAGGACATGGCGAACCTGCTGCTGCCCTACAGCGCCTATTCGCTGGTGAAGAAGCTGAAGGAAGCCCTGAAGCCCACCACCCTGGTGCACCTGCACACCCACAACACCGCCGGCACCGG
The DNA here is from genome assembly GCA_902801165.1 of uncultured Eubacteriales bacterium. Lineage (GTDB taxonomy): Bacteria > Bacillota > Clostridia > Christensenellales > Aristaeellaceae > UBA2862. The sequence goes on along the minus strand of CADCHI010000031.1, from coordinate 17,113 downwards.
CGACATGACCAACTTGAAGGCCATCGAGGCGGGCGTGGACATCGTGGACTGCGCGCTGTCTCCTCTGGGCAACGGCACCTCCCAGCCGGCCACCGAGCCGCTGGTGGCGACCCTGGCGGGCACTGAGTGGGACACCGGCCTGGACCTGAACGTCATCACCAAGGCCACCGAGCACTTCCGCGGCGTCGCCCAGAAGCTGCAGGACCAGGGCATCCTCGATCCCAAGGTGCTGCGCGTGGACGTGAACACCCTGAAGTACCAGGTGCCCGGCGGCATGCTGTCCAACCTGATCAACCAGCTGAAGCAGGCCGGCCAGTCCGACAAGCTGTACGAGGTGCTGGCTGAGGTGCCGCGCGTGCGCAAGGACTTCGGCTATCCGCCGCTGGTGACCCCCACCTCCCAGATCGTGGGCACCCAGGCCGTCATGAACGTGCTGACCGGCGAGCGCTACAAGATGTGCCCGAAGGAGAGCCAGGGCCTGATGCGCGGCGAGTATGGCCGCCTGCCCGCTCCCGTGAACGAGGACGTGCGCAAGAAGGTCATCGGCGACCAGAAGATCATCACCTGCCGCCCCGTCGAGGACAAGAGCTACGGCGTGAAGCATCTGGACGAGTTCAAGAAGGAAATGGGCCAGTACTACACCCAGCCCGAGGACGTGCTCAGCTACGCCCTGTTCCCGCAGGTGGCCGAGAAGTTCTTCCAGAATCGCCAGGCCAAGCAGGTCGGCCTGGACAACAGCGTGCTGGACAAGAAGAACAACGCCATGCCTCTGTAAACAACACCGATAAGGGCCGCAACCGCGCAAATCCCCGCTCCGCACTGGCGGACGGGATTTGCGGTCGCGGCGTCAGGAGGCCCTTTGAATTCAGCTGCTTGCGACTTTGTAAGCGCCTGCGTTCAAGGGGCCTTCTTTCGCGTGTTGTACGCCTTCCTGGCGCTTTGGTCGCCAGAAGGATTGTTGTTCAAATGGGAGGAGAATCATGGAAAGAGTCAATTCCGTTCAGGAGCTCATCGAGCGGACAAAGGACATGCCGCTGGAGCGGATGCGCTTCTTCATCGGCGAGGATCGCAGGGAGGCGCGGTGCTTCGGCATCTATCAGGACGCCGACAGCGGCAATTGGGTGGTCTACAAGAACAAGTCCGACGGAAGCCGCGCCGTGCGCTATAACGGACCCGACGAGGCCTATGCGGCCCAGGAGCTGTGGGCGAAGATCAACTCGGAGATCGACTTGCGCCGGGCGAAGCTGCCCGCGCGGCGGCAGAAGACCCGCGGCGAGATTATCCGCGAGCGCGTGCGGAACATCGCCCTCGCGCTGCTGATCGCGGTGGGGCTGGTCATCGTCGTGCGCTGGTATGTCCGCCAGCCCCACCGGGGCTATTACCTGATCGACGACGTCGTCTACTACTATCAGGACAGCGGCTGGTACTACTATGACGACGGGGACTGGGATGTTTACTACGGGCCGGACGACTACGACTGGTACGCCGATCACTACTACGGCACCAGCTACTACGGCTTCGACGACTACGACGATCGCTTCGAGTCCTCCGCCTACTATGTGGAGCCCAGGGACGACGATGATGACGATGACAGCAGCATCTTCGACAGCTGGGATTCCGGCGACACGGACTGGGACAGCGATTGGTGAGCATGGAAGCGCCGCCCTTCGACGGGTTTCGAGGGTCGGCGCTTTGCGTGTCGAAAATTGTGTCATAAAAAAATCAAGATTGGTCTTGAAATTATTTCAAATTTGTTTTATAATGTTTCAAAATGATTGATTTGCGTCCGGCGCGTGCCCGATATCGGGGATGCTGCCGGTCGGATTGCCGTTTTTTTCGGTGGCGGCAAGGCGAGGAGGCCGACATGGGCAAAAATGTGACAAAAAAACACAAGTCCCAGAGGAAGAAAGCGCAGCACAGCTACCTGCGCATGGGCGTGCTGCTGGCCCTGGTAGCCGTCGGCATCGGCACCATGCTGGGCATGGCGGTGCTCAACCGCGGGGCCAGGCCGAATCGCGACATGCAGTGGTATTTGCAGGAAGGCGCGGTGGAGGTCGCGGCGCCGCCCATGGGCGGGGGCTATGATTCCGACGGCCCGGGCGTGTACGCCGCGGATGTGCTGAACCAGGCGGAGGACGCCTTCGCGCTGGCGGATGTCAGCGTCGTGATGCCCGCGCAGCAGGACACTCCGGTGGTGCCCGAGGACGACATCGAACCTTCCGACGGCGGCGACGTGTTTGCGGTCCCCGAGGCGGACGCCCCCGTGCTGCCGCCGGTGGAGGAAACCGCCGTTCCGGAGGTGACCGGCAATCCCGAGGGCGAAGAGGCCGCTTCGGAGTCGGAGGAGGACAACTCCGGCATCGTGAAGCTGACGATCACCGCGGCGGGTGACTGCACCCTGGGCGGCGAGATCGGCGCTAAGGGCCAGAAGTACTTCACCAAGTGCGCCTCGGAATACGGCCTCGACTACTTCTTCAACAACGTCCGCTACATCTTTGAAAACGACGACCTGACCATCGTGAACCTGGAGGGCCCGCTGACCACGAGCACCAAGGGCAAGAAGCACGGCTTCGTGTTCAAGGGCGACCCGGAGTACGTGAAGATCCTCACCGGCTCCAGCGTGGAGCTGTGCAACGTGGCCAACAACCACACCCTGGACTACGGCAAGGAGGGCCTCAAGCAGACCGCCGAGGTCCTGGATGCCGCCGGGGTGGGCTACTGCGGCTATACGAAGGTCTACTACACCGAGATCAAGGGCGTGCGCGTGGGCGCGCTGGGCTTCACCTGGTGGGAGCACGACGCGGAGGAGATCGCCGCGGCGGTGAGCGAGGCGCGGCCCAACTGTGACCTGCTGATCGTGAACATCCACTGGGGCATCGAGGGCGACCACAAGTACCACCACAAGCAGGGCACGCTGGGCCACGTGGCCATCGACGCCGGCGCGGACCTGGTGATCGGCACCCATCCTCACGTCTACCAGGGTATCGAGAAGTACAAGGGCAAGTACATCGTCTACAGCCTGGGCAACTTCTGCTTTGCCGGAAACGCCAACCCCGCGGACAAGCGCTGCCTGATCTTCCAGCAGCAGTTCAGCTTTACCCCCGGCATGGGCATCGCGCAGGCGGGCATCGTGGACGAGGGCATCAACATCATCCCCTGCACCGTGTCCTCGGTGAACAACCGGAACAATTTCCAGCCCACGGTGATGGGCGCGGAGGCGGGCGCGGACCTGCTGAAGAAGATCGCGGCGGTCTCCACCAACTTCAAGATGAGCGACATCCGCTGGATGCGGGACAACTACCTGCTGGCCAACGGGCTGATCAAGCCCAAGGAGGACGCGGCGGCGCCCGGCGGCGAAGGCACGTTGGACATGGACGTGGACGTCGAGCCGGAGCCGGACGAGCCGGGGATGGCCGAGACCGACGAGCTGGATGAGGCCGAGGAGCTGGGAGACGCCGACGCGCTGGACGACGCGGACCTGTACGGCGGCGACTGGAGCGACGACGGCGGCGAGGACTACGGCGGCAACGACGTGGCATCCGACTGGCCGCTGAACACCGAGGCGCCGGAAGGCGCGGAAGGGGTTTAGAGTCTGTTTCTAAAATGCCTGAAGCGCATTTTCGGCGTATTAGACTGCATTTCTGCGTTGATTTTCCTTGACTTAGCGCCACTAAGCCTGCGTTCCTTGACTTAGCGCCACTAAGCCTGCGGAAAATCGCCTTGAAATGCAGCCAAATCCACTCGAAACTGCATCTTCCTGCATTTAGAAACACACTCTAGCGCGTGCCTCGGTCAGATGGGTAGACGGGAAGGAGATCTTCCTGCTTAACGATGATTTTGGATAACACGCGGCGAGGGGCCGTCCCATTTTCGGGACGGCCCCTCGCCGTTGTGTAAATGGATGTCAGTCGCCCTCCCGCGCGGGCAGCAGCGAGTAGACGGTGGCGGTCACCAGCACGATGGCGGAGCCGAGGATGGTCAGCGCCCCGGGCTGCTCGCCCAGGAACAGGAACACCCAAACGGGGTTCAGGATCGGCTCCAGGTTGGCCAGCAGCGCCGCGGAGATGGGGGAGACGTTGCTCATGGACTTGGAGATGAAGAAGTAGCCGCCCGCCAGGCACACGCCCAGCCCCAGGGCGATCAGCCAGTGCAGCGGCTGGCGGAGGCTCACCGCGGGGTCGAAGAAGGCGTTCAGTGCGAAGGGGGCGCAGAGGACCATGCCCAGGTAGGAGTAGTCCCTCGGGTCCGCGCCGGGCATCCTGGCGCAGAAGAACACCAGCGAGAAGGTCACCGCGGAGAGTATGGCCAGGCCGTCGCCCAGCGGATTGCCGCCGGTGAGCCCGTCCCAGCTGCACAGGATTACGCCGGCCATGATGAACGCGGCGATCACCAGGTGGCGCGGGCTGGGCTTCTGGCCGAAGAACAGCCAGGAGAACAGGATCACGAACACCGGCATGGCGTATTGCAGCACGATGGCGTTGGCGGAGCTGGTCAGCTTGGTGGCGGCCATGAACAGCACGCTGGTCAGGGCCACGCCCAGCGCGCCAAGCAGCGTGCCCCGGGTGAGGCGCACCTTCGGGGTGCCCCGGGCCAGCGCCAGCAGCAGCGCGGCGACCAGCGAGCGCATGCCGTTGATGGTGAAGGAGTTCCAGGGCAGCGACTTTCCGAGCACGCCCGCGAAGCTCCAGCTGACGGCGGCCGCGGCGACCTGCAGCGCGCCCAAGCGGTTTTTGTTCATGGGAAGCACATCCTTTGTGTTTGAAGGGGAGAATCAATCCTGGGGCCGGCGGTAGAACCGGCCGGTCAGGGAGTCCGTGCGCTGGATGTTGATGAAGGCGTGGGGGTCCACGGCACGGACGTCGTGCACCACGCGGCGGATGTCGTCGCCGGAGAGCACGGTGTAGATCATCGAGCGGGGCTCGTTCTTGTAGAGCCCGGTGCCCTTAAAAAGCGTTGCGCCGTGGTGGGTGACGTCACGGATAATGGCGTAGACCTCGTCGGGGTGGTCGGTGACGATCCACAGCGTGCGGTGCTGGTAGCGGCGGAACAGCGTGTGCAGCGCCTGGGTGGTGCTGAACTGGAAGATCATAGAGTACAGGGCGCGCTCCCAGCCGAACAGCAGGCCCGCCGCGGTCAGCATGATGATGTTGCCGCCGAGGATGATGTTGTAGGCGTCCCGCCCGTTCTTCTCCGCCAGGTAGATGCTGATGAAGTCGGTGCCGCCGCTGCTGGCCCCGGCCCGCAGGCACAGGGAGATGGCGAAGCCGTTCACCAGACCGCCGAACACGCTGTTCAGCAGCGGGTCCGCGGCGAAGCTGTAGGCGGGCATGAGGTCCGTCAGGATGCTGGTGATGACCACGGCGGCCATCGACAGCAGCGCGAAGCGCCTGCCGATGTAGCGGAAGCACACCGCCGCCGCGATGAAGTTCAGCGTCAGGCTGAACAGCGAGTAGGGCGGCGTGAAGCCCAGATAGCGCTGGCAGGACTCCTGGATCAGCAGGGAGAGGCCGGTGAAGCCGCCGGGGAAGAGACCCGCGGCCCTGGCGAAGCAGACGATGCCTATGGCGGAGAGCACCGCGCCCGCGACGATCAGCAGCGCGCGCTGCCACATGGGCGGCTGTTTGGACTGCATCGACGATCACCTTCCATAAAAAACCCGGGCCAGGCGCGGCGCGCCGCCCGTGTGCGTTGGAGATACGCCCCCCTGGGGGACCTGTCTATTTTAACGCAAGGTGTCATTTTCTGCAAGGCCTTTTCTTTTTGATAACGTTGTGCTATAATAAAATATCTTATAATGGCAGTTTGCGCCCGGCCCGGCGCGAGCGCTGCCGGGAACGAGGGTCATCGCCCCGCAAAGGGCGTCCGCGGCGCGGGCGCTTCGGGGCAAAAGGCGCCGGAGAGGGTCCGGCGTCCGGGAGGTCAATATGGATCAAATCAGAGAACTCACACAGGAGCAGGCCTATACCGCGCGGGTGCAGCAGCTGCTGCTGGCGCTGATCGAGCAGGCTCAGGTCATCTCCAGCGACCACCTCCAGTCCATCCACGCCATCGTGGCGGACGCCTGGGAGGAGCTGCGGGTGAAGCCCACCGCCCTCTCGGAGGAGGACCTGGAGCAGCTGTCCACGGAGGTGGACCGCTTCGTCGTGCGCCGGCAGTTTGCCGACAGCCTGGCGGAGCGCTCCCGCCGGATGCTGATGAACCCCTTTTTCGCCCGGGTGGACTTCGCCGAGGACGGCGAGGCGACGCCGGAGAAGATCGTCATCGGCCTGTACAGCCTGAAGGATGAGAAGGGCGCCCTGCTGGTGCACGACTGGCGCGCTCCGGTGTGCAGCCTCTACTACGACGCCATGCCCGGGGAGGCCGCCTACGACAGTCCCTCCGGCCGCATCCACGGCAACCTGGCGCTGAAGCGCCAGTACCGCATGGAGGGCGGGCGGCTGAAGTACTTCGTGGACACGGTGCTGAACATCGACGACTCCATGCTGCTGGACATCCTCTCCGGGGCGACCAGCCGCCACATGCGCCAGATCGTGGCCACCATCCAGGCCGAGCAGAACGCCGCCATCCGCCAGGAGGACGCCCGGGTGGTGTCCGTGGTGGGCGGCGCGGGCTCCGGCAAGACCTCCGTGGCCATGCACCGGGCGGCCTACCTGATGTATCGGCGCAGGGACCTGCTGGACGCCAGTAAGATCATGATCCTGTCCCCCAGCACCGCCTTTTCGGAGTACGTGTCCGGCGTGCTGCCGGAGCTGGGCGAGGAAAACATCCGCGCCCGCACCCTCCGCGAGGTGGTGGAGGGCGTGCTGAACAAGAAGGTGGAGAAGCCCTACCGCCAGCTCGATGCCCTGCTGAGCGACGCCGGGGACGGCGAGCTGCGCCGAGCCTCCGTGGCCTGGAAGAGCGGCGCGGAATTCCTGGGGCTGCTCAAGCGCTTCGCGGACGACTTTACCGCCTATGGGCCGGAGTTCCGGGACGTGCGCCTGGACGGCAAGCCGCTGATCCGCCGGGACGAACTGGCTCGGATGTACCGGGGCGAGCTCTCCCTGCTGACCCCCGCCCAGAAGCTGATGCGGATGGCTGCCACGCTCCAGACCCGCCTGGCGGGCTGGGAGGAGCGGCTGTACAGCCAATACGAGAAGAGCTTCTCCCAGCGCTACGGCCAGCGGGAGCTGCGGCAGATGAGCAACATGGCGGTGGCCCAGCGGCTGCAGCCGGTGCGGGCCCAGCTGCGGGAGCAGCTGGAGATGACCGGCAGCGCGTTGCTGCGCCGGGTGCTGCGCACCGCGCCGAAGCCCCTGCGGGATGCCTATGAGGAAAACCTGGCCGCCGGGCTGACCTGGTGGGAGGACGCCGTGGCGGAGGCCTACCTGACCGTGCGCCTGGGCTTTGCCGCGCCGGACAAGACGATCTACCACCTGCTGGTGGACGAGGCCCAGGACTATGCCGACGCCGCGCTGGCCATGCTGGGGGCCTACTACCCCAACGCCAGGGTGACGCTGCTGGGCGATCCCAAGCAGCGCACGACTCCGGGCATGGAGGCCTGCGACCCGGCTCGCTGGGGCGCCTGCTTTGGCATGCCCGACGCGCAGCTGTTCCCGCTGACCCGGTGCTATCGCTCCACGATGCCCATCGCCCGGCTTTGCAACCGCATCCTGCCGGACGGCGAGGCCCTGGAACCCTTCGGTCGGGACGGACAGCCGCCGCTGGTGGCGACCTACAGCGAGGCGCTGCTGCGGGATACGCTGGACGCCTTCCGCGCGGCGGGACACAAGTCCATCGCCGTGATCACCCGAAGCCAGTCCCAGGCGGATTCCCTGTCCGCGCGGCTGGAGAACGTGTACCGGCTGGACGGCGGCGAGGCCGACCTGAACTATGAGTCCGGGGACAACGTGGTGGCCTGCTACCACCTGACCAAGGGCATGGAGTTCGACGCCGTGGTGGTGGTCTGGCCGGAGGTGGAGCTGAACGACGGCGAGCGCCGGCGGCTGTACACCGCCGCCTCCCGGGCGCTGCACGCCGTGGCGCTGCTGGCGGGCCCGGGCGTGGTGAAGGCGCTGGAGGAAGCGCCGGCGGAGAACTGACGATCCCCGACACGCCGCGGAGCTTGGACGAAATGGATTGAACGATATGAACTACGACGCATTGATCATTGGCGGCGGCGCCTCCGGGCTGGCCGCCGCCTGCGCGCTGTCCCGGCGGGGGCGGCGCGTGGCCCTGCTGGAAAAGCAGAACAGGGTGGGCCGGAAGCTGCTGAGCACCGGCAACGGCCGCTGCAACCTGACGAACCTGAACGCCTCCGCCGGGAACTACCATGGCTCCCGGCAGGCGGCCCAGGCGGCGCTGCGGGCCTGGCCGCCCCGGCGGGTGATGGCGTTCTTCGAGGAACTGGGCATTCCCTGCACGGCGGACGAGGCCGGCCGGGTCTACCCGATGAGCAACCAGGCGGCCTCGGTGCTGGACGCGCTGCGGCTGTGCTGCGACGAGCAGGGGGTGGACACCCGGATCAACTTCGCGGTGGTTCGGCTGGAGCGCTCCGGCAGGGGCTTCGAAGCCGTCTCCCAGGAGGGGGAGCGGGTGCGGGGGCGTTGTGCGCTGGTGTGCACCGGCGGTCTGGCCGCACCGAAGCTGGGCGCTTCCGGGGAGGGTTACCGGCTGCTGGAGGCCCTCGGGCACGGCATCTCGCCCCGATTCGCGGCCATCGCCCCGCTGAAGACGCCGCCGGAGGCGGTCCGGGGCCTGAAGGGCATCCGGGCGGAGGGCGAGCTGACGCTGCTGGTCGACGGCAATGACGTGCGCAGAGAGGCGGGCGAGGCGCTGTTCGCGGAGTACGGCGTGTCCGGCATCGCCGCCATGCAGCTGGCCCGGCAGGCCGCCGAGGCGCTGCGGGCGGGCAGGCGCTGCGCGCTGCGGCTGAACTTCGTTCCCGGAGAAGACGCGGCGAAGCTCCTTGCGCGGCGGGCGGAGCAGCTCCCGGCGCGAAAGCTGGAGGATTTTTTGAACGGCATTGTGCCCAAGCGGCTGGGTCAGGCGCTGGTGAAGGCCGCCGGACTGGACCTGACCCTGGCGGCGGGCGAACTGAAGCCGGGACAGCTGAAAAAGCTGGCGGACTGCCTTGGGGGCTGGACGCTGCCGGTGACGGGCACCCAGGACTTCGACCAGGCCCAGGTCACCGCCGGCGGCGCGATTTTGAAGGACTTCGACACGCGCTCCATGCAGTCGCTCAGAACCCCGGGGCTGTTCGCCGCGGGCGAGGTGCTGGACGTGGACGGCGACTGCGGCGGCTTCAACCTGCAGTGGGCCTGGAGCTCTGCGCTGATGGCGGCGGAGGGGATCGACGCGATCATCAACGGTGAATCGGGCAATCGGTGATTGCCAGGGGAATAAACGGGTGTCCCGCTGTCGCGGATGGGCGACGGCGGGACTTTCTGTTTTGGAGCGACGGAGTTCGAATTGACCTATTTTGTAATTATTTCACCTTGATATTGTAATATTTGAAATAATGTGGTAAAATAAGTTGACCCATTGTCGGTTTACCCCGGGGCCTTGGAGCCGCGGAGAGAGGATAGAGCCATGAAGGGATACTTGAGAAGAGGATTGGCGCTGCTGGAGGCGCTGGTGTTGGTGCTGACCGCGGCGGGCCTGGCCGAGGAATTGGGCGAGGTGGACCTGTACGACGCGGCGATCTACGAGGAGTCGCCGTCGGCGGGGAGCATTGCCCCGCAGAACGCCGCCCCGCGGGACGAGACCACGACGGAGGCCGCCGGTTCGGAAGCCGCAGCGGCGGTGCCGGAAGAGGGCGCTGGCGCGGGCAGCCCGGACGAGGCTGTCGACGGGGCCGGTGCGCCGGAGGATTCCACCCGGAATAGCGGCGCGGAAGCGGCGCCTGACCGGGAAAACCCCGAGGCCGGGACGCAGAACGGGGAGAGCTTCGCTCCTTCGGAGGCGAAACCCGACGGCGCGGCTCAAGGCGCGATGGAGGTGGAGCCCGTTTCCCAGGGCGGCGATGCGCCCCTGGCCGACGACGCGACAGAAGGCGCGGAGCCGGCCGCCGGGGAGGTCCTGCCGGAGGACGGCATGATGGACGGCGGCGAGCAGGCCGTGGCGGCGGTGGGGGACGCGAACGCGGCCCCGGGCCTGTGGCTGGGCGTGGGTGAGCAGTATCCGCTGGGCACGATCCAGCCGAACGGCGCGGCCGGGAGCTTCCTGTCCGAGCGCAGCGACGTGGCGTCGGTGGACGCCGTCACCGGCGTGGTCACGGCGATCGCTCCGGGCACGGCCCGAATCGTGATTACAGGGGCGGACGGCGCTGTGACCAGTGCGCTGGTGGGCGTGAAAGACGCGCCGCAGAGCCTGAGCTTTCCGGTGTCCAGCCTCCAGCTGGGCAAGGGCGAGCGCCTGCTGCTGGCGGCGCAGCTGCCGGAGGGTACCGCCTCCGCGCGGATCGACTATTCCAGCAGCAAGAAGTCGGTAGTGACCGTGGACGCCTCCGGCGCGCTGTGCGCGAAGAAGACCGGCACGGCGGTGATCACCGCCATGGCCTTCAACGGCGCAAAGGCCAGCTGCAAGGTGACGGTGCGCAAGGCCCCCTCGAAGGTGACGCTGTCCTCCAAGTCGCTGGCACTGTGCCTGGGGGAGGCGCGAAGCCTGACGGCGCAGCTGCCGAAGAAGTCCGCCTCCCGGATCGGCTGGGAGAGCGCCGACCCCGGCGTGGTTCGGGTCGACGAAGCGGGAAACCTGACCGCCGTGGCGCCGGGCGCGACCACCGTCACGGCCAGTACCTTCAACAACAAGAGGGCGGTCTGCAACGTGGTCGTGCTGGACGGCAGGGCTCCCACGGCGCTGGCGCTCAACGTCCAGTCCGTGACCCTCGGCGTGAAGGAGAAGCTTCTGCTGTCGCCGACGGTAGGCGCGGGCGAGGCGGCGCTGTACAGCTATAAGACCAGCAAGAAGAAGGTGGCAACGGTGTCCGCCGACGGCGTGATCACCGCGAAGAAGGCCGGCACCGCGAAGATCACCGTCAGTACGCAGAACGGCCTGACGGCCACGGTGTCCGTCAAGGTGAGCAAGGCGCCCTCGAAGGTGACGCTGTCCTCGTCGACGCTGGCGCTGGAGGTCGGGCAAACGGCCCAGCTGACGGCGAACCTGCCGAAGGGCACCGCCTCGGCCATCGCCTGGCAGAGCAGCGACGCCTCGGTGGCGGCGGTGGACGCCTCGGGCAGGGTGACCGCCCTCGCCGCTGGCACGGCGGTGATCCAGGCGGCCGCCTTCAACGGCAAGAGGGCCTACTGCCAGGTGACCGTGGCCTCCGGCGCCGGCGCGCAGCCGGAGATCACCATTCCCGACCCGGGCGCGCAGGCGGGGACCTCCGCCGCGGCGCGGATGGCCGCGAAACTGCGGGCTGACGGCAGCCTGGGCGGCAAGCGCGACGCTATCGCCGGGGTGGTGGAGCTGTTGATCAACAACGGCTTCGAGCCCGCCTTCGCCGCCGGCGTCGGCGCGAATATCTACGCGGAGGGTACCTACGGCCTGTTCGAGAGCAGCAAGTACATCAGCAACTACCAGAAGCGCCCGCGCTATTTCTGCTACCTGGACGGGGGCGATTACTACACCCAGAAGGACGGCAAGTACGTGCTGACGGCGGTGTATCTCTCCAAGGAGGAGATGGACGCCTATACCGGAAGCGCCGAGAAGCGGCTGCGCTTCGGCGCGGAGAACTTCTACCGGGACAACTACTCCGGAAAGTACATACAGAACGTGGACCTGAACGCGCTGCAGGCGCTGATGGAGACGCTGGCCAAGGGCGGCTGGCAGGGCAAGTTCGGCCTGGGCATCGTGCAGTGGACCGGCGCGCGCACCGCGAAGCTGGTGGAGTGCTACCGCAGGCACGCCGGGGGCGCCGCGACGATCACCAAGGCCCAGGCGATCGCCGCCGAGAACGAGATGATCCTCAACGACCTGAAGGGCAGCTACAGCGGCGTCTACACCGCCTGGAAGAAGGCGAACAGCGGCGCGCTGGACAGCGCGGAAGCGGCGCGCAGCGCGGGTGCGCTGGTGTGCACACGCTACGAGATACCGGTGGACAAGGAGAGCAAGGCCGTGACCCGGGGCAACAAGGCGGCCAGCATCTACAAGACCATGATCGGCGGCTGAGCGCCGGGGTGAGGAACCATGAGTGAGAAGAACGGCGCGGCGCAGACGCTGCTGATCGCGGACGACGAGCGGGACATCGTGGACATGCTGAAGCGCTTCTTTGAGCGCAAGGGCTACCGCGTGCTGCCGGCCTACGGCGGCCAGGAGGCGCTGAGGCTGGCGCAGCAGCGCCCGGACATGATCCTGCTGGACGTGAACATGCCCGATGTGAACGGCCTGGAGGTGTGCGACACCATCCGCGGCTTCGTCAGCTGCCCGATCCTGCTGCTGACGGCGCGCATCGAGGACAGCGACAAGGTGCGGGGCTTCGCCGCCGGCGCGGACGACTATGTGGTCAAGCCCTTTTCCCTGGACGAGCTGGCGGCCCGGGTGGCCGCCCACCTGCGCCGGGAGCAGCGGCGGGCCTGCCGGGGAGAGGTGCGCTTCGACGCGGACCTGGTGATCGACTACGCCCAGCGGACGGTGCTGTTCCGGGGCGAGCCGGTGGCGTTCGCGAAGAAGGAGTTCGACATCATCGAATTCCTGTCCCAGAACAGCGGCCAGGTGTTCGACCGGGAGCGCATCTACGACCGGGTGTGGGGCATGGAGAGCGACGGGGACAGCGCCGTGGTCGCCGAACACATCCGGCGCATCCGCGCCAAGCTGGCCGCCTGCGGCGCAGAGACCTACATCGAGACGGTATGGGGGTGTGGCTATAAATGGAGGCGCTGAATCGGCTGGCGGGCCTGATCCGCGACCTGCGGGGCCGAGCTCGGGAAAGGTGGGCGAACCGGCGCTACAAGCGCTGGCAGGACCTGCCCATCAGTGCCTCCTTCGTGCTGTACACGCTGGCGGCGTTCCTGGCAGGCACGCTGGTGTGCCTGATCGTCATCACCCTGTGCAACAAGGTGCGCATCGACCTGCAAAACAAGTATGCCGAGCGCTCGGTCAGCTACGAGGTGCCCGAACAGGGCAGCTACGACATCCGCCGCACGGGACGGCTGGTGACGGTGACCATCTACGACGAGGACGACCAGGAGATCGACCAGTTCACGGTGAACCTGCGGACGGAGTCGCTGGCCTATGACGCGGAGATCCGCGCCAGCTACCTGGGCGGCGAGCCGGAGGGCGGCCTGTACATGGGCAGCTATTACGGCTCCCACGGCTTTGTGGTCACGCCTCGCTACACCGGCGAGGACAGCGTCGCCAACATCACGGCGGTGACCGTGTCGGTGCTGATCGTGCCGGTCAGCTACATCGGCGCGCTGATCATGTGTGCCGCGCTGTTCTTCCGGCGCAAGCTGCGGGGGCCGCTGGCGCTGCTGAAGAACAGCAGCGACCGCATTGCCCGCAATGACCTGGACTTCACCGTGGCCTATGATTCCAAAAACGAGCTGGGCCAGGTGTGCGATTCCTTCGAGACCATGCGGCACGCGCTGGTGCAGAACAACCGGGAGCTCTGGCGCAGCGTGGAGGAGCGCAAGCGTTTGAACGCCGCGTTTTCCCACGACCTGCGCACGCCGTTGACGGTGCTGAAGGGCCACGCCTCGATGCTGCTGGCCGGGGTGCCGGAGGGCAGCGTGTCCCAGGAGGAGATCGTCGGAGAGCTGACCGCCATGTCCGGCAGCATCGACCGGATGGAACGGTATGTGGACGCCATGGCGCGCCTGCAGCGGCTGGAGGATGTGGAGGTCCGGCGGCGGTCGGTGGACTTCGGCGAGCTGACCGAGGCCCTGCGGGATTCCGCCCAGGTGCTTTGCGGCGACAAGAAGCTGTATTTCGAGGCGATACCGGGAGGACCGGCAAAGGTGTCGCCGGAGATCGTGCAGCAGGTGTGCGAAAACCTGCTCACCAACGGCGCCCGCTACGCCGCGACAGAGCTTCGGGTCCGGGTGTGGACGGAGCCGGACCGGCTGCTGGTGCGCGTTTGCGACGATGGGCCGGGCTTTTCCGCCGTAGACCTGGAGAAGGCCACCGACCCCTTCTATCGGAACAAGGCCGCCGCCGGGGACGACCACCTGGGCCTGGGCCTGAACATCTGCAAGATACTCTGCCAGCGCCACGATGGGGATATCCGGCTGGAGAACGACGGCGGAGGCTGCGTGACGGTGTCCTTCGGGTTCTGATCAGACTATTCCTTGGCATCGATAAAACCCGCGTCAGCCGGCGCGGGTTTTGTGCGTTCTCCAGGTAGAGGGAATTTGAAAGATCCTTCACTTCGTTCAGGATGACTCGCGGTTCAGAATGCAGCGCGTTTCGCTGCTGTCATTCAGGGCAAAGAGAAGATCCTTCACTTCGTTCAGGATGACTCGCGGTTCGGGATGCCGCGCGTTTCGCTGCTGTCATTCAGGGCAAAGAGAAGATCCTTCACTTCGTTCAGGATGACTCGCGGTTCGGGACGCCACGCGTTTCGCCGCTGTCGTTCCGAGCAAAGAAAAGATCCTTCGCTCCGCTCAGGATGACCCGCGTTCTTTACGGTCATTCTGAGCGAAGCGAAGAATCCTTCCTCAACCATTCCAATGCAGTGAAATCCCGGGAATCAGCTGACGTGCAGCACCAGCGCGGCGATTTGGAAATAGATCAGCAGGGAGAGCACGTCGACGATGGTGGTGATGAACGGGCTCGCCATCACGGCGGGGTCCAGCTTGGCCTTCTTGGCCAGCATGGGCAGCGTGCAGCCCACAAACTTGGCGATGATGACGGTGCACATCATGGTCAGGCAGATGGTCAGGGCCTCCAGGGGAGTGACCCGCTCCAGCACCATCAGGCGGCCGTAGTTGGCGACGGTCAGCGTCAGGCCGCACAGGAACGACACCCGGAACTCCTTCCAGATGACGCGGAATATGTCCGAGAATTCCAGCTCGCCCAGCGACAAGGCGCGGATGATGGAGACCGAGGCCTGGCTGCCGGAGTTACCGCCGGTGTCCATCAGCATGGGCACCGAGGCCATCAGCACGGGGAACAGCTTCAGGGCATCCTCGAAGCCGGTGATGACGATGCCGGTGAACGTGCCGGAGATCATCAGCAGCAGCAGCCACGGGATTCGGTTCTTCCAGGTCTCGAACACGCCCGTCTTCAGGTAGGGCTTGTCCGAGGGCGTGATAGCGGCCATCTTCGCGATATCCTCGGTGGCCTCTTCTTCCATGATGTCCAGGGCGTCGTCGACGGTGATGATACCGACCATGCGGCCCTCGGCGTCTACGACCGGCAGCGAGGTGAAGTTGTACTTCGACATCATCTGCACGGCGCTCTCCTGGTCGTCCTGGGTGCTGACGGTGATGGGCTCCGCGGTCATCAGGCTCTCACAGCGATCGGTGGGGGAGGCCAGGATCAGCGAGCGGATGGTTACCGTGCCCATCAGGTGGTACTTCTCATCCAGCACGTAGCAGGTGTTGATGGTCTCCTTGTCCACGCCGGTGGCGCGGATCTCCGCGATGGCGTCCGCAGCGGTCATGCCCGGCGTCAGCGCGACGAACTCCGTGGTCATCACGGACCCGGCGGAGTCGTCCTTGTACTTCAAAATTTCGTTGATCTGCTTGCGGGTGTCGGCGTCCGCCTGGGAGAGGATGCGGCGCACCATGTTGGCGGGCATCTCCTCGATCAGGTCGACGGCGTCGTCCATGTACATCTCGTCGATGACGGCCTTCAGCTCCGTATCCGAGAAGCTCTTGATCAGGGCTTCCTTGATGTCGCTCTCCATCTCGACGAAGGTCTCCGCGGCGAGGTCCTTCGGCAGCAGACGGAATATGGCGGGCATCAGCTTCTCAGGCATGTCGCTGAGAATTGAGGCGATGTCCGCGGGATACAGGGTCTGCATCAGGTCCCGCAGGGAGGCATATTTCTTCTCTTCCGCCAGCTTGCGAAAGGTCTCTTCAAGGATTTCGGTTCTTTCCTTCATCGTCACTCCTCCAATCAATGCGTGTTGAAAGGCGGATATCCCGGGGATATCCGGCCCACCCGAGGCGGGCTGGTCCGGCGGCCTTTGCCGTCGCGACCACCTGAGCGGCGCAGACGCGCCCTCTGACAGGAGCAGGACACAGTGGAAGATCAAAAAGACAGCGCCGCAGGGCGCTGCTTCTCAGAAAACGAGGGAATCGAGGGAAGCGCGCGTCCGGCGTAGGGCCTGCCGTATATGATCCGCATATGTGCCATAGCTACTACCGCCAGCGTCCATTCCCTTCACCCCTTTGTTCTATATAATATGAAATTCCGCACCCGAACGGATGCGGAATAATCGCGCTTGATTGATCTGCACCGTTCGAGCTTCAGCTTCGCAGGGCAGGGTAGATTTGCGTGGGTAAATCCATCCCCGGCTTGTCGGGGATGATCCGTCTGAGGACGAATCACCGTGAAATTGCGTTAGACGATGCCTTGTGCTTCGAAATCGCCTGTTCAAACCATCTGATGGTGTCTCCACCACTTCGCGGCAGCAATCCATATCCCTACGGTAGCCTTACTTACCGGATTTCTGTTCTTATTGTAGGCCCTTCTGCTGGGTTTGTCAACCGTTTTCCGGGAAAAAATAGCGGTGGCTGGAACGCTTTTTTTCGGCTCTGAAAACGGCTTTGAAATGGGAATTTGTGCCGGCTTTTTGAACGTTAAGAACGGTTTAATGCCGAGGCGAACGATGCCGGGGAGACACTGCGGGACTGTCGGCAAAAACCGGATGTATAAGCGGCGAAAAGTGCGGAATATTCGGCTTTTTTGGGGGTTAATGACGTGAAATGACAGGTAAAGTTATCTCTTTGATTTTGGCCAAAAATGTGTTGACAAAGGGGCTTATGGTTTGCTATAATGACCAAGCTGTCAGGGAAACAGAGTGATTCCACCGACAGCGGCGAACCTTGAAAACGATACAGAGAAGAGAGAAAAACGAACCTCGAGGTGCGAGGATCTGCTTCGGCAGGGAGCGTCGAGAGGGGAGAAGAACAGTCAGAATTCTATGAGTAAAACGCCGGATCTGAGGGAAAGCGGGCGCTTTGGC
>CADCHI010000030.1 GCA_902801165.1 uncultured Eubacteriales bacterium | reverse complement strand
ATATTCGACATCGACCCCCTGTTTTCCTTTTGGTTTTTCTCCATATTTGCATATTTCTTCGCTTTTCGCTCGGATTTATGCTTTTGGAAACACACTCTACACCTCGGACGGTACCATCGCCCAGGACCAGCTGGAGCTGCTGGTGAAGGACATGCTGGCGGAATACGAGGCAGGGAACTACGTCGTGGGCGGCGGCGACTTCAACAAGGATGTGCTGGGCAACTCCGCGGAGGTGTTCGGCGTGGCCGGTGAATTCAACTGGAACCAGCCCATCCCGGAGGGCACCATCCCCGAGGGGCTGACGCTGGTCAGCTCCCTGGACGCGGACGACCCCGTCCCCAGCAGCCGCGTCGCCGACGGGCCCTATGTGGAGGGCCAGACCTTCGTGTGCACCCTGGACGGTTTCATCGTGTCCGACAACGTGCGCGTGGAGAGCTGCAGGGTGGTCGACGAGGCGTTCAAGTGCTCGGACCACAACCCCGTGGTGATGCGGTTCGAACTGGTTGAAGAATAAGCGATCATTAATGGAAATAATTTGGAGGTAAGAAGATGACCTGGGATCTTTCCAAGCTGTATGCCGGCTTTGACGCGCCGGAGTTTTTGAACGACGTGGAGGAATTGAAGAAGACTGCGGACGAGGCCGTGGAGCAGGCGCGGGGCATGGCGCTGACCGTGCCGGCGCTGGAGGCGGCCCTGCGCACCTCCGAGAAGGTGGCGACGCTGGCCACCAAGACGATGTCCTTTGTCCAGCTGACGCTGGCGGCGGACGCCAACAACGAGAGCGCCATGGCGGCCTACACCCGCCTGCTGCCCGTCATGAACCGGCTGGAGGAGGGCACCAGCGCCCTGAGCGCCAAGCTGGGCCAGGCGGAGGACCTGGACGCGCTGATCGAGGGCAGCGACCTGTTGAAGCAGCACGCATTTTTACTCAAGCAGCTGCAGCGCAACGCCCGGCACGTGATCGACCCGGCGCTGGAGCCGGTGGTGCTGAAGATGCAGATGACCGGCGGCTCCGCCTGGGAGCAGCTGCGGGACCAGCTGGATTCCAACCACACGGTGGAATACACGCTGGACGAGGAGACCAAGACCCTGCCGCTGTCCGCGGTGCGGGGCCTGGCCTACAGCCCGGACGCGGCGGTTCGCAAGGCCGCCTACGAGGCGGAACTGGCCGCCTATCCCAAGATGGAGATCCCCATGGCCGCGTGCCTGAACGGCATCAAGGGCGAGGCGCTGACGCTGTGCGAGCTGAAGCACTTCGACACCGTGCTGGACATGGCCCTGGACACCGCCAACATGGATCGGGAGACCCTGGACGCGCTGCTCAAGGCCATGGAGGAGAGCCTGCCCATGTTCCGCCGCTACTTCCGCCTGAAGGCGAAGCTGCTGGGCTACGAGGGCGGCCTGAAGTTCTACGACCTGTTCGCGCCGGTGGGCCGCATGCAGGGGGACTACACCCCCGAGGATGCCCGGGCCCTGCTGGTGAAGGAGTTCGGCGAATTCAGCCCCCGCATGGCCAACATGATGAACCGCGCCTTTGACGAGCGCTGGATCGACATGTATCCCCGGGAGGGCAAAACCGGCGGCGCGTTCTGCAGCGGCGTGCATCCCCTGGGCATGAGCTACGTGCTGACCAACTTCGAGGGCAGCTATTCCTCTGTGAGCACGCTGGCCCACGAGCTGGGCCACGCCTACCACAACGAGTGCATGCGGGACGTGCCGATCCTGATGAGCGACTACCCGATGCCGCTGGCGGAGACGGCTTCCATCTTCAACGAGACCCTGCTGGCCCAGCGGATGCTGGAGAAGGCGGACAGCCCCATGCGCATCGCCATGCTGGACCAGCAGTTGGGCGACGCCGCCCAGGTGATCGTGGACATCATGAGCCGCTTCCTGTTCGAGAGCGAGGTCGTCAGACGCAGGGCCGACGCCACCCTCAGCGCGCGGGAGCTGTGCCAGATCATGCTGGACGCCCAGCAGAAGACCTATGGCGACGGCCTGGACCCCGAGTGCATGCATCCCTACATGTGGGCCTGCAAGAGCCACTACTACTCCACCGGCGTTCACTTTTACAACTTCCCCTATGCCTTCGGCCAGCTGTTCGCGGTGGGCGTCTACGCCCTGTACGAGCAGAAGGGCGCCGACTTCCTGCCGGACTACGAGAAGCTGCTGCGCATGGCCGGCAGCGGCAGCGTGCGGGAGGTGGCCGCCAGCGTGGGCATCGACGTGGCGGACGTGAACTTCTGGCGCACCAGCCTGAAGGTGTTCGAGGAGAAACTGGAGCAGCTGGAGGCACTGGCAAAGAAGCAGGCATAAAGGAATGTCCGTGAAAGACGGACGTGTGTCCGGTACGGCGGCGCATTCTGCGCCGCCGTACCGCTTTATCGAATCATTGTCTTTTATTGGCGATTTCCAAAAAAGCCAGTTAAAAACTATGCAATGTGGTTGACACGTGTTATCGGTTGGTGTATAATCTTAAAGCAGTCCTGAGGGACAAAACAAACAGGAGGAGAAATCCATGAAGAAGATTCTCGTTCTCGTACTTGCGCTGGTCATGGCGCTGAGCGCCGTGTCCGCCCTGGCCGACATCACCATCGTCCAGAACAAGGTTGAAATCGACGCCGCTCTGCAGGAGTATGCCGCCGAGTTCTCCAAGGAAGCTGGCTACAACGTCAAGGTCATCACCGCTGGCGGTTCCAGCGACTACAACACCGCGCTGAAGGCTGAGTTCGCCTCCGGCAAGGAGCCCGACATCTTCGTCATCGAAGGCCCCACCGGCTACGAGCTCTACAAGGACAAGATCGCTGACATGACCGGCGACGAGTGGACCCAGTACACCACCGCGGCCTACATGGATGGCGACAAGGTCGTGGGCTTCCCCGTGTCCGTCGAGGGCTACGGCATGGCCTACAACGCTGACATCCTGGCCAAGGCCGAGATCGACCCCGCTACCCTGACCAACGTGGACGCCTACAAGGCCGCCTTCGAGAAGCTGGATTCCATGAAGGACGAGCTGGGCCTGGACGCCGTGGTCTCCATGGTCGCCGGTACCGCCCCGGGCATGACCTGGGTTACCGGCCTGCACAACTTCAACGTGTACCTGACCGTGGGTCTGGACCGCAACGACACCTCCATCATCGACCAGGTTCTGGCCGGTGAGGTGGACGAGGAGCGCTTCCACGCCTACTGCGAGTACGTCGCCCTGATCTTCCAGTACAGCGATCCCGAGATGCTGCTGAACGGCACCCAGGATATGCAGCTGGCTGCCTTCGCCAACGGCAAGACCGCCTTCTATCACCAGGGCAACTGGATGGATCCCAACATCGTGGCTCTGAACGTGGACTTCCCGATGGCCTATGCGCCCCATGCCTTCCTGCATGAGGACACCGACGGCATCCTGGTGAACGCCCCGTCCTGGTACGTCGTGAACGCCAACGGCAATGTGGAGCAGGCTGTGGACTTCCTGAACGCGCTGGCCACCACCGAGCTGGGCCATGACTACATGGTCAACAAGGCTTCCATGGTTCCCGCCTTCACCAACGTGACCCTCGAGCCCGCCACCCCCCTGTCCAAGTCCGTCATGGAGTGGAACGCGGCTGGCAAGACCTACAGCTGGCAGCAGTACAAGCTGCCCGACGGCTTCGGCATGGGCACCCTGGGCGCCATCTACGAGCTGCTGGCCTCCGGCGCCATCGACGAGCCGACCTTCGAGCAGATGATGAAGGACGCCATCGCCACCATCCCGACCCTGTAATCTGATCCTCGGATCGCTTTCTGCCGGAGGGGGTTTCCTCTCCGGCAGAATTTGTAGGCGTGGCCGCAGAGGCGGCGATGCGCTGCCCGTTCCGCTGGCGTCGCATCGGCGCCCCTGCGCCAGGTAGAGCCCTTTCGGTCCGGCTTTGGCGCCTTGTCCGCGCCGCCGGGCTGGAACGGCGACCGCACGCATCCGGCAATTCCAACAAGGGGGAGATCGCTTTGGAGAAGCAGAAGTTTTTCTCCGGCCGGCGTGAGCGCAAGATCACCGAGACACTGTTCCTGGTGCCCACGGTGCTGGCGTTCATCATGGTCATCATCGTACCGTTCATCATTGGTATCTACTACTCGTTCACCGACTGGGACGGCGTGAACGCCGCCAAGAACCTCGTCGGCCTGTCCAACTACACCACCATCTTCACCGAGCCTGCCTTCCTGCACGCCTTCCTGGTGACGCTGGAGTTCACGGTGCTGAACGTCATCGCCGTGAACGTGGTGGCCTTCCTGATGGCCCTGCTGGTGACCAGCCAGGTGAAGGGCCGCAACCTCTACCGCGCGGGCTTCTTCGTGCCGAACCTAATCGGCGGCATCGTGCTGGGCTCCATCTGGCAGTTCATCTTCGCCAGCATCCTGCCCGGCGTGGGCAAGGCCGTCGGCTGGGGCTGGCTGTCCAGCTCCATGATCACCAACGCCAAGACCGTCGTCGGAGCGATGGTGACGGTGAATACCTGGCAGTACGCCGGTTACATCATGATGATCTACGTGGCGTCCATCCAGGGCATCAGCCAGCAGGTCATGGAGGCCGCCAGCGTGGACGGCGCCACCTACTGGGTGCGCGTGCGCAAGATCCTGATCCCGCTGATGGCCAACGCCTTCACGATCTCGCTGTTCCTGACGCTGACCAACTCCTTCAAGATGTACGACGTCAACCTGGCGTTGACCAACGGCGGCCCCGTGGCCATGTTCATGAAGACGCCGGTGCAGGCCTCTGAGCTGCTGGCGCTGAACATCTACAACACCGCCTTCAAGTACTCGAAGATGGCCCAGGGCCAGGCCAAGGCCGTGGTGTTCTTCGTGGTGCTGGTGGTCGTGAGCCTGATCCAGGTCTCCATCAACAAGAGCAAGGAGGTGGAGATGTAATGAGCCAGTACAACGCGCTTGAAATCGTGGGCCAGAACAAGGCCCGGCAGAAGCGCCTGCGGGTGCTCGCGGAGATCGGCTGCATACTGCTGTTCATACTGTTCATGCTGCCCTTCTTCATCGTGCTGATGAACTCCATGCGCTCCAACGCCGAGATCATCAACCAGGCGGTGGGCATGCCCACGGACCTGCACAACTTCACCGACAACCTGGTGGCCGTGTGGACCAACCCGACATTCAACTTCCTGAAGGCGCTGAAGGACTCCGTGATCATCACGGTGCTGTCCCTGGCGGTGATCTCCATCTGCTCCGCCATGACGGCGTGGGTCCTGGTGCGCAATAAGACCAAGTGGTCCACGTTCCTGTTCATGATGTTCGTGGCGGCCATGGTCATCCCGTTCCAGGTCGTCATGTTCCCGCTGATCACCTGGTTCAAGAGCCTGGGCGACTTCCTGCACATCCCGCTGCTGCGCACCCACGGCGGCCTGGTGTTCGCCTACCTGGGCTTCGGCGAATCGATGACCATCTTCATCTTCCACGGCTTTGTGAAGAACATCCCGCTGGAGATCGAGGAGGCCGCGGACATCGACGGCTGCTCCCGCGCGGGCACCTTCTTCCGCATCGTGCTGCCGCTGCTCCAGCCCGTGTTCGTCACCGTGCTGGTGCTGAACGGCCTGTGGATCTGGAACGACTACCTGCTGCCGCTGCTGCTGCTGGGCTCCAACGGCGAGGTGCGCACCATCCCGCTGGCGGTGCAGGGCTTCATCGGCTCCTTCGTCAAGCAGTGGAACCTGATCATGGTGTCCACGCTGCTGGCGATGCTGCCCATCATCATCCTGTACATCTTCGCGCAGAAGTACATCGTGCAGGGCATGGTGGAAGGCGCCGTGAAGTAAAGCAAAACGACAAGACAAATTGGGGGGCCGCCTCGTGCGAGGCGGCTCCCCATTTGTATGGTCACGCTTATGCTTCGATGAATCGGTCGATGGCCTCCACGGCCTGGGCGACGGGGTCGGCGGTCATGTCCAGCCAGAGGATGTCCGGGTCCCGGCGGAACCAGGTCATCTGCCGCTTGGCGAACTTCTTGATGGCGTTGCCCAGCTGCTCCACCATGTCCTCCCGGCGGGGAATCTCGCCGGTGAGGTACTGGGCGATGAAGCGGTACTCCAGGCCCAGCTTCATCAGGAATTCCAGGCTGACGCCGGCGTCCATCAGGCCCTGGACCTCTTCGATCATGCCCTGGTTCAGCCGGCGCTCCAGGCGCTCGTCGATGCGCGCCTTCAGCGTCTCCCGGTCCCAGGTGACGCCCAGCTTCAGGCAGTCGTAGCGGGGCTGGCTGTGGGGGATGTGGTCGTCCCCGGCGTGGAGCTTCTCCAGCAGGCGCATCACGCGGTTGCGGTTCTTCGGTTCCACCTGGACGTCGGGCACGGCGGCTACCAGCATCTCGTACAGCTTCGGCGTCTCAAAGGTCTCCAGGTAGGCCCGGTATTCCAGGTCCGGGGCGGAATCGCTCATCACGTAGCCGTCGGTGACGGAGGCCACGTACAGGCCGGTGCCGCCCACCATGAAGGGCAGCCTGCCCCGGGCGAGGATGCCGTCGATGGCGGCGTAGGCCAGGCGCTGGAAGTCGTGCATGGAGAAGAAATCGCCGGGCTCGCACACGTCGATCAGGTGGTGGGGCACGCCCCGCGTCTCCTCCGGGGTGATCTTGCCGCTGCCCAGGTCCAGCCCGCGAAAGACCTGTCGGGAGTCGGCGGAGACGATTTCCCCGCCGTAGCGCTGGGCCAGGGTCACCCCCAGGCCGCTCTTTCCCGAGGCGTTGGTGCCGGCGATGACAATCAGGCGGGGCAGCGTGTTCATGGCGGTATTCCTCCCAGCGGTTGTGTTCAGCCCCATTATAGCAGATCGCGGGGCGGTTGGCAATAAGGCGATGATGGCATGCCGGGCAGGCGCGGGCGCGGGAATAACCCCAAGCGGGGACTCATAAGCTGGAGGTGAAAATGCAAGCAGGAGGCGTGTTCCATGGATCAAAATACACTGTACCGGGATATCGCGGGCCGGTGCCACGGCGACATCTATCTGGGCGTCGTCGGGCCGGTGCGGACCGGGAAATCAACCTTCATCAAGCGGTTCATGGAACTGCTTGTGCTGCCGAACATCGAGGATGCTCCCGCCCGGGAGCGCACCGTGGACGAACTGCCCCAGAGCGGCGCGGGCCGCACCATCATGACCACCCAGCCCCGCTTCGTGCCGGACGAGGCGGTGGAGGTGCGGCTGCGGGACGCGGCCACGGCCCGGGTCCGGCTGGTGGACTGCGTGGGGTACCTGATCCCCGGGGTGCTGGGGCTCAGCGAGGGGGAGTCGGCGCGGATGGTGCGCACCCCCTGGTTTGAGCACGACATCCCCTTCGAGGAGGCGGCGGAGGTGGGCACGCGCCGTGTGATCCAGGAGCACGCCACCATCGGGGTCGTGGTGACCACCGACGGCAGCATCGTGGACATGCCCAGGAGCGCCTACGAGGCGGCGGAGGAGCGGGTGGTGCTGGAATTGAAGGCCCTGGGGAAGCCCTTCATCGTCGCGCTGAACAGCCGAGCGCCCTCCGCGCCGGAGGCCCAGCGGCTCCGGGACGCCATGGAGGCGCAGTATGGCGTCCCGGTGTTGGCGCTGGACGCCCTGAACATGGGCATCGACGATTTGAACGCCCTGCTGGAGGGCCTGCTGTTCGAGTTTCCGATCCGGCAGGTACGCATCCAGACCCCGGCCTGGCTGACATCGCTGTCGGAGGATCACTGGCTGGGGCGGTCGGTGCTGGACAGCGTGGCCCGGGCGGCGCAGGACATGCGGCGGGTGCGGGATCACGAGGCGCTGCAGCGGGCGCTGGATGAGAACGAGTACGTGGAGGACGTGCTGCCGCTGAGCATCGATCTGAACGCAGGCGCGCTGGAGTACCGGCTGAGCCTGAAGGACGGGCTGTTCTACCGGGTGCTGGGAGAGGCCTGCGGCGAGGAGATCGAGGGGGAGGCGCACCTGTTTGAAATGATGCGCCAGCTGGTGAACGCCCGGCGGGAGTACGACCGGGTCGCCGGCGCGCTGGAGAGCGCCCGGCAGACCGGCTATGGCATGGTGCTGCCGACGATGGACGAGCTGACCCTCGAGCCGCCGGAGCTGGTGAAGCAGGGCGGCCACTGGGGCGTGCGCCTGCGGGCCAGCGCGCCGTCGCTGCACCTGGTTCGCGCGGACATCCGGACGGAGGTCAACCCCTTCGTGGGCTCCCAGAGCCAGTCTGAGGCGCTGGCCGCGTCGCTGCGAGAGCAGCTGGCCGGGGATGGCGAGGGCATCTGGGAGACGGAGATCTTCGGCAAGACGCTGGACGAGCTGGTGCGGGACGGCATGAACGGCAAGCTGCAGCGGATGCCCGAGGAGGTGCGGGGCAAGCTGCGGGAGGCGCTGGAGAAGATCATCAACGAGGGCGGCGGCGGCATGATCTGCATCATGCTGTAGCGCAGGAAAAAGTCCCAAAAAGAGGAGAAACGGGGCATGTGCCCGCGTTTCTCCTTGCGCTTTACTTTTTAAAGAAGGATACTATCTTGTCGATCAGGGACATGCTTTCCTTCACGAGGGAGCCGTACCAATCGTTGTAGAGGCCCCTTTCCGCCGACATCAGGTAGTCGTGGTAATCCAGCGAATCCGGGTCGGCCCCAACCTTGAGGGTGATTAGCTTCTTTTCCTTCAGCTGTGAGACGCACGTCTCGAGGATGCTCTTATCGATGCCCTTGATCTCCATGTGGGTGTTGGAGATCACCTCCAGCAGATAGACATAATACCTGTGGGGGTCCGCTTCATAGAGCGGGTCCGGCACGTAGACAGGAACCGTGTCATCGGGGATGTCGTCGGTGTCGATGCCCATCGCCTCGCAAATCCTGTTGACCTCAGTTTCCGATATTTCCCACTCGCGGGAAGCCTGTGCTCTGTTCATCTGCTCTTCCTCTCTGTTGGTTTTGCTCCAATGGCTGGCGCCCGGGCGTCAGCCATTGGAGCCAGTGTGTATCACGCCTCGAAGGTCAGCACCATGGCGTCCAGGAAGTTCAGCGTGTAGCCTGACGCCGTGGGCTCGAAGCGCAGCTCGCCCTGGCCGTAGTAGTCGGACACGCGGTCGGCGCCGTCCTGGGTCCAGGTCAGGTCCGGCAGCGCGCTGCCGGAGAGGACGAAGGTCAGCCTTCCGTCGGAGTGGAAGGTGACGGAGTATTCGCCGCCCAGGGATTCCGGGTTCACCGCATAGCCGGAGGATTCCACGGAGACGCAGGTCAGCTTGACGTCGAGGAAGGCGGCGGCGCCGTCGGGCTCGGGTTGAGGTTCAGGTTCGGGTGCCGGTTCAGGCTCGGGTTCGGGTGCTGTGCCGCCTTCGCGGGCGAAGACCATCCGCATACCCTGCTGCTCGGCGACGAGGGTGCCGTCCTCGGCGAGGGTCAGCGGGACGCCGTCCAGCAGGGCCGCGCCATCGACGACGGACCAGGTCGTTTCACTGGTGGAGCCGTCGGCGTTGCGCATCAGGACGGTGCCGTCAGCGTTGAAGGTGACGCCCATGTCCATGCCGAGCTCGGAGGCGGCGTGGGTTTCGCCGCCCATGGTGATCTCGGTGACGGTCCAGTCGCCCAGGAAGGGCTCGCCAGCCTCGCCCACGGGCTGGGCGGCGGGTTCGGGCTCCGGCTCAGGCTCGGGTTCAGGCTGGGGCTCCGGCGCGGGTTCGCCGTCGCGGACGAAGACCATGCGCATGCCCTCCTGATCGGCGACCAGGGTGCCGTCCTCGGCGAGGGTCAGCCGGACGCCGTCCAGGATGGCCGCGCCGTCTACGACGGACCAGGTCATTTCGCCGGTGGAGCCGTCGGCGTTGCGCATCAGGGCGGTGCCGTCGGCGTTGAAGGTGATGCCCATTTCCATGCCGAACTCGGAGGCGGCATGGGTCTCGCCGCCCATGGTGATTTCGGTGACGGCCCAGCTGCCCAGGAAGGGCTCGCCGGCCTCGCCCACGGGCTGGGCGGGCGCAGGGGTGACCACGGGCTCGGGCGTCGGCGTGGCGATGGGGTTGGCGGCATAGCCGGCCAGCAGGGCGTCGATATCGGGCAGCTCGGCAGGCACGCGGTCACAGGCCGCCTGCTCCACGGTCACTTCGGCGTTGGTGCCCCACATGGTGGTGTGCTTAGCCGCCTGTTCCACGGCCGCTTCGTCCGCGTCCTCGGGCAGGCGCACGGTCAGCGTGTCGGCGCAGCCGGTGACGATGCCGTCCTTGGAGAAGGGGGACAGGTCGGTGGTCTCAAAGCACACCAGCGCCAGGTTCGGGCACTGGTAGGCGATGGCCATGCTGTGCTGAGCCACGCGGTCGGTGAGGTGCAGCTCGGTGAGGTTTTTGCAGTTGGAGAAGGGCGTGCCGCCGAGAGTGGTCGCGTCCACGGCGAAGGACTTCACCGCGCAGTTCTGGAAGGCGCGCTCGCCGATATAGTCCAGCCCCACGGGGTTGTAGAAGGTGGAGAGGGGGCCGGCGCTGTCGAAGCAGTAGTTGTCGATCTCCTTTACGCCATTGACGAATATCACGGTGTCCAGGTTCCGGCAGAGGCGGAAGGTGCCGCGGCCGGTGCTCTTGACGGGAGCGTAGCAGATGAAGGACTCCAGCTGCTGGCAGTAGGTGAAGGTGCCGTCCTTGATTTCGGTGATGGTTTCCGGCAGCACCACGCTGCGCAGGGTCACATAATCGGTCCGGTTGGTGGCCACGCCGCTGTCGGTGTAGTCGAAGCACCGGTCAAAGGCGCTCTGGTTCATGCCGGTCACGGTGACGCCGTCGATCTCCCGGGGCACCACCACGTCGGCCTCATCGCCCCAGTAGCGGACGATCGTGCCGGTTTCGGGCCTGAACTCAAACAGGGAGGGGTCGGTGGGCTCATAGGGCATGGGGATGATCTCGCGGGGCGACTCGCCCACGCGCAGCAGCGGCTGGTACCAGGGGCAGCCCATTTCCTCGCTGAGACGCGCCACCACGTCGTCGGGCGCGTTGGCGGGCAGGACGAGGCCGCTGGGGTCCGCCATCAGCGCCGCGCAGTCGGCGAAGAGGTTCTCCGGCAGCACGGACATGTCACAGAGGACGGTGACCCTGGCGAGGTTTACGCAGCCCTCGAAGGCGGTCGCGTCGATGCTGGTCAGCGAGGCGGGCAGGGTGATCTCGGTGAGGTTCACGCAGTTGGCGAAGGCGCGCGCACCGATGGTCTCGGTGGTGTAGAACAGGTCCACCAGCTCCACAGAGGAGTCCGCGAGGGCCTCCGCGCCGATGTGCCAGGGCCAGTTGGCGTGGGTCACGCGGAAGCGGCGGATGGTCTGGTTGCCCTTGAACACGCCGTCGCCGAGGCCGCGGCACTGGATGAGTTGCGGCTCGTCGCCGCTGTTGTCCCGGATGTTGTAGTAGAGGTAGGGGGCTTCCTCGCCGTCGTTGTATTGGGTCAGGTAGTAGTAGCCATCCGCGCCCTTCTCATAGAGGTGATTGTCGCCGTCGGTATAGGCGCAGTCCGGCGGGTTGTTGATGAAGACCTCGCAATCCTCCAGCTGGGCGGAGAAGTAGTCCTGCCAGGCCAGGCGGTTCTCCCAGCCGCTGTCCCAGGGCAGGTCCACGTCGGTGACGTAGCTGCCCTCGAAGGCGTCCGGGGCCGCGTCAAAGAATTCGTAGGTGTCCATCTGGATGTAGCTCAGACGCCCGTGTTCGAAGGCCTTGGAGCCGATCCAGGGCTGGCAGCCTTCGGCCAGGCGCAGGTTGCTCGGCCAGGACCAGGCAAAGGCCCCGTCGCCGATGGATTTCACCGACGGGGGCAGCACAATGTCATCGGTGAAGTAGCAGTTCTCAAAGGCTCGGTTGCCGATGGTCTCCAGGCTCGCGGGCCAGTGGAAGCGGTTGCCGCGGATCGCGCCCAGGAAGGCCTCGTCGCCGACCTCGCGCACGCTGTCCGGCAGGCCGATGTAGAGGATGCTGTTGGTGTGGGCGAAGGCGCTGTCGCCGATGACCTCCACGCCGTCGGGCACGGTGAGGTACATCAGGTGATAGGCGGGGTAGAAGGCCTCCGCGCCGATGGCCTTCACGGGCACGCCGCCGATCTCGGACGGGATGTCCATGCGGGCCAGGCGGTCCCGATAGCCGGTGATGGTGCCGGTGGCGGGGTCGAAGGCGAACTGGTCCTCCGGGGTGGAATCGTCCACGACCACGGCGTTCTGCCCGGAGGGCTGCACGTCGATGCTGCTGGGGATGGCGGCGCGGTAGGCGTCGTACTCGTCGTCCGGGACGTGGACCACGCAGCCGTCGCCCAGCACCGAGAAGGTGAAGTCACAGATCAGCGGGCAGCGGCCGGTGAAGGTGATGGAGGTCAGCTGTTCGCACCAGGAGAAGCTGTTGTCCGCGATGTAGCACACGCCCGCCGGGATCGTGACCTCGGTCAGCGCGGGGCAGTTCTGGAGGTTTCCACGGCAGATGACCCGAAGGCTCTCCGGCAGCGTGAGGCGGGCCAGGTCGGGAATCTGGGAGATCAGGTTGTCGTTCAGCACGTCGAATCCCTCGGGCAGGGTGATGGACGTGACGGGGACCGGGCACTCATAGAAGATGTTCTTGACATCCCAGACCCTCTGGCCGTCGATCTCGGCGGGGATGACCACGTCGCCGCCGGGGCCGTTGTAGGCGGTGATGATCGCCTTGGAGGCGTCGAATTCAAATTCCGGGGCGGGCGCCTCGGCGTGAGCCGCGACGAGAAGCGCCAGCAGCAGGAGCACCGGGAGCAGCAGGGCGAGCTTTTTCATGTTCAACCTCCTATCGTTGGGGTTCCTTTTTGGATCAGGCGCGGTTCAGCAGCGCGCAGAGGCGGGTGGTTTCGTACTGCACCACCAGCAGCCGTGCCAGGGCGGCGTCGCGCCCGGAATAGAGGGCGATGTCCTGGGCGGTGAGGGCCTTGAAGAAGTTGGCGCGGACGTTCAGCACGGCCTCGGCCTGGGTCTCGTCGCACCGGGCCAGCCACTGGTCGTACAGCGCCAGCAGCGACTGCTCCCAGTCCGTGCCCAGCTCCTCGAGATAGCTGTCGTCCGAGGCGCCGTTCCATACCCAGTCGTATTCCCGCTGGCAGAGCGCGGCGTGCTCGGGGCAGGCGGTGACGTAGTCCACGCCGATGCCGTCCGACCAGTACAGGCAGCCGCCGCCGGGGTTCTCCCGGGCCGGGGCGTGGTAGGCGAGGCTGGGGTCGGCGGGCAGGTTTCCGTAGCGGATTTCGCACAGCGCCCCGGCGAAGTTCTTGACCATCAGGTTCATCTCAGGCTCCACGACGGCGGGGTCGTTCCAGGTGGCGTACATCGCGGCGAGGGATTCGCCGAAGTAGGCCTCCCAGGCGGAGAGGGCCGACAGCGTGTACAGCTTGTCCTCGGCGGGCGCGTTTTCGATCCACTTGGCGCAGAGCTCCCGGATCTCCGACAGCCACATCTCGGAGGCCTCGGCGCAGCCCGCGGGGTCGCCGGATTGGGTCAGGGACCAGTCCCGCTCCAGCAGCGGCATGTGCTCGTCGCAGGCGTCTCGCTGGAGCATCCCGGAGAGCACCATCGTGCGGCACCAGTTGGCGGGCTCGCCGTCCTCCAGCACGTCCGGGCCGGTGGGGAAGGGGGGAACGTAGTCGCCCTCGTAGGCCTGGTAGTAGCCGGGGCCGTAGTGCTCCTGGTCCAGGCGGATGCGGTCGTGGTCGAGCTGCTCCATCAGCCAGTCGTCGGCCACGCCGGTGGGCTCGATGCCCTTGTAGCGCTGGTAGTTCATCACGGCCTCCTGGGTCTTGGCGCCGAAGACGCCGTCCGCCTTGGAGAAGAGCCAGCCGGTTTCGATCAGCAGCCATTGCAGGTAGCGCACCTCCTCGCTGGTGTCGCCGATCTTCACGTCGGCCAGCGCGGAGAAGCTGGTCAGCAGCAGCACGAGGGCCAGCAGCAGCGCGAGCTTTTTCACGGGGAATCACGCCTTTCTTAAAGAAAACATTTCATGTTAACATTATATGACATTTTGCGGCCCTTGACAAGCCCGTATCCGGGATTGGCCGGAATTAAAAGGGTGGAGTTTCGCCGGACGCCGCCGGGGCGGGCGCGGCCCGGGGGAAAAACTGTTGCATAATCGGCGAATCTCGTGTATAATGTATTTAATAAAATGGATTGAGGAGGATTCCCCAATGAAGCTGATCATATCCATCGTTCAGGATGAAGACGCCTCCAGGCTGATCAACAACCTGATGACGGAGGGCTATCGGGTGACGAAGCTGGCGACGACGGGCGGTTTCCTCCGTTCCGGCAACACCACGCTGCTGGTCGGCGTGGAGGACGAGCAGCTGCCCAACGCCATGAGCGTGATTGAAAAGGTGTGCAAGAGCCGCAAGCAGATTGCCACGACGCCTTCGCCGATCTCCGGGACCACCGGGGTGTACATGCCCTATCCCGTGGAAGTGACCGTGGGCGGCGCGACGATCTTCGTGCTGGACGTGGAGCAGTTTACCAAGATCTGAGGTTTGCGTTGAAACTGTCCGAATTTGTGGGTTACGGCGACAAAATGGAACAGCTGATGCGTTCGGTTCAAGCCGGGCGCATTGTTCATGCCCTGCTTTTCGTGGGGCCCCACGGCTCCGGCAAGCGCACGATGGCGCGGCTGTTCGCCCAGGCCATGGTCTGCTCCGCGGCGCAGAAGCCCTGCGGCGTTTGCCCGGCCTGCAAGCGGTTCCTGAACGGCACCCACCCGGACGTGAAGGTGCTGCGGCCCGAGAAGAAGACGCTGGGCGTGGAGGAGATACGGGACCTGATCGACGCGCTGGCGCTGCGGCCCTACGAGGGCGGCAGGCACATCGTGATGATCGAGCAGGCCGAGAAGATGAGCCCCAGCGCCCAGAACGCGCTGCTCAAGACGCTGGAAAGCCCCTCCGGGGACGCCATGTTCTTCCTGATCACCGACGCGCCGGGCGGACTCTTGAGTACCATCGTGTCCCGCTGCCAGACGGTGCGCTTCGGCGATCTGAGCGTGGAGGACTGCGCCGGAGTGCTGGTATCCCGGGGCATCGAGCCCGGGCGGGCGGCACAGCTGGCCGGCATGGCCCAGGGTTCCGTGGGTCGCGCGCTGGAGATCGACGCGGACGGGGACTACCTGGCCCTGCGGGAGCGGGTGATCGCCTCGCTGGAGGCGCTGAAGGACGCGGCCAGCGTGGCCGGGGCCGCCGCCGGCCTGGAGGAGGACAAGGGCCTCGAGGGAAGCATGCTGGACATCATGGAGCTGTGGGCGCGGGACCTGATGGCCGTGCAGAGCGGCGCCAAGCCCTACCAGAGCGCCGACGCGGAGCGCCTGGCGCGGTGCAAAATCGACGGAAAAGCGCTGCTGAAGGGCGTGCTGCTGGCGCGGATGCAGCTGGGCAGCAACGTTTCGTGGCCCAACGCGCTGGAAAACATGTATTTTAATTTGATCGACACAGGCAAGACCGGGAGGACTAAGCTTTCATGGCAACGGTAATCGGCGTCCGCTTCAAGAAGGCGGGCAAGGTATATTATTTCGACCCCAACGGCATCTGGCCCCGGCCGGGAGAGTGCGTGATCGTGGAGACCGCGCGGGGCGTGGAGTTCGGCGAGGTGGTGACTGGGTCGCGCACGGTGAACGACGCCCAGATCGTCACGCCGCTGAAAAAGGTGATCCGCGTGGCCAGCGAGGAGGACATCCGCCGGGCGGAGAACAACGAAAAGCGGGAGAAGGAGGCCTTCTCCATCTGCCAGGACCGCATCGCCCGCCACAAGCTGGACATGAAGCTGGTGAGCGTCGAGTACACCTTCGACAACAGCAAGATCATATTCTACTTCACCTCCAACGGGCGCGTGGACTTCCGCGACCTGGTGAAGGACCTGGCCTCGGTGTTCAAGATCCGCATCGAGCTGCGCCAGATCGGCGTGCGCGACGAGGCGAAGATGCTGGGCGGCCTGGGCTCCTGCGGGCGGCAGATCTGCTGCGGCGCGTTTCTGGGGGACTTCCAGCCTGTGTCCATCAAGATGGCCAAGGAGCAGAACCTGTCCCTGAACCCCACCAAGATCTCCGGCCAGTGCGGCAGGCTGATGTGCTGCCTGAAATACGAGCAGGAGAACTACGAGCAGGTGCTCAAGCGCGTGCCCCGGGTGGGCAAGGACGTGGTGACCCCGGACGGCGTGGGCGTGATCACCGAGATCAACTGCATCAAGGAGACCATCAAGGTGCGCATCCGCATGGACGACGACAGCTTCGATGTGAAGGAATACGCCATCGACGACGTGCGCCGCCCCGGCCCGGACGACGCCGCCGCCATCCGAGAGACGCCGAAGGACCGGCATCCCCGCAGGGGCAGGCCCCAGCCGGAGCCCGCGCCGGAGGCGGAGGAGAACGGCGAGGATGCGAAGAAGAAGCGCTATCCCCACCAGAAGGCCCCCAAGAACCTGAGCACCGACCAGTTCCTGGAGAAGCTGAAGGAAAACGGCGGCGCGACCCCGGTCCCGGCCCGGGAGCAGAGGGAGCCCAAGGAGGCCAAGGAGCCCCGCGAGCCCAGGGAACCGAAGGAGCCCCGCGAGCCCAGGGAACCGAAGGAGGCTCGCGAACCCAGGGAGCCCAGGGAGGGTCGCGAGTCCCGCGAACCGAGAGAGCCCAGGGAGCCCCGCGAGGGACGGGAGCACCGGCGCAGGCGCGGCCGCGGCGGACGCGGCGAAGGCGCGCCGGAGCAGGAGGGCCAGGAGCGCCAGCCCCGGGAGCGGCACGGCCGTGAGAACCGTCAGCCGGAGTCCCAGGAGGGTGAGGCGAAGCCCGCGAGGGAAGCGAAGCCCCAGGAGGGCGAGGCGAAGCCCGTGAAGGAAGCAAGGCCCCAGGAGGGTGAGGCGAAGCCCGTGAAGGAAGCAAGGCCCCAGGAGGGTGAGGCGAAGCTCGTAAAGGAAGCGAAGCCCGCGCAGGAGCCGAAGGTCCCGGAGAACCGGGAGCAACCCGCGCCGGCGCAGGTGCCGGCTTCCGGGGAGGTCGGCGCGGAATAAGCGCGCATGGCCTGTAGGCGAAGCAGTTTTCTCGCGTTCCGAGGGATAATGAAATAAAACGAAGGGCTGTCCCAGCCGAGGCTGGGGCGGCCCTTTGTTGGAATTGTACATGATTAGGAAAACGGAACGTTTTCCGGGTCGTCGGGTTCCGCAGGAACACGTCGACAATCATTTTGGTGATGGCGGGAGTACATCCTGTCTTTTTTATGCCCGGTGAAGCGGCGCGGGGAACGAAGATCCTTCGACTGCGCCGCTATCGCGGCTTCGCTCAGGATGACACGACAGCGGGCAACCTGCCCGGGCGGGGAATGCATACCCTCCCGGGCGGGGATTGGCCGATCTCCCGGCGGGGATCAGCGCCGGCGGGTGCGGCGGGCCTTGAAGTCCCGGTCGATGCGGGCCTTCCAGTCGGCGTCCAACGGGGCGCCGCAGCGGGCCTCGCAGATGGTGTCGCTGAGCACCTCGTAGTTCAGGCGGGTGCCCTCGCTGTCCGCGTGGTAGTTCACGGCGCGGTCGGCGGAGATGCCGAAGCGGCCGGCGGTCTCCACGGCGTCGATGTTCGCGCCGAGGAACAGGAACTCCCAGCCGTACTGCTCCTTCTCCCGCTGGATCATCTTCTTGACCTCGTTGCTGGAGTAATTGCGGCTGGCGTTCTCCATGCCGTCGGTGGTGATGACAAACAGGGTGTGCTCGGGCACGTCCTCGGGCCGGGCGTACTTGTGCACGAGGCCGATGTGGTGGATGGCCCCGCCGATGGCGTCCAGCAGGGCGGTGCAGCCCTGGACGTAGTATTCCTTGTCGGTCAGGGGCTTGACGTTCTGGATGTCCACCCGGTCGTGGATGACCTGGCATTCGTTGTCAAACAGCACTGTGGAGACCAGCGCCTCGCCGGGTTCGGCCTTCTGGCGCTCCAGCATGGAGTTGAAGCCGCCGATGGTGTCCTGCTCCAGGCCCTGCATGGAACCGCTGCGGTCGAGTATGAAGACCAGCTCAGTCAGATTCTTTTTCATGTTTTTGTCCTCCTGTTCCCGGGGTTTTCCCGTTCGATGGTTGTATTATAGCCTCAATGGAGGTCGGCGTGGTCGCCTGGCAGGCGACATTTTTCGCTTTTTCAAATGATTGTAAAACCGCTGCTGTGAGGCATCCGCCGCAACGAAAAAATCCTCCGTTCGTTCAGGCGCGCACCATAAAAAAACCCCAACGCCGTAACGGCGCGGGGAAAGTGGCTGGAGCACGTGCTACTCCTCCAGCAGCTCCTTTGCGCGGGCGTACTTCTCCCGCAGGCGGCGCAAGCGCTCCGGGGAGACGTTGGCCCAGGCCAGCCGGGACTGGTCGGAGTTGTGGGCCAGGTCGGCCAGCTTGACCTTTTTGGCGACGGGATTGGCGCAGATGGCCCGCACATAGTCGAAGTAATCCGTGCCGTCCGCGTGGGTCAGCAGCGCCACAGCGTCCGTCACCTCGGCGGGGAAGCGCCGGCGCAGCTCATCCAGGGTGACGTCGGTGTCCTCCACCACGTCGTGCAGCAGCGCCGCCGCGCAGCTGACCTCGTCGTCCATCTGCTCGGCCAGGTGATAGGGGTGGAAGATGTAGGGCAGGCCGCTCTTGTCCAGCTGGCCCAGGTGGGCGTCCCAGGCGCACTTCAGCGCGTCGATGGTCAGGGGGGTGTAGATCATGTGCTCAGCTCCTTCCGCGATCAGTATCCCAGCGGCTGGAGGTCCAGCCGGAACAGCACCTGGTTGATCTCGATGATGTCATAGATGCCGTTGAGGATGCAGTATTCCACGACGATGTCGGACTTGCTGCTGTGGGACAGGGCGTAGCCCGCCTTCATCAGCAGGTCCCGGGTCTCCTCCAGGGAGAGCCGCAGGGCGATGGCGAAGGCCAGCACCGTCTGCTTGCCGGGGCGGTAGTCCGGGTTGTTCTTGATCTTGTTGAAGAGACGCCGGTCCACGTTGGCCCGCTTGTAGCACTGGGCGTCGGTGAGGTGGCGCTCGTCGATGCGCCGCAGCAGCGTCTGCCCGAAGCTCTCGTCGATCTGGGCCAGCATGGCCTCCAGACTCTCCATGGGGGCGGCGTCTGGCTCGGGACGGCGGAACAGCCTGCCGAGCCCCCGCGAGGCCATGGCGCGGCGAGGCGCGATTTCCGCCTCGCGGTCCTGCGGCCTGCGGAGCGACTCGGCCCTGCGAAGAGACTCACTCCGGGGCGCTTCCGCCTCACCCCGGCGAGGCGCGGCATTCGGCGGGGGAGAGGGTTCGCTCTCCCGGGGAAGGGGTGCGGCCACGGGCGGCGCGTCGTCAAAGCCGTCGGCCATCGAACCGGATGATGACTCGAAGCCAAAATCGTCGGCGATCGGGCCGGGGGAGAGCTCCAGGTCGAAGTCGTCGTCCCCAAGGGGAGAGGATTCCGAAGCAAAGCCGCCGTCTTCAAAGGGCGCGGGTTCCGGTCCGAAGCCGCTGTCCTCGAAGGTGGGCGCTTCCGGCGCGAGCGCGTCCGCGGGGAGGGTCGCCCCGGAGAAGCGGGCCCGGTTGGGGTCGTGAAGGGCGTCGGCGGGAGCGCCCGCGTAGACCTCGTCGATGTAGGCGGCAATCGCGGCGAACAGCTCTTCGCTGACCGCGGAATAGTTTCTGCCGAATCTCAATGCCATGGGGCTCACCTCCTTACCTCATTATACACCCTTGCAGGCCGGTTTTCGGATAGGGGTTTGACGGTAAATCGTGGAAAAAGTTGCCGACGGCGGCGGAAAAAGGTTGTAAAATTTTAGTAAACATGTTAAAATGGTAGAGAAGATATGCGACGGGGCGCGGCCCCGGGAAGAGGAGGAACACCATGGGCCTGGAAATGATCAAGCATCCCACATCGAAGGCAGACATCCTCTTGAAGGTCATGAAGGGGCATTTTGCCACGGGACACAGCCACATCAACTATTATATCGACGTCACCAGCCAAAAGTTCTGCCTGTCCGAGGCGCGCAAGGTGGCGCAGGAGCTGGCCAGCGCGTTCAAGAGCAGCACCATGATCGACACGATCCTGTGCCTGGACGGCACCGAGGTGATCGCCTCCTGCATGGCCAGCGAAATGACAAAGACCGGCTATATGAACATCAACCAGAACCAGGACATGTACGTGATGACGCCGGAGCGCACCGTGGGCAGCCAGCTGATCTTCCGCGAAAACACCGCGCCGATGATCGTGGGCAAGAAGGTGCTGGTGCTGATGGCCTCGGTGTCCACCGGCTACACGGCCAAGTCCGCCCTGGAGACCATCGCCTACTACGGCGGCACCGCCGTGGGCATCGCCTCCATATTCGCCACCATCGACCACATGGGCGACCTGCCCGTGCACAGCCTGTTCAACCCCAACGACCTGCCGGACTACCGCTCCTGCGACGCCGTGGACTGCCCCTGGTGCAAGGCGGGCCAGCGGCTGGATGCGCTGGTGAACAGCTTCGGGTATTCCAAGCTGTGACGGCTGAAAGATGATGACGGGGCTCCTCCGACGCGGGGAGCCCCTTGGTTTTGGGAGGGGGAGGGGGAGTTTATGTTTCGTTGGGAGGAGGCGACCTCATCCGTCTTTCCCGGAACAATGCAAGCATTGTCCGGGAAATCCACCGTCCCCTGAACCGCTCCCTCCGGTCGCTGGGGAAGGCTTGTGTGGCATACGACCTCATCCGTCTTTCGACAGAATTGCGAGCAATTCCGCCGAAATCCACCTTCCCCAAAGGGGAAGGCTTTTGGAGGGACGGTCCATCGGACTCTTTCTTCATGCGTTCGGTTTTCCGATGGGAAGGCTATTGGAGGACGGTTTCGTGGGAAGAGCGACAGGGGATTCCAAAGCCTTCCCCTTTGGGGAAGGTGGCAGCCCGCAGGGCTGACGGATGAGGTCAAATTCCACAGAATCATGCCCGCCCGCAGGGCTGACGGATGAGGTCGAATTCGACAGAGCTATGCCCGCCCGCAGAACCGACGGATGAGGTCGAATTCGACAGAGCCATGCCCGCTTACAGAACCGAGGGATGAGGTCGATTTCCGCAAGCTGCCCCGCCCCTTTCTTTCCGCCCGCGCGGTTGAACGCCGGGCGCTTTTTTGGTATAATCATTCCATCAACCACAGGAGTGTGACCCGCATGAAGCTGCGAACGATGTCGGATGTGGAGCGGCGCGCCGCCGCCAGGCACTTTGTCGAGGTATGGACGGGCAAGGGCTACGAGAAGGGCGAATCCCAGAAGTTTTGGCTGAGCCTGCTCTCCGACGTGCTGGGCGTGGAGCACGCCACGGAGGTCATCACCTTCGAGGACCAGGTGCACCTGGACCACACCTCCTTCATCGACGGCTCCATCCCGGAGACCCACGTGCTGATCGAGCAGAAGTCCCTGGGCAAGTCGCTGACCGCCGCCATCCGCCAGAGCGACGGTTCCATGCTCTCGCCGATCCAGCAGGCGCTGCGCTACGTGGACGCGCTGCTGCGGGAGAAGGGCCGCCAGGCCGTGCCGCGCTGGATCGTGACCTGCAACTTCGAGGAGTTCCGCGTGTACGACATGGACCACCCGCAGAACGAGGCGCAGGTCATTCGGCTGGCCGACCTGGAGAAGGAGTGCCACCGGCTGAAATTCCTGGTGGACACCGGCAGCGAGGCCCTGCGCCGCGAGATGGAGATCAGCCTGGACGCGGGCCGGCTGGTGGGCAAGCTGTACGACGCGCTGCTCAAGCAATACAAGGACCCCGCCGCCGAGCGCACGCTGAAGAGCCTGAACGCGCTGTGCGTGCGGCTGGTGTTCTGCCTGTACGCCGAGGACGCCGGAATCTTCGGCCACCTGGCGTTCCACGACTACATCAAGGCCCACACCCCCCAGCAGACCCGCAAGGCGCTGGTGAACCTGTTCCGGGTGCTGGACCAGAAGCCGGAGGAACGCGACCCCTACCTGGCCGACGACGACCCGCTGCTGGCGGCGTTCCCCTATGTGAACGGCGGCCTGTTCAGGGATGAAAACATCGAGATCCCGCCCATCACGGACGAGATCCATCGGCTGCTGCTCCGGGACGCCAGCGAGGACTTCGACTGGTCGGAGATCAGCCCCACCATCTTCGGCGCGGTGTTCGAGAGCACCTTGAACCCGGAGACCCGCCGCAGCGGCGGCATGCACTACACGTCCATCGAGAACATCCACAAGGTCATCGACCCGCTGTTCCTGGACGAGCTGACGGCGGAGCTGGAGGCCATACTCGCCGACCCCGTGCAGCGGACCCGCGTGCGCAGGCTGGAGGCCTACCAGGACAAGCTGGCGTCGCTGGAGTTCCTGGACCCGGCGGCGGGCAGCGGCAACTTCCTGACCGAGAGCTACCTGTGCCTGCGGAAGCTGGAGAACCGGGCGATACTGGGCATCACCGGCGGCCAGATCGTGATGGGCATCGTCCGCAACCCCATCAAGGTGAGCATCACCCAGTTCCACGGCATCGAGATCAACGACTTCGCCGTGACCGTCGCCCGCACGGCGCTGTGGATCGCCGAGAGCCAGATGATGAAGCAGACCGAGGATATCGTCCACATGCAGCTGGACTTCCTGCCCCTGAAAACCGCCGCGAACATCGTGGAGGGCAACGCCCTGCGCCTGGATTGGGCCGACGTGGTGGAGAAGGACAAGCTGAATTACATCATGGGGAACCCGCCGTTTGTGGGGGCTTCCAAGATGTCATCAGTGCAGAAAAATGAGGCTGTAGCAGTTTTTGGCAAGGGCAAACGCGTGAACAGCATCGACTATGTTGGTGCTTGGTACTACAAAACTGCTGCATTAATTCAGAATACCTCAATTCGTGCTGCATTCGTTTCAACGAATAGCATAACACAAGGAGAGCAGGTCGCTGCGCTCTGGAATAAGCTGTTGAATGAATACCGGATGAAAATTCTGTTTGCCCATACGACTTTTCGCTGGGATAGTGAATCAAACCAGAAAGCTCATGTCCATTGCGTGATTATCAGTATCGTAGATGAGAGTGTTCATGCGCATATAAAATTGTTCAATTCATACGGTGTTCCGCGTGAAGTGTCCACCATCAATCCTTATCTGATCGAAGCGCCAAATGTGCTGATCGAGGGAAGGGGAGCGCCCATCTGCGACGCACCGAGAATGACAGCTGGAAACAAACCATCTGATGGCGGCAATTTGATTCTCACAGAAGAAGAACGCGCTGAAATATTGGCTTCCGATCCAAACCTCGATTTTTGCATCAGGAGATACATTGGCTCGAAGGACTTTATAAATAACAATGAGGTCAGGTATTGCTTATGGCTTAAAGATGTTTCTCCCACTGTGTATTTCAAGAATAAAGAGATTATGCGCAGGCTTGATGCGGTAAGAGAAATGAGATTAAAGAGTTCCGCCACGCCTACGCGGGCGCTGGCGGACATGCCATATCGGTTCTTTTCTTCGCCTCAAACGGACCGGCCATGCTTGTGCATTCCCGAAGTGTCGTCAGAAAAGCGTCGCTACATCCCTATTGGCTATCTTGAAAATGGTGCGATTGCAAGCAATAAACTGCTGATCATACCAGATGCTTCGCTGTATCACTTTGGCGTACTGACATCAGATGTACATATGGCATGGACAAAGGTAGTTTGCGGAAGACTTGAAATGCGTTTTCAATATTCTGGTGCTATCGTGTATAACAATTTCCCTTGGCCAACGCCGACCAAAGAACAGATCAAGGCAATCGAAAAAACTGCTCAAGCAATTCTCGACGCGAGAGCCAAATACTCGGAATTTTCTTTCGCAGATTTGTATAGCGATAGAATGTATCTTTTTGGGGATTTGCTCACAGCCCACCAGAAGAACGATATAGCCGTCATGGCGGCCTACGGATTCAGCAAGGACGACCCAGCGTGGAAATCCGAATCCTCCTGCGTCGCCCACCTGATGAAGCTGTACCAGGATTTGACCAGCAAATGAGCGCCGAAGATTTTGACCGTCGACGCGAGTCCGTCGTGCCATGACCGCCGCAGGGAGGATAAAGTATGAAGCATCCCTTCAATCGCATGACAGACGACCAGAAGCTCTCGGCCTTCCGGGTCATGCTCGACAGTTCCGCCTCCGCGGTGTTCCTCGGCGGCGCGGGCGTGTCCACGGAGAGCGGCATCCCCGATTTCAGGAGCAAGGACGGCCTGTACCACAGGACCGAGAAGCGGTTCGCCCGCTACCAGCCGGAGTACCTCCTGTCCTTCGAATGCCTGCGGAACGAGCCGGACGTGTTCTTCGACTACTACCGCAGCCATCTGGACGCGCGGGCCGTGGCGCCCAACGCCGCGCACAAAACCCTCGCCAAATGGGAGCAGGAGGGCAGGCTGGCGGGCGTCGTCACGCAGAACATCGACGGCCTGCACCAGAAGGCCGGCAGCGTCAACGTGCAGGAGATCCACGGCACGACGTGGCGCAATCACTGCACCGTCTGCAACGCCGCCTACGGCGTGGACTTCATCTTCGAGAGCGCGGGCAAGCCCCGCTGCCCGCGGTGCGGCGGGATTGTGCGCCCGGACGTGACCCTGTACGGGGAGTTCCTGCCGAAGGAGGCCCACGACAACGCCCGCCGCATGATCCGCGACGCGGACCTGCTGATCATCGGGGGGACCTCCCTGCAGGTCGGCTCGGCGGCGGGGCTGGCCCGTCAGTTCAGCGGCGGGCGCCTCGTGATCATCAACAAGAGCAAGACCCTGATGGACGGCGAGGCTGACCTCGTGTTCCATGACAGCATCGGGAAAGTCCTGACCGAAGTGGACGCGCTGCGATAGGCGCAATGGAGGGAATTCGCCATGCTTCTCAAAATGCTGGCCTTCTTTGCCGCGACCTCGTGGGTCGGCTGGCTGCTCCTGATCATGAGCCTTCAAACGAAGCGGGAGACGCGCCAAAGAAGCGAAACCGAAAACACGCGCGCGACGGGAACGATCGTCGATTACGCGCGCGGTGAGCGTCGGAACGGGCGGCGCGGCGTCCACGTGTATTGGAAACCCGTCGTGGAATTCACCGCCGATGGCCGGAAGTATCGCGCCGAATACCCGAACCAAATGGATCGGGAGCGGTTCCCAGCGGGGACGGAGGTCGATGTCCTCTATTGCGTGAGCGACCCGCTGCGCTTTCACCTGGCCCAGGACCCGGTATTCGTCGATTCGGGCCGCAGCGCGATGCGGTTCAGCCTCATCTTGATCGCCACGTGCGCCGCGCTGACGCTCCTCCTGGCCGTGCTCGTCGGAGGCCTGAGACTTGATTTCACGGGGCTGTGGTATCGGGTTCAGAGGTTGTTTCACAGCAGATAGGTGGGAAGGTATTTATTCACCGTGCTGACTCCAATTCTCATGGGTCGCTGATGGCTGCATAAAC
Organism: uncultured Eubacteriales bacterium; assembly: GCA_902801165.1. GTDB lineage: Bacteria > Bacillota > Clostridia > Christensenellales > Aristaeellaceae > UBA2862. The sequence goes on along the minus strand of CADCHI010000030.1, from coordinate 34,695 downwards.
GGCGGCATGTTTCAAAGAACGATTAGAGTGTGTTTCTAAATGCAGGGAAATGCAGTTTCGAGTGGATTTGGCTGCATTTCAAGGCGATTTCCTGCAGGCTTAGCGGGGCTAAGTCAAGGGAAATCAACGCAGAAATGCAGTCTAATACGCCGAAAATGCGCTTCAGGCATTTTAGAAACAGACTCTAAAACGAGGCAGCTCGACCGCAGCGTGGGCGAGCGCCGAAGTTTTTGTTCTGGAAACATGCCGCCAAGAAAAGCTGTGCCTTGGTTCTCTTGCGCATGGCTTGCGAGAATGCGAGTTATCCGTCGTTTGGATGAAACGACCTCATCCGACGCTGGGAGATAACGACCTCATCCGACGATGGGAGATAACGACCTCATCCGACCTCGCTTCGCTCGGCCACCTTCCCCAAGGGGGAAGGCTTTTGGGGACGGCGCGGCAGCAGCCTTCCCCTTTGGGGAAGGTGGCAGCCCGCAGGGCTGACGGATGAGGTCGAACTCTCACAAGATAAGTAATGGAGACGAAGAACGGCTTAACTTGACGACAATCAGCCGGGAATCCGCGGCAAGATTGTGTTGTTATAGGTGGCGGATAGAACAGATGATGCAAGTGAGATAGTGGGCTTGCCTGGCAAACGACCTCATTCGTCTTTCGACAGAATTGCAAGCAATTCCGCCGAAATCCACCATTCCGTGGGCCTGCCGGCCCGAGGGCCTGCCGGCCCGACCTCACTAAAAACAGTCCACTGGACTGTTTTCCGGGCGTTCGGTCCCCCAAGGGGGAAGGCTTTGGAAGGACGGTGCGGCAGCAGCCTTCCCCTTTGGGGAAGGTGGCAGCCCGCAGGGCTGACGGATGAGGTCGAATTTTCACAAGATAAGCGATGGAGACGAAGAACGGCTTTACCAGACGACAATCAGCCGGGAATTCGCAGCAATATTGTGCTGGTATGGGCGGCGGACGTCTTTCGACAGAATTGCAAGCAATTCCGCCGAAATCCACCATTCCGTGGGCCTGCCGGCCCGACCTCACTAAAAACAGTCCACTGGACTGTTTTCCGGGCGTTCGGTCCCCCAAGGGGGAAGGCTTTGGAAGGAGAGTGCGGCAGCAGCCTTCCCCAAGGGGGAAGGCTATGGGGACGGTTTGCCGGACTGTTTCCCGGGCGTTCGGGCTTCCAAGAGGGAAGGCTTTTGGGGAACGGTCCACGGGAGTGTTTTCCGGGCGTTCGGTCCCCTAAGGGGGAAGGCTTTGGGGGACGATTTGCCGGACTGTTTTCCGGCATTAAGTATTCCAGTGGGAAGGCTTTTGAGAAACGGATATAGTTTCGCCCGCCGCGCGATGCGCGGCGGGCGTTGTCGTGTATCCTTTTTGATGTTTACAGCCCGATGTTCTTCAGGGAGTCGTCGGGGTGGTACTCGTCGTCGGGCTCGAAGGGGGAGGGGGTATCTGAGACAGGCGCGTCCTCCACGAAGGTGGTCTCGGCGGCGGGCTCGGGCTTGCCATCCATGAAGGCGACGAACTCGGCGCGGTCGATCTTCTCCTTCTCGATCAGGATTTTGGCCAGGCCGTGAAGCTGGTCGATGTGCTCGGAGAGGATGCTCTCGGCGCGGTTGTAGGCCTCCTGGAGCAGGGCGTGGACCTCGGTGTCGATGTCGGTGTTCACCATCTCGGAGAAGCCGGAGTTCTGCTGGGAGAAGCTCTTGCCCAGGAACACCTCGTGCTCAGTGCCCAGGAACACCGGGCCGAGCTTGCTGCTCATGCCGTACTCGGTGACCATGCTGCGGGCGATCTCCGTGGCGGACTTGATGTCGCTGGAGGCGCCGGTGGTGATGTCGCCGAAGATCAGCGCCTCGGCCACGCGGCCGCCCATGGCGCTGGCCATCTGGGCCTTCATGCGGGCGGTGGTGACGTAGTGGAACTCCTCCTGGGGCAGGTACATGGTGTAGCCGCCGGCGGAGCCGCGGGGGATGGTGGTGATCTCGTGCACGTCGTCGCACTCGGGGATGTAGTGGGCCACGATGGCGTGGCCGCCCTCGTGGTAGGCCACCAGCTTGCGGTCCATGTCCGTCACCTTGCGGGACTTCTTCTCCGGGCCCGCCATCACGCGGGTGATGGCCTCCTCGATGGCGTCCATGTGGATGACCTCGCGGTTCTGGCGCGCCGTCAGCAGCGCGGCTTCGTTCATCACGTTCATCAGGTCCGCGCCGGTGAAGTAGGGCGTGCGCCGGGCCAGCACGGCCAGGTCCACGTCCTCGCCCAGGGGCTTGCCCCGGGAGTGGACCTTGAGGATTTCCTCGCGGCCCTTGACGTCGGGATAGTTCACCACGATGCGGCGGTCGAAGCGGCCCGGGCGCAGCAGCGCCGGGTCGAGGATGTCGCTGCGGTTGGTGGCCGCCATGACGATGACGCCCTCGTTGTGGGTGAAGCCGTCCATCTCCACGAGCAGCTGGTTCAGGGTCTGCTCGCGCTCGTCGTGGCCGCCGCCCAGGCCCGCGCCGCGCTGGCGGCCCACCGCGTCGATCTCGTCGATGAACACGATGGCGGGGGCGTTCTTCTTGGCCTGGTCGAACAGGTCGCGCACGCGGCTGGCGCCGACGCCGACGAACATCTCGACGAAGTCAGAGCCGGAGATGGTGAAGAAGGGCACGCCGGCCTCGCCGGCCACGGCCCGGGCCAGCAGCGTCTTGCCCGTGCCGGGGGGGCCCACCAGCAGCACGCCGGTGGGGATGCGCGCGCCGACCTTGGTGAAGCGCTGGGGGTTCTTGAGGAACTGGACGATCTCCTTGAGCTCCTCCTTCTCCTCGTCCGCGCCGGCCACGTCGTTGAAGGTGACCTTGTTGCCGTTGGGGTCGGTCATCTTCGCGCGGGAGCGGCCGAAGTTCATGACGCCCTTGCCGCCGCCCGCCTGCTGGCGCATCAGGAAGTACCAGAGCAGGCCGAACAGGATGACGGTGACCAGCAGCGGCACCCACTCCACCCACCAGGCGGGCTGCGCCGGCAGGCGGGAGGCGATCTCAAAGTCGTATTCCGTGGGGCTGACGACGCGGCCCAGCACGGCCTCGTAGATCGCGTTGACGTCGGCGTAGAACTGCGCTTCGCTGGGGAGGACGCACTGGATGTCGTAGTGGCCGGTGACCTCAAAGGAGGCGAGGTTTTCCTCGGTGACGGCCGTCAGGGTGCTGGACTGGATGACCACCCGCCCCAGCGTCTTGCCCTGGAGATTCGCGGGCAGGCTCTCGCCCTGGCTGTGACGCAGGTCGGCCTCCACCCATTCCAGCAGGGCGGAGTAGCTGATGGATTCGGTGGTCGGCTGGGTGCCCTCGCTGAGCATGTGGACCATCAGCAGTATGACGGCCAGGATCAGCAGGTACATCAGCGGCCCTTGCAGCGCTTTCCGGAGTGGTTTCTTGTTCAAGTCAGCTGTCCTCTCTTTCGGGGTGACGATGGATGGTTTGCCGGACGGGCCGTGGGCCCGTCATAGTTTTTTTTGCCGGCAGACGCTTGGGCCGGTCAGTTGTTTTCGTAGACCTCGGGCTTCAGCACGCCGATGTAGGGCAGGTTGCGGTAGGCCTCGGCATAGTCCAGGCCGTAGCCGACCACGAACTCGTCGCCCACCACGAAGCCGGAATAGTCGGACTTCAGCGTGATGCCCGGCGCGCGGCGGCTGGGTTTGTCCAGCAGCGTGCACACCTTGATGGAGGCGGCGCCGCGGGCGGCCAGCATGCGGGTGAGGTAGGTGAGGGTGAAGCCGGAATCGATGATGTCCTCCACGATGATGACGTGGCGGTTCTCGATGGAGGTGGACAGGTCCTTGCGGATCTCCACCTCGCCGCTGGACTTGGTGCGCTTGCCGTAGCTGGAAACCGCCATGAAATCCATGGAAAGCTGGATGGGCATGGCGCGCAGCAGGTCGGTGTAGAACATGACCGCGCCCTTCAGAATACAAACCATGGCGGGGTTCTTGCCCCGATAGTCCCAGGCGATCTGCCTGCCCATCTCCTCGACGCGGGTCTGGATCTGCTCCTGTGAAAGCAATACCCTTGCGATGTCCTTCTCCATGGTCGTGTCCTCCTCATCATTTCGTCATTTGTCTGTCGGTTGGGTTTTGTAGGAATAACAACAGGTCAGCGCCACGGCCCTTCGGGTGCCTTCGCCGATGGCGGCGGACTGGGAAATGCCCATGCCGCACACCCAGAGGATGTTCCTTCCCCGGGCCAGCAGGGGCGTCCAGTCCCTCAGGGGGCGGTCCAGCTTGCGGTCGGTGAAGTAGTCCGAGAGCAGCTTTTCGCCGCAGCCCAGCGGGCGGATGCGGTCGCCCTCCCGTCGGGTGCGAAGCACCGCGCCTTCCAGGGCATCGACGTCCAGCACCTGGCGCAGGGGATCGTCCCGGACGGGCACCGGCGGGACGAAGCGGGCGGTGATTTCGCACACGCCGGGCAGCGCCGTGCTTCCCGGCAGGGCGAGGGGCACCGGCTCCGGCGGACGGGCCGCACGATCCAGCAGGTAGAGTCCCATCCGGCCGCGCTCGGCCATCCAGCCGCCGGAGAGTTCCTCCCGGCCCCGGCCCGCTTCGGCCAGGGTGGCGGCGGCGTTCAAACGCTCCCAGGGGGTGTCCGTGCCGCAGAGCTGCCGCAGGGCCCGGCGCAGCAGCGCGGGGTGTGCCTTTTCCGGCGATGTCAACAGGCTGCCGTAGGGTCCCCGGACGTGGTTTGCCGCCAGCCAGCGGGCCGCCGCTTCGGCGACGAAGTCGCTCTCCAGGCGGGCGGATCGGGCGTAGCGGGCGATGGCGGGCACGGCCCCGGGATAGGCATCCTCCAGCGCGGGCAGGACGTTCAGGCGCAGGGCGTTGCGGGGGGTGTCGGGCACGGCGTTGGTGGCGTCCTCCCGCCAGGAGAAGCCGCGCCGCGCGAGGTAGTCGGTCAGTTCGGATTTGCGCCAGGACAGCAGCGGGCGGTAGAGGTCGCCGGAGCGCTCGGCCATGCCGGCGATGCCCTCGGGGCCCGTGCCCCGGGCCAGGTGCATCAGCACCGTCTCCGCCTGGTCGTCCATGTGGTGGGCCAGCGCGATGGCGTCCGCGCCGAGCTCGCCCTTGAGGCCGCGCAGCCAATCGTAGCGCAGCCGACGCCCGGCGGTCTCGAGGCCCTCGCCCGTTCGGGCGGCCTCGGCGGGCACGTCGAAGCGGACGGTGTGGAAGGGAATGTCCAGACGCGCGCACAGCTCCCGGCACCACAGGGCGTCCTCCGCGCTCTCGGGGCGGATGGCGTGGTCCACGTGGGCGGCGAACAGCGTGAGATTATCCAGATCCCGGGCCTCGGCCAGCATCACCGCCAGGGCCACGGAATCCGCGCCGCCGGACAGGGCGATCACAAGGCGGCTGCCCCGCACGGCGGAAAAATCCGGCCGCCTCCGGCTCACTTCGCGCATCGTACAATCCTCCACAATATCAGATACTATTATAATCGGTTTAAAAAAAATAAGCAACCGATTTTCAGGATTAATCGGCATAAATGGTGAAAAAGAAGGTTAAAATCATGGTATGCTGGAAAAGTATGGCACGCAGCGGCCGGGGCGCGGAACCGGCAGGCATTCCCACAACGCGGGGCATTTGCCAGCATAGCGAGGGGCGCGTCCGGCAAAATTAGCGGATGGTTCGCGGCGCGGTTTGCGCCGGATGCGATCGGGCGAAAACACCGCGGCGGGGCGGGCTTTGGCGCTTTTGGCCCGCTGGGAAGGCGGCGGCTTCGGGCGGCGGGCGTTTCCGCAAGTGGCGCGCGGGCGAAAGCCCTTGCACACAGTGTTTCTGCTCCCGCGGGCGATTATGCGCGGCGCGGGCCAAATGGGAAGAGAAGGGGGCACGCAACATGGGACAGAGGGCGAGGCGGCGGCTCTCGGCGGCGCTGGCGGCGGCGTTGATGGCGCTGATGCTGTCGCCGCAGATCGGCACGCTGTCGCGGCTGCCGGACCGCATGGTGCTGGACGCGGGCTCGGTGACGGTGATCCCGGTCTCCGCGGCGGTGCGGGCGGAGACCAGCTGCGAGGGCGGCGCGATCACGCAGGTGGAGACGGAGCCGGGGAGCGCGGGCGGCGCGCTGCGGCTGACGGCGGGAGACGACGGCGAGGGAGAGCTGACCTTCCGGCTGCTGGGGCTGGTGCCCCTGCGCACGGTGAAGCTGTCGGTGCAGCCCCAGCGGCGGCTGGTGCCGGGCGGCCAGTCCGTGGGCGTGGCGATGCGCACCGGCGGCGTGGTGGTGGTCGGCAATTCCGACCTGGGAAAGGTTGCCAGCCCGGCGCGGCTGGCGGGGCTTAAGAGCGGGGACGTGATCCAGAGCGTCGACGGCGCGGCGGTGACCGGGGCCGAGCAGCTCTCCGAGGCGCTGGCGGATGGCGGTCCCGCGCGGCTGTCGGTGCTGCGGGACGGCGGCGTGGTGGAGTGCGACGTGACCCCGGCGCTGGACGACCGGGACGGCCAGTACCGGCTGGGCGCGTGGGTGCGGGACAGCACCGCGGGTGTGGGCACGCTGACCTTCTATGACCCGCAGACCGGCCGCTTCGGCGCACTGGGCCACGCCATCACGGACGTGGACACCGGCGTGTTGATGCCGGTGGGCGAGGGTGGCATCTATCGCAACCGGGTGGTGAGCGTGACGCCCAGCCGGGAGGGCAGCCCGGGCGAACTGACCGGGGACTTCCTGGGCGAGACCGAGGCTCTGGGGACCGTTGATATGAACACGGAGTACGGCATCTTCGGCCGGGCAGAGCAGCCGCTGGAGGGCGGGCTGTACGCCGAAGGGCTGCCCGTGGCAACGCGGGAGCAGGTGCACACCGGGGCGGCGACGCTGCTGACCACCGTGGACGGTGGCGCGGCCCGGGAGTACGACTGCGAGATCGTGCGGCTCTCCGGCGCGAACGAGAGCGCGGCCCGGGCGATGGTGATCCGGGTGACGGACCCCGAGCTGCTGGCGGTGACCGGCGGCATCGTGCAGGGCATGTCCGGCAGCCCGCTGATCCAGGACGGGCGCATTGTCGGCGCGGTGACCCACGTGATGGTGAACGACCCGGCCATGGGGTACGGGATAATGGTGGAGACGATGCTGGAGACCTGCGGGGAAGAGCGCTGATAAAGCCTGTAAACGCAAAAACAGCATCCGATTGGAATAAAGCGGATGCTGTTCTTGCTTGCTGTGTTGGCTGCGCCTGCAAATGGCGGTCACTTGCAACCGCGCAAGCTCCCTTATTTGCAGGCTTGCCGCCTTGCCTTACAGGCTTTCTCAACGTCTTCGGTCTGCGGACTCTGCCGATCATTCCGGGCTGCGTTTACCAGCCCAGGTTGTCCACCAGGATGTAGCCCACGATGCCGTTCCAGGTGACGCAGGCGAAGCGGTCGTTGACGTAGTAGGCGTCGGTGACCATGTCGCCCAGGGGCACCTTGGCCAGGCGATAGGCGGAGGTGTCGGGCAGCTCGCGAAGGGAGGCCCAGGAGCCGCAGTTCACGATCCAGGCGTCGCCGATCCAGGTGGAGTCGTAGACCTGGGCGTTGGTGCCGCCGGAGACCCAGGAGAGGTTCCGGTTCAGGATGTAGCCCTCGATGCCGTTGTAGATGCAGTAGCTGAAGCGGTCGTCGTGGTAGAACACGTTGGTGACGATGTCGCCCAGGGGCACCCGCACCAGCAGGTCGGCGGAGGTGTCCGGGTAGTTGCGCAGGGAGGCGTAGGACTGGCAGTTGACGATCTGCATGTTGCCCAGGTAGTCCTGCTCCGGGTATTCGTAGCCCACGGGGCCGTAGATGAAGGACAGGTTGTTGGTGAGGATGTAGCCGCCCACGCCGTTGTATTCGCAGTAGGTGAACTTGTCGTCCTGATAGTAGCAGTTGGTGACCACCGCCCCCAGCGGCACCTTCAGCAGGCGGGTGGAGTAGGAGTCCGGATAGGCGCGCAGGGACGTCCAGGACTGGCAGTTGACCACCTCCATGGCGCCGATCAGGTAGTCGTAGGACGTGCCGTAGGAATAGGCCTCGGCCCTCGCGGCGCCGACGGCGAACAACAGGGCCAGCGCCAGGACGGCACAGCACAGGGTGCGCAGTTTCTTCACGGGGATGACCTCCTTGCTCTGTAGGTTCCTGTCATTATATTAAAGTATTTTGCGGGGAAAGTCAATGAAAAACGCGCGGGTTGTGTTTTTGGCGCAAATCATGTAAAATGGTGGCAGCGAAAGCGGACGAAGGAGTGATACCATGCGCTTCAGAAAGAGCATACAGATATTCAAGGGGCTGAAGCTGAACTTTTCCAAGTCCGGCGTGACGGCCACCATCGGCGGCAAGGGCATCTCGGCGAACGTGGGGGCGAAGGGCGTGTTCCTGAACACCAGCATCCCCGGCACCGGGCTCTATGACCGCAAGAAGGTGCTGGACTTCTCCGGCGACAAGAAGAGCCAGGGAAGTTCCAAGGCGAAGAGCGCGCCTTCCGGCGCGCTGAAGGGCGTGCCCGACGAGGCGGCACTGGAGGCCGAGTTGGAGGCCTACAACGCGCTGACCGACGCCTTCGTGCACATCGGCGCGCTGTCCGAGACGCTGCCCGCCGACTACTCCCCCCGCCAGCTGGCCACGGCCCCGGACGGGGACGAGGTGGAGGATAAGATCGGCAAGTGGCTCGGCTCGCTGAACCTGCCCATCGACTTCCACGTGAGCTATGAGTACGAGGACGGCGTGCTGATGGCCGACCTGGACCTGCCGGAGATCGAGCACCTGCCCACCCGGAAGCTGGTGAAGCTCAGCTCCGGCCAATTGAAGGAGAAGGACAAGAGTCAGAAGGAGCTGCGGGAGGAGTACGCCCGGTGCGTGTTCGGCCTGGGCATGTTCTGCGCCAGCCACTTCTTTGCCGTGACCCCGCGGATGGAGCGGGTGCTGCTCTCCGCCTACACCCAGCGGCGGGATAGCAAGACCGGCGACCTGATCGACGTGTACATCTACTCGGTGGTCTTTGAGCGGGAAGCCTTTGAGAAAAAGGGCTACCAGGAGCAGGAGCCGGAGCAGTTCCTGTGCAAGTTCAAGAACCGCATGAACAAGGCGAGCACCGGGGAATTGAAGGGGATCGTGCCGTATGGGGAGGAGGAACTTTGAATTTGCGGAGCAACTTGGAATTTGTTTGAGTGTTGAGTGTGGAGGGTTGAGTGTGGAGTTAAAGAATGCCTGAGAACGGTGGAATGTCATTTGCTCAGCAAATCAGGCGTTTTCGTGAGAACAAAAGCCTTACAATCGAACAATGTCTGTGCGCGACTTACTGTAACTCCAAACTCCAAACTCCACACTCCAAACTCGGGCGTCAGCCCGACAACATCCAACTTGTCGATTTGACAGCACAGTGCAATACTGCATCAACGATAATTCCCAGCGCTTGAATCAGTGGCGCTGGGAATTAATAACAGAAAGGCGGCAGCAAATGGAGGCCGGCACTGCCGGCCCCGGCGCTTGAATCAGTAGTGCCGGGAATTGATGCCAGAAAGGCGGCAGCTAATGGGGTTGAGCGCACTGCGCTCAAAGGCGGCATCAGGAGGTTGCCGGCACTGCCAGAGCAAAACCGAATCGAACCAACGAAAAATCCCGGCGCTTGAATCAGTGGCGCCGGGAATTGATACAAGAAAGGCGGCAGCAGGAGGCAGCCGGCCTTGCCGGCCCCGGCGCTTGAATCAATGGCGCCGGGAATTGATATCAGGAAGGCGGCAGCAATCGGGGTTGAGCGCCCTGCGCTCAAAGGCGGCAGCAAATGGCTGCCGGCTCTGCCGGCTCAGTTGAATTTGTAAATCTTGCGCAGCAGCTTGTAGAAGAAGATGTCGATGTCGCGGCCCGCCTTGCCGGGCAGCAGGAAGGCGACGTTGGCGCTGCGGTAGCGCATGCGGCGGAAGGTGGCCGGATGGGTCTCCTTGAGCCATGCCCACAGCTCGTCGGACTTCTTGAGGTTCTCCTCCGTGCGGGACAGCATCAGGTAGATGGTGCAGATCATCAGCATGATGGAGAGATAGTGGTACATGTAAGCGGCGAGGCGGCGGTTGTCCTGCTCCAGGGCCTCCAGGTCGTGGGAATCCGCCATCAGCTTGGTCACGAGGATCTGCTGGTCGATGCGCCGCATCAGGTTCTCCTCCGTCACGGACTGGTCCGCGCGGCCGATGAAATAGCGGTACAGGTCCACGTCGATGTAGTACAGCGAGCGGACCGTGGGCAGGGGCTGATAGACGTAGATGTTGTCCACGTAGAAGGTGTGCAGCGGCAGGGAGATGCCCGCCTGGCGCAGCACATCGGTGCGGTACACGGTGGAGTGCATGGTGAGGAACTGGGTGGCGTTGAAGTGGCCCACGTCCTCCCAGGCGAAGATCTGGTCCACCGGCAGGGTGTTGCGGTAGCGCACCACACGCTGGGTGTTGTCCTCCACGTGCTCGTAGACGTAGTTGCACAGGATCAGGTCGATGGGCTCGTCCATGCGGGCAAAGCGGCGCAGGTGCTCCATCAGCGCGGCCAGTGCGTCTCCGTCCAGCCAGTCGTCGGAGTCCACCACCTTGAAGTACAGGCCGGTGGCCTTGCGGATGCCCTGGTTGACGCCGGAGCCGTGGCCGCCGTTCTGCTGGTGCACGGCGCGGATCACGCCGGGGTAGGCCGCGGCGTAGCGGTCGGCGATGGCAGGGGTGTCGTCCGTGCTGCCGTCGTCCACCAGGATGATCTCGGCTTCGTCCCCGGCGGGCAGCAGCGACTGGATGCACTTGTCCATGTAGGCCGCGGAATTGTAGCAGGGGACGGTAAAGGTGATCAGTTTCAAAGGAGGCAACCTCCCTGTTGCGTTTTCATTATCATGGCCCTTCCATTGTACCACGGAACCGGGCCCTTGAAAAGGCGGCGAATGTCAATTTTGACGGTAATGACGGTTGCTTTTTGTTAATTTGGTTGAAAGAATCCGGGACCGGCGGACACCGGGCGATGCGGACGCCGCCGAATGTGCGCCGCCGCGCTTTACAGTTAACATTCAATCCAGTATAATAGTTGAAAAGCAGGCCGACAATCGGCTCGAAAGAGGGAAAAACCATGGCTCATTATCTGATCAAGGATCTTTATGCCCATATGCCCGCGGCGGACGTGCCCCAGATGAAGGTGAACGGCTGGGTGCGCACCATCCGCGAATCCAAGACCTTCGCCTTCGTGGAGCTGAACGACGGCACGTACTTCAAGAACCTCCAGATCATCCTGGAGGCTGACAAGCTGCCGGGCTACGCCGAGGTTGTCAAGGCCATCACCACCGGCGCGGCCATCGAGGCCGAGGGCACGCTGGTGCTGACTCCCGAAAACAAGCAGCCCTTTGAACTCAAGGCGGAGAAGATCACCGTGGTGGGCGAGAGCCCCTCGGACTATCCCCTCCAGAAGAAGCGCCACACGCTGGAGTACCTGCGCACCATCCAGCACCTCAGGCCCCGCGCCAATCTGTTCCAGTGCGCCTTCCGCGTGCGCTCCGTGGCGGCCCAGGCCATCCATCGCTTCTTCCATGACAAGGGCTACCTGTACGTGCATACCCCGCTGATCACCGGCTCCGACTGCGAGGGAGCGGGCGAGATGTTCCGCGTGTCCACCCTGGACCCCGACGCGCTGCCGCTGACCGACGAGGGCAAGACCGATTTCAGCAAGGACTTCTTCGGCAAGCCCGTGTCGCTGACCGTGTCCGGCCAGCTGAACGCCGAGATCTTCGCCATGGCGTTCCGCAACGTGTACACCTTCGGCCCGACCTTCCGCGCCGAGGCCAGCTATACTCCCCGCCACGCGGCGGAGTTCTGGATGATCGAGCCGGAGATCGCCTTCGCGGATCTGGCCGTGGACATGGACCTCCAGGAGGAGATGGTGAAGTACATCATCGCCGCCGTGCTGGAGGAGTGCCCCGAGGAGATGAACTTCCTGAACAGCTTCGTGGACAAGGGCCTGATCGAAAGGCTGAAGTTCGTCCGCGACGCCGAGTTCGTCCGCTGCTCCTACACCGACGCCATCGAGATTCTGAAGAACTCCGGCGAGAAGTTCGAGTATCCCGTGGCCTGGGGCGAGGACCTGCAGACCGAGCACGAGCGCTACCTGACCGAGAAGCACTTCGGCAGGCCGGTGTTCGTCACCGACTGGCCCAAGGAGATCAAGGCCTTCTACATGCGCATGAACGAGGACGGCAAGACCGTGGCGGCGGCAGACCTGCTGGTGCCCGCCGTGGGCGAGCTGTGCGGCGGCTCCCAGCGCGAGGAGCGCTACGACGTGCTCAAGGCCCGCATCGAGGAGCTGGGCATGAACCCCGAGGACTACTGGTGGTACCTGGAGCTGCGCAAGTACGGCACCGCCGAGCACGCCGGCTTCGGCATGGGCTTCGAGCGCATGATCATGTACCTGACCGGCATCGCCAACATCCGCGACGTGCTGCCCTTCCCGCGCACCACCGGCAACGCGGACTTCTGATCGAAGAGGCCGTCTCAAAGCCCGGGGAGCCGCTGCTTGGCTCTCCCGGCATTGGGGCGGCCCTTTTTATGGGACCCGAGGGACGAAAGGAAAGGACCCGGCGCGGCTGGAGCGCGGCGGGGATGAGGTGAAAGGACTGTGAAGAGGACACTGTACTGGATAATCGCGCTGGTGATGGTCATTGCCGGCACGGCGCTGGGCTGGAGCCTGGCCGCTTCGGCGGAGGGCTCGTATTCCCAGCTGGTGGGCAGCTATTATCTGGCCAGCGGCGTGGGGGCGTGGCACACCGAGCTGCACCTCAGCGCGGACGGCAGCTTCGAAGGCTACTACATCGACATGGACATGGGCGATGCCGGCGAGCTGGACGGCGTGCCCTACCAGGGGACGCAGTACGAATGCGCGTTCACCGGACAGCTCTCCGGGCTGACCCAGGCGGGCGAGACGGAGCTGGACGCGAAGGTGGCGCAGCTGGATTGGGAGCAGGGGGAGCCCTACGTGGCGGAGGGCGTGCTCTGCGTGCCCACCCAGCCCGGCGGGCTCTCGAAGGGCGCGGAGCTGCGCTTCTTCCTGAAGGGGACGGACGTGGCGGAGCTGCCTGAGGCGTACCTGGTGTGGGTGCGGATGCGGGAGGTCCAGATCGACTGGACCGAGCTGCCCGAGAACGGCTTTTATAATGTGACGGACGACGCGGGCTTCAGCGGCCAGGCCCTGCCCCAGGAGACTCCGGCGCCCACGGCCGCGCCAGCGGCGCAGGGCGAGCTGGGCGGGTTCTTCTTCACCCCGGCGCCCGAGGCGGGGGAGGACGGCGCGGAGGGGCTGCAATTCCCCGTGGACGCAAAGGTGGTCAACTGCCAGAGCTTCGTGACGCTGCGCGCCACGCCCTCCACCAAGGCGCAGGCACTGGCCGAGGTGCCTCTGGGGGCGACGGTGCGGGTGCAGTCCAACGCCGCCTACTACGGCAACGACCGCTGCTTCGTGGAGGCCGAGTACGACGGCAAGACCGGCTATGTGTGCCTGGACTACCTGGATGTGCTGCTGCCCCAGTCGCTGAGCTTCCAGACCGGGTATCTGCATTCCTGCGAGGGCACGGTGAGCGCCGTCAACCCGGGAACGGACCTGCTGATGCGGGTGGGCCCCGGCACGGAGAACGAGATCTTCGGCCTGCTGTTCGGCGGCGAGGTGCTGGGCTACCTGGGCGACGCGAGGAAGGACGCCACCGGCACCTGCTGGTACCATTGCAGCTACTACGGCGAGCCCTGCTGGATCTCCGCGAAGTACACGGTGCTGACGCTGAACGACGGCACCACCTACACTGGCAGCCGGGGCATCTACTGAGAAGCGGGGGAACCTGTGCCTTTTCTTCACATTTCCGCCCTTGCGCCGGAATTTCGGAGAAAGAAAAACAACCCCTTGACTATGATTGTAAAGCATGTTATTATTGGATTATCGGGTTAAGATTGCATTTATGTACCGAGCAAGGAGGAGATACCTATGAACAACATTCCGCAGGTCAAAATGGGCATTGTGGCGGTCAGCCGCGACTGCTTCCCGATCACCCTTTCCGAGAAGCGCCGCAAGGCCATCGTCGCCAAGCTGCAGGAGAAGAACTTCGACATCTACGAGTGTCAGACCATCATCGAGGGCGGCATCGACGCCAACGTGAACGAGGCCTATGAGGAGATCAAGAAGTCCGGCATCAACGCGCTGGTCGTGTTCCTGGGCAACTTCGGTCCCGAGGGCCCCGAGACCCTGATCGCCAAGAAGTTCGGCGGCCCCGTCATGTATATCGCGGCGGCCGAGGAGAACATCGGCGTGCTGTCCTCCGATCGCGGCGACGCCTACTGCGGCATGCTGAACGCTTCCTACAACCTGAAGCTGAGCGGCATCAAGGCCTATATCCCCGAGTATCCCGTGGGCGACGCTGAGTACTGCGCCAACGAGATCATCGACTTCGAGCCCATTGCCCGCACGATCCTCGGCCTGCAGGATCTCAAGATCATCACCTTCGGTCCCCGCCCCTTCGACTTCCTGGCCTGCAACGCCCCCATCGCCCCGATCTTCAAGCTGGGCGTGAACGTGCAGGAGAACTCCGAGCTGGACCTGCTGAAGGCCTTCAAGGAGCACGCCAATGACGAGCGCATCCCCGCCAAGATCAAGGAGATGGAGGACGAGCTGGGCGAGGGCAACAAGTATCCCGGCATCCTGCCGAAGCTTGCGCAGTATGAGCTGACCCTGCTTGACTGGATCGAGGCCAACAAGGGCACCGCCAAGTACGTGGTCATGGCCAACAAGTGCTGGCCGGCCTTCCAGACCGAGTTCGGCTTCGTGCCCTGCTACGTCAATTCCCGCCTGACCGCCATGGGCATCTGCACCGCCTGCGAGGTGGACATCTACGGCGCGCTGTCCGAGTACATCGGCACCTGCGTGACCGGCGAGGCCGTCACCCTGCTGGACATCAACAACAGCGTGCCCGCCGACATGTACAAGGCGAGCATTGAGGGCAAGTTCAACTATCGCCACAATGAGACCTTCATGGGCTTCCACTGCGGCAACACCCCCATGTGCCGTCTGAGCTGCGGCACCATGAAGTACCAGCTGATCATGAACCGCGGCCTTGAAGGCGGCGGAGAGCCCGACATCACCCGCGGCACCCTCGAGGGCGACATCGCTCCCGGCGACATCACCTTCTATCGCCTCCAGGGCAACAAGGACAGCGTGCTGCAGGCCTACATCGCTGAGGGCGAGGTGCTGCCCGTGGCCACCCAGTCCTTCGGCGGCATCGGCGTGTTCGCTATCCCCGAGATGAACCGCTTCTATCGCCATGTCCTGATCGAGGACGGCTATCCGCACCACGGCGCGGTGGCCTTCGGTCATGCCGGCAAGGCCATCTTCGAGGTGCTCAAGTATCTGGGCATCGAGAAGATCAGCTTCAACCAGCCCAAGGGCTGCTACTACAAGAGCGAGAATCCCTTCGCGTAATCCGCGACGGCAAACCGCAGCCGCCGCAGTCTCCCGACTTGTCGGGCGGCTGCGGCGGTTTTCGCTGGGCAGGGGAGGTTCCCTTCATGAAAAACAGCACGATCAAGCGCGGGCACGCGGCTATCCTGGCGGCGATCCTGCTGCTGGCGGCGCTGCTGCTGGGCGGCTGCCGCTTCCAGGTGGTGGAGATGGACGAGGTGCTGATCCAGGTGCCCACGGAGGCTCCGGCGCAATGATCCATGGCGACAGCATTATACTACAAAACTTAAAGGAATCGCCGTTTATTTGGCGGAATGGGGCGCTATAATGGTACTACTGGGCGGCTGGCCCTTGCGGCCCGTCGACCTGCTGATTCTGACAATATCCGCGGCGGGTCCTTTCCGCCCGTCCGTATGAATGTGTGTGAACGGCGGCGTTGCCCGCCGATGGAGGTGCGTATGCGAATGCGGCGCGTGTTGAGCGTGTTGACGCTGGTTGTCCTGCTGATGACGGTTCCCCAGTGCGGCTGGGCCATTTCGGGCCAGGAGGCGCTGTTCGGCGGCGTGGAGATCGGCCAGGAGCCCCCGACGCAGGGCGAGCCCCAGGCTGAGGCAGGGGCTCCGACGGCGGCGGCCCTGGCGGCTGCCGGGCAGTATCCCACGCTGCGGCTGGGCGACCGGGACGGCGAGGACAGCATGGCGTACATCGTGTTCATGCAGAACCGGCTGATCGAGCTGGGCTACCTGCGGGACGCGGCGGACGGCGTGTTCGGCCAGAACACCGAGACGGCGGTCCGCGCCTTCCAGCGCAACAACAACCTGGAGGATACCGGCATCGCCGACGCGGCCACTCAACAGCTGCTCTTCTCCGACCTGTCCACGCTGGTGCCTGCCTCGGAGGACAGCACCATGTTTGGCGGCGAGGTGACCCGCGTGCAGAACGTTCTGGGCATGTGGGGCTTCTACGGCGGCAAGGTGGACGGCCTGTCCGGCAGCGGCACGGAATCCGCCATCGTGCAATTCAAGGAATACATACACGGCTTTGACCCGATGTTCGGCGTGACGCCCACGCCCTCTCCCACGCCCACCTTGAACCCGGAGGGCATGTTCGCCGAGATGGACATGGTGTTCGACCTGCCGCTGGACGTGCCGGTGGACACCTCCGCCACGGACGCGACCATCACCCCCGCGCTGATGGAGTTCGTGGACGGCGACCGGGAGTTCCAGGTCTATCGCATGACGGTGAAGAAGGGCAATACCAACGCCGAGGCGCTGCGGGTCCAGACCCGCCTGCACCAGCTGAACTACCTGTACGCCGCGGACGGCAACTTCGGCGCGCTGTCTGAGAACGCCTTGAAATACTTCCAGCGCAAGAACGGCCTGCCCGAGACCGGCATCGCCGACGAGCAGACCCAGCGGGTGCTGTTCTCCGCCAAGGCCCTGGAGGGCGAGGAGTACGTGTTCCCCTACAAGCTGGTGGTGGACGTGGGCGACCAGCGGGTGTACGTGGGCGAGTGGACCGGCTCTACCTATGAAGGACCGATCCACACCTACAAGTGCGCCACCGGCAAGAAGGACACCCCCACGCCCCTGGGCACCTACCAGGCCGGCGGCAAGGCCGGCGGCGAATGGTACTACTTCAAGCAGTTCCACTGCTACGCCAAGTGGGCCTACCAGATCGTGGGCGGCGTGCTGTTCCACTCCAACACTGTGAGCCAGCCCAAGGGCAAACCCGGCGACGGCGGACTGGGCCACAGGGCCTCTCACGGCTGCGTGCGCCTGCCCCTGGAGGCCGCCAAGTGGATCTACGACAACTGCCCCTCCGGCACGACCGTGGTGGTGCAGGAGTGACGGATTTCTTCCGAAGAATACATCATGCATGACCGGCTGCCCGGCGGATTCCCGCCGGGCAACCGGTTTTTTGGCTCCAAATAGCCCTTGTCCGCCCGCTTTTGCCCGCAATGGTTGACATTTTGCGCCGGTTCGTGTATATTTGTGATAACGACAAGCTGGGTTCACCGGCGATTTTGGAGGTTGCTATGCGAAGCAGATGGCGCGCCGGGTTGCTGGCGCTGATGATACTGGCGCTGGGATGCGCCGCGCTGGCGGAGGCCGCGTTTGACTTCTCCGACCTGACGCTGCCGGAGCTCTATGTCCTGCGGGACCGGCTGGACGCGCGCATCGCCGAACTGGAGAAGGCGGAGGGCGCGCGGCACTTCGGGCCGGGCAGCTACCTGGTGGGGGAGGACCTCCCCGAGGGGGACTATGCGCTGGTGGAGAACCCGGACGCGCTGTTTCCCAGCGTGGTGGTCCGGGCCGACGGCGCCGACGACGGCGCGCTGGTGCTGCACAAGCTGATCAGCGGCCAGGCCGACATTCGCCTGACGAAGGGCCAGTGGGTCAGCTTTACGGAGCTGGAGGCCTGGCCCCTGGGCACGGAGCCCCGGCGACAGCAGCCGGACGGCACGGTGCCGGAGGGCGCGTACCTGGTGGGAACCCAGCTGGAGCCGGGCTGCTACCGGGTGGAGCTGATGGACCGGGCGCCCCTTTCCGATTACGACATCTATTCCGGGATACTGTGCACCGACGCCCACCTGATCCGAATCGAGGTGCTGCATGAGTCGGTGACGCTGACCCTGTCGGAGGGCGAATACATCGAGCTTTCGGGCTGCACGCTGCGCCCGGACGCCGGAGACACGGAACAGGAGAACGACCAGGAGGGATGACACCGATGAAGCTGCCGGGTTATCACGAGGACTTGCACGTATTGCACGTCAACACCCTGCCCAACAGGGCCTATTACGTGCCCTATTCACACATGGAGGACGCGCGCCGGGACGTGCGGCAGGAATCCGACCGGTTTACCTCGCTGAATGGAGAGTGGAGCTTTCGCTACTTTGACAGCCCGATGGACGTGCCGGAGGATTTCCTGACGGACGACGCCCCCGCGGACGTGATCCCCGTGCCCTCGGTGTGGCAGATGCACGGCTATGACCGGCATCAGTACACCAACGTGCGCTATCCCATTCCCTACGATCCGCCCCATGTGCCGGTGCAGAACCCCTGCGGCCTGTACAGGCGCACCTTCGAGCTGGACGGCGACGAGGTCAGCCGCCGCACGCTGGTGTTCGAGGGCGTGGATTCCTGCTTCTACCTGTGGATCAACGGCCAGATGGTGGGCTACAGTCAGATTTCCCACTCCACCAGCGAGTTTGACATCACCGATTACGTGCACCCGGGCGAGAACGCCATCGCCGTGCTGGTGTTGAAGTGGTGCGACGGCACCTATCTGGAGGACCAGGACAAGTTCCGCATGTCCGGCATCTTCCGGGACGTGTACCTGCTGCGCCGCGAGCCCCGGCACATCTGGGACTACTTCGTGCACACCTATCTCTCCCAGGACCTGCGCAGCGCGAACCTGCACATCGATTTGCAGCTGCGGGGCGAATCGCCGGAGAACCACTCGGTGCACTACCACCTGTTCGACCCCCAAGGGGACCCGGTGGCCAGCGGGCACACCTATGATTCCTGGATCGACATCCACCTGGACCGGGTGGAGCTGTGGAACGCGGAGAACCCCAACCTGTACACGCTGGTGCTGCGCTACGGCAACGAGCGCATCGCCGACTTCGTGGGCCTGCGGGAGATCCACGTGAGCAACCGGGTGGTGTACATCAACGGCCAGAACGTGAAGTTCCGGGGCGTGAACCGCCATGACAGCGACCCCGTGGTGGGCCCCGCCGTGGACGAGAACCACATGCTGCGGGACCTGGTGCTGATGAAGCAGCACAACGTCAACGCCATCCGCACCAGCCACTATCCCAACTCGCCGCTGTTCTCCCGCATGTGCGACCGCTACGGCTTCTACCTGATCGGCGAGGCCGACCTGGAGTGCCACGGCGTGGTCTTCCACGACGGCGTATATAAGGAAGAAAACTACAACCGCATCGCCCAGGACCCGGAGTTCTGCGAGGCGATACTGGACCGCGTGCAGCACAGCGTGATGCGGGACAAGAACCGCCCCAGCATCGTAATCTGGTCCATGGGCAACGAGTCCGGCATGGGCGCGAACCTGCATGAGGCGCTGCGCTGGACCAAGGCCTACGATCCCTCCCGCCTGACCCACTACGAGCGGGCCTCCTTCCCGCCTCCGGGCGAGGAGATCAACCACGACAATCTGGACCTGTACAGCCGGATGTACCCGGCCATCGAGGAGATCGACCGCTACTTCGAGGAGGGGAAGATCGACAAGCCCTACATCCTGTGCGAGTACAGCCACGCCATGGGCAACGGCCCCGGCGACCTGGAGAACTACTTCCACTGCTTTGAGCGCCACGACGGCCACTGCGGCGGCTTCGTGTGGGAGTGGTGCGACCACGCCGTGGACATGGGGCGCACGCCGGACGGGCGCAGGCGCTACTACTACGGCGGCGACTTCGGGGAATTCCCCAACGACGGCAACTTCTGCATGGACGGCCTGGTGTACCCGGATCGCCGGCCCCACACCGGTCTGAAGGAGTTCAAGAACGTGAACCGCCCCGCACGCATCAGCGAGGTCAACCTGGAGGCGGGGGTGTTCAAGGTCCGCAACATGCTGGACTTCACGCCGCTGAACGAGCACATCACCCTGAGCTACACCGTCCGCCGGGGCGGGAAGGACGTCTTCCGGGGCGAGGTGCCGGAGGCGCTGCTGGAGATCGCGCCTCACGGCGAACGTGAGATCCAGCTGGGGCTGCCCCAGGGACTGAAGCTGCCCTTCGCGGTGTACTTCGAAATGGCCCAGCGCTACGACCGGCCCCTGGTGCCCGCGGGAATGGTGATGGGCTTCGAACAGGTGGGCCGCCAGAAGTTCGACGCGCCGGTGCACCCCGAGGGCGTGCTCGCGCTGGAGGTGCAGGAGGACGATAGCCTGATCAACCTGCGGGGAGAGAACTTCCGCTATGTGTTCAACAAGCAGCGGGGCTGCTTCGACATCATGAACTACGACCAGCTGCACATGCTGCACGCGCCGATGGAGTTCAACATCTGGCGCGCGCCCACGGACAACGACATGTACCTGAAGGCGGAGTGGCAGCGGTTCGGCTATGACCGGGCCGTGACCCGCGTCTATGACGTGCGCCTGGAGGCCGGGGACGATGTGGTCATCACGGAGGACTTCAGCATCGGCGCGATCTACCTGCCCAACATCGCACGGGGCACCGCGGTGTGGCGCGTCCACATGAACGGCAGGATCGACGCCAGCATCCATGTGCGCCGCCGGGACGACGCGCCGGCGCTGCCGCGCTTCGGCATCCGTATGATCCTGCCCAGCGTGGTGAAGAACGTGCGCTACTTCGGCTACGGCCCCTTCGAGAGCTACAAGGACAAGCACCGGGCCAGCGTGAAGCACCTGTACACCGACACCGTGGAGAACATGTACGAGGACTACATCCGGCCCCAGGAGAACGGCAGCCACTGGAACTGCGACTACGTGTGTGCGTTCGGACAGCTGGGCGGTCTGGAGGTGACGGGCGAGGAGTTCAGCTTCAACATCTCCCGCTTCACCCAGGAGGAGCTGGCGGAGAAGGCCCACAACTTTGAGCTCGTGCCCTCGGGCAAGACCGTGTTCTGCCTGGACTACCGGCAGAATGGCATCGGTTCCAACAGCTGCGGACCGAAGCTGGACAAGCACTACGCCATGCCGGAGGAATTCACCTTCGACTTCTCGCTGCAGCCGATTTCGAGGGACGACGAGTGACGCCGTGGGAGGTATGAACATGAAGCGAGTCACATTGTTGGTATTGACGCTGGTCCTGGCGGCGGCCCTGGCCGCGGGCGCCTGCGCCGAGGAGCTGACCCAGGTGTTCACCACGAGCTATTACACGCTCTCGGTGCCCGGAAACTGGATCGTGGACACCGGCAGCCTGTGGTCCGACGAGGACTATGAGGAGTTGGGCGTGCTGGAGGCCCCCACAGATGTCGGGCTGGTGATCGAATGCGCGGCCTTCGGCGACCTGGACGAGGATTACGAGGCGCTGTGGGACGGCGTGAGCGAGGACAGCCTGGACGCCTGCGTCGTGGCCCTGATGGAGGACTACGAGGACGACGATCCCGAGTACCTCGGAGCGCTGTGGACGGATGGCGTGCCCATCGTGGTGCTCAGCGCCGAGGACGATGAGGGGCCCTACTTCTGCGTGGACACGGTGGTGAACGGCCGCGAGCTGTCGTTCCTCGCCTACGTGGCCAACGCCGACAGCGACCGGACCCTGGAGCCCTCGGAGGAGGATGTGGCGCTGCTGAAACGGATCATCGGCAGCATCAGGCTGATCGGCTGACGACGGGCGCGATAAGCGCAATGCAATGCAAATAGAAATAGCGCGGGCAGGCATCGAATGGGATGCCTGCCCGCGCTGTATGTTTTTGAGCATCTGTTACAGCTGATACCGGGTCAGCCACTGGGAGAACTGGCCATAGACGTCGTAGAACAGGTCGGAGAGCTCCTGGCCGTGGGTCAGCTCGTACTTGTCCGCTTCGTCGTCGTAGCTGTACTGCTGGTCTTCCAGCTCGGCGCGGGCGCGCTGCTCCACCGCCTGAGCGGCTTCCAGGATGGACACGAGGTCTTCGAGCCCGTCAGCGCTGACCGCCCTGACCCGGCGGATCAGGCCCGGGTAGTAGTCCGCGGAGGCCTGGGCGGCATAGCCGTAGGCGCTGTCGTCGGCCAGGACGTTCTCGACGTCGCCGGGATAGAGATAGTAGGAGAGCTGGTTGCCGTTCTCGTCGGTGTAGCCGCCCTGGTACTCCGTCCACTGGCAGATGAACAGCAGGTAGTCGAACATGGCGTTCACGTCGGCGATGACGCCGTCCTCCGCCAGGGCGTTGTAGAGGGCGTAGTCCGAGGAGACTTCGGAGAGGTCCACGGCCTCGTAGCTGGCGTCCACGATGCGGTAGTTGTAGGTGTAGCCGTATTCATCGCTGAAATCGCCCACCTCCATGCGGCCCGTGATGCGGATGGGCCGGTCCGTGTAGGCGAACTTGGCGTTCTTCGCCGCGTAGACCGCCATGGTGTTGGCCAGCTGCTGGGTGTTGGGCACGCAGAAGGGGCAGCTCTGGTAGGGCAGGTTCATCAGGTAAATGTACTCGCCGCTGAGGGGGGAGAGGGTGGCCATGTAGCCGGTGAGGGTGACCTGCTTGCCGTTCAGGGCCTTGATGGTGTCCAGGCTCGCGGATTCCGCGAAGCTGAGTGGCTGCACCTCGGCAGAGCCCTTGCCGCAGCCCGCGAGCAGGCAGGCGGCAAGGATCAGCGCGAGGGCCAGTGCGATGAGCTTTTTCATGTTTACCTTTACCTCACTCTGGGGTCGGAAGATGGGAATCGTCATGCCTCCAGCGTGGCCCGGCGGGACATGCGGTGGGTGCATATTGCCGTGGGGAGGATGCTGAGCAGGAACACCGCCAGCAGGATGATCCACTCCATGGGATAGACCCGGGAGGCGTCCAGCACGATGCCCATGCTGGCGACGAACTGCCGGATGGCCAGCAGGCACAGCCGGGACAGGCCCAGGGACAGGGCCGCCGCGGCGAGGCCCGCGAGGGCGTTCTGGATCAGGTAGAGGCGGTTGATCTTCTTCATGCTGATGCCGATCAGGCGCATCAGCGCGATCTCCCGGCGGGAGTCATACATGTTCAGCAGCGCGATGACCGACACCACGAACAGGTTCATCACCAGGATCACGGCGCAGAGGATGTAGACGATCCGGCGGCTGAGGTCCACGTTGTCCATGACCTCCCGCAGCACCGTGTTGGGATTGATGGCCAGGTAGTTGGAATCGCTGCCGTAGATGGCGGAGAGACGGGACCAGGCGTTGAAGCCGGTGGAGCGCACCAGCACCGCGCAGATCTCGCCCTGCTCGGCGTGGTCGTGGTCGTCGTGGGCGTCGGCATGGTCGTCCTCGGATTCCTGAGCCGCGCCGGGGTATTCTGCGTCGCCCTGGTCCGCGTCGTGGTCCTCGTCCTCGTGGTCGTGGAGGGCCCAGATGGTGGAGACGGGGGTGAACACGGCGGTGTCATAGGCGGTGTTGGTGCGGGCCAGCACGCCGGTGATCAGCAGGGGGGAGGCGGCGTGGGCCTCGCCGCTGCCGCCGAGGCCGTGGGAGGTGACGATGCTGTCCCCGGGGGCGAGGTTGTACTGCCGGGCCACGTCGTAGCCCACTACGGCCTCCATGGCCTGGGCGAACATGGCGCCGGATTTCAGGGGCTTGTCCGCGAGCAGGGCAGCGTCCGTGCCCACGATGGGGGCGGCGTTGTAGCTGTCGCCCATGCTGAAGGGGATGGCCTGGTTCACCAGGCCGCTGTTTTGAAGGTCCTCCACCACCGAATAGGGGATGGTGCCCAGGGGCTTGTCGGTGAAGAACATGGTGTTCATCGCCAGCTGGGTGGCGCTGCCGGAGGGGCCGATGATCATGTCGTACTTCGCGGCGGTGTTCACGATGCCCTCGGAGACCTGGGTGGAGATGTTGTAGGCCATCAGGGCCACACTGGCGGTGATGATGACGGAGAGCGCCGTCATGACCAGCTTCGCCTTGCGGGTGGCCATGCTCTTCAACGCGAACCTAAGCACGGGCATCCGCCTCCCTTCCGAACTCGAAGTGGGCGACGGCGTTCATGTCCATGACGCAGTTGAAGCGGGGGGCCAGGCGGTCGTCGTGGGTGACGGTGATCAGCGTGCCAGAGCCCATGTTCTCGATCAGCTGGGCCACCACGGCCTCGCCGGTCTCGAAGTTCAGGTTGCCGGTGGGCTCGTCCGCCAGGATGAGGGCGGGGCGCTTGATCAGCGCCCGGGCGATGGCGACCCTCTGCTTTTCGCCGCCGGAGAGACGCCGAACCCGGCGCCTCTTCAGCCGCAGGATGCCCAGCCGGTCCAGCAGGGCGTCCATGCCGGAGACGTCCACGCCCTCCAGGCGCAGCAGATTGATGTTGTCCGCGACGGTCATCTCCTCCAGCAGCTTGAAGTCCTGGAAGATGCAGCCGATGTGGGCGATGCGGTAGGCGTCGCGGGCCTTCTGGGTCCAGCCGGACGTGCTCTGGCCGTCGATCTGAATGTCGCCCTCGGCGGGGATGAGGATGCCCGCCAGCAGGTTCAGCAGCGTGGTCTTCCCGCAGCCGGAGGCCCCCAGCAGGGCGTAGGACTTGCCGTCCTCGAAGCGCAGGTCGTCATAGCGGATGGCGGTGCCGTCCGAAAAGCGCATGCGCAGGTCTTGCGTGGTGATCATGACTTTCCTCCATAATATGTGCGCGTGGTTGCCGCTGGCGCGGCGCTTGCCGGGAGAGTCCCGGCGGGGACGAACGTCAATCGTTCAGGCGCACGCGGAGGGAAAAGAGGGTGCAGGGGTGGGCCGGGGCCGCCCGCAGCGACGCGGCGGCGCAGGCGGCCAGCAGCGCGAGGATCGCCGCCGGAAGGGCGAGGCGGAACTGCCGCGCCTCCGCCCGCAGGCACGCGCAGATGGCGCAGCGGCCGTGCTTCGGGCAGCAGTGGCTGGCAACCTGGGCCGAGGCGCAGCACAACAGCGCCAGCTCTGCCAGCAGAACCAGCGCAAACAGCCAGGAAAGCCGCCTGCGGCGCGCATCAGTCATCGGTTACTCCGCTCCTTTGTGCGTATTTTACCCTGTGGGGATGGGGCTGTCAATGCGATGAGGCGGAATGTTCATAGAATGTTTCAAGTTGAACACAGGAAATTTACCCACGGGAAAGCTGGCATTGCCCGAGGCGCATTAATTTTTCATTGCGCCGCCCGGCCCGCCGGGAAGCGGGCGAGTGGAAAATGAGGACGAATAGTGCATAAAGATAAAAAATGGACGTATATAAATGCAAATCGCAAATGTTGAGAAGTCGGGCTTCGGCTTAATGCGCTTTCCGGGGAGAGCACATTTTGAGGGTGGATTTTGTCGAATCCGACTAAAAGTATAAGGGCTGTGCAAGGGAAAGCCGGTGCGGGATGCATTTTTTTGCGAAAAGTATGAATGTTCGGATATTTGCTGATTGTGGACAGAAAACATTAAGATTTGAAACGATTGTTCGGAATATAACGAACGTTTAATGATAAGCAAAGTTAAATATTCGCTTTTGATATTGACTTGACCGGGGCTTCGGGACTATACTGTTCATGTAGATAAACTCAAAGGAGGCGCGCCGTGATGGCCGTCCGGCGGGCAATCCCAACGAGGGGTTGTCCTATATTTTTTCGTCGATGGCGGCGGAAAACGAAATCCGACGACCGTGCAGGCGCGAAGGATGAGCAGCATGAAAAAGGCAGCCATTATCATGGGCAGTGACAGCGACCTGAAGGTCATGGAAGGCGCGATGCAGACGTTGAAGGACCTGGGCATTCCCTACGCGGTGCGGATTCTCTCCGCCCACCGCACGCCGGAGGCGGCGGCGCAGTTCGCCAAGGGCGCGAAGGACGACGGCTACGGCGTGATCATCGCCGCGGCGGGCAAGGCGGCCCACCTGGCGGGCGCCATGGCGGCGAACACGATCCTTCCGGTGGTGGGGGTTCCGATGAAGTCCTCCACGCTGGACGGCCTGGACGCGCTGCTGAGCACGGTGCAGATGCCCTCGGGCATGCCGGTGGCCACGGTGGCCATCGACGGCGCCACCAACGCGGCGCTGCTGGCGGCGCAGATCATCGCCCTGTCGGACGAGGCGCTGGCCGAACGGCTGGCGGCGTACCGCGCGGCGCAGACGGCGAAGTCGCTGGAAAAGGACGCGCGCATCAGCGCCGAGTACAGCAACCTGTAATCGACAAGCAAAGAAGCCAAACCAACAAGCACATACGCCAAACAAAACTGGGAGGAAAATGACCATGGAAAAGCTGAAGCAGCTCTATGAGGGCAAGGCCAAGAAGGTTTACGCGACCGCCGATGAGAACCTGTACATCGTCTCCTACAAGGACGACGCCACCGCCTTCAACGGCCTGAAGAAGGGCACCATCGCCGGCAAGGGCGCGATCAACAACCGCATGAGCAACATGCTGATGCAGATGCTGGAGCAGCACGGCGTGCCCACCCACTTTGTGAAGGAGCTGAGCGACCGCGACACGCTGGTGAAGAAGGTCTCCATCGTGCCGCTGGAGGTCATCATCCGCAACATCTCCGCGGGCAGCTTTGCCAAGCACTACGGCGTGGAAGAGGGCATCGTGTTCGACGCGCCGACCATCGAGTTCTCCTACAAGAACGATGACCTGGGCGACCCGCTGCTGAACCGCTACCACGCGCTGGCGCTGAAGCTGGCCACGGCGGAGGAGATCGACACCATCGAGCGCTACGCCTTCAAGGTGAACGAGGTGCTGAAGGACTACTTCCTGAAGCTGAACATCACCCTGGTGGACTTCAAGCTGGAGTTCGGACGCCTGCCCGACGGCATCATCGTGCTGGCCGACGAGATCAGCCCCGACACCTGCCGCTTCTGGGACAAGGACACCGGCGAAAAGCTGGACAAGGACCGCTTCCGCAGGGACCTGGGCGGCGTCGAGGACGCCTACCAGGAGGTCATGCGCAGGCTGACCGGAAAGTGAGAAAAAGGCAACAGGCAAGAGGCAGCAGGCAACAGTCAGAAAGTTATTTTGGATTGGAGCGCTTCGCCTTGCCAAAGCGGTAAGTTGCTTTCAAGGGCAGGTAACGGGTCCTGTTTTTCCAACCATCAAAGGAGCGAAAGGTATTCGTATGAGCAACATCCATGAGGAATGCGGCGTATTCGGCATCTATAATCCCAAGGTCATAGACGTGGCCTCCGACTGCTACTATGCGCTGTTCGCGCTGCAGCACCGCGGTCAGGAGAGCGCGGGCATCACCGTGAACGAGCGGGGCCGCCTGCGCACCCACAAGGACGCGGGCCTGGTGGAGGAGGTCTTCTCCAAGGAGGAGATGGACTACCTGGGCAAGGGCAACATGGCCGTGGGCCACGTGCGCTACGGCACGGCGGGCATCAACCCGGTGCAGAACGCCCAGCCCATCGTGGTCAACCACGTGAAGGGCCTGATGTCCCTGGTGCACAACGGCTCGCTGACCAACGCCAGCGAGCTGCGGGAGGAGCTGGAGCTGAACGGCTCCATCTTCCACATGACCAGCGATTCCGAGATCATCGCCCACATCATCATTCGGGAGCGGCTGCGCAGCGCCTCCATCGAGGAGGCGGTCAGCCGGGCGATGGACCACCTGGACGGCGCCTATTCCTTCGTGGTGATGTCCTCCACGAAGCTGATCGCGGCCCGCGACCCCCACGGCTTCCATCCGCTGTGCGTCGGCAGCCGGCCGGACGGCAGCGTGATCTTCGCCTCTGAGACCTGCGCGCTGGACGCGGTGGGCGCCACCTTCCTGCGGGACGTGAAGCCCGGCGAAGTGGTCATCGTGGACAAGAACGGCCTGCGCAGCGACGAGAGCCACGTGGGCAAGTGCGAGAAGTCGCTGTGCGTGTTTGAGTACATTTACTTCGCGCGGCCGGACTCCGTGGTGGACGGCAGCAGCGTGCACATGGCCCGGCAGCGGGCCGGCAGCTTCCTGGCGCTGGAGCATCCAGTGAACGCGGACGTGGTCATCGGCGTGCCGGACAGCGGCCTGGACGCCGCCATCGGCTACGCCAAGACCTCTGGCATCCCCTATGGCATCGGCTTCATCAAGAACAAGTACATCGGCCGCACCTTCATACAGCCCACCCAGTCCGACCGGGAAAACAAGGTGCGCATCAAGCTGAACCCCGTCTCCGCCACGGTGAAGGGAAAGCGCGTGGTGCTGGTGGATGACAGCATCGTGCGCGGCACCACCTGCGCCCGCATCGTGCAGCTGCTGAGGGACGCCGGGGCCACCGAGGTGCACATGCGCTCCTCGGCGCCGCCGTTCCTGTATCCCTGCTACTACGGCACGGACGTGGACAGCCAGGAGAATCTGGTGGCCTGGAACCGCACCGTGGAGGAAGTCCGGCAGATCATCGGCGTGGATTCGCTGGGTTACCTGTCCTGCGAAAACGCCCACAAGCTGGCGGAGAACACCACCGGCTTCTGCACCGCCTGCTTCGACGGCAGATATCCCTGCACCCCGCCCAAGAAGCCGGACAAGACCCGGTTTGAGCGCGGAGTCAATGAGTAGAGTGTGGAGTGTTGAGAGTGGAGTGTGGAGTTGAAGATGGCGAAGAACATATCGAGATCTGAAAGCTATGCCGCGGCAGGCGTGGACATCACCGCGGGCTACAGGGCCGTGGAGCTGATGAAGCGGCACATCGCCCGGACGAACATCCCCGGGGTGGTGTCCGGCATCGGCGGCTTTGGCGGGCTGTTTGAGCTGGACATGACCGGCCTGACCCGCCCCGTGCTGGTGAGCGGCACCGACGGCGTGGGTACCAAGCTGAAGCTGGCCTTCCTGATGGACAAGCATGACACCGTGGGCATCGACTGCGTGGCCATGTGCGTCAATGACATCGTGTGCTGCGGCGCGAAGCCGCTGACCTTCTTGGACTACATCGCCTGCGGCAAGAACGTGCCCGAGAAGATCGCGCAGATTGTCTCCGGCGTGGCCGAGGGCTGCGTGCAGGCGGGCTGCGCCCTGATCGGCGGCGAGACTGCCGAGATGCCTGGGTTCTATCCCGTTGACGAGTACGACCTGGCGGGCTTCTCCGTGGGCGTGGTGGACCGGGACAAGCTGTTCAAGCCCGACACAGTCAAGGCCGGGGACGCGCTGATCGGCCTGCCTTCCTCCGGCGTGCACAGCAACGGCTTTTCGCTGGTGCGCAAGGTGTTCGACGTGGAGAACGGTGGCCTGGACTTCTACTGCGACGACCTGGGGACCACCCTGGGCGAGGCGCTGTTGACCCCCACCCGGATCTACGTCAAGCCCATCCTGAAGCTGGCGGAGGCGGTGACGGTGAAGTCCGTCAGCCACATCACCGGCGGCGGCTTCTACGAGAACATTCCGAGGAGCCTGCCCGAGGGCCTGACGGCCTGCATCGAGCTGAGCCGCATCGGCGGGCATCCGCTGTTCGACCGCATTGCCAGCGCGGGCAACATCCCCATGCGGGACATGTACAACACCTTCAACATGGGCATCGGCATGTGCGTCGCCGTGGATTCCGCGGAGGCGGACCGCGCGGTGAGCGTGCTGCGCGAGGCGGGCGAGGACGCGCGGATCATCGGCGAGGTCGTGCCCGGCGACGAGCGGGTGGCGCTGGTATGAGGACGCGCATCGCGGTGCTGGTGTCCGGCGGGGGCACGAACCTGCAGGCGCTGATCGACGCCGCGGCCAGGGGCGAGCTTCCTCACGGGGAGCTGGCGCTGGTCGTCTCCAACAACGCGGAGGCCTTCGCCCTGGAGCGGGCGAAGCGGGCGGGCATCG
The DNA here is from genome assembly GCA_902801165.1 of uncultured Eubacteriales bacterium. GTDB lineage: Bacteria > Bacillota > Clostridia > Christensenellales > Aristaeellaceae > UBA2862. The sequence goes on along the minus strand of CADCHI010000030.1, from coordinate 4,923 downwards.
AGACGGCCCTGTGCCTGCGGGCCAAGGGGGAGCCGAGGCGCGACTTCGAGGCGCGGCTGCTGGAGATCCTGCGTGAGAAGCGCATCGACATGCTGATCCTGGCCGGGTTCATGGCCATATTGTCCGCGGACTTCGTGGCCAACTTCCCGGAGCGGATTATCAACGTGCATCCGTCCCTGATCCCCTCCTTCTGTGGGGAGGGCTTCTACGGGCTGCGGGTCCACCAGGCGGCGCTGGACTACGGCGTGAAGGTGACCGGCGCGACGGTGCACTACGTGAATGAGATTCCCGACGGCGGGCGCATCATCGCCCAGAAGGCCGTGGAGATCCTGCCGGGGGACACCCCGGAGGTGCTCCAGCGCCGGGTGATGGAGCAGGCCGAGTGGATCCTGCTGCCGAAGGCGGCGGAGGAAGTGGCGAGGGAACTGGATTTTGCGAGGCAAAAGCCGGTTTAGGGAACAGGAAACAGGAAACAGGGAAAAGGGAAAAGGAATAGCTGCTGCCGCGCATTGTTGGATGATTGATTGAAAACGTGGAGGCGCATTCTGACTGCTGCCTGTTGCCTAATGCCTGATGACTTAATTCAAGGAGGTTTTCCTATGATTCAAACCGCAGCGCAGGCCGTCGGCGCGACGACCTATCCGGGCCGGGGCATCATCGTGGGCAAGAGCGCGGACGGCCGCCGCGCCGTGATGGCCTACTTCATCATGGGCCGCAGCGTCAACAGCCGCAACCGCGTGTTCGTGAAGGAGCCCTCGGGGCTTCGCACCGAGGCCTTTGATCCTTCGAAGATGGAGGACCCCAGCCTGATCATCTACTGGCCCGTGCGGGAGATCGACGACAAGGTGATCGTCACCAACGGCGACCAGACCGACACGATCTACGAGTACGTCACTGACGGCGCGACCTTTGCCGAGGCGCTGCGGGAACGCACCTTCGAGCCGGACGCCCCGAACTTCACCCCCCGGGTGAGCGCCATGGCCACCTTCGCGGACGGCGATTTCAGCCTCGACATGGGCATCCTCCGCGCCGGTGACGCAGAGGGCAGCTGCTGCCACCGGGTGTTCTGGGAGTACGAGAAGGTGGAGGCGGGCAAGGGCTACTTCCTGCACACCTATCTGAAGGACGGCAAGCCCATCCCCAGCTTCGTGGGCGACCCCGAGACCGTGGCCGTGGGTGACGGCTCCGCGCAGGCAATCGCCGACGCGCTGTGGGCCGGCCTGAATGCTGACAACAGGGTCTCCCTGTGGGTCATGACCCGGGACCTGACCACCGGCGAGAGCGATGCCGTCATCATCAACCGAAATATGTAAGGAGGACTTACCATGGCGAACGAGATCCAGTTAAAGTACGGCTGCAACCCCAACCAGAAGCCCTCCCGCATCTTCATGAGCGCCCACGGCAGCCAGCATGAGCTGCCCCTGGAGGTGCTCAACGGCCGTCCTGGCTACATCAACTTCCTGGACGCGCTGAACAGCTGGCAGCTGGTCACTGAATTGAAGAAGGCCACCGGCGTCGCCGCCGCGGCGTCCTTCAAGCACGTCAGCCCCGCCGGCGCGGCCATCGGCCTGCCGCTGACGGACGTGCTGCGCAAGATCTACTTCGTGCCCGCCGACATGGAGCTCTCCCCGCTGGCCTGCGCCTATGCCCGTGCCCGCGGCGCGGACCGCATGTCCTCCTTCGGCGACTTCATCGCCCTCAGCGACACCTGCGATCTGGCGACGGCGAAGCTGATCCAGCACGAGGTCTCCGACGGCGTCATCGCCCCCGGCTACGACGACGACGCGCTGGAGGTATTGAAGTCCAAGCGCAAGGGCGGCTACAACATCATCAAGATCGACCCCAGCTATGTGCCTGCGGACATCGAGCGCAAGCAGGTGTTCGGCATCACCTTCGAGCAGGGCCGCCAGTCGCTGCCCATTGATGAAGCCATGATCTCCAACGTGGTCACCGCCAACAAGACCCTCACCGAGGCCCAGAAGAGGGACCTGTTGATCAGCCTCATCACCCTGAAGTACACCCAGTCCAACTCGGTCTGCTACGTCAAGGACGGCCAGGCCATCGGCGTGGGCGCGGGCCAGCAGAGCCGCATCCATTGCACCCGCCTGGCGGGCGGCAAGGCCGACAACTGGCACCTCAGGCAGCACGAGAAGGTCCTGAACCTGCCCTTCAAGGACACCGTGGGCCGCCCCGAGCGGGACAACGCCATCGACGTATACATCTCCGAGGACTGGCAGGACGTGCTGGACGACGGCAAGTGGCAGAACCTGTTCACCACCCGTCCCGAGCCGCTGACCCGCGAGGAGAAGCGGGCCTACCTGGACACCGTTACCGACGTGGCCCTGGGCTCCGACGCCTTCTTCCCGTTCCCGGACAACATCGAGCGCGCCAAGCGCAGCGGCGTCACCTGCATCGCCGAGCCCGGCGGCTCCATCCGCGACGACCTGGTCATCGCCAAGTGCGATGAGTATGGCATGGCCATGGCGTTCACGGGCATCCGCCTGTTCCACCACTGAGAATAGAGTTAAGGGTGAAGAGTTTAGAGTGAAGATAAAGAGTGCCGAAAGAGGCTGATGCTCTATCTGCCACAAAACTCGGGCTTTTCGCGGGAGCAAACTGATTGCATCGTTATATGATTCCTGCGCGGCTGATACTATCTAAACTCTTAACTCCAAACTCTCAACTCTGATCCGAGGGATTGCTTGTCCGGGCTTTCAAAGCGCGGCCTTTCGGCCCCATGATTCCCGGCTGTGACGATGTGGACATCGGTGCGGTCGGTGAGAGGCCGAGAAGCCGGTCTTTGGAAGCCCGGACACGGGTAGACGCCATGAACATTGACGACAACATCCTGCGGCGGCTGTTTGAAAACGTGTACTTCGTCACGGGCACGGCCTACGCGGGAAAGTCCACCATGGTGCGCATGCTGGCTGAGAAGCACGGCGGCGTTTGGTGCGGGGAAAACTACATTGAAAAGCTGTTCGGGCTGGTCGACGAAAAGCACCAGCCGAACCTTTGCTATTTCCAGACCATGTCCGGCTGGCAGGAGTTCGTGAACCGGACGCCGGAGCAGTACGCGGCGTGGATCGAGGGCTGCGCCGTGGAAGGCGCGGCGCTGGAGCTGGTGGAGCTGATTCGGCGCACGGAGGGCGGGCGAATGGTGTTCGTGGACACCAACATTCCGCTGGAGGCCCTGCGGGCGATCTCCGACTACCGCCGCGTCGCGGTGATGCTGGCGGACCCGGACGTGTCCGTGAGCCGCTTCTTTGAACGCCCGGACGCGGAGAAGCAGTTCCTGTACCAGCGCATGCTGGAGTCGGAGGACCCGGAGGCGACGCTGGCGAATTACCGCGCGATCCTGGCGCGGATCAACAGCCCGGAAAACTATCGAAGATACGAGGACAGCGGCTTTTTCGTGGTGAAGCGGGACGACGCCCGCTCGCCGGAGGCGACGCTGGCCATCCTGGAAGAACACTTTTGCCTGCAGGCAGGGGAGGAGACGCCATGAAGATACTGGTCGTCGGCGGCGGCGGGCGCGAGCACGCCATCATTCGCAAAATCAAGGAAAACCCGGAGGTCACGGAAGTCGTCGCGCTGCCGGGCAACGCGGGCATCGCGCAGGACGCGACCTGCGTGCCGATCAAGGCCACGGACATCGACGCCATCGTGGCATACGCCAAGGCCAACCCGGTGAACTTCGCCGTGGTCGCGCCGGACGACCCGCTGGCGCTGGGCTGCGTGGACAAGCTCCACGCGCTGGGCATTCCCTGCTTTGGCCCGGACGCCAGGGCCGCCCGCATTGAGGCCAGCAAGGTGTTCGCCAAGGACCTGATGAAGAAGTACCACATTCCCACCGCCGCCTACGAGGTGTTCGACGACCCGAAGGCCGCGCTGGCGTATGTCAAGGACGCGCCGCTGCCGCTGGTGGTCAAGGCCGACGGCCTGGCCCTGGGCAAGGGTGTGGTGATATGCTTCACCCGTGAGGACGCCGAGGCCGCTGTCACCGCCGCCATGGTGGAGAGCGTGTTTGGCAAGTCCGGCAGCAGGATCGTCGTGGAGGAGTTCCTGGAGGGCCCTGAGGTCTCCGTGCTGGCCTTCACCGACGGTCATGTGGTCAAACCCATGGTGTCCTCCATGGACCACAAGCGCGCCGGGGACAACGACACCGGCCTGAACACCGGCGGCATGGGCACCATCGCGCCGAATCCCTGCTATACCCCTGAGGTGGCCGAAAGGTGCATGAAGGAGATCTTCCTGCCCACCATCGCCGCCATGAACGCCGAGGGCTGCCCCTTCAAGGGCTGCCTGTACTTCGGGCTGATGGTCACCAAGGACGGCCCCAAGGTCATCGAGTACAACTGCCGCTTCGGCGACCCCGAGACCCAGGTGGTGCTGCCGCTGCTGAAATCCGACCTGCTGACCATCATGCGGGCGGTGGAGAGCGAGACCCTTGCCGACACGCCTGTGGAGTTTGAAGGCGGCGCGGCCTGCTGCGTGATGCTGGCCTCCGGCGGCTATCCCGGCAAGTATGAGAAGGGCAAGGTCATTTCTATGGGCAATGCCGACCAGATGGCCCAGGTCTATCACAGCGGCACCGCCCTGAACGACAAGGGCGAGTACGTCACCGCCGGCGGCCGCGTGCTGGGCGTGTCCTGCACCGCCGACACCCTTGAAAACGCCATCGACAAGGCATACAAAGCTGCTGCTGAAATCAGCTGGGACGGCATGATGTACCGCCACGACATCGGCAAGCGGGCGTTGGGGATACTGAAGGGGAAGCGATGAAACTTGGAATTTGTCTGAGTCAACAGGCAACAGGCAACAGGCATTAGAGTGTGTTTCCAAAAGCATAAATCCGAGCGAAAAGCGAAGAAATATGCAAATATGGAGAAAAACCAAAAGGAAAACAGGGGGTCGATGTCGAAT
>CADCHI010000029.1 GCA_902801165.1 uncultured Eubacteriales bacterium | reverse complement strand
CAATTTTGCCGAAAGACGGATGAGGTCGGATGCTGCATAAGATTGCTTCTTTACTCGCATCGTCTGTTCTATTTGCTGTGTTCCATGTCGAGACGGATTATTTTGCGGCGGATTCCCGGCACAAGAAACTTCGGCGCTCGCCCACATCGCGGTCGAGCTGCCTCGTTTAAAAAGTGCCGGAGAACCCGCCGCTTTTCGGTGGGGAACAGCGATAGAGGGACTGCCAAAAGCCTTCCCCAGCGACCGAAGGGAGCGGTTCAGGGGGACTGAACGCCCGGAAAACAGTCCAGTGGACTGTTTTCAGTGAGGTCGGGCCGGCAGGCCCCTGGGATGGTGGATTTCGGTGAAATTGCTTGCAATTTTGCAATTTTGCCGAAAGACGGATGAGGTCGGATGCTGCATAAGATTGCTTCTTTACTCGCATCGTCTGTTCTATTTGCTGTGTTCCATGTCGAGACGGATTGTTTTGCGGCGGATTCCCGGCTGATTGTCGCCGCGCTGCGCTCGCTTGCACGGCGACAATCATACGGAAAACATGCCGCCAAGAAAGACCGTCCCCCCGGTTCTTCTTCACATATCTTGAGAGAATTCGACCTCATCCGACCTCGCTTTGCTCGGCCACCTTCCCCTCAAGGGGAAGGCTTTTGGGAATTATTTCGCCAAGAAAGCTCGTCGCTCGGTTTTTTACATATACAAACCTTGAAAAATGCGCCTATCCTTTTACAATTCAACAATCCCGCTCCCGCCAGACCCGTTCAATGGCCTCGGCGGCTTTTTGCATCTCCTCCAGGGTGATGGCGCGCCCGATGCTGACGCGCAGCACGCAGGAGGCTTCGGCGTCCGACAGCCCCATGGCGCGGTAGACGTGGCTGACGCCCTGTTCCCGGGAGGCGCAGGCCGCCCCGCCGGAGACCTGTATGCCCAGCAGGTCCAGCTTCGCGATGGCTCGCTCCGAGGCCAGCCCCGGCAGCAGCACCGCCGTCACGCCGGGCAGGCGGGGGGCGTCCTCGGCCAGGACGCGGCAGCCGTGCACGCGCCGCTTCAATTCACCTTCAAAGGTTCGCAGCAGCCCGGTTTCCCGAATGCCGCGAGATTCCATGTCCGACGCGGCCAGTTCCGCCGCGATTCGCAGTCCGCAGATCGCGGGCAGGTTCTCCGTGCCGGGGCGCAGCCCGAACTCCTGGCCGCCGCCGCCCATCAGCGGGGGAAGGTCGAGCCCCTGGCGGACCCACAGCGCGCCGACGCCCCGGGGCCCGTACAGCTTGTGGCCGGACAGGGTCAGCAGGTCGACGTTCAGCGCCCTGACATCCACCGGAATGTGGCCGAAGGCCTGCACGGCGTCGCAGTGCAGGGGGATGCGCCGCGCGCGGGCCAGCGCGCCGATATCGGCCACGGGCTGGATCGCGCCGGTCTCGTTGTTGGCCAGCATCACCGAGATCAGCCGGGTGTCCGGCCGAAGGGCGCGCGCCACCGCCTCGGGCCGAATGATCCCCGAGGAATCCGGCGGCACGAGGGTGACCTCCCGGCAACGCAGCGCGGCGGCCCTCAGCACGGAGGGGTGCTCGATGGCCGAGACGACGGCATGGCCGTCCCGGGCGAGGGTGAAGGCCAGGTTGTTGCCTTCGGTGCCGCCGGAGGTGAACGCCACCGATTGCGGCTCGGCGTTCAGCATGGCCGCCAGCGCCTGCCGGGCCAGGCGCAATTCCCTGCGCGCGCCGCCCGCGGCGGCGTAGGCGGCGGAGGGGTTCTGCCAGGTGTCCCGCATGCATTGCTCCATGGCGCGGATGACCGCCGCGTCCGGCGGCGTGGTGGCGGCGTGGTCGAGGTAGATCATGGGGGGCGCCTCCCTGGGTTTTTTCCATTATATTATAGCAAACGCGGGTCTTGCGCACAAGGAGGGCGAAGTCGGCGGCGGGGAAGGTTTAAAACTGCGCTAAAACAATACAATTTTTCGGTTGACGTTTTCAAACTTTGTGAGTATAATAGTTCGATGTATGATATATGCTGACATGGCTGTGCCCACAGCCAATAGCAGGGAGGACAGACCGAATGAAGAAGAGTTTGATCAAACTGGTGATCGTCGCGGTGCTGATCGTCGTCGTGGCGTTCCTGGCGCTGCACGGCCTGCAGATCGGCAAGTACGTGCTGAAACCGGTTTCCAGCGCCATCAGCCTTGGCCTGGATCTGCGCGGCGGCGTCTCCACGGAGTATATCGCCACGGATACCACCATGGACAACTACGAGAGCCTGCTGGAGGGCACGGTTTCCGCGCTGCGTACCCGCCTGACCAACGCCGGCTTTACCGAGGCGAACGTGGCCATTCAGGGCACGGACCGCATACTGGTTGAGATCCCCGACGTGGACGACCCGGAAGAGGTCGCCCGCATCATCGGCACCCCGGCACACCTGGAGTTCCGCGACCCCAACGGCAACGTGGTGGTCGAGGGCAAGGACATCCAGGCCGCTGGCGTGCAGTACGCCAACGATGAGAAGACCCTCTACGGCGTGGGCTTCACGCTGAACGCCGAGGGCGCCCGCGCCTTCGAGAACGCCACCCGCGAGTTCCTGGGCCAGGCCATCTCCATCTACCTGGACGACGAGCTGATCTCCGCCCCCACGGTGCAGGCCGTGATCTCCGGCGGCAACGGCATCATCACCGGCTCCAGCACCGAATCCTCCGAGGATTCCTACAACTGGGCCCGCAACCTGGCCATGCTGATCCAGTCCGGCGCGCTGCCGATGGACATCGCCGAGGTTGAGACCCGCGCCATCTCCGCTACCCTGGGCATCGAGGCCATCGACGGCGCCGTCATCGCCGGCATCGTGGGTCTGATCCTGGTGCTGGTGTTCATGCTGGTGATGTACCGCCTGCCCGGCGTGGCGGCGGACATGGCTCCGCGCAGCTGACGCTGCAGGGCATCGCCGGTATCCTGCTGGGCATCGGCATGGCGGTCGACGCCAACGTGGTCATCTTCGAGCGCTTCCGCGAGGAGCTCAAGGAGGGCCGCACGCCGCTGAACGCCGTTAAGTTCGGCTTCCGCAACGCGGGCCGCGCCGTTCTGGACTCCAACGTGACCACCCTGATCGCCGCCGTCGTGCTGATGATCTTCGGCACCGGCACCATCAAGGGCTTCGCCACCACGCTGATGATCAGCATCATCGCGTCCTACTTCACCGCGGTGCTGATTACCCGCGGCCTGCTGATTCTGATCTGCAAGCTGGGCGTCAACAACCGCAAGGCCTACACGCGCTAAGGGGAGGGAACGAGCATGAAAAAGACGTTTACCGGAAATACGCGCCTGTTCCTCTGCATCTCCGGCGCAATTATCGTCGTCGCGCTGATCATGCAGATCGCCGGCGCGGGTCTGAACCTGGGCATTGACTTCACCGGCGGTTCCATCCTGAACTACTCCGTCGGCGAGGACTACGATGTCAACGACGTCGAGGCGATCCTGAACGCCTCCGGCTACACCGACAACCAGATCACCAAGGCCGCCCCGTCCGCCGCGTCCATCGCGCTGCAGGCGGAGCTCGCCGCCGCTGCCCAGGCCGCCGAGGAAGCGACCGAGGCTGTGGAAGATGCCGCCGAGGAAGCGACTGAGGAAGCCGCCGAGGCCGTCGAAGATGCCGCCGAGGAAGCGACTGAGGAAGCCGCCGAGGCCGTCGAAGAGGCTGCCGAGGAAGTGACCGAGGAAGCCGCCGAAGAAGCGACTGAAGAGGCCGCCGAGGAAGTGGCTGAGGAGCCCGCCGCGAGCCTGCTGAACCTGGACAAGTCCGGCATCGAGCATGACGGCCTGACCGACCTGCAGATCCGCCTGAAGCTGGCCGACGCCACCGAGGGCATGGAGCAGACCGTGGCCGACGCCGTTCGCGGCGTGGTCTCCGGCGCCGAGCAGACCAGCTACCGCACCGCGACCAACATGGAGATCAGCAACCTGGGCTACGAGCTGACCTACGCGGGCGGCAACATCATCGAGTTCAACATGGGCGGCGATTTCGACAAGGCCGCCGTGGAGCAGGCCGTGAACGCCGCGCTGGAGGCCGGTGGCTACAGCCTGACCGACATCCTGTTCGTCCGCTACGACGCCGAGGCTGAGGCCGCCGCGCTGGCGGAGGCCGAGGCTGCCGCCGAAGCCGCCGTCGAGGAGGCCGAGGGCGAGACCGCCGAGGAGGCCGTCGAAGAGGCCGCCGAGGAGGCGGAGGAAGCGGCTGAGGAGACCGAGGAGGCCATCGAGGAAGCCGAGGAGACCGGCAACAACCTGCGCATCCTGATCAACATGGACGACGTGACCAGCCAGGTCCGCGCCCAGCTGGAGCGCGAGATGACCGCGAAGTACCCGAACTTCCGCTTCGTGTCCATCGACCACGTGTCCGCCATCGCGGGCCGCGACCTGCTGTCCAACGCCATCAAGGCGCTGCTGATCGCCTTCGTGTGCATGCTGATCTACATCGCCATCCGGTTCAGCCCGCTGTCCGGCGCGGCGGCCCTGTTCGCGCTGCTGCACGATATCCTGATCATGTGCGCGTTCATGGTGTTCTTCCGCGGCCTGTTCCAGGTGAACAGCCCGTTCATCGCGGCCATCCTGACGATCGTCGGTTACTCCATCAACAACACGATCATCATCTTCGACCGCATCCGCGAGACCCGCGCGAAGCCGGGCTACACCCAGTCCGACATGATGGATGTGGTGGAGGTCTCCGTCAGCAGCACCCTGTCCCGTACCATCAACACCACGCTGACCACGCTGTTCACCCTGGTGTGCCTGTACATCTTCGGCGTGTCCTCCATCAAGGAGTTCGCGTTCCCGCTGCTGGTGGGCATGCTGGCCGGTACCTATTCCTCCGTGCTGCTCAGCGGTCAGGTCTGGGCCATGTGGGATAAGAAGCTGGCTGCGCGCAAGGCGAAGAAGGCCTAATCGAATACACCACCCCGAATTAGGAATCGACGGCTGCCGATTCCTAATTCTTCTTTTTCAAAAACCAGAAAATAGAGAATTTAGAGTTGAGAGTTTAGAGATAGTTTGCTCCTGACTTTATCAACTCTGAACTCTTAACTCTGATAAAGAGGGTTTTTATGCTCAGGTATTCCCTTCGCAACCGGGAGATCCACCCCTTTCCCCGCCCCGAGGACATGCCGGAGGCGCTGCACGCGCTGCTGGTCAGCCGGGGCATCGCCTCCGAAGCCGAGGCCCGGGCCTTCCTGAACCCGGGCCTTGCCGACCTGCACGACCCGATGCTGCTCAGCGACATGGGGCGGGCGGCGGAGCGCATCCGCCGGGCGATGGCGGCGGGGAAGGTGATCTGCGTCTACGGCGACTACGACGTGGACGGGGTGTGCGCCTCGGCCATCCTCTCCGGCTGGCTGAAATCCCAGGGCGCGGAAGCGCGGGTATATCTGCCCTCCCGGCACAACGAGGGCTACGGCCTGAACGAGGAGGCCATCCGCAGGATCGCGGAGTGGGCCTCGCTGATGGTGACGGTGGACTGCGGCGTCACCTCTGTGGAGCTGGTGGCGCTGGCGAAGTCCCTGGGGTTGGACGTGATCGTCACCGACCACCACTGCCCGCTGGAGGGGGAGGCGCCCGGGACCTTTGTGCTGCCGGACTGCCCCGTGGTCAACCCGCTGCTGGGCGGCTATCCCTTCCCGAGCCTGTGCGGCGCGGGCGTGGCCTGGAAGCTGGTGTGGGCCCTGGCGGGGGATGCGGAGCCGGCCATGGAGCGGGTGGACATCGCCGCCCTGGCCACCGTGGCGGACGTGGTGCCCCTGGTGGGGGAGAACCGCGCCATCGTGCGCCTGGGGCTGGAGCGCATCAACCGCGCGCCGAGGCCCGGCATCGCCGCCCTGATCGAGGCGGCGGGGCTGTCGGGCAAGCCCATCACCTCCACCGCCATCGCCTTCCAGCTGGCGCCGCGGCTGAACGCCGGCGGCAGGCTGGGCTCCGCCATGCGCTCGCTGGAGCTGGTCGCAGCGGAGGACGCGGCCGCGGCCCGGGAGCTGGCGGAGGCGCTGGACGCGGAGAACGCCCGCCGCAAGGACGTGGAGCAGCGCATTTTGCAGGAGGCGGAGGCCCAGCTGGAGGGCTTCGACTTCGCCGCCCACAGGGCGCTGATCCTGGCGGGGAGGGACTGGAATCCGGGCGTGATCGGGCTGGCGGCCTCCCGGCTGGTGGAGCGCTGGCACTACCCGGTGGTGCTGCTGGCGGACCAGGGGGACAAGCTGACCGGCTCCTGCCGCAGCATCGAGGGCGTGGACATCCACGCGGCGCTGTGCGGCTGCGCCGGGACGATCCAGCGCTTCGGCGGACATCGCCAGGCGGCGGGGCTGACCCTGCTGCCGGACATGCTGGAGCCTTTCCGCAGGGCCATGGACGCCTGGCTGAGCGAGAACGTGGATCCCAATGTTTACATCCCCGTGCGGGAGTACGACGCCGGGCTGGACTTCGGGGAGGTCACGCCGGGCTTCGTCGCGTCGCTGGAGGCCGTGCAGCCCACGGGCTTCGGCAACCCCGCGCCGCTGTTCCGGGTCCAGGCCGAGGTGGTGGAGGCCCGCGCCGTGGGCGCGGAGGGGGCGCACTTGAAGCTGACCCTCGCCCAGGGCGGGCGCCGCCTGGGCGGCATCGCCTTCCGGGAGGGCGAGCGGGCCGATTCGCTGTCCGGCGCGGTGGACGCGCTGGTCGTGCCCAAGCTGAACACCTATCTGGGTCGCACGGAGCCCCAGGTGGAGCTGCGGGCGCTGGCCGACGCGGACGTGTTTGAACGGCTGGACATAAAACTTGACGAGGAATCGCGGATGCAATGCGATTTCTTAACAGAGATATTCTATAATAAAAAAATAATCCCCTTCGAGGGGGAGGCCCGGACAGTGGACGCGGAGACCCTTCGCCGGTGGCTGGGCGAGCGCCCCCAGGGCACCCTGGTGGTCGCCGCCGGGATCGCCGAAGCGCGGGCGCTGCTGGAAACCGTGAAGGACTGCGCGCCGGACCTGTGCCTGGGCGCGCTGCCGGAGGACCCCCGGGCGTTCAACGCCCTCTGCGTCTGCCCCGCCTCGGGAGAACTGCCCCGGGGCTACGACCGGGTGGTGCTGGCAGGCGCGCCGGAGGAATGGGCCGCGGGGCTCGCCGGGGTCGAGGTCTTCCGCCTGGCGGGGACGACGCCCTGGCCGGGGCCAATGCCTTTGCTGGAGGACATGCGCGATGCCTACAAGGCGCTGATGCGCGTGACGCGCCGGCCCGCCTGGTGCCGCTCACTGGGGCAGCTGGCCCGGGTGACGGCGGAGGAAGCCGGACTCGGGGAGGTTCCCGTCGCGGCCAGCCTGCTGGCCATGACGGACATGGGGCTGTTCAGCCTGGCGCTGGACGAGCAGCCCGTGGCCGTGCGGCGCAGCAACCGGGCGAAGGCGAGCCCGGAGGACAGCGCCGTGTGGCGCGCGATACAGCGCTGGCGCGTCGCGTCGGAGGGCTGAGAGAGCGATCAATTGCAGAAGGAGGGAGCACAGATGACTGAAAACAGTCTGCGTCCGTATATCAGCGCGGAAGAGCTGATCTCGCGCATTCGGAAGTACCATCCGGAAGACGACATGGACATGGTGAAGCGTGCCTATGAGTATGCTGAAAAGGCCCATGCCCACCAGGTGCGCAAGTCCGGTGATCCCTATTTCTGCCACCCGTGCGCCGTGGCCGTCATCCTCACCGACCTGATGCTGGACGCCACCACCATCGCGGCGGGCCTGCTCCACGACTGCGTGGAGGACGTGGAGGGCTGTACCCTGGAGGGCATCCGGGGGCTGTTCGGCGACGAGGTCGCCCTGTTGGTGGACGGCGTGACCAAGCTGAGCCAGCTGAACTTCGCCAACCGCGAGGAGGCCCAGGCCGAGACCCTGCGCAAGATGTTCCTGGCCATGGCCAAGGACATCCGCGTGGTGCTGATCAAGCTGGCGGACCGCCTGCACAACATGCGCACGCTGAAGTGGCAAAAGCCCGAGCGGCAGGTGCCCATCGCCCGTGAGACGCTGGACATCTACGCGCCGCTGGCCCACCGGCTGGGCGTCTACACCGTGAAGTGGGAGCTGGAGGACCTGTCCCTGCGCTACCTGGACCCCGAGGGCTACTATGAGCTGGTGCGCCTGGTGGGCATGAAGCGGGAGGAGCGGGAGCAGCTGATCGCCCAGGTGACCCAGGAGCTGAAGGCCCGGCTGAACGAGGCAGGCATCAAGTGCGAGATCGACGGTCGGCCCAAGCACTTCTATTCCATCTACAAGAAGATGAAGACCCAGAACAAGACCTTCGACCAGATCAACGACCTGATCGCGGTGCGCGTTCTGGTGAATACCAAGCAGGACTGCTACTTTGCCCTGGGCATCGTGCACACCATCTGGCCCCAGGTGCCGGGCCGGTTCAAGGACTACATCAGCATGCCCAAGGCCAACATGTACCAGTCGCTGCACACCACCGTGGTGAACCAGGGGCGCCCCTTCGAGGTGCAGATACGCACCTTCGAGATGCACCGCACCGCGGAATACGGCATCGCCGCCCACTGGCGCTACAAGGAGGGCAAGGCCGCCGACGAGCTGGACACCAAGCTCAGCTGGCTGCGCCGCATATTGGATTGGCAGAGCGACGCCAAGGACCCCGGCGACTTCAGCGAGCTGCTGAAGTTCGACCTGTTCGCTGACGAGGTGTTCGTGTTCACCCCCAAGGGCGACGTGGTCTCCCTGCCCCGGGGCGCGACGCCGCTGGACTTCGCCTACCGCATCCACTCCGCCGTGGGCAATCGCTGCATCGGCGCGAAGGTGAACGGCCGGATCGTGCCGCTGGCCCACCAGCTGGAGACCGGCGACTTCGTGGAGGTCATGACCTCGTCCTCCTCCCACGGCCCCAGCCGCGACTGGCTGAACATCGTCAAGACCAGCGAGGCCAAGGCGAAGATCCGCGCCTGGCTCAAGAAGGAGCAGCGCGAGGAGAATATCGCCCACGGCCGCGAGATGCTGGAGAAGGAAGCCAAGCGCCTGGGATACACCATGTCCCAGCTCTCCAAGCCCGAGCTGGTGGAGACGCTGTACAAGCGCTATTCGGTGCAGAGCTACGACGACGTCTGTGCCATGGTGGGCTTCGGCGGGCTGAGCACCATACAGGTGCTGAACCGCCTGATCGAAGAGTACAAGAAGACCCAGAAGCCGGAGGACATCGTTCCGCCGCCGGAACCGCCGGAGACGCCGCCGCCGCGCAAGCCCTCCAGCAGCTCCAACGGCGTGATCGTCAAGGGCGAGAGCGGCATGCTGGTCCGCTTCGCCAAGTGCTGTTCGCCGCTGCCGGGGGACAAGATCATCGGCTACGTGACCCGCGGGCGCGGCGTGTCCGTGCACCGGGCCGACTGCGTCAGCCTGAAGGACCCCGGCGTGGAGCAGGACCGCCTGATCGAGGTGGAGTGGGAGGACAAGGATTCCTCCGGCACCTACGAGGCGGAGATCCGCATCGTGTGCTACAACCGCACAGGCCTGCTGGCAGAGCTGTCCGTGCTGTTCGCCTCCATGGAGGTGCCCGTCAGCGCCATCTCGGCCCACACATTGCGGGACAACACCTTCCTGTTCAACATCTCCCTGGTCATCAAGTCCACCCAACAGCTGGCCAAGATCATCAAGGAGCTGAACAAGTGGCCCGACATCATCGAGGTATCGAGAGTATCAGGATAACTTAGGGGGACGCTGTCCCCCTAAGCTCCCTGCGCAAGGGACATTGCACATCCCCTATTACGCGCACAAGTGCGCGTGAGGGAAACCAAAAGCCTTCCCCATTGGGGAAGGAGGATCGCCGCGCAGCGGTGAGACGGATGAGGTCACAATCCATCGGAGGATATCAATGCGCTGTGTCATTCAAAAGGTCACCCGCGCCGAGGTTTCGGTGGCGGGGGAGACCGTGGGAAAAATCGAAGACGGCTACATGGTGCTGGTGGGCGCGGAGGACGGAGACACGGAGTCCGACGCCCGCTATTGCGCGGAGAAGATCGCAGGCCTGCGGGTGTTTGAGGACGCCAACGACAAGATGAACCTGAGCCTGGCGGACGTGGGCGGCAGTGTGCTGCTGGTCAGCCAGTTCACGCTGCTGGCGGATGCTCGCCACGGCCGCAGGCCAGACTTCATCAAGGCCGCCCGCCCCGAGGTGGCGGAGCCCCTGTGCGAGCTGGTAAAGGCCATCATCGAGCAGAAGGGCATCCACGTGGAGACGGGGCGCTTCCGCACCCATATGCAGGTCAGCCTGGTCAACGACGGCCCGGTGACCATTTTGCTGGACAGTCGGAAGACGTTCTGAGTCAACAGGCAGCTCCCTTGATTTACCGCCAGTAAACCCGCGGAAAATCGCCTTGAAATGCAGCCAAATCCGCTCGAAACTGCATCTCCCTGCATTTAGAAACACACTCTAGAGTCTGTTTCTGAATTCGGAAAGATGCATTCTCGGCATCTGATCCTCCATTTCTGCGTTGATTCCCCTTGATTTACCTCCAGTAAACCTGCGGGAAATCGCCTTGAAATGAAGGATTATCTGCTCGAAACTGCACATCTCTCATTTTAGAAACACACTCTAGTCAGTATGCTGCTGCCGCAATATCAACCAATCCCATGGCAGAGAGCGGCAGCCACACTTTGACTATTGCCTGATGCCTGTTGCCTAATGCCTTATATCGGAGGACATATGCCCATTCAGATACAAAACGTGTGCTGCGGCATGATCCAGGAAAACGCCTGGATCGTCCGGCTGGAAGGCCGGGAGGACTGCGCGGTGATCGACCCCGGCGACGAGTACCCGAAGCTGAAGCAGGCGATCGGGGACAGGAGGGTCGCCGCGATTCTGCTGACCCACGGGCACTTCGACCACATCATGGCCGTCGGCGAGATGGCCGCCGAGACCGGCGCGCCGGTCTATGTCGGCGCTGAGGACGCGGAGATGCTCAACGCCCCCGAGCTCAACGGCTATGTGGACCTGATGGGCGTCAGCCGGATGCCCGGCCCGGCCATCGCGGCCTTGCCCTTCGGCGGGACGCTGTCCGTCGCGGGGCTGGACTTCCAGGTGCTCCCCACCCCCGGCCACTCGAAGGGCTCGGTGTGCCTGTATCTGCCAGAGGAGGGCGTGCTGTTCTCCGGGGACACGCTGTTCGCGGGGGGCTACGGCCGCCTGGACCTGCACGGCGGGAGCCCGTTGGACATGCGGAATTCGCTCAAGGCGCTGTTTGGGCTGCCCGGCGAGGTGCGGGTCTATCCCGGCCACGGCGGGCCGACCACCATCGCCCGGGAAAGGGTGCGGTACCGGCTATGATTCGACTCATCACGGACGCGCCGGAGTTCTTCTCCGACCTCGGAGACGTGCTTCGGCTGTTCTACGGGGATACCCAGATCAGCCTCACCGAGGGCGAGACGGTGTTCGAGCACCGCTTCACCGAGGCCGACGGCCGGTGGACCGACCGCTGGAGCTCCGACGGGCGGGAGTCTGTCCTGACCCGGGACGCCGTCTCCGGCACGGCGCTTGAGATCAAGCGCGCCCGCAAGCGCCAGGTGAAGCAGGCCCTCTACGACCTGTTGAAGGCGCTGACGGGCATGCGGCCTCCCTGGGGCAGCCTGACGGGCATCCGTCCCACCCGGCTGCTGTACGAGGCCATGGAGGACGGCATGACCCGGGAGCAGGCCGTCGCCCACGTGACCGAGGTCTTCGACGTGGCCCCGGACCGGGCCGCGCTGCTGGGCGAGATCGCCAAGATGCAGCAGGGCATCCGGGACGCGCGGGACGACCAGTTCGACCTGTACATCGGCATTCCCTTCTGCAAGACCCGCTGCTCCTACTGCTCCTTTTCCGCCGGCGAGATCGGCAACGGCAAGCTGGTGGCGCCCTACGTGGAGGCGCTCCTGCGGGAGATCGAGCTCTGCAAGGCCCTGATGGCCGAGGCGGGGCGGAGCCTGCGGGCGGGCTACATGGGCGGGGGCACGCCCACGGCCATCCCCTGCGCGGACCTGGAGCGCATCCTCTCCGCGGCCCAGGCGGCCTTTCCCACCGCCGCGGAGTGGACCGTGGAGGCCGGCAGGCCGGACACCATCGACGCGGAAAAGCTGGGGATGCTGCGGGACCACAACGTGGGCCGCATCTCCGTGAATCCCCAGACCTTCAACGACGAGACCCTGCGGCGCATCGGCCGCGCCCACACCGGGGAGGACACCCTGCGGGCCTACGAACTCGCCCGGTCGCTGGGCTTCGACGACATCAACATGGACCTGATCGCCGCCCTGCCCGGGGAGCGGGTGGCGGACTTTGCCCACACGCTGGACGTGGTCCAGTCCCTCGCGCCAGAGAGCGTGACCGTCCACTCCCTGGCCATCAAGCGCTCCAGCCGCCTGCACGAGCAGCTGGCGGTGGCGGGCAACGGCTACGGCCAGGTGGAGGCCGAGGGCGCGGCGGAGATGATCGCCATGGCCCGGACCCGGCTGATGGACGGCGGCTGGCGGCCCTACTACCTGTACCGGCAGAAGTACATGGCCGGCAACCTGGAGAACGTGGGCTACGCGAAGCCCGGCAAGGCCTGCCTGTACAACATCGGCAACATGGAGGAGACCGCGAGCGTGCTGGCGCTGGGCGCGGGGGCCATTTCCAAGTGGCTGTTCGACCCGAACCATCGGGCGCTGCGCATTGAGCGCGCGCCGAACGTGCGAAACATCGAGGAATACATCAACCGCGTGGACGAGATGGTGGCGCGCAAGCGCGCGGTCATCCTGTCGGCGCCTGCGGAGGCGACTGATTGACATGCGAACCCGAAAAGCGCGCGGCGGCTTCTTCGCCGACCGGCGGCGCCTGCTGATCGTCCTGGTGGCGGGGGCGCTGGTGCTGGCCATCGGCCTGATCCTGCTGCTGCGGCTGGCGGAGCCGGGGGAGGAGGCGGAGGCCGCCCCGAACCCCATCGCCACCATCACCATGCAGGACGGCAGCCAGATGCGCTTTGAGCTGTACCCGGACCAGGCGCCCAACACCGTGGCGAACTTCGTGAAGCTGGCCAATTCCCGCTTCTACGACGGGCTCCAGTTCTTCCGCGTCGTGGCGGGGGTGTTCATCCAGGGCGGCGACCCCAACAACAACGGCACCGGCGACCCTGGCTACGCCATCGCGGGGGAGTTCGCGGACAACGGCTTCACCCAGAACACGGTGTCCCACATGCGGGGCGCCATCTCCATGGCGCGGCCCAGCGGCTACGACACGGCGGGCAGCCAGTTCTTCATCATGCAGGGCAGCTACCCGGAATACGACGGGCGCTATGCCGCCTTCGGGAGCATCACCGACGAGCAGAGCCTGGCTGTGCTGGACGCCATCGCCTCCCAGCCCACGGACAGCACCTACCTGCCCCTGACCCGGCAGGTGATCGCCACCATCCGCGTGGAGACCTTCGACGTGGAGTACAAGCCTGAGACCCTGGACCGCCCGTGAGCGGCCCGACCCCATAGAACATTCAGGAGGAATCGAACATGAAGAAGCTGCTTGCCGCGCTGCTGTGCGCGCTGCTGCTGGCCGGGTGCCTGGACGCCCTGGCCGAGGAGAACCAGAACCCCGTGGCGACCATCGAGATGGAAAACGGCGGGGTGATCACTGTGGAGCTGTATCCCGACGTGGCGCCCAACACCGTGGCGAACTTCGTGGAGCTGGCCAACGCCGGCTTCTACGACGGCGTGATCTTCCACCGGGTCATCGCCGGCTTCATGATCCAGGGTGGCGACCCCACCGGCACCGGCATGGGCGGCCCGGGCTATGCCATCAAGGGCGAGTTTGCCGCCAATGGCATCGAGAACGACCTGTCCCACACCCGGGGCGTCATCTCCATGGCCCGCGCCATGGACCCCAATTCCGCGGGCAGCCAGTTCTTCATCATGCACCAGGATTACACCGGCCTGGACGGCCAGTACGCCGCCTTCGGCCAGGTGCTGGAGGGCATGGACGTGGTGGACGCTATCGCCACCACCGCCACCGACGCCAACGACCGGCCCCTGGAGGAGCAGGTGATCAAGAGCATCCGCGTGGAGACTCAGGGCGTGGCCTACGAGGCCGAGAAGATCCGCTGACGCCCCGCGTCACGCGACAAGATTATCAGGAGGTATGGAACCATGAGCAATCCCATTGTCACCATCGAGATGGAAAACGGCGGCGTCATCAAGGCCGAGCTGTATCCCGAGATCGCGCCGAACACCGTGGCGAACTTCGTCACCCTGGTCCAGTCCGGCTTCTATGACGGGCTGATCTTCCACCGCGTCATCCCCGGCTTCATGATCCAGGGCGGCGACCCCCAGGGCACCGGCATGGGCGGCCCGGGCTATTCCATCAAGGGCGAGTTTGCCCGCAACGGCTTTAAGCAGAACAACCTGAAGCACAGCCGCGGCGTGCTGTCCATGGCCCGCAGCATGATGCCCAACTCCGCCGGCAGCCAGTTCTTCATCATGCACGCCAACGCGCCTCACCTGGACGGCGACTACGCCGCCTTCGGCAAGGTGACCGAGGGCATGGACGTGGTGGACGGCATCGCCAAGACTCCCACCGGCTTCCAGGATCGCCCCGTGCAGGAGCAGCGCATCAAGAAGGCCACCGTGGAGACCTTCGGAGAAGCGTACACAGTGGAGAAGTACGGAAGGTAAGGAAATGAAATGCTCCCCCAGATCATCAGATCAAGGGGAGCATAATTATACGTATCACAGATTAATGCAAATCGATACCTATTCAGTCTCATCCTCTGGAATATATTCCATCACTTCTTCAACGCGGCAGTTTAATATTTTGCAGAACATTTCAATAGTATGTGTACTAACACTTTCGTTACGCTTCATACGAGTAATCTGACCAGGACTAATCCCTTTTTTGTAGATAAGGGCATATTGTGTCACGCCTTTTTTGCGCATGGTTTCCCAAAGACGATGGTAAGAAATCATGCGCACATCCTTCCGATCTTGCTATTTTCCTATTGACATATTAACCGAAACCGATATATAATGATATTAACCAAAATTGGTCAATATTCAAAGCCGACTAGAGTGTGTTTCTAAAATCCCGAACATGCGAACTGCATTTCTGCGTTGATTTCCCTTGATTTGCCGCCAGCAAACCTTCGGAAAATCGCCTTGAACTGCAGCCCGATGCACTCGAAACTGCACATCCCTCATTTTAGAAACACACTCTAATTGCTTTTGATAACATGTTGATGCAAGCATGAGCATTACGGGTGCAACCATATGTTTTATAGGGGATTGTTTTAAGGAGGAATTATCGTGGCAAGAGGAAAGTGGACATATCATAAGACATATAATACAGGATGCTGTGGAGGACCAGGTTGTATTCTGATGGTTTTAACCCTGCCTCTCTGGCCAATAATAGGTGGTATTGCTGCAATTAAAGAAGGAGATATCCAATTAAGCACAAATGGAGATTCTCAAAGAGAGGATAAAGATTCTCATTCAGTTATACCGGATGGCGAGGGGAACTGAACGGCTCTATTTGCTGATGTGATGTTTAATAGAAAAGATAGTGGTTAGGAAGGGGATAATAGTGATAAAGCGTTACATGCTTTGGAATATCCGTTTCTATCGGAGATATATTTCACCGATGAAAAAATACCACTGTCCCTATACACCGACTTGTAGCACTTATGCAATGGAAGCAATAGAGAAATATGGTGCATGGAAAGGTGGACAATTGGCAATCTGGCGTTTGATGAGATGTAACCCATTTACAAAAGGAGGATATGATCCTGTACCTTGAACTAGAGTGTGTTTCTAAATGCAGGGAGATGAAGTTTCGAGAGGATTTGGCTGCATTTCTCCGCGGGTTTACTGGCGGTAAATCAAGGGAAATCAACGCAGAAATGCAGTCAAATACGCCGAAAATGCGCTTCTGGCATTTTAGAAACAGACTCTAATTTAGTCTGATATTAAATGATACAAGTGAGGCAGTTCTATATGACTCGAAAGAGCTTAGTAGAACTGCCTCATTATATATATGCTTGAAAAAAGGAATGGAAACTGGTAGAATGACAATTAATAAGGACTGATAAACAAAATCTTCTTAGGAGCAAGTATGTCCAAGAAACTGATCGTCGCCGAGAAGCCCTCCGTGGCCCGGGACATCGCCCGGGTGCTGGGGGTGACGGGCCGGGGCGAGGGATGCATCACCGGCAGCGACTACACCGTCACCTGGGCCATCGGGCACCTGGTGTCCCTCAGCGAGCCGGGGGAGACCGACCCCAGCTGGGTGAAGTGGAACATGGCCCAGCTGCCGATGCTGCCGGAGCGCATCCCGCTGAAGGTGCTGCCGGGCACGAAGTCACAGTTCGCCGTGATCAAGAAGCTGATGCTGGACAAGGAGCACGACAGCCTGATCTGCGCCACGGACAGCGCCCGGGAAGGCGAGCTGATCTTCCGCTACATCTACCAGATGGCGGGCTGCAAGAAGCCGGTGGAGCGGCTGTGGATCTCCTCCATGACCGACGCCGCCATCCGACAGGGCTTTGCAAGCCTGAAACCCGCTTCTTATTATGATTCCCTGTACGAGAGCGCCCGCTGCCGCAGCGAGGCGGACTGGCTGGTGGGCATGAACGCCTCCCGGGCCTTTTCCCTGGCCTACGACGCCCACCTGTCCGTGGGCCGGGTGCAGACGCCCACGCTGAACCTGATCGTCTCCCGGGACCGGGAGATCGCCCAGTTCACGCCCCGGGACTACTGGGAGGTGCACGCCAACTTCGGCGACTACGAGGGGCTCTGGCTGAACCCCGAGGCGAAGAAGGACCCGGATTTGAAGGACACCCAGTGCTGGGACGAGGCGAAGGCCCGGGCGGTGCGGGAGGCCGTGGCCGGAAAGGATGCCGTGGTGGCCGAGAGCAAGGTGGAGCGCAAGAAGCTGCCGCCGCCCCAGCTGTACGACTTGACCAGCCTCCAGCGGGAGGCCAACCGCAAGCTGGGCTTCTCCGCCGACAAGACGCTGAAGCTGGCCCAGTCGCTGTACGAGACCCACAAGCTGGTCACCTATCCCCGCACCGACAGCCGCTACCTGCCGGACGACATGAAGCCGAAGATCGCCGCCACGCTGAAGAAGCTGCCGGCGGCCTACCAGGGGTTCGTGAGCGCGCCGGAATTGAACTGGAACCTGGGCTCCAAGCGCTTCTACGACAATTCCAAGATCAGCGACCACCACGCCATCGTGCCCACGGAAAAGACCGCCAATTCCTCGGCCCTGACCCGGGACGAGGCCATGCTGTTCGACATGATCGCCCGGCGGCTGATTGCCGTCCACTACCCCTATTACGAGTACGATGCCGCGAAGGTCATCACCCGGGTGGGGGAGCACGACTTCAAGTCCACCGGCGCGATGCCCGTCGTGGAGGGCTGGCGGGCGCTGTACCGGGGGGACAAGCAGGAGGACAAGGAGCCGCCGCTGCCCAAGCTGGAGGCAGGGGACGCCCGCAGGGTGGCCCGCGCCACGGTGAAGAAGGGGCAGACCAAGCCGCCCGCGCCGCACACCGACGCCTCGCTGCTGAGCCTGATGGAGAATGCAGGCCGCAGCATCGAGGACGAGGCCCTGCGGGAGCAGATGAAGTCCTCCGGCCTGGGCACGCCCGCCACCCGGGCGGCCACCATCGAGCGCCTGATCGAGATGGGCTACGCCTGCCGCAAGGGCAAGACCATCGTGTCCACCGAAAAGGGCCGCCAGCTGATCGCCGTGGTGCCGGAGCAGATCGCCTCCGCCGTGACCACCGGCAAATGGGAAAAGTTCCTCAGCGACATGGCCGTCCAGCGGGACGAGGCCGAGCGAACGGCGAAGTCCGAGCGGTTCATGAGCGGCATCCGCCGCTTCTCCACCTTCCTGGTGGAGGCCGCGAAGAACGGGCCCCGGGACGTGCGCTTTGAGAAGGAGGCTCCGGCGAAGCGCAAGGCGGCGAAGAGGACCTCCGCCCGAGGGACCGGCGCGAAGAAGGCCGGCGGGACACAGGCAGGCGCGACCAAGGCGCGCGGGAGCAAGGCAAGCGGCGCAAAGGGCGCGTCGCGGACCCGGAAAAAGCCGGAGGCAGCGCCATAAATACTGTTTTGTAGAAAAATAGTTGCGCGACAGGCAGGAAAAACGCCGAACCGTGCAGAATAAGTATTATCAAGACGTTAAACCGGCGCGCCGAGGGCGCTGCCGCGCGTCATTTCAATATAAAGGAGCGATGTAATGATGAAGTTTGTCTATGTGGGCAAGGAAGTTGTATCCGATAGCCTGAAGGCCCGGGCGGAGAAGAAGCTGAGCAAGCTCGACCGCTATTTTAACAGGGATGCCGAAGCCATCATTCGCTTCCGCCAGCAGCGCGGAGGCCGGAACATCGCGGAGCTGACCGTCAGCGTGGACGGCCTGATGCTGCGCGCGGAGGAAAACTCCAACGACATGTACCTGTCCATCGATCGCGCCGCGGACAAGCTGGAGAGCCAGATTCGCCGCTACCGCACGAAGATGGGCAAGCACCTGCGCGATCCCAAGCCGGAGGCGCCGGAAGAGGTCGTCGAGCCGGTGTACGAGGAGGTCAACTACGACGTTGTGCGCGTGAAGAAGTTCAGCGTGAAGCCCATGGATGTGGACGACGCCATCACCCAGATGGAGCTGCTGGGCCACAACTTCTTCCTGTTCATGAACGCGGAGAACGACAGCATGAACGTGCTGTATCGCCGCAACGACGGAACCTACGGCCTGCTGGTGCCCGAGCAGTAATACTAATCTCAATCTAAATTGCAACCATCTGCGGGCATCTTTTCCGCATAGCAGTCGCGCCACTGCCAAAGGCAGGCGCGACCAGCCCGGGCGCATCCAAGGATGCCAGCCCGGCGCTGCCGGCGATTTGCCTGGAAGGCAAAACGCCGGTGCGTAACCTGCCGTTGTCTCGCTGCGGTCAACGATGCGCTGCATCGCCTCCCTCCGCTTGACTTAGGCAGAACGAAAAATCTGCTCCGCATATGTTCACTTTTAGATTGAGCTTAGTGTAAACTTTATATTCAAGGCCCCGGGCGGCGCAATGTTGCGTCGCCCGGGGCCTTTTGCGTGCGGTGGTTTATTTCAGGGAAGCCAGCCCCGCGTCCACCAGCTTTTGCAGGCTCATCAGGATGCCCAGCTTGGCGTGGTACCAGGTCAGGCCGCCCTGGAAGTACACCGCGTAGGGCGGGCGGATGGGGCCGTCGGCGGAGAGCTCGATGGAGCTGCCCTGCACGAACGCGCCCGCGGCCATGATCACGTTGCTGTCGTAGCCGGGCATGGGCCAGGGCTCGGGGATCACATAGCTGTCCACCGGCGCGGCGGCCTGTATGCCGTGGCAGAAGGCGCTCATGGCCTCGGCGGAGCCCAGCTCAACGGCCTGGATGATGTCGTGGCGGCTCTCCGAGCCGTTCGGAACCACGCGGAAGCCCAGCTTCTCATACATGTTCGCGGCGAAGATCGCGCCCTTTAGCGCCCCGGCCACCACAGTGGGGGCCAGGAACAGGCCCTGGTACAGCGCGGGCATGATGCCCAGGTTCGCGCCGACCTCCTGGCCCAGGCCGGGGGCGCTCAGCCGGAACGCGCAGCGAGACACGCAGGCCTCGGTGCCCACGATGTAGCCGCCGATGGGGGCCAGGCCGCCGCCGGGGTTCTTGATCAGGCTGCCGACGGTCATGTCCGCGCCGACGTCCGAGGGCTCGAGGGTCTCCACGAATTCGCCGTAGCAGTTGTCCACCATCACGTTCAGGCCGGGCTTCACGGACTTGATGAACGCGATCAGCTCGCCGATCTGCTTCACCGAGAAGGTGGGGCGGGTGGCGTAGCCCTTGCTGCGCTGGATGGTGACCAGCTTGGTCCTGTCGTTGATGGCGGCGCGGATGCCCTCCCAATCGAAGCCGCCCTCTTCCGTAAGGGCCACCTCGCGGTAGCTGACGCCGTACTCCTTGAGGCTGCACTTCGACTCCCGGATGCCGATGACCTCCTCCAGGGTGTCGTAGGGACGGCCCACGGGGCTGAGCAGCTCGTCTCCCGGCAGCAGGTTCGCCGACAGCGCCACCGCCAGGGCGTGGGTGCCGCAGGTGATCTGCGGGCGCACCAGGGCCGCCTCGGTGTGGAACACGTCCGCGTAGACTTTCTCCAGCGTGTCGCGGCCCACGTCGTCGTAGCCGTAGCCGGTGGTGGCCGCAAAGCAGGGCGCGCTGACCCGGTTCTTCTGCATGGCGCCGATGACCTTGGCCTGGTTGTATTCCGCCACCGCATCCACGGCCTCAAATCGCGCCTTCAGGGCGGCGAGGGTGTCCTCGCCATATTGATACACCGCCGGGCTGACGCCCAGGGAACGATACATTTCCGTCAATTCCATCGTCTGTCTCTCCTTGGCTGCGAGGCCGGTTTGTTGAATCGCCGCCCACTATCATAGCATCTGGGACGGGGGCTGTCAAGGCGGCGGAAAACATCCATTTAACAATGGAAAAATCCACCCTTCGGCCCCTCGCCGGCGTCATTATAGGTGAAGGCCGGGAGGGGAAAGCTGTCTCCCGGCGAGTATGGGAAAGAGGATGATGACATGAGGCTCAAAAAGGCGCTCTGCGCGCTGCTGTTGGCGGCGCTGCTGGCAGGGATGGCCGTTCCGGCGCTGGCGCTGGAGAAGGGACAGCTGCTGCGGGTGGACCACTGCGGCAAATGGGTGGCGCTGCGCGCGGAGGCCACGGCGAACTCGCCGCGGCTGGCGAAGCTGTACAAGGGCACGACGGCGGTCTACGAGCGGTCGGAGAAGGACTTCTGCCTGGTGCGCTGCGGAACGCGGTGGGGCTATGTCGCCCGGAAATACCTGGAGAAGCAGAGCCGGGCGCTGCGGGTGAACAAGAAGGTCTGGCTGCGGGAAGCGCCAAGCGCCGACGGCAGGAAGCTGAAAAAGCTGAAGAAGGGCGCGACGGTGGTGGCCCTCGCCGAGGCGCCGAACGGGTACTACTACGTCCAGTGGAACGGCTGGTACGGCTATGTCAGTGCCTCGGCACTGCGGGCCGCGAAGGCCGGGGACGGAAGGAAGGCGTGGGTCGTCTGCGCGGGAAAGCACGCGGCGCTGCGGGAATCGGCCTCCGACAGCGGACACCATGTGGCCAGCATCCCCCGCGGGGCCCGGGTCTATGCCTTCGGTGGGAACGGCAGCGGCTGGCAGTACGTGTACTGGAAGGGCATGTGGGGCTATTTGGATGCCGACGTGCTGTATATCAAGCATTGATGGGGCAATTGTGATGGTCAAATGATGTTATGGTGACACTTCTGGTTCGTCGATTGATTCCACCTTTCGCCCAGTGTATAATGAAGCTGATCGCGGCCTGGGGGCGCTTGCGCCGGAGCCGGCCGCTGCGAGAGGAAGGTGTTTGAAATGAAGCGTTGGATTTGCGCGCTGCTGGCCATCGCGCTGCTGGCCCTCTCCGTGCCCGCGCTGGCCGCGGGAAGCGGGCTGAAGGAAGTGATCATGGTCTATGAGGACTATGACGGCAACCGTGCCGAGCAGACGATAGACGACGAGGCCACGCTGACGGAGCTGGCGGAAATGCTGAAGCGGGCGAAGAAGAACCCGGGCCAGCTGGACGGCTGCACCATGAACAGCACCCTGTTCTGCGTGGTGCCCAGCGGCGAGATCTATGACTTCGCCGTGGCCACGGACGGCTGCCCCTACATCACCGACATGGACAACAACAAGACCTACACCCTCAGCGAGGCCGACCAGGCCCGGCTGTGGGAGATCTTCGACCTGGTCCAGGAGACCATGGGCTACGACGCCAATTCGGTGCTGAACTGGTAAGCCAAAATTGATAAGCGCAAGATACCGGAGGGTTCCCAGCGGAACCCTCCGGTCAGACTATTGACAAACCCTGGAAGGGTGGGACTGTCTCAAAACAAAAAACGCAAAGGAATCATCGGGTGATGATTCAGAAAACACCGTAGGGGCGCCATAATTGGCGCCCGTGGACGGCATTTCTGCCGTCCCTACGAATGGATTCTGCGATGTCGTTTGTTTTGAGACAAGTTCCATTTAGTCAGATTTGGCGGCAAGTACGTCAAAGCGGCATCGTTGGAGAAGCAGCCCATCCCCAGCGGTGGGGGAGGCAATAAATGAAGCGGCCCGCGCGTTTTGCGCGGACCGCTTCATTTCAGACCGCTGACAAAGCCCACAATCACAAGAATCCCACCTGATGGAAGAAAGCAGGTGGGATTCTTGCTTGCTGCGTTGGCAGCGCCTACAAAATGCGGTCATTTACGACAGGGTAAACTCCCTTTTTTGCAGGCTTGCCGCCTTGCCTTGCAGACTTTTTCAGCGGCCTCCAGTCTGTTGACTTTGTCAACAGCCTATAATGAAGCGGCCCGCGCGTTTTGCGCGGACCGCTTCATATGTGCGTCCTTTGAGTGGATTAGCCCTCGGTGACTTCCTCGGCAGCCTCTTCAACAGCAGCCTCAGCCTCTTCGACGACTTCCTCAGCAGCCTCAGCAGCCTCTTCGACGGCCTCGGTGGCCTCTTCGGTGGCTTCCTCGACAGCCTGCTCGGCGTTCTCGGCGGCCTCTTCGACGGCAGCAGCAGCTTCCTCAGCGGGCTTCTCAGCCTTCTTGCAAGCGGTCAGGCCAACGGCCAGCAGAACCATAACCAGGATCAGAGCAAAGATCTTCTTCATTTTAAGGTACTTCCTTTCACGTCGTGTTGCGCGCTCTGCGCGCTGTATTTGCCGCTTACGCGGCTTCCCAGGGCGGCTTGTGCCCATCCCCGAAGAGCAAACCAATTATAGTGAAACATTATGACAAATGTAAGCATGGTGTTGTTGATTCAGTGTATATTCTGTGTGAAAAGGCTGATTTGGTCGAAGCGGCGGTCAGCCCGGAAGGACGGCGAGGGTGTAGTCGTCGTCGCTGTAGCCGCTGGAGTTGTAGGCCGTGACCCGCACGAAGTAGGTGCCCGCCTGCAGGTCCATGGCGTCGGAGGTCTGGGTGACCTGGGGGAGCATGCTCTCCTCGGAGGCGTAGAAGTTGAAGTACTCGATCCGGTTCAGGGTGCCGTCGGCGTTCACGGCGTACACCTCGACGTTGTAGTCCCCGCCCGGCGCGAAGCCGAAGCTCAGCGCCACGCTCCCGGCGTGGTCCAGCGCGAAGAGGAAGAAGTCCTCGTCCAGGTAGGAATTCAGGTTGCCCGTCACCGCGCTGCCAAGGGCGATGGGGTTGGCGGTGAGGCCGGAATCGTTGAACTCCACCTCGCAGGCGGGGGCCGCCTCCCCGGCGAAGGCCAGCGAGAGGACGTAGTCGTCGTTGACGAAGCCACTGCTGTTATAGGCGGCGATTTCGATGTAGTATTCCCCGGCGGGCAGCCGCTGCCGGTCCAGCTCCCGCTGGATCAGGGCGGTCTGGGATTCGCCGCCGAAGAAGATGTTGTAGTACTGGAGCTGGTCGAGCCCGCCCTCGGCGTTCAGCGTGTAGAGGCGGAAGTCGTAGTCGCCGCCCGGCGCGAAGCTGAACCGCATCTGCAGGCAGCCGGGCTGCATCAGGGAGAAGTGGTAGAAGTCCGTGTCGCTGTAGGAGGAAAGGTTGCCGTTGACCGACTGGTTCGGGTCCAGGCGCATGGCGTATCGGGCGGAATCGTTGAATTCCTGCTCGCAGCAGCCGCCGGGCTCGGCCTGGAAGGCGGGCGTCAGCACGTAGGCGTCGCCGCGCCAGCCGGAGGCGTTGTAGGCCTTGACGCGCAGGTAGTAGGTTCCGGCGGGCAGGCGCATTCGGTTGGCCTGGAGGATGA
Source organism: uncultured Eubacteriales bacterium (assembly GCA_902801165.1). Taxonomy (GTDB): domain Bacteria; phylum Bacillota; class Clostridia; order Christensenellales; family Aristaeellaceae; genus UBA2862. The sequence goes on along the minus strand of CADCHI010000029.1, from coordinate 54,194 downwards.
TGACGCCGGTCACGGTCTCCTTGTCGTAGTAAAAGTCGGTGTACTGGAGCACCGTCAGCTCGCCGCTGGCGTCGGCCGCGAGCAGTTCCACGATGTAATCGCCGCCGGGGACAAACTGGAAGCCGAGCGTCAGGCTGCCGGGCTCACTCAGGGCGAGGGTGTAGAGCTGGACGTCGGCGTAGTCCTCCAGGTGATCCTCCACGGGCTGGTTGAGCGCGATGGGCCGTGCCTGGGAATAATCCTCGGACGCCAGCGCGGGCAGCGCCGACGCCAGCAGGCAGGCGCACAACAGCAGCGCCAGGATGGCTTTCTTCACAGGAATCGCTCCCTTCTCTCGATGGCGCTCGCGCCTCGCGGCGGTCTTAGCGCCTCATGGGATTATCATACCATCGAAAACCGGGGAGCCGTAACGGGGATTTTGCGGGAAGAGGGGCAATAGAAGCCGGGCGGCGCGTGCGCCGCCCGGAGGGGAGTGGATGTGACCAGTTTTCCTAATTGAATACTCGATCAGTTTCCGCCGATCGCCATACAGATAAGTAATAATACAAAAAAGCAAAGTCCTACAATTAGAGCTGTCAAGCATCCTGCGTTGGCATTGACAACCACTTTTTCACTTGTGAAGCTATGCCCACAGTAAGGGCATTTCCAAGCATTGGAGGCCACTTCTTTGCCACATGTTGGACATCTGCGCATCTGTGCCATGGATACTCCTCCTGTTAATTAATTGCCGAAGGCTGCGTTGTACCCTCTTCTTGCCTCATCCAACAGTCGTTCATCATAGGATTTTCCTGAGCTTCTGTAACTTGTTGATGAAGAACTGGAACACGCGGTCATTGTGATGACCATGAAAACAAGCAATGCTATGAGGAGCATCGCGTGTCTGCTGTGCTTGCTGTGATGAATCATAGAAAAACCTCCTTACAATACTTCCGCTATTCTTTGATGGTTCTTCCCGAACTGTCTAATATGTTAATGACAGTCGAATGTAATACAAAATAATATCATATATGATTTCGTATTGTAGCATACAACACCATTACTTGTCAATATATAATCGATACAAAATGAAAGGAAGTTTGCTATGAACAATGAGCCTTTGAAGATAAAGAAGAGGGGCGAGGATGGCAACCGCATCATTACAGTCCGCATCAAGGAGGAAACCCTCGCGGAACTGGACCGCATTGCATCCGAGACCAACTATTCCAGGAATGAACTGATCAACCTGATCCTCGCGCACGGCGTGAAGAACATCGAGATAGAATGACAAAAGACGGAAACGAGCGTTCCGTCTTTTGTTTATCCATGAGTTATGCATGTTGTCGGCAGGGAATCCTCAATAGTGCATGACCGGCCTGAAATGGCAAGCCAATCGCGCCAATGAAAAACGCCCCGCTTCCTTTCGGAAGCGGGGCGCGGCTTTGCGAGAATTACTTCAGCTCGGAGAAGTACTTGATGGTGCGAACCATCTGGCTCACGTAGCTGTTCTCGTTGTCGTACCAGGACACGACCTGGACCTGAGAGGTGCCGTTATCCAGATTCTTGACCATGGTCTGGGTGGCATCGAACAGGGAGCCGAAGCGCATGCCGATGATGTCGGAGGAAACGATCTCGTCGGTGTTGTAGCCGAAGGACTCGTTGGCCTGGGACTTCATCTGAGCGTTGATCTCCTCCACGGTGGGAGCGCCCTTCACGACGGCGTTCAGGATGGTGGTGGAGCCGGTGGGGGTGGGCACGCGCTGGGCAGCGCCGATCAGCTTGCCGTTCAGCTCGGGGATGACCAGGCCGATGGCCTTGGCAGCGCCGGTGCTGTTGGGCACGATGTTGGCAGCGCCGGCACGGGAGCGGCGCAGGTCGCCCTTGCGCTGCGGGCCGTCCAGGATCATCTGGTCGCCGGTGTAGGCGTGGATGGTGCACATGATGCCGGACTCGATGGCCCAACCATCATTCAGAGCCTTGGCCATGGGCGCCAGGCAGTTGGTGGTGCAGGAAGCGGCGGAGATGATGTTGTCTTCGGGCTTCAGGGTCTCGTGGTTCACGTTGTAAACGATGGTGGGCAGGTCATTGCCAGCGGGAGCGGAAATGACAACCTTGCGGGCGCCAGCGTCGATGTGAGCCTGGCTCTTGGCCTTGGAGGTGTAGAAGCCGGTGCACTCCAGCACGACGTCCACGCCCAGCTCGCCCCAGGGGCAATCCGCCGCGTTCTTCTCAGCGTAGATGCGGATGGCCTTGCCGTCGACCACGATGGAATCCTCGGTGGACTCGACGGTGTGCTTGCCCTCGCCGATCACGCCGGCGAAGCCCTTCTGGCAGGAGTCATACTTCAGCAGATGAGCCAGCATCTTGGGGGTGGTCAGGTCGTTGATGGCGACGACTTCGTAGCCCTCAGCGTCGAACATCTGACGGAAAGCCAGGCGGCCGATGCGGCCAAAGCCATTGATAGCAACTTTAACAGCCATTGGAAAAACCTCCCTAAAATATTGTGCAATGTTGCGCGACTCGGGCGGGGCCCTCGTCACCCATAACTACATATAACATTGTACCCTATCAGCCCTGAAATGAAAAGCCCTTTTCTGTAAAATAACAATGACGGATCATTATGGGGCAACAGGGAAACAGTCATCAGGCAACAGGCAAACAGGCAACAGTCAGAATGTAGCTGCCGCGCCTTGCCGTGGGGTTGGCTGACAACGCGGAAGCGGCATTCTGCCTAATGCCTGTTGCCTAATGCCTGTTGCCTCAAAAGCTTCATCCGCCTGTTTCGCTCAGTCGTCCAGCGCGATGTCCTTGTAGAAGGAGGTGCCGTCCAGCTTCTCGCTGCAGCCCAGAGCCTCCAGCGCCGTGGCGGAGATGTCGGCGAAGCTCTTGCGCTCGCCCAGGTTCACGCCTTCCTCCACGCCCAGGCCCCAGACCAGCAGCGGCACGCGCTCGCGGGTATGGTCGGTGTGGGCGACGTAGGAGGGGTCGCAGCCATGGTCGGCGGTGATGATCAGCATGCCGTCCTTGCCCAGCAGGCGCATGATCTCCGGCAGCTTCTTGTCGAACTCCTCCAGGGACCTGGCAAAGCCCGGCACGTCGCGACGGTGGCCGTACTGCATGTCGGTGTCCACCAGGTTGACGAACATCAGGCCCTTCCAGCGGTCCTTCTTCAGGTACTCGATGGTGGCGTCGATGCAGGCGGGGTTGCCGGCGGCGTGGTTGGACTGGGTGATGCCCCGGTGGTTGAAGATGTCCTCGATCTTGCCCACGGCCAGGGTGTCATAGCCGGCGTCCTTCAGCGCGTCCAGCATGGTGCGGCCGGTGGGGTCCACGGAGAAGTCCCGCCGGTCGGCGGTGCGCACGAAGGCGCCCACCTCGCCCTTGAAGGGGCGGGCGATGACGCGGCCCACGTTGTGTTCGCCGGTGAGCAGCCTGCGGGCGATGCGGCACACGTGCCACAGCTCCATGGGTGGCATCACGGCCTCGTGGGCGGCAATCTGGAACACGCTGTCCGCGGAGGTGTAGATGATCAGCTTGCCGGTATTCAGGTGCTCCGCGCCCAGCTCCTGGATGATCTGCGTGCCCGAGGCCACCTTGTTGCCGATGGTGCCCATGCCGGTCTCATCCTCGAAGGCCTGTATGACCTCCGGCGGGAAGCCGTTGGGATAGGTGGGGAAGGGCTTTTCCAGGGTCAGGCCGGCGATCTCCCAGTGGCCGGTGGTGGTGTCCTTGCCGGCGGCGCGCTCCAGCATGGTGCCGTAGCAGCCGATGGGGTCGTCCGCGTCGGGGGCCTGCAGGCCCAGCAGGTGCTTCAGACCCAGCTCCTCCAGGTTCGGAATGTTGGGGTTGGCCTGCTCGATCACATGGCCGAGGGTGTTGGCGCCCTCGTCGCCATATTGGGCGGCATCGTGCTGCCAGCCCGCGCCGGCGCCGTCCAGCACGACGACCACAACGCGCTTCATCTTCTTCAAAGTCATCCCTCCCATCGCAGTATATCCGCGAGCTGCGCGATCATCTCGCCGCAGGTGGGCTTTCCGCGCCTCGCGTCGATAGTATCTCCAAAAATCCGGTGTTGTTGCTCGATCTCACCGGTGCGCCAAGCGACCTCTATCGCGTGGCGCATGGCCCGCTCCACCTGGGCGGGCGTGAGGTTTGTCTCCCGGGCGACCGGGACGTAGAGCGCGTCCCGCAGGGCGCGCAGCCTGCGCCGATCCGCCCATGCCAGGGCCACCGCCCTGGACAGGCAGTCGCGGCCGGGGTGCCGGGGAACGCCGAGGGCGTCCAGCAGCGATTCCAGGCGGGCTTCCAGCTCCGGCGGCAGGGCGTTGAGCCGGGGCGCCAGCGCTGCCAGCGCCGATCGCAGGGCCTCGGCGGTCAGGGGCCGGTCCACCTCCGCGGCGGCCAGGGCCTCCAGACGGGCCGCGCCGGGGAGCGCCAGACCCGGGAGCCGCTGGATCAGCAGCGCCGGGCGGACGTCCAGCCGCAAGGCGCGGACCCGCTCGGCAAACCCGACGCCATCCGTGCCGGGCAGCACCGCCGCGGCGACGACCAGCTCGGGCTGGAGGTCCCGTATGCGGCGCAGCGCGCTTTCGGCGTCCGGCGTCCATTCGACGGCCGTGAACCCGGTCTCGCTCAGCGCGCGCTCCACGCCGGAGCCGCTGCCCGGGGTCAGGCCCGCCGCCAGGGCGCGCCGGGGTTTCGTGTCCATGCGCGGTCACCTCGCAGGAAATTACATTCTACAAACCCGGGTCAAATTCCTGCGTGCGCCGCACATTTATTGGAATGTTAATGAAGAAGGGGGAGGGAGGATGCCTCCCCGGGCGGAAGAATCGCGCCAAAAACAAAGGCGCCGCCCATCCGGCGCGCTTTGGCGTCGGAGGGGCGGCAACGGGGATTGGGATATCAGCCCTTCTTGCGGATCATGTCCACCAGGCGGGGCATGCCGGGAATGCAGGCGATCAGCATGCACACCAGGGTGTCCGGGCCGAGGTAGCTGATGTTGTAGACCAGGGAGTAGACCCAGGCGTTCTGCTCGCCGGCGTACTCAGAGAAGAAGATGGCACCGGACAGCACGGCCATGATGTAGCGGCCGATGCCCGCCAGCAGCACGGCGATGGGCAGCTGCCACTGCTTCTTTACCGGCAGCAGCGTGGCCAGGCAACCCAGGATCATCGCGCCATAGGCCAGGGGATAGTCCACCAGCAGCTGGATGGGATGGATCACATAGGGGTCGGTGATCAGCTGCAGCAGGCCGAAGGCGCAGCCCACCACGAAGCCCTTCAGCGGGCCGCAGGCCACCATGAACAGGATCAGGGGCAGCATGGCCGCCGGGGTGATGGAGCCGCCCTGGGGCATGCGGAACAGGCGGATGCAGCTGAGCACAAAGGCGATGGCGATGCACATGGCGCCCATGGAGATGTGCCGGCTGTCCCACTTGGCGTTCTTGGTGGACAGGGCCAGCAGGATCGCGGCGACCACCAGCGCGGCCAGCACGACCCAGGTGTACCACGGCACCTCCAGCAGCTTCTTGAACACGGGGGAGACGGCGGGGGCTTCCTCCTGGGCGGCCTCCTCGACGGCAGCTTCGGCTTCTTCAGCGACTTCCTCAGCGGCAGCTTCGGCTTCGTCAGCGGCAGCCTCAACAGCTTCACCGGCCTCCTCGACGGCAGCTTCGGCTTCTTCGGCGACTTCCTCAGCGGCAGCTTCGACTTCCTCGGCGGCAGCCTCGACCTCCGCGGCGGCGTCCTCCGCCAGGGCGGGGGTCACCAGCAGCAGCGCCAGCAGCAGCGCGGTCAACAGGGCAATCAGTTTCTTCATGTTTCCTCATCCTTTCGCGTTTTTCCGCAAAAGAAACCCGCATGCGCTTTGCGCACGCGGGGAAACGGGGACGTCGAAAAACGGCGCTCCGCTTCCCTACGGTGGGATTATCCACTTCAGGTTCCAAGGGACCGGACGTCTCCGCCCATCTCAGCCTTTCGGCGCCCCCAGCGGTCGATACTATTGTAGGCTCGCGTGAGCCCCGTGTCAAGTAAATTCTGATCGCATATGTGGGTTTCAGTATCCGTAGATCCGGTGCCACTCCGCGGAGAAGCTGCCGTCGGCCTCGCGCAGCACCAGGGGCTCCAGCCAGTGCAGGCCCTCGCCGCCCTGCTTGACGCCCTCCAGCAGCACGAACTTCGGCGCGCGGCCCGCCACGCCGTGGACGGTGCGCAGGCGCTTCGGGGCGATGCCGCTCTCGTCCATGGCCCGCATCAGCTCGTAGGCCCGTGGCGCGGGATAGACGGCGCAGAACCGACCGCCGTTCTTCAGCAGCATGGAGGCGCTTCGGGCCACGTCCGAGGGGGTGAGGTCGCCCTCGTGGCGGGCGATGCGCTTGGTCTCGCTGAGGCTCTCCAGCGCCGCGCCGCTGCGGCCATAGGGCGGGTTGCACACCGCCAGGGAGAAGCGGCCCGCGCCGAGGGTCCGCCACGCCTCGCACATGTCCATCCCGTGGACGCGCACCCGGTCGCCGATTTCGTTCAGCGCCACGCTGCGGCGAGCCATGTCGGCGATCTCCGGCTGGAGCTCCACGGCGTCCACCTGGAGCGTGGGCTGGTGCGCCGCCATCAGCAGGGCGATGGCCCCGGTGCCGCAGCCCAGGTCGACCGCTCGGTCGCTGCGGCGCGGCGCGGCGAAGTCCGCCAGCAGCACGCTGTCTGTGCCGAAGCGAAAGGCGTCCGGCCGCTGGATGATCTTCAAGCCGCCGGTCTGCAAGTCGTCCAGGCGCTCGCCGGGATTCAGGATAATGTCCATCATAATAACTCCGAAAAGAATATATACCGGCTGATAGGTCTTATTGTTTACTTTGCAAAGCAAACTTGCCGGGGGGATCGGGGGCGGCAGCGCCCCGATGTTGAATCGTCCCCGGCGGCATGTACGCCGGGGACGGGGCCTTTTTTTCAGGAGGGAAATCCCATTTGCCGGATGAAAAAAGGCTTCCCAGCGGATTTCGCGGCCGGAGTTTTTCGCCCGTTTTTCCCATTTATTCTTTCGGGAAAACGGGCGAAAAACTCAAACGAAATCCGTCAAAGGGGTGGCAATGGCGGGGGAAGCAGGTCCCCCGCCATAATGTGGTCAATTTGCGTCCCAGCAGTAAATCGTGGCGTTCTCCATCCGGTCCATGTAGCTGAGCACGACCCAGCCGCCGCTCTCGGTGGTGCCGATCAGCCTGCCGTCGCCCGCGCCGATGGCCAGGGTGATGGTCACGTTGTCGGCGGAGGCGCTCTGGAAGGCGACGATGTCGCCGGCGTTGACCGCCTCGATGCTCTCCGCCTGACGGTCGGCCATGCGGATCAGGTCCTCGGGGAAGGTGATGGGCAGCCCGGCGGCCACGCAGACGTACTGCACGAAGGAATAGCCGGGGTACAGCTCGTCGTCCGCCGTGCCGAAGGACGAGCCAACGAGCCCCGCGGCGATGTCAGCGACGGCGGCCTGGGTGTCCTCGCCGGCGGCGTCCAGAATCAGCTCGAAGCGCTGCTGCACGGCGCTGTCCAGGGTGGAGGCGGCGGCGTCGCCCATCAGCAGGGACTGGGTCTGGGTGTCGGCCTCGCCGGTGGCGGTCATGCCGCTGGCCATCTGGAACAGGCGCACGGCGGTCTCGGTGGTGTAGCCGAACTCCCCGGTGATGTCGTGGTCGAAGAAGCCCAGCGCGTTCAGCCGCTCCTGCATTTCGCGGATGTTGTCGCCGCTGTCGCCCCGGCAGAGCACGCCCTCCGGGCGAACGGCTGCGGCGGCGCCGGTGTACAGCGCGGCCCAGGTGGCGGCGTCGGCGATGCCGGTGGCCTCCAGGCCGTTGGCCTGCTGGAAGGCCTCCACGGCCTGCCGGGTCAGTTCGCCGTAGTTCGAGGAGCAGCTGCCGGCATAGTAGCCCAGCTGGGTCAGGCGGCGCTGCAGCACGTAGACGTTCAGCCCGGTGTCGCCCTCGGAGGCGCTCATCTCGGACAGCCACGCCGGCCAGGTGATGGGGGAATCCGCCATCAGGCGCATCAGCGTCGCGCCGTCGGCAATGCCGGTGACCTGCAGGCCGTTGACCATCTGGAAGCTCTCCACCGCCAGGCGGGTGGCGTCGTTGAACAGGCCGTCGCACTCGCCGGAGTAGTAGCCGTACTCCTTCAGGTGGCGCTGCATCACCAGCACGTCGCTGCTGACGCTGCCCTGCGCCAGCGGGTCCATCTGGGCATAGGCGTTGGCAAAGCGGGCCAGGTAGTCCTGGCGGGAGAGGGCGTCGGTGCGGTTCAGGCGCTCCAGCGTGGCGGCGTCGGCCTCGCCGGTGACGTCCAGGCCGTTGGCCTGCTGGAAGCTCTCCAGCGCGGAGCGGGTCTCTCCGTCCATATCCCCGTCGGGCTCCGCCGACAGGTAGCCCAGCTCCGCCAGGCGGGCCTCCATGGCCTGCACCTGCTCGCCGGTCAGCTCCTGGAGCGGCTCGGCGGCGGGCTCCGCCAGGGCGCAGCCCGCCAGCAGCGCGGCGGCCGTCAGCGCCGCCAGCCATCGCCGGGGCCTAGAGTCTGTTTCTAAAATGCCTGAAGTGCATTTTCGGCGTATTTCGGCGTATTAGACTGCATTTCTGCGTTGATTTCCCTTGACTTAGCGCCACTAAGCCTGCGGAAAATCGCCTTGAAATGCAGCCAAATCCACTCGAAACCGCATCTCCCTGCATTTTGAAACACACTCTAGAGTCTGTTTCTAAAATGCGTGAAGCGCATTTTCGGCGCCTTGAACTTGATTTCCCTTGACTTGGCGCCGGGCCGAGGGACGGCGAAGGGCGTTTGTCGTTCATGATGGATTCCTTCCTCCCCCAAAGGGGACTTCTGATGCCCGCAGGGGCGCCGGCGCGCCACCCGAAGCGGCACTTTCGCGGGCTCCGGACGGACGGCGCGCCGCCGCCCCTGCATGGATCTGGTGTTATCGCGCGGTTCAGGACAGCTTGCGCAGGAAGCGCAGGGCCACAAAGCCCTTCTGCCCGTTGTATTCCACATAGGCGCTGCGGCGGTTGTAGGCGAACACGTGCACCTGCGTGCCTTCCGCCAGCTGGGCGATGGGCTCGCCGGAGAGATCGGCGTCCTCGTAGAGGCCCACGGCGGCGGTGGTCGCCGCTTCGCACTCCAGGTAGCTGATGCCGGTGTCCTCGTCGGGCGCGTCGGAGGCGGAGGCCTCCAGGTCCGTCAGCAGCATGAAGCCGGTGACGCCGTCGATGCGCACGCAGGCCCAGCGGGTGTTGTACGCGCCCAGCTGCACCACGTCGCCCTGGACGAGGGTCGCCAGCACGTCGCCCTGCTCGTTCCAGGTGGCGTAGAGCTTCGCGCCTTCACGGACAACCGTGGCATACTGCCGTCCATGCACGACGGTGATGTCGCCGCCGTCGATGGCCTGCATCTGCTCGCCCAGGGGCGACTGCTCCGTCAGGCCCGAGCGCAGCACGAAGCCGGTGAGTCCGTTTGCCCGGACGCAGGCCCAGCGGGTGTTGTAGGCGCCCAGTTGGACCTCCTCGCCCCGGGTCAGGGTGGCGAGAATCTCGGAATCGGTGGAGTAGGTCTCGTAGAGATTGAGGGTGTCCTCCGCGACGTAGCGCAGCTCTACGCTCTGCACGACGGTGATCTCGCCGCCGTCGGTCAGGTCGGGGTCCACGTCCTGGGGCACGTCCTGCACCGGGGAGAGGCAACTGAGCTTCATGTAGCCGGTCTCGTTGTTCGTGGTGCGCACGTAGGCCCAGACCTGGTTGTAGGCCAGTACCATCACGTAGGCGCCCTTCTCCAGCACCACGCGGGGCTCCACGGAGTCATCGCTGTTGATGTACAGGCCGGCGTCCTCGGTGAGGAGGGCGTACAGGTTTTCCTCGGCGGCCACGATGTCGCCCTCCGCCAGCTGGGCGCTTCCGGCCTGGAGCGTCAGGGCGGAGCGGGGGATGAACCCGGTGACGCCCTCGGCGGTGGTGATCATCGCCCACTGGTCGGTGTAGGCGTTCAGGTTGACGGTCGCGCCGGAGGACAGACGGATCAGCAGCTTCGCGGTGGCCACGGGCAGCTGGAGCACGTCCACGGAATCGGCGTTGACCCGGGCGAGGGTCTCGTTGAGCACCTGGGTGGCGGTGGTGCCGTTCAGCGCGAAGGAGGTCAGCGCATCGGTGCGCAGGAAGCCGTAGAGGCTTCCGCTGCTGACGGCGGCCCAGTCCTCCTGCACGGCGTAGACGTCCACGGTGGCGCCGGCGGGCAGCAGGTTCAGCACGCTGCCGGACTCGTCCGCTCGCTCGTAGAGCTCCGCCTTCTGGCTCAGCCGCGCGGTGGCGATGGGCTCCGTGGCGGGGGTGGCGGCGGCCTCCACGGCCTGGCTGTCCTCGGTGGTGTCCGCCAGGGACAGGGTGCGGGGGGTGGTGCCGGGGTAGTAGTAGTCCAGGATCTCGGCGCAGGTGCGGCCGCTGCGGGCCATCATCTGGGCGCCGCGCTGGCTCATGCCCAGGCCGCTGCCGCTGCGGCGGAAGGTGATCTCGAAGGTCTTGTCGGTCTCGACGACCCACACGGTCTCGTTGTCGTCGGCGTTGATGCCCAGCTGGTACCAGTCCTCCAGGGCCCCGTAGGTGGGAATGGCCACGCTGACGGAGACCATCCGGGTGTCCCCGTTGGCGGTGGTGACGCTGGCGGAGAGGCGGAAGATCAGGTACTTGTGCAGGCGGCTGGGGGCGGGGTAGCGGGCATCGCCCACCTGGATGTCCTCGATTGCGTTGATGCGCACGCCCTCCGCCGCAGCGGTGAAGCCCATCTGGGTCACCTGGGCCGCCGCGCCGTCGGCCAGCGCCAGGGCCAGCTGGGGGTTCAGGTTGGAGGCGTCCTTGCGCAGGGAGGCGGTCTTCTTCGCGCCGGCGCTTTCGAAGTCGTAGGGATCGTCCCACACGGAGCTGTAGGGCAGCGCCGTGCCGGTCACGTTGGCGGAGGATTCCGTCTGGCCGCCGTTGGATTCGCAGTAGTAGCAGGTGGCGGGGGAATCGCCGTAGTAGAGCACCTCGCCCCGGGTGGCGTCCACGGCCTGTATGGACTGGGCGTACTCGGAGGCGGTGTTGTAGCCGCGGTAGGTGAGGGCGTCGCCGGAGTCGGACAGGTCGTAGGAGGAGCCGGACCGGGCCGCCTTCTGGCGCAGGGCGTAGTTGCGGGCCACGACGGCCTGGGCCTTCAGGGCCTCCAGGCCGCTGGAGGGGGGCATCTCATAGCCCACCACGCCGTAGAGGTAATCCTCCACGTAGATGTGCAGCACGGTGACGATCACGTCGGAGGAGGCGGAAATGCTCAGGTCGCCGCAGAAGCGGTTGGAGAGGGCGGGGGAGAGAAAGCGCAGGCCGCAGGTGCCGGGGGCGGAGCGCATCAGCCGGGCCGAGGGGCCCAGCAGCACGGTCTGCCCGCTGGCGGTGAGGGCGAGGTTGCCACCGGAGGCGGAGACGGTCATTTCGGTGTCCGCGGGGATGCGCACGGAGGGGTCCGCCGCCAGGTAGTAGTCGCAGTCGGCCTTCATCTGGATCGCCGAGGGCGAGCCCAGCCGGGCCAGCTTTACCCGCAGCATGCCGTCGCTCTCCGCCCGCGCGGAGGCCGCGCAGAGAAATGCCAAAAGGGTCAGCGCCACGAGCAGCGCCCGGACGCAAGCCGTCATCGCATCTTTCCGTTTCGTCATCAGCATGGAGTGCCTCGCTCATCTTTTGTGCGGCTCGGCCCGCATGCGCTGCCTCGCCATCTTTTAAAAATTCTATCCCTGCGCTGCATTTCCTGCCGTGAAATAGAATTGTGAGAATATCGAAAACCTTTTGTCAGAATGTTCCCGGGCCGTGCCTGCGCACCCGTTGTTTCAGCCAATAGAAAAACCCCGCCGAAGCGGGGTTCTCATAAGGGTTTAATTATGCCTCGGAGGGAGCGCCAACGGGGCACACACCGGCGCAAGCGCCGCAGGAAACGCAGGTATCGGGATCGATGTTGTACTTGCCCTCGCCCTCAGAGATGGCGGAAACGGGACACTCTTCTGCGCAGGCGCCGCAGGCGACGCACTCGTCACTGATAACATATGCCATGATAAGTACCTCCTGTTTTGTTGTTGAGGACATTATACACCCGAACCGACAAAAATGCAATATCCAATTCAAAATTATTCGTTTACTTCTAAAAAAAGAGATTAATATAGGCTAACAAGGGGAGTTAGTCACAAAAAACTGCAAGTTCAAAATGAAAAAATGCAAATTTGCAGAATGGATTATTCAAATTCGGGGCCTGCGGCGCGCCATGGGCCCGGATTTGCAGCGCGGAAATTCCGACGGATTCAGAGGGGTATCGGCCCCGCATGGGCCTTGAGGCGGCGCAACGAATGAGCAATATGGCATTTAATAATCATTTAACGTTTGTGGCGCAAAAAAATCCCCCGCCGAAGGGGCAGGGGATAACGGGATCAGATGATCTCCACGAAGACGGGCTTGGGAGCCTTGACGGAAGCGGCCTTGACCACGGTGCGAATGGCCTTCGCGATGCGGCCCTGCTTGCCGATGACCTTGCCCATGTCGTCGGGATCGACGCGCAGCTCGATGACGATGCTGTCCTCGTTTTCAACCTCGCGGACATCCACGGCCTCCGGCTTTTCAACCAGCGCCTGCGCGATATACTTAACCAGTTCAACCATGATTACAGGACTCCGCCCTTCTTCAGCAGCGCGCGGACGGTGTCCGTGGGCTGGGCGCCGACGCCGAGCCAATACTTGGCGCGCTCGTCGTTGATCTTCATCTCAACGGGTTCGGCAACGGGATTGTAGTAGCCGATCTCCTCGATGAAGCGGCCGTCGCGGGGGTTGCGGCTGTCGGTGACAACCAGACGATAGAAGGGCTTCTTCTTCATACCCATTCTCTTCAGACGAATCTTGACCATTTGGATTTCCTCCTTAATGATATCGAATTGTTGTATATATACGGCTTGATGCCTCGTATATCGTGGTTGGCCTGAGGACGGGGAACGGACTGTTATTCTCAATTCCCCATTCCCAATTCTCAATTTTCTGATTTGCTTCGCAAATCAGAATTTCGGCATCTTCCCGAAGGGGATGCGCATCCTGCCGCGCTTGCCGGCGCCCATCATGGTCTTCATCATGCTGCGGGCCTGGTCGAACTGCTTGAGCAGCAGGTTGACGTCCTGCACGGTGGTGCCGCTGCCCGCGGCGACGCGGCGCTTGCGGCTGGCGTTGAGGATGTCGGGATTGCGGCGCTCCATGCGGGTCATGGAGAGGATGATGGCCTCGTTCTTCTTCTGGGCCTTGGTCACCTGCTCCTCGTCGATGTCCACGTCCTTGATCTTGCTGCCCAGGCCGGGGACCATCTTCAGCAGGTCGGTGATGGAGCCCATCTTGCTCATCTGCTTGAGCTGCTCCAGGTAATCCTCCAGCGTGAAGCTGTTGGTGCGCATCTTGCGGGTCAAGTCGATGGCGGCCTTCTCGTCAAACTGCTCCTGGGCCTTGTCGATCAGGGTCAGCACGTCGCCCATGCCGAGAATGCGGCTGGCCATGCGGTCCGGGTGGAAGGGCTCGATGTCCGTCAGCTTTTCGCCGATGCCGGCAAACTTGATGGGCTTGCCGGTGACCGCGCGCACGGAGATGGCCGCGCCGCCGCGGGTGTCGCCGTCCAGCTTGGTGAGGATGACGCCGTCCACGCCCAGCTCCTCGTTGAAGGTCTTGGCCACGTTCACGGCGTCCTGGCCGGTCATGGCGTCGACCACCAGCAGGATCTCCTTGGGGTTGACCGCCGCGCGGACGTCCCTCAGCTCCTGCATCAGGTTCTCGTCGATGTGCAGCCGACCGGCGGTGTCGATGATCACCGGGTCGCGGCCGTAGTAGCGGGCGTACTCGACGGCTTCCTTCGCGATCTGCACCGGGTCGCCCTGGCCCCTTTCAAAGACCTCGACGCCCACCTGGCCGCCGACCACCTGCAGCTGCTTGATGGCGGCGGGGCGGTACACGTCGCAGGCCACCAGCAGGGGCTTCTTGTTGTCCTTCTTGAACAGATTGCCCAGCTTGGCGCACATGGTGGTCTTGCCGGCGCCCTGCAGGCCCGCCATCATATAGATCGTCGGTGCCTGGGGGGAGTAGGTCAGCCGGGCGTTGGTGCCGCCCATCAGGTTCGTCAATTCCTCGTTGACGATCTTGATGACCTGCTGGCCCGGGGTCAGGCTCTGCATGATATCCTGGCCAACGGCGCGCTCCGTCACCTTCTTGACGAAGTCCTTCACCACCAGGAAGTTGACATCCGCCTCCAGCAGGGCCATGCGAACCTCTCGCATCGCGGTCTTGACGTCGGCCTCGGTCAGCTTGCCCTTGCTGCTGAGCTTCTTAAACGCGCCCTGGAGCTTATCGGTCAATCCTTCAAATGCCACGCGGACATCACCACTCTTTCATCGCAATGTGCTGTCAGTCCAGCCGGTCCCGGAGGATGGCGTCCAGCGCCTGCCGGGCCCGGGCCATGGCGGGCTTGTCGGCCTCGGAGGGCCGCATGTCCGCAAGGGCCTCCAGGCACTTTTCAGCCTGGGCGGTCTGCGCCAGGTGGCGGCGGACCAGCCCCAGCTTGTCCTCATAGCCGGTCAGCTGCTTCTTCGCCTTGGCCAGCGTGTCGAACACGCCCTGGCGGGTGATGCTCAGCTGGTCGGCGATCTCCTGCTGGGAGAGGTCCTCCTCGCAGTACAGGCGCATGACCTCCTGGCGGTGCTCCGTCAGCAGGGGGCCGTAGAAATCCAGCAGGTAATTCAATTCCACCCGCGCATTCATGTCGGCCATAGTCGCGCCCCCGCAAGAGATATTACTTGACAGCTTTCTCATTATACGCGAAGGAGACGGCGCTGTCAAGCAGTTTTGATTGACAGGGAGGGGAGTTTACAGAAGATTGACATGGGAGGAGAATGGGCGGATTTCCTGTATGCAGGTATACGGCATGAAAAGCATACGCTAATGCAAGTTTGATATGTGAGAGAGGGCGAGGGACGTGTTTTCTTGGCAGTATGCTCCCAAAAGCCTTCCCCCTTGGGGAAGGTGGCCGAGCGAAGCGAGGTCGGATGAGGTCGTCAACCGCATATGCCCGATGCTTCACTCGCATCGCCCGTTCTATTCGCTGTGTCCCGTGTCGGGACGGGTTTTGCGGCGGGATTCCCATTGATTGCCGTCGGGCATGCATGCGCAGTACAGCGACATTCGTACGGAAAACATGCCGCCAAGAAAACCGTCCCACGGTTCTCCTTCGCCTTCCTGGCGAGAATACGACCTCATCCGTCAGCCCTGCGGGCTGCCACCATTCCAGGGGCCTGCCGGCCCGATCTGCGCTGAAAATTGTCCACCGGACAATTTTCCGGGCGCTTGATCCCCCAAAGGGGAAGGCATTAGATTATCATGTGAAGTGTAACACACCCCCAAAAGGGGAAGCTTTTGCGGAAACAGCTTCGCGGATCATTGACGGGTTCAATCCCATTGACAAACCCCTCGCCATCCATTATCATGGTCGCAGCGATTCAAGTCAGGAGGGCGACGGACATGGATTACAAGCTGCTGTGTGAACAGGTGAAGGGGCTGGCCGCGGAGGAGAAGTGGTTTGTGCCGCTGCTGGCGAATGCCGCGGCGCTGATCTACGACTCCATGGAGGGTCTGAACTGGGCGGGCTTCTACCTGATGCGGGAGGACCGGCTGGTGCTGGGGCCCTTCAAGGGAAAGATGGCCTGCATCCACATCCCGGTGGGGAAGGGCGTCTGCGGCATGGCGGCGGCGGAGAACCGCACCCGGCGGGTAGCCAACGTGCACGAATTCCCCGGGCACATCGCCTGCGACGGTGCCTCCAACTCGGAGATCGTGGTGCCCCTGCGCAGGGACGGCGCGGTGATCGGCGTGCTGGACATCGACAGCCCCAGGTTCGACCGCTTCAGCGCGGAGGACCAGGCGGGCCTGGAGGCCCTCGCGGAGGTCATCGGGAGCGCCGTGGAATTCTGACCCACGTATAAAGATGAAGAAGCGCCTTCTCCCTTTCGGAATGGGAGAGGCGCTTCTGCATTTTGAAATTGCGCGTGAATGGGGAACGGCTTCGGGTGTTACTTCCTGTGGAACAGCTCGAAGCCGGAGTTGGCGGGGTACACCTGGATGTGCTGCTTGTAGCGGCGGCCGTCCTCGATGTTGCGAATCCAGGTCTTGTTGGCCTTCTTCGAGGTGTAGTTGTACAGCTCGTCCAGCGTCAGGTACGCGTTCTTGCTGGTGTCCGCGGGCATCTTGCCCTTGGTCTTGACGCCGGCGGTGAGCCACTGGGTGAAGAAGTGGCCCTTCTTCGCGTTGCTCCAGCCCCATTCGCCGTCGGCGGCGGAGGTGAGCACGAAGAACTTGTTCGTCAGCACGAAGGCGCCCACGTCATGGTCGCCGGGAGCCATCACGCCCACGTCCAGCTCGGAGAAGGCGTCCACCACGGACTGGTCGAAGGCCGCGCCGTCGAAGCGGTCGCCGCCGGCCTTGGCGTTGTAGATGGCCGAGCCGGAGCCGCAGGCGTCGATGATGACGATGACCCGGCCGGGGATGGCGTTCAGCCACCGGGCCAGTTGGTGCAGGCTGATGGCGTTGACGCCCGGGCCGTAGGCGTAGGTGGACAGCGCGCCGGCGGTATAGTAGTTCTGGGTGTAGCGGACGCTGGAATTGCCGTGGGTGGAGATGTAGAACAGGGACACGTCGTTGGAGGTGGCTCCGGCGAAGGCGGCGCTGATGTCGCTCTGCACCTGGCTGGCGGTCCGGTCGAGCCGGGTGGTGATGGACCAGCCGTTGCCCATGGGGCCCTTGACGCTGCGCAGCATCTTCTCCATCATGGAGATGTTCTTCTTCGCCGGCAGGTAGCGGGAGCTGCCCATGTTGGGGAAGGTGCCCTCGCCGATGAGCAGGGCGCGGTAGTTGATGGCGTAGTTCTGCTCGTGGGTCACGGTCACCTTGCAGGTGGCCTTCTTGCCGTTGAAGGCCCTCGCAGTGATGGTGGCCTTGCCCGCGCTGACGCCGGTGACGATGCCGGTGGGGCCGACGCTGGCGATGGCGGGGTTGCTGGAGCTGTAGGTGATGGCCGAGGCGGTGTCCTTCGGCAGGGTGACCGTCAGCATCGCGGAGGTCTTCGCCGGCAGCGACAGCTTCTTGGGCTTCAGCGTCACCTTCTTGGGGGCCTTCTTCACGGTGACCGTGCAGGTGCTCTGCCGCCTGAAGGCGTTGGTGACCACGATGGTGGTGGTGCCGACCTTTATGCCGGTCACGACGCCGGTGGCGGAGACCGTGGCGATGGCGGGGTTCTGGGAGGTGTAGGTGTAGCTGGTGGTGCCGGCCAGGGCGCGGTTCTCCTTGACGCCCAGGATCATCTGGGTGGTGTACAGGCGCGGAGCCAGGGAGTCCGCGGCTTCGCCCATCTCCTCCGCCAGCACGGCCTGGTCGCCCTCCGCCGCAAAGTCGCCGCCATTTCCGTCGATGGCGTAGAGATCCGCCACGGGGGGCATGTCCGCGGAGTCCTTCCCGCCGGGCAGCGCCTCGCCGTCCAGGTCCTCCTGGAGGATGAAGTCCCCGGCGCCGGGGAACGGGTCGGCCTCCGGTTCACCGGCAGCTTCCGGTGCAATGGCGGCCTCCGCCTCCATGGAGAGGCCCTCGGCCCCCGTGTCCTCGGCCGGGTCGATCTCCGCGTCCACGGCGTCGTTGAGTATCTCGGGCTCCTCGAATTCCGCCAGGGCGGCGGTCGTCCACAGCGCGCAGATCAGCAGCGCGGCCAGCAGGCTGAGCAAGCGTCTCTTCATGGTTCTTCTCCCTCTCGTGTTCCGCCTGAAACGGCGGCAAGTCACATTCTCTCCCTATAAGTTTAACATAGCCGTCATCAAATGTCCATACAATGGAAGGGGCTTCGGAGGTAAAAAACGCAAAAAAAGCCCGCCGCTGCGGGGCAGGGCGGGCAGAAATCGGGTGAATTGGAATTTGGAATTGAGAATTGGGAACTGAGAATGGCGGAGGAAATCCTTGTGGATTTCCATTGATTGAGACAGGGCGGCAGATATTTCCGCTGCCGCTGCCCCTATCAATACAAATTCCGGAGGGATTTGACCCCAATTCCTAATTCTTTGGGCCTGCCGGACCCATCTCACGGAAACAGCCCACCGGGCTGTTTTCCGGGCGCTCGATGTCTCAATTATTCCTCCGGCACTTCGCCGATCAGGTCGAGGCAGCGGGTGTCGTTCATCCTGTTGCACATCTTGACCAGGGTCTCCAGCGGCACGCCGTGGAGCTGCTGCTTCTGGCCGCGCACGGTGATGGACACGGTCTCCTCTTCGGCTTCCTTGTCGCCGACCACGATGATGTAGGGGTCCTTCATGGTCTTGAAGAACTTGATCTTGGTGTTCATGTTCACGTCGGCATAGTCGGCCTCCACGCGGATACCCTCGTCCTCGAGGCGCTCGGCCACCTTGCGGGCATAGTCGTTGTGCTCGGGGCGGATCGGAACCACGGCCACCTGGTAGGGGCTGAGCCAGAAGGGGAAGGAGCCCTTGAAGTTCTCGATGATGATGCCGATGAAGCGCTCCAGGGACCCATACAGCGCGCGGTGCAGCACCACGGGCTGCTTAAGGCTGCCGTCCTGGTCCACGTAGGTCAGGCCGAAGTTGTGGGGCAGCTGGAAGTCCAGCTGGATGGTGCCGCACTGCCACTCGCGGCCCAGGGCGTCCTTGATCTGCAGGTCGATCTTCGGGCCGTAGAACGCGCCGTCGCCCTCGTTGATCTCGTAGTTGCCCTCGCCGTACTTCTTGTCCAGGATCTTCTTCAGCGCGGCCTCGGCCCGGTTCCAGACCTCGATGTCGCCCATGAAGTCCTCGGGGCGGGTAGAGAACTCGGCCCGGTAGGTGACGCCGAAGGTGGCGTAGATCTCGTCGGCGATGGCGATGATGTCGGCGATCTCGCTTTCGATCTGGTCCTCGGTCACGAAGGTGTGGTCGTCGTCCTGGCGGAACTCCTGCACGCGGAACAAGCCGTTCATCTGGCCGGACTTCTCCTTGCGGTGCAGCACGTCATACTCGCTGTAGCGGATGGGCAGCTCCTTGTAGGAGTGCAGGGTCCGCTTGTAGGTCATCATGGCGTTGGGGCAGTTCATGGGCTTGGCACCCATGGTGTCGTCCAGGTCGCGGTTGAACACCGGCGCGCCGGCCACCAGCTTCACGGAAGCGGTCTCGTCCAGGCCGTCGGCGGGGTTGTCCAGCACGCCGGGGATCTCGGCGTCCGCGGCCATGAAGCCCTCCAGGCCGGGCACCATGAACATGTTGTTCTGGTAGTGGGCCCAGTGGCCGGAGATCACCCACAGCTTCTTCTTGTTGATCAGCGGGGCGGAGATTTCGGTGTAGCCGTGCTTGGCCTGGAGCTTGCGGCTGTAGGCCAGCAGCGTCTGGTAGAGGATCCAGCCGCGGGGCAGCCAGTAGGGCATGCCGGGGGCCGTCTCGTCAAACATGAACAGGTCCAGCTCCTTGCCGATCTTCTTGTGGTCGCGCTCCTGGGCCTCCTTGATCATGGCCAGGTGGGCTTTCAGCTGCTGCTGGTTCGGGAAGGCGTAGACGTAGACGCGCTGCAGGGAATCCCGCTTCTCATCGCCGCGCCAGTAGGCGCTGGAGACGGCGCGGATCTTGTAGGCCACGGAGAGCAGCTCGGCGGAGTTCTCCACGTGGGGGCCGCGGCACAGGTCCACGAAGTCGTCGCCGGTGTAGTACACGGTGATGGTCTCGCCCTCGGGCAGGTCGTTGATCAGCTCCTCCTTGTCTCCTTGCGGGTCCAGGGCTCCTTGCGCTTCATGATCTCCTTCATCTTCGCCTCGATGGCGGGGAAGTCCTCGGTGCTGATGCCCCGGGGCAGCAGGAAGTCATAGTACATGCCGTCGGCGATCTGCGGGCCGATGGCGATCTGCACGTTTTCCCTGCCGAAGATCTCCATCACGGCCTTGGCCAGGATGTGGGCCAGGGAATGGCGGTAAACTTCCAGAAAGTGTTCGCGCTCCATGTTCATACGCTCCTTCTTATTATATACTGGGCTGTTTCAGGGGACGGGGAGGCTGGGGGAGCCCTTTTGCGCCGCCTTGGAGCGGGTCGCAAAAAAACGCACTCGTCCCTGCCGGGACGAATGCGTCGCATCCGTGGTTCCACCCTGCTGGCCGGGCCTTCGCCGCAGCCGCTCAGCCGCGCAGTAACGCGCGCGGGACGCCGGCCATCGAGGGGCGGTATCCCGCGGCAGCTCCGGCCCGCGCTTTCAGCCTATGGCGCGTGCTCTCTTGCGTGCCTCTCCGGGGGACGTGTTCCCTGTCACCTGATCGGTAGAGTGATTTTAACATGTTTGCCGTGGAATGTCAATGCGCGAATGTGTTATTTTGACGCGGAGAAGGGGCGTAAAAGATGAATTACGAATGACCTCCGCTGGCGGCTATAATGAAATCAAGTCAACAGAGCGCCCCGCGGTGGGCGCGAGGCCGCGGCCCTGCGGGCATGCGGCGCGAATGAGCAAAGGAGGCAATCATCATGAAGCGATATATCAAGGCGGTTTCCATGGTCTGTGCCCTCGCGGCGACCACGACCCTGTGCGCCGGCGCGCTGGCCGAGGACAGCATCCCGAAGCTGGCGGATGGCGGGCGCGTCGCCGCGCCTGTGCTGCGGGCGATGACACCCGACACCCCGGACATCGTTCGGCTGGCCGAGGCCGACGTCCTCGTCAAGGCCGGCGCCCTCGGGCAGATCGACAAGTCCGTGGAGCTGGGCACCGACGAGGCGCTCGCGCTGAAGAACCCCGTGGAGCGCGTCGTCATGCCGGACGGCGCGGCGGCGGAGAAGTCGCAGGCGCTGGATGCTGATTTCACCAAGAAGGATGTGGAGCGCGTCGTCATGCCGGACGGCGCGGCGGCGGAGAAGTCGCTGGCGCTGGGCGCTGATTTCACCAAGAAGGACGTGGAACGCGTCGTCATGCCGGACGGCGCGGCGGCGGAGAAGTCGCTGGCGTTGGACGCTGATTTCACCAAGAAGGACATCGAGCGGGCCGTCGCGATCGACGCGGCGGGCATCTCCAGGGACGCGGCGCTGGGAACGGACGCCGCCTATACCGCAAAGAACGATGCTGCGCTGACCACCGAGGACAACGTGCTTCGCTCCGTCCAGCTCGGCGACGCCGAGCCCATCGCCCGCCAGGCGGCGGATGTGGAACGCGCCGCGCCGTTCGAGGGCGGCTCGGTGGAGAAGGCCGCCGCGCTGGACGACGAGCTCATCCGGAAGGACGTCGAGCGGATCATACCGGTCGAGGACATCGGCGCGGTGAAGTCGCTGGCATTGGACGACGCATTCGCCAAGAACGACATCGAGCGGGCCATATTGATCGAGGATGTCGGCGCGGTGAAGTCCCTGGCACTGGACGACGAATTCGTCAAGAAGGACGTGGAGCGGGCCGTCGCCCCCGAGGACATCGGGGCGGAGAAATCCGGGGCGCTGGAGGCCACCGAGCCCTTCGTGAAGAAGGACGCGAACATGGTGGACCGCGCCATCGAGGACGCCGGCGCGACGAAGGTGATCAACCCCTTCGAGCCCGAGGAGGGCGGGGACATCGTGCGCGGCGCGTCGGATGAGATGATCGACAAGCGGGTCATCGCCGAGGGCGAGATCAGCGAGAAGCGCACGGACAAGGTCATTGACATCGAGCTGGGCCGGGACGACATCGGCCGCGGCATCGCGCTGGGCGACGGCGGCGAGGTCGTGCGCAGCCAGTCCGTGGGCGGCGAGAGCGGCATCGGCAGGCTGGGCGAGGGAGAGGTCATTCGCCCGTAGCGCCGCAGGCCGGGAACCGGGACGCGGTGAAGCGCGTCAGAACAGAATAAGGTTGCGGACCCTGAGGGAACGGGGAGCGCGCCCACGGCGGGAGAACGCCGCGGGGCAGCCTCCCCGGCTTCCCTTTTGGCGCGTCCGCGTCGGGCCGGAAGGCCGAGAATTTCCGTTGCGAACGGCGCGAGAGTGTGCTATACTGGAAACTGGATAGGGGTGCGCGTCGGGAAGGCGCGCGCCGTGAGGGATCGATTGGACGGCGGCAGCCGCCCGCGAGGGAGAAGCCATGGACATCAGGCAATTCGTTCGCTCCGTGTGGCCGGACTGGGAGGTCGTGGAGGCGATCGGCGAGGGCAACTTCGGCACCGTCTACCGGGCCCAGCGCGGGGACATCGTGGGCGTGACCGACTCGGCCATCAAGGTGACGGTCATCCCCCAGGACAGCGGGGAACTGGATTCGCTGCGCATGGAGGGCCTGTCGGCGGAGCAGTCCAGAAGCTACCTGGAGAACATCGTCCGGGACCTGGCCGCGGAGATCCGCCTGATGGAGTCCGTCAAGGGCTACACCAACATCGTCTCCATCGAGGATTACAAGATCGTCGAGCACCGCGACCGCATCGCCTGGACGATCTTCATCCGGATGGAGCTGCTGACCCCGCTGAGCCAGCGCATCGCCGAGGCGCCGCTTTCCGAGCGGGAGGTCATCCGGCTGGGCAAGGACATGTGCGCGGCCCTGTCGGTGTGCCACAAGAAGAACATATTCCACCGGGACATCAAGCCCGAGAACATATTCGTCAACGACCAGGGCGACTACAAGCTGGGCGACTTCGGCGTCGCCCGGAGCATGGAGTCGCTGGTGGCCAACCTGACCCGCCGGGGCACCTACAACTACATGGCTCCGGAGGTGTTCAACGAGTCGCTGACGGAGGCCGACATGCAGGCGGCGGCGCGGGCGGACATCTACTCCCTGGGGCTGGTGCTCTACCGGCTGCTGAACCGGGGCCGGCTGCCCTTCGTGCCTGACAAGCAGCTGCCCACGCCGGAGGACCGGCGGAAGGCGGTGCTGCGGCGCATGAAGAGGGAGGCGTTCGATCCGCCCGTGGAGGCTTCGGAACAGATGGCGCGGGTCATCATGCGCGCCTGCGCCTATGAGCCTGCCGAGCGCTTCGACAGCGCGGAGGAAATGCGCCTGGCCCTGGAAGAGGCCGAGGCGGCGCTGCCCGTGGAGGAGCCTGCTGACGTTGAGCCGGAGAAGCCGGAAGGGGAACCCGGCGGGGACGGCGGCGAGGACGACGGAGCGGAGGACGAACACCCGCAGGAGGACGGCGATCCGGCGGGGGAGGATGAAGAGCGGGAAAACCCCGGCCCGGAGGAGAACGGCGAGGAAGAAAACGGCGGCACGGACGGCGGCAGGCGGCGGAAGCGGCTGCTTCTGATCGCGCTGGCGGCGCTGCTGCTGGCGGCGCTGGGCTGGCTGGGCATCCGATACCGCGTCGGCGGAGGTTCGGAGCCCGCCCCGTCTGCGGCGCCCTCCGAAACGCCCACCCCGGAGGCCGGGACCCAGCCGCCGGAGGAGAGCCTGGGACCGAAGGACACGCCGGAGCCCCTGGCGAGCGCCACGCCCCAGGCGGACGGCATTCAGAACCAGCTGGGCGACGTGGTGGAGACACCCCGTCCCAGCGGCATCCAGCAGCAGCTGGGCGACGAGGGGCTTCCCGCGGTGACGCCGGGAATCGGCGGCAGCGGCATTTCAACCAAGCCCACGCCGGAGCCCACCAAGATTCCGCTGGAGAGCGCAGCGGCGCCGGGCAAGGAGTCGGCGGGCTGAAATTGACACCATTGAACGGACGACACGGTGAAAGGGGATGGGCGCATGGCGCAAAAGGATGGAATTTCACAGGTGGACTTTACGGACAATGCCCTCGAGTCCTTTTACAGCGCCGTGGACGACCCCTATTTCAGGGACAAGGACCTGTTCCTGATCTACGACGCGCTGAAGAACCAGATGCGCCTGGTGCCCTTCGGGGACTACCTGAAGCGCTACATCTACAGCCGCGCGGAGCTGACCGGCGAATACCAGGACATCCCGCTGTCGGACTACCAGGCGATCATTCGGGACGCCTTCGCCGAGCGGGGCACCCCGGTGTCCTTCACGCCCACCACGGCGCGGCTCTCGGCCATGGCGAAGAACTGGCTGACCCAGCAGACGGTGAAGCGCAGCGTGGTGCTGCTGCTGGGCTTCGGGCTGGGCATGAACGTGGCGGACGTCAATGAGTTTCTGACCAAGGCCCTGCGGGAGCAGATG
Organism: uncultured Eubacteriales bacterium; assembly: GCA_902801165.1. GTDB lineage: Bacteria > Bacillota > Clostridia > Christensenellales > Aristaeellaceae > UBA2862. The sequence goes on along the minus strand of CADCHI010000029.1, from coordinate 30,062 downwards.
CTGAATCCGAAGGACCCCATGGAGGCCATCTGCTGGTACTGCTACAAGAACGGCTACGGCTACGCCCGGTTCGCCAAGCTGTGGCAGGCCTTTGAGGCGCTGCCGCCGGACGACGAGGCGCCGGAGGACCTGTTCAGCGAGCAGACCGCCAACGTGCGCGCCAGCCTGCGGGGGCTGACCAGCGACGAGGCGCTGATGGCCTTCCTGCGCATGCTGAAGCGGCCCGGCGGCGAGGCCCGCCAGAGCGTGGCGGCGCGGGAGGCCTTCAATGCCCTGTACGACCGCGCCCGGGAGATCGCCGCCGGGATGCTCAACGAGTCCGAGGCCGAGGACCGCGCCCTGCTGGCGCGGCGGCTCCAGGAGAAGCTCTCCGGCAGCGAGCGGATGTTTGAGTACGAGAAAAAGGAAAAGGTGGAGCACTACCGCGCCGAGCGGCGCACCGTGAAGCCCGAGGACATCAAGCCCGGGGACATCGAGCGGATCATCTGCTCCGCCGTGCCCGTGGGCGATCACGGCAACCTGATGCCTGCCAAGGCCTCCGAGCTCAGCGAGCAGTTCTCCGGCAAGCGCTTCAACCGCCAGCACGTCAGCGAGGTGCTGGCCGGCCGGGCGGGCATCGACCGCTTCGACCTGATCACGCTGAACTTCTTCGTGTTCGCCGGAAACCTGGCCGCGCACCTGCACGTGCGGCGGCGCTACAGCAGCTTCATCGAGTCCACGAACCGCATCCTGGACCAGTGCGGCATGGGCCCGCTGTACATCGCAAACCCCTACGAGTGCTTCATACTGATGTGCCTGCTGTCCGAGGACCCGCTGGGCACCTACGCCGACGTGCTGGAGATCTCCTACCAGGCCGCGGCGGAAAGGCGGTAGGACCTACACCATCGCCAATAAACACCGCCCCGGCGGCTCGATCGAGCCGCCGGGGCGGTGTTTGTTGGGATTGTCGTGCTTGCGATGGACGTCTGGCGGCGTCCTTCCAGCTGGACGGAAAAGTGTGAGGCCGCGCTCACCAGCGGGGCGGCACGTCCGGGCAGCGCCGGTCCGCCTGGGCGGCCCGGTATTCCACGTAGCAGCCGCACAGGCCGCAGGTCCCGGCGAAGAGGTGCCCGCAGCCGCGGCAGGCCGCCAGGCGCGCCTCGTAGAGGGCGTCGTCTGCCCGGCGCTCCGGGGGCAGGGCGTCGATCCACTGCCGGTTCAGCCGGGCCAGCGCTTCGCCGTCGGGGACCTCCGCCAGCAGGCAGCGGGGGCAGAAGTCGCGGGGACCGGGGCGCTGTTCCCCAGTGGGAGCGCCGCTCATGTCAGGGTCAGCGCCAGCACGCTGCACGGGGGCAGGGACAGCGAGATGCCGTGGGGATCGGCGACGAAGTCGGTGAAGGGCGCGGAGGCCACCGGGCTGGCGTCGAAGGTGTTGTGTGCGTCCGGCGCGCCGGCCAGGATCCGTCCGCTGACCTTCCCGGTGTGGGGCGCGCGGAGGACGAGGTCCGCGGCGCTGTCCATCGAGCAGTTGGCGACGGTCACCGTCAGGACGCCGTCCTTCTCGGAGGCGGAGGCGGTGAGCCGGTCGATGTGCCATTCGCCCTCGCCGACGGCGTCGGTCTCCACGAAGCAGTCCACGGCCCGGGCGTCCTGGTGGGCCTTGAACAGGTCGAACACGTGCCAGGTGGGGGTGAGCAGCATGCGCTCGCCCTCGGTGAGGACCACCGACTGGAGCACGTTCACCGTCTGGGCCAGGTTCGCCATGGCTACGCGGTCGCAGTGGCGGTTGAACAGGTTCAGGTGGATGGCCGCCACCAGCGCGTCCCGCATGGCGTTCTGCTGGTACAGGAAGCCGGGGTTGGTGCCCGCCTCCACCTGGTGCCAGGTGCCCCACTCGTCCACGATCAGGCCGATCCGCTTTTCGGGGTCGAAGCGGTCCATGATCTGCCCGTGGCGGACGACGAGCTCCTCCATGCGGGCGGCCTTGCTCAGCATTTCGTAATACTCGGATTTGGTGAAGCTGAGCGCCGTGCCCTTCTCTTCCCAGGTGGGGCCGGTGGTGGTGTAGTAGTGCAGGCTGAGTCCGTCCATGAACTTGCCCGCCCGCTCCATCAGCACCCGGGTCCACTCGTAGTCGTCGGTGTTCGGGCCGCAGGCGATGCGGTACAGCTTCGTGCCGGGATAGTCCCGGCAATAGGTCTGGTAGCGCCGGTATTCGTCGGCGTAGTACTCGGGCCGCATGTTGCCGCCGCAGCCCCAGCTCTCGTTGCCCACGCCCCAATACTTCACGCCCCAGGGCTCCCTGCGGCCGTTGGCCCAGCGCCGGCGCACCACGGTGGAGTCGCCGGGGCTGTTCAGGTATTCCACCCACTCGGCCATCTCCCGCACGGTGCCGGAGCCCACGTTGGCGGTGATGTAAGGCGCGCAGCCCAGCTGGCGGCACAGCTCCAGGAATTCGTGGGTGCCGAAGGAATTGTCCTCCACCACGTGACCCCAGTTGGTGTTCACCATGCGCTTGCGGCTCTCCCGGGGGCCGATGCCGTCCTCCCAGTGGTATTCGTCGGCGAAGCACCCACCCGGCCAGCGCAGCACCGGGACGCGGATGGCCTTCAGGGCCTCCACCACGTCTGTGCGCATGCCGTTGACATTGGGGATGGGGCTGTCCTCGCCCACGTAGAGGCCGCCGTAGACGCAGCGGCCCAGGTGCTCGGAGAAGTGGCCGTAGAGGTTGCGGTTGATGACGCCGATGCTGCGATCGGGGTTCACGGTGATGCGGTTCATGGGAAAGCCTCCTTTATTTATGGGCTTGGGAAGCCGTACTATTTTCGGGCGACGACGGCGATGCCGTTGACGGGCAGCTCTACTTCGCCGCCGACGGGCTTGCCGGTGAGGACGTCGGTGCCCTCGGGCAGCGTCACCGACGCGGGCCTGCCGCTGAAGTTCATCACGAACAGCACGTCGCCCCGGCTGGCGGCCTGCACGCCCGCGGGCAGCTCCGGCAGCAGCGGGGCCACGCCGGCGGCCTCCAGCGCTTCACTGTAGAAGGCGTCCAGGAAGGCGGCGTCCGGGCGGGTGGCGATGTACCAGGCCGCGCCGTCGCCGAAGTCGTTGCGGGTGACGCAGGGCCGGCCGGCGTAGAAGTCCTTCTCATAGGTGCCCGCCACCTGGGCGGTCTCGGCGTGGATCAGGTCGCACAGCGTGGAGCAGGAATAAACCGCGCCGTCCATGCGGATGCCGTTGGTCTCGCCGTCGTACAGGCCGTCGGTCTCCTCGACCCAAATGCCCAGCGCCTCCCGCAGCGGGCCGGGGAAGCCGCCCAGGAAGCACAGATCGTCCTGGTCCACCCGGCCGGTGTACGCGGTGCAGACCAGCGTGCCGCCGCCCCGGACGAACTCGGTCAGCCGCTCGGCGACGCCGGGGCGGAGCATGTAGAGCATCGGCGCGGCGATCAGCCGGTAGCCGGAGAAGTCCCGGGTCTCGTCGATCACGTCCACGTCCACGCCCCGGCGGGTGAGGGCGGCGTAGTGCTCCAGCGCGGTGTCCAGGTATTTCAGGTCGTCCCGGGGGCCCTGGCAGTCCTCCAGCGCCCAGCGGTTCTCGGTGTCGAAGATCAGCGCCACCTTCGTGTCGGGCATGGTTCCCTGCAGGCCGTTCAGCGCTTGTAACGCCTCGCCCAGGTCCTGCACGTCCCGGAAGGTGCGGGTGTGCTCGTGGCCCACGTGGTCCACCACCGCGCCGTGGAACTTCTCGGCGCAGCCCCGGCTCTTGCGCCACTGGAAGTATTGCACCGTGTCCGCGCCGTGGGCCACCGCCTGCAGGCTGGACAGCAGGTGCATGCCGGGCTTTTTCAGCTTGCACACCGGCTGCCAGTTCACCTGGGAGGGGGTGGACTCCATCAGGGCGAAGGGCTTCTGCTTCAGGCAGCGCATCACGTCGTAGTTGAAGGCCGCGCCGACGGCGGTCTGAGCGTCGTCCGGGCCGCCCCAGCGGGGATAGCTGTCGTAGCTGGCGAAGTCCAACTGCTCTGACAGCTCGAAGTAGTTCAGCTGGCCGTAGAACTCCATCAGGTTGGTGGTCACCGGCAGCTGAGGCGCGGCCTCGCGCAGCGGGGCGGCCTCGGCGCGGATGAAGTCGGCGGTCTGGTGGGTGACGAACCGCTGCCAGGCCAGGTTCAGGCCGTGGATCGCGGTCTCGCCGACGGGGGAGGGGCTGTGCAGCTGGCTCCAGTCGGTGTACTTCTTGCTCCAGAAGCCGGTCCACCAGGCGTGGTTCAGGGCGTCCAGCGTGCCGTAGCGGTCCCTGAGCCAGTCCCGGAAGGCCTGCTGGCACAGCTCGCAGTGGCAGTCGCCGCCGTACTCGTTGGAGATGTGCCAGCCCACCACCGCGGGGTGATTCCCGAAGCGCCGGGCCAGGGCTGTGTTCATGCGGTTGACGAAGCCCCGGTAGACGGGGGAGGTGAAGCAGTGGTTGTGCCGGCCTCCGTGGAGGTTCCGGCCGCCGTCGGGCCGCACCCGGAGCACCTCCGGGTACTTCTGGCTCATCCAGGCCGGGCGCGCGCCGCTGGGCGTGGCCAGGAAGGCGTGGATGCCCGCCGTGTGGAGCCGGTCCAGCACCTCCTCCAGCCAGCCGAAGTCGTAGACGCCCTCCTCGGGCTCCAGGGCGGACCAGGCGAATATGCCGACGCTCATCAGGTTGCAACCGGCCAGCTTCATCAGGCGGATGTCCTCCGCCAGAATGTCGGGGCGGTCTCGCCACTGGTCCGGGTTGTAGTCGCCGCCGTGGCCGAGAAAGGGCAGGGAAAGGTTGGGCATGGGGCATTTCCTCCATTTTATAGGCGCGGCCTTGGCGCCGCGCGTAATCACTGGCTATATATTACAAAATAAACCTGCGGGTGTCAATGCGGCCGCCGGCGGGGAGGGCGGGGGACAGATAGTGTTTCCGGGCGCCCGGAAATTTCATTTTTGCCGGTGAACGGCATGAAAGTCGCTTGATTATGCATTTTTAGATTAAGATTGGTGCAAATTGTAGACTTTAGCGAACAACTATGGTATAATGAAAGACAGCGTTAAAAAGGTGAAACGCGGCGCGTTTCACGGGATGGGCCGGCGGCGCGAAGCATGCCCCGGGCGCGTCCCTTTCAAACAAAGCGAGGTTGTTGTTGATGCTGAAGTATACCGTCAAGCGCGTGCTGCTGGCAGTGGTCACCGTATTTATCATCTCTGCCATCACGTTCTTTGCGATGAACGCCATTCCCGGCGGCCCCTTCTCCAAGGAAAAAGCGCCCGATCCCGCCGTTCAGGCGATGCTGGAGGCGCGCTTTAACCTGGACAAGCCCGTGCCCCAGCAGTTCGTCATCTACCTGGGGAACCTGCTGCACGGCGACTTCGGCATTTCGCTGAAGACCGGGCGCGACATTTCCCAGATCATCACTGAGAAGTTTGCGGTGTCGGCCAAGCTGGGCGGCATGGCGGCGGGCTTCGCCATCGTGCTGGGGCTGATCCTGGGCTCCGTGGCGGCGCTGTGCCGCAACCGCTGGCCCGACCGGCTGATCATCTTCCTGACCACGCTGTTCGTGTCGGTGCCCAGCTTCATACTGGCGACGATCCTGCTGCTGGTGTTCGCGCTGACGCTGAAGTGGGTGGGCGTGTTCTCCGCCAACAACCCGAACTACGTGCTGCCGGTGATCTCGCTGATGCTCTACCCGATGAGCTACATCACGAGGCTGACCAAGTCCTCCATGCTGGACGTGCTGGGGCAGGACTACATCCGCACCGCCCGGGCCAAGGGCGTGCGGGACAGCCTGGTGATCTTCAAGCACGCGCTGAGGAACGCGCTGATTCCCGTCATCACCTACGTCGGCCCGATGGTGGCCTACATCCTGACCGGATCCATGGTGGTTGAGACCGTGTTCACCATCGGCGGCCTGGGCACCGAGTTCGTCCGTTCCATCAACAACCAGGACTACCCGATGATCATGGCCACCACGATCTTCCTGGCGGTGCTGATGGTCGTGGCCACGCTGGTGAGCGACATGGTGTACAAGCTGGTCGACCCGAAGATTACATTCGACTGAGGAGGAGGAAGAGACATGAGCAATAATCCGGACGTTATGCCGAAGAAGCAATTCCTCAGCCTGCAGATCGACCTGAAGAAGTTTGAAAAGGCCACCGAGGAGGAAAAGACCCAGCATGAGACCATGCGCGAGTCCACCACCTTCTTCCGCGACGGCATGCGCAAGCTGCGCAAAAACCCCCTGGCGATGATCAGCCTGGTCGTGCTGTTCTGCCTGGTGATGACGATCATCATCGTGCCGATGTTCTACCCCTACAGCTACGAGCAGATGATCACCGTGAACGGCAAGCGCGACAAGACCGCCAAGAACCTGGCGCCCTTCACCTATTCCAAGAACGAGCTGAAGGCCATCGAGGAGGGCCAGGAGATCTTCCCGCACATCTTTGGCACCGACGAGCTCTGCCGCGACTACTTCATCCGCGTGCTCTACGGCGCGAGGGTGTCCCTGGCGGTGGGCCTGTTCGCCAGCCTGATCGTGCTGGTGATCGGACTTTTGTACGGCTCGGTATCGGGCTACTTCGGCGGCAAGGTGGACATGGTGATGATGCGCATCGTCGACATCATCTACTCCCTGCCGGACACGCTGATGGTCATTCTGCTGAGCGTGGTGCTGACCCAGGTGCTGGGCACGAGCCTCCAGGGCACGGCCCTGGCCAAGGTGGGCACCAACATGATCTCGCTGTTCGTGGTGTTCGGCGTGCTGTACTGGGTGGGCATGGCCCGGCTGGTCCGCGGCCAGATCCTTTCCATTAAAACCAACGAGTATGTGCTGGCCGCCCGCGCCATGGGCGCCAAGCCCGGCCGCATCATCCGCCGGCACATCCTGCCCAACTGCATGTCGGTGATCTTCATCTCCGTGGCGCTGCAGATTCCCTCGGCCATCTTCACCGAGAGCTTCCTGTCCTTCATCGGACTGGGCGTTCAGGCGCCGATGCCCTCCCTGGGCTCCCTCGCCAACGCGGCCCGCGGCGGTATGCAGAGCTATCCCTACAAGATGGTGTTCCCCGCGCTGTTCATCTGCCTGATCGTGCTGAGCTTCAACCTGCTGGGCGACGGCCTGCGCGACGCCTTTGATCCCAAGCTGAGGAGGTAAAAAGAGATGAGCACACCGCTTCTGCAGGTCAAGGACCTGTGTACGTCCTTCAACGTCGATTCCGGCGAGGTGCGCGCCGTCAACGGCATCTCCTTCAACCTGGAAAAGGGCAAGGTGCTGGGCATCGTGGGCGAGTCCGGCTCCGGCAAGTCCGTCACGGCCTACTCCATCATGCGCATCCTGGTGGAGCCCGGCCGCATCACCGGCGGCCAGATCCTCTTCAACGGCGAGGACATCGTCAAGTATTCCAAGAAACAGATGCGCGAGTTCCGCGGCAAGCGGGTCTCCATCATCTTCCAGGACCCCATGACCAGCCTGAACCCGGTGTACACCATCGGCAACCAGCTGCGTGAGGCCATACTGCTGCACACGGACCGCAACCGCAAGGAAGCCAACGCCCGGGCGCTGGAGATGCTCCAGCTGGTGGGCGTCAACGATCCGGAAAAGCGCCTGAAGCAGTACCCCTATGAGCTGTCCGGCGGCATGCGCCAGCGCGTGATGATCGCCATGGCCCTCGCCTGCGAGCCGGACATCCTGATCGCCGACGAGCCTACCACCGCCCTGGACGTCACCATCCAGGCCCAGATTCTGGAGCTGATGCAGGAGCTGCAGAAGAAGATGGGCATGGCCATCATCATGATCACCCACGACCTGGGCGTCATCGCCGACATGTGCGATGAGATCATCGTGATGTACGCGGGCCGCATCTGCGAGCGCGGCACCGCCGACGCGATCTTCTACAACCCCCGCCACGAGTACACCAAGGGCCTGATGCGGTCCATCCCGAGGCTGGACTCCCACCACGAGCGGCTGATCCCCATCGCCGGCTCGCCGGTGGACCTGACCAACATGCCCAAGGGCTGCGCCTTCGCCTCCCGCTGCGACGCCTGCATGAAGGTGTGCCTGACGGAGCTGCCGGAGGAGTTCTGGGTCGCCAAGGACCACCTGGCCTCCTGCTGGCGGAACGTCAAGGACGGCGTGATCCTGCCCTGCAACCCGGACGCCAAGGAGCAGGTCACCTGGCAGGACCTGGGTGTGAAATACCCGTTTGACATGAAAGACGATGAGGGTGCATGACCATGGATAACCGCAATACAGCGAATGATTCGCGCTACCTGCTCGAGGTCAGGAATCTGAAGCAGCACTTTCCCATCCGCACGGGCTGGTTTACCAGCAAGCCGCTGAAGGCGGTGGACGGCGTGTCCTTCGCCATCAAGCCCGGCGAGACGCTGGGCCTGGTGGGAGAGTCCGGCTGCGGCAAGACCACCGTGGGCCGCACCATACTGCACCTGTACAAGCCCACCTCCGGCGAGATCATCTACAACGGCACCCAGGTGACGCCTCAGAACATCCGGAATTTCCGACAGGAAATGCAGATCGTGTTCCAGGATCCGTACTCCTCGCTGAACCCCCGCATGACGGTCTCCGACATCGTGGGCGAGCCCCTGGACATCCACAAGCTGTACAGCACCAAGGCGGAGCGCGCCGAGCGGATCACCGAGCTTCTGAACCTGGTCGGCCTGAACTCCGACCACGCCCGCCGCTATGCTCACGAGTTCTCCGGCGGACAGCGCCAGCGCATCGGCATCGCCCGCGCCCTGGCCGTGAACCCGAAGTTCATCGTCTGCGACGAGCCCGTGTCCGCTCTGGACGTGTCCATTCAGGCGCAGGTCATCAACACCTTTGAGGACCTGCAGAAGAAGCTGGGCATCGCGTACCTGTTCATCGCCCACGACCTGCTGGTGGTGCAGCACATCTCCCAGCGCATCGCGGTGATGTACCTGGGCCGCATTGTGGAGATCGCCGATTCCGACGAGGTGATCGACCACCCGATGCACCCCTACACCCAGTCGCTGATCTCCGCCATTCCGATCCCGGACCCGAAGATCGCACGCACGCGCCAGCGCATTCCGCTGGAAGGCGATGTGCCCAGCCCGCTGAACATGCCCTCCGGCTGCGCGTTCCGGCCCCGCTGCCGCTACGCCACCGAGCGCTGCGCCCAGGAGTGCCCCAGCCTGACGGAGGTCGCCCCGGGCCATCAGATCGCCTGCTGGAACGCCCACGAGTAGGAATGCCATAATTGGCGTCCGCACAAACCCCGAATCTCTAACGGCCCAGCCGTTTCAGATAATATCTTTTAGGAGGAAGAGACACTATGAAGAAGCTGCTTGCAGCGCTGCTGGCCATGATGATGCTCATCTCCTGCGTCGCCATCGCCATGGCGGATGAAGGCTCCGAGCCCGACTGGACTGCGTACAACGAGCTGATTGCCGAAGTCAAGTCCGAGACCGACTTCGCTGCCCGCGAAGCCAAGATGCATGAGGCTGAGGACATCCTGATGTCCACTGGCGCCATCCTGCCGATCTACTACTACAACGATCTGTACATGCAGAAGCCCACCGTGGACGGCATCTATGCCAACCTGTTCGGCTTCAAGTTCTTCCAGTATGCCACCGTGGAAGGCTCCGACACCCTGCGTCTGAACCTGGCCTCCGAGCCGGACCATCTGGATCCCGCTCTGAACAGCTCCGTGGACGGCGCGTGCCTGGCCATCGCCTCCTTCGGCGGCCTGTACACCTATGACGCCGAGGGCAACCTGAAGCCCGACTTCGCCACCGGCTACGAGATGAGCGAGGACGGCCTGACCTACACCTTCACCATGCGTGAGGGCCTGAAGTGGTCCGATGGCACTGACCTGACCGCCAAGGACTTCGAGTACAGCTGGAAGCGCGCCGCCAACCCCGCGACCGCCGCTGACTACAGCTACATGTTCAACGGCATCAAGGGCTATCCGGAAGACCTGGCCGTGGCTGCCTCCGAGGATGGCACCACCCTGACCGTCGAGCTGGACGCTCCCTGCGCCTACATGCTGGACCTGATGGCGTTCCCGGCCTTCTACGCCGTGAACCAGGCCTGCGTCGAGTCCGTTGAGGGCTGGCAGGACAATCCCGGCGCCTGGGCGAACGAGGCTGGCTTCGTGACCTCCGGCCCCTTCACCCTGACCGAGTGGACCCACAACGAGTCCATGGTGTACACCAAGAACCCCAACTACTATGATGCCGAGAACGTCAAGCTCGAGAAGCTGACCTTCATGCTCTCCGCTGACGACACCGCCATCTATGCCGCCTATCAGGCCGGCGACGTGGACTTCATCGACTCCGTTCCCACCGATGAGATCCAGAACCTGAAGGACTCCGAGGAGTTCCACATCATCGACAACCTGGGCACCTACTATGTGTGCTTCAACGTGAAGTCCCATCTGTTTGACGGCAAGACCGTCGAGCAGGCGAACGCCATGCGTCTGGCCTTCTCCAAGCTGATCGACCGCGACTACATCATCGAGACCGTGGGCCAGTGCGAGCAGAAGCCTGCCAACGCCTTCATCCCCGAGGGCATGGCTGATGGCCAGGGCGGCGTGTTCAAGGCCAACGACGATGCCTACACCTATCCGGACGAGGAGAACGTGGGCTACTACGGCTACGATGTGGACGTCGAGGGCGCCATCGAGCTGCTGAAGGAAGCGGGCTTTGAGTTCGACGGCGAGATGCTGTCCGCCAACACCCCCATCTCCTTCGAGTACCTGACCAACGAGTCTTCCGGTCACGTGGCCATCGCCGAGTGCATCCAGCAGGACCTGGCGGCCGTGGGCATCACCATGACCATCCGCACCTGCGACTGGAACGTGTTCCTGGATGACCGCAAGGCTGGCAACTACGACATCGCCCGCAACGGCTGGATCGCTGACTTCAACGACCCGATCAACATGCTGGAGATGTGGACCACCGAGTCCGGCAACAACGACTGCCAGTTCGGCCGCTAATCGATGAACCCCGCCCGAAAGGGCAAAGGACGGCGCTGTCGCGAGAGCGACAGCGCCGTTTGAACTTGACAATTGCAAATCCCGGAATTATAATAGAGGCGAAGAGCAAACCACGCACACGGTTGCTCCTCAGCGATCAAGAATACCCCGGTTTACCCAAAGCATCCGTCACTTGGCAGAGTGGCGGTTGCTTTTTTTGCGTTCGTACACGATGATCGTGACGGTGTACCTTCCAAGATGGAATGTAACGCGCATGGTCCTTCACCTCCTTTCGGAGATGTAGGAGCAACCGCCTGCATGTTTGTTGTTCGCTCTTCGGCCCTCTCGGGCATTTATATTGTAGTTGAGATTCAAACCCGTGTCAAGTTCCTTACCTTATGTCGTACACGCTTCGCGCAGAGACCTGTCCGGGGGTTCCGCGGAGCACCTTCACGCGCCTTTCCCCGGCGTTCATGTCGAAGAAGTCGTCTTCCAGCAGCACGTCGCCGCCGCAGCGCAGCTCCACGCTGCGGGCGTAGGCCCCGGCGGTGACGACGATCTCGTCGCCCTCGACGCGGGCCTCGAGGCGCGGATCCTGGAAGCGGAAGTGCTTCGGCGGGCAGAACAGCACGGTGCCGCTGCCGACGAGGCGGCCGCCTTCATCTTCCAGGGCGTAGGCGAAGTAACAGCCGTAGGTGTCCTCGTCGGAGAAGTCCTGCTCGTCCAGCCACAGGGCCGAGCGGGCGGGGACCTCCACGGTGGCGCTGCCCTCCCGCAGGATGGAGGCGTCGGGCCGGCGCAGCGACCAGCGGACGGTGCCCCGGAAGGGGTTGGGCGTCTCGTTGCTGACGTTCAGCCGGGCGGACTTCTTCAGCGGGAAGGGCTCGGCGTTCACGTTGGTGTTCTGGGAGAGAATGCCCTCCTCACAGCAGGAGATCAGCACCGGGGCGAAGAAGCGCTTCTCGTAGTAGTGCAGGGCCTTCCAGCGGCCGTGGTAGTCGACGCTGGCCCAGCTGACCACCGGCCAGCAGTCGTTCAGCTGCCACACCACCGCGCCCATGCACCGGCCCCGGTTGCGGCGCCAGTGCTCCACGCCGTACTGTATGGCCTGGGCCTGGAGCAGCTGGGAGGCGTAGACGAAGGCGTCGAAGCTGGTGGGGTACAGGTAGGTCTGGGACAGGTATTCGGCGATCTTGCCGTTGGCGGAGGCGTTGCGCTGGTGCTTCTCCATCACGTAGGAGAACACGTTGCGGTCCTCCGGCAGGGTGAAGCCCTCGATGGTCTCCATGCAGGGGAAGGCCTGGAAGCCGAACTCCGAGGCGAAGCGGAACAGGTAGTTGCGGTAGTCCGTGAAGGGCTTCATGCCGTGCCAGACGTCCCAATAGTGCACGTCGCCCCGATTGGGGTCCTGGGGATCGTCGAAGCAGCCGCCGCTGGAGGGGCTGGAGGGCCAGTAGAACCGGTCGGGGTCCTCGACCTTCAGCACCTGGGGCAGTATGTACTCGAACATCTTGATGTAGTCGGCGGTCTGGCGCTTGTCGGTGGTCCACAGGCCCGCGGCGACGAAGCCCTCCATCTCGTTGTTGCCGCACCACAGGGCCAGGGAGGCGTGGTGGCGCAGGCGGCGGATGTTGTCCGCGAACTCCGCGCGCAGGTTCGCCTCAAAGGCGTCGGTCAGGTTGTACACGGCGCAGGCGAACATGAAGTCCTGCCAGACCATCAGGCCCAGCTCGTCGCAGATGTCGAAGAAGAAGTCGTCCGGGTAGTAGCCGCCGCCCCAGACGCGAATGGTGTTCATGTGGGCAGCGACGGCGTCCTCCAGCAGCCGGCGGGTGCGCTCGGGGGTCACCCTGGGCAGCAGGTTGTCCTCGGGGATGTAGTCCGCGCCCATGGCGAAGATGTCCACGCCGTTGGCGCAGAAGCAGAAGCTCTCGCCCCACTCGTCCGGCGCGCGGCGCACGGTCAGTGTGCGCAGGCCGATGCGGCGCTGCCAGCGGTCCAGCTCGCGCTCGCCCGCCATCAGGCGGACGGTTACGGTGTACAGGGGCTGACTGCCCCAGCCGTTGGGCCACCACAGTTTGGGATTTTCGATCTCGACGGCGCAGCGCTCGCCGAGGGCGGTGAAGGTCTCGCCGTCCGGCGCGGTGATCGTCGCCTCGATCCGGACGCCCTCCGAAAGGGCATTCTCCGTGCGGGTCTCGATCTCGCAGGTCACTTGGCCCGACGTGTGGCGCTGGCGGATGTAGACGTCCCGGATGCGGGCGGTCTCCACGCCCACGAGGGAGATGTCCCGCCAGATGCCGGCGTCGGGGAGCCGCGGGCCCCAGTCCCAACCGAACATGCAGTGGGCCTTGCGCAGCAGCGGGAAACCGGTCATGGCGTCGCTGGAGCCGTCGGCGCGGCTCTCGGCGTAGGCGGCACGGATGGCGCGGGTGGGGGAGCGGAGCGCCACGGCGATCTCGTTCGCGCCGGGCCGCAGCAGGGCCTTGACGTCGAATTCCCAGGTCCGGTGCATATTGTCCGCGGAGCCGGCAGGGATGCCGTTCACGGTGATGTCCGCCAGCGTGTCCAGGCCCTCACAGCGCAGCAGCACCCGGTCGCAGGCCAGCAGCGCCTCGGGAACGTCGAAGGCGCGGGCATAGGTGAAGTGGTGCTCCATCAGCATCAGCGCCTCGTTCTCGTTGTCCCGCCAGAAGGGATCGGGGATCCGCCCGGCGGTCAGCAGGTCGTGGTACACCGAGCCGGGCACCATCGCAGGCACGTCCGCGAATACCGACGCGCCGTCCTCGGAGACCACGTTCAGCGTCCAGGGTCCGTTCAGGGAAAGGGTCTTCATGGGTCATACCCCCTGTTTGATTGATTCGCTGTGTGTATTCTATAGGATTTTGAGGCGCGCGTCAATGTGTATGTATGCGCAATTTGAAGAGGGTGGGGGATTTTTCGATTGTGTCGTGCGTTCTGTGTGGAATGCTATATGTCGGGACGGGTTTTTTGCGGCGGATTCCCGTCTGATTGTCGCCGTGCTGCGTTCGCTTGCCCGGCGACCCGGAAAACGTTCCGTTTTCCTAATCAGGCCAAAATCTTTGGCGCTCGCCCACGCTGCGGTCGAGCTGCCTCGATTCGAAAGTGCCGGGGGAACCCGCCGCTTCTCAGAGGGGAACAGCGATAGAGGTACTCCTCCAAGCCTTCCCCCTTGGGGAAGGTGGCAGCCCGAAGGGCTGACGGATGAGGTCGTATACCGCAATCCTCCTCCTTTACTCATACCGTTTGTTCTATTTGCTGTGTCCCATGTCGGGACGGCTTTTTGCGGCGGATTCCCACCTGATTGTCGCCATGCTGCGCTTACACCCGCACTTCTGCACTCGGCAAGTGCGGGTTTTGGGCGGCGCAGCCAAATGCGCGCGCCTTCAGTCCGGCTATGCCGGACGCTTCAACGACTCGCGATCGCTCGCTTGCCCGGCGACCCGGAAAATGTTCTGTTTTCCTGTTCAGGCCAAAAACTTGGCACTCGACCGCAGCGTGGGCGAGGTCCGAAGTTTTTGTTCGGAAAACATGCCGCCAGGAAAGGCCGTCCTTCGGTTCTACTTTATATAGCTTGCGAGAATACGACCTCATCCGTCAGTCCTACGGACTGCCACCATTCCATGGGCCTGCCGGCCCGACCTCACTGAAAACAGTCCACTGGACTGTTTTCTGGGCGTTCGGTCCCCCAAAGGGGAAGGCTTTTGGCGGTGCTCGGTCCGCCAAAGGGGAAGGCTTGGGGGCGTTCGGTCCCCCAAAGGGGAAGGCTTTTGGAAAACAGTTCGCAGGACTGTTTTCCAGGCGTTCGGGCTCCCAAAGTGGGAAGGCTTTTGGCGGTGCTCGGTCCTCAAAAGGAAAGCTTTTGGAAGAACACAGCCTCCAAAAGCCTTCTTTTGTTTCCTTTAATAGATGCCCCTTCTCAATACTCCGTCTCCGCCTCGAACACCTGCTCCACCTTGCCGGTGAGCAGCACGGCGTCGTCGGTGCAGCGCACCCACAGCTTGCCGCCGGGGACCAGCACCAGTATGTCGGCGTCCCCACGGCACAGCCCGTTCTCCACGGCGGCGGCCGCGGCGGCACAGGCGCCGGTGCCGCAGGCCATGGTCTCGCCGCTGCCGCGCTCGAAGCAGCGCATGCGCAGGGTGGTGGGGTTGACCACGCGGACGAACTCCGTGTTCACGCGCTCGGGGAACAGCGGCGCGTTTTCAAACACCGGGCCGATGGAATTGAGGTCCAGGCCGTCCACGCCGTCGGTGAACACCACGCAGTGGGGGTTGCCCATGGAGACGCAGGTGACGGCGTAGGTCCTTCCGCCGATCTGGGCGGGGACGTTCACGGCGCGCGCCACGTCCAGCGTGCAGGGCACCTTTTCAGGCTCGAAGGAGGCGGGCCCCATGTCCACTGCCACGGAGGAGACCCTGCCGTAGCGGGTGTACAGGTGCAGCTTCTTCACGCCGCCGGCGGTCTCGATGGCGATGTCCGGCTTGTGGACGATGCCGTTGTCGTACAGGTACTTGGCCACGCAGCGGATGGCGTTGCCGCCCATGCCGCCCTCGGTGCCGTCCCGGTTGTACTGGCGCATCTTCGCGTCGGCGACGTCGCTGGCCTCGATCAACGTCATGCCCTCGGCGCCGACGCCGTAGTGCTGCTCGCAGAGCCGCACGCACAGGCTCTCCGGGCAGGTGATCTGCTGGCGGATGGCGTCGATGATGATGTAGTCGTTGCCGGTGGCCTGCATCTTGGTAAAGCGCAGCTTCTGGTGCTCGGCGCGCATGTGGTTGATGTCCACCAGCTCCGTGTTCTGCTGGCTGTAGCGGGAGAGCAGGATGTCCGCCAGGGCCCGGGCGGTGTCCAGGGAGGTCAGGCAGGCGATGTTCAGCAGCAGCGCCTTGCGGTGCAGGGCGATGTAGTCCTCGATGGTGCTGTCCAGCAGCGCGCCGGTGTAGACGATGTAGTTGATCTTCCCGCTCTCCAGCAGCTCGAAGGCGTGGTCGCTCTCCCGGATGCCGGGGATGGCCGTCACCGGGATGCCCAGGGTGGCGATGGTCTGGGCCGTGCCCTCGGTGGCGTAGATCGCGCAGCCCAGGTCGCTGAACCGGCGGGCCACGTCGACGGCCTCCAGGTAGTCGTACTCGTCCACGCTCAGCAGCACGCCGGTGCGCTCGCCGGGGTGGGGCAGCCGGGTCCCGGCGCTCACCAGGCCCTTGAACAGCGCTTCGGACAGCGTCTTGCCGATGCCCAGCACCTCGCCGGTGCTCTTCATCTCCGGCCCCAGGTAGCTGTTGGCGTCGGTGAGCTTCTCAAAGCTGAACACGGGCACCTTCACGGCCCAGTAGGGCGGGGTCCTGTACAGGCCGGTGCCGTAGCCCAGCGACTTCAGCGGCTGACCTATCATCACGCGGCTGGCCAGGTCCACCATGGGCACGCCGGTGACCTTGCTGATGTAGGGGATGGTGCGGCTGGCCCGGGGATTGACCTCGATCACGTACAGCTCGCCGTGGTACACCAGGTACTGGATGTTCACCAGGCCCTTCGTGCCCAGGGCGAGGGCCAGCTTTTCGCTGCTCTTCACCACGGTCTCCATCATGGCGTCGTCCAGCGAGAAGGGCGGGTAGACGGCGATGGAGTCTCCGCTGTGCACGCCGGCCCGTTCCACGTGCTGCATGATGCCGGGGATCAACACGTCCGAGCCGTCAGAGATCACGTCCACCTCCAGCTCCACGCCGGACATGTACTTGTCGACGAGGACCGGGTTGTCGATCCCCCCTGCCAGGATGCGGTTCATGTACACGGTCACGTCGTGGCGGTTGTGGGCGATGGTCATGTTCTGCCCGCCGATGACGTAGCTGGGCCGCAGCAGCACCGGATAGCCCAGGGCCTCGGCGGCGTCCAGGGCCTCCGGGAGGCTGTGCACGCCCATGCCCTTCGGCCGGCGGATGCTGAACTGCTCCAGCAGCGCGTCGAAGCGCTCCCGGTCCTCGGCGATGTCGATGCCCTCGGCGGAGGTGCCCAGGATCTTCACGCCGGCCCGGTCCAGGTGCTGGGTCAGCTTGATGGCCGTCTGGCCGCCGAAGGCCACCACCACGCCCACGGGCCGCTCCACCTCGATGATGCGCATGACATCCTCGTCCGTCAGCGGCTCGAAGTACAGCCGGTCGGCGGTGTCGTAGTCGGTGGAGACGGTCTCCGGGTTGTTGTTCACGATCACCACGTCGTAGCCCAGCTGCTTGAGCGTCCATACGCAATGCACACTGGAATAGTCGAACTCGATGCCCTGGCCGATGCGGATGGGGCCGGAGCCGAGGACCATGATGGTCTGCTTTTCTGACCTTGGGAAGTTCCGTGCGTCGCAGACCTGGTCGAAGGTCTCGTAGAAGTAGGGGGTCTCGGCGTCGAACTCCGCCGCGCAGGTGTCCACCATCTTGTAGGTGGAGTGGGTCTCGGGCAGGTCCACCCGCCCGGACAGCCGACTGAGCGCCGCGTCAGGATAGCCCAGCTTTTTGCCGAGGAAGTAGTCCTCGTCGGTGAGGCCGCCCGAGATGCGGGCCTCGTAGTCCGCCAGGTTCTTGATCTTGTTCAGGAACCAGCGGTCGATCTTCGTGATGGCGTGGATCTCGTCGATGGACACGCCCGCCTTGATGGCCTCGAACACGGTGAAGATGCGGTGGTCGTCGCAGTCCGCCAGGCGTTCCCGCACCGGGCGGTCGCCGTCATAGGGGCGGTTCAGCGTGTCAAGCTTGATCTCCGCGCCTCGCACGGCTTTCATCAGCGCCATCTCGAAGGTGGGGGCGATGCTCATCACCTCGCCGGTGGCCTTCATCTGGGTGCCCAGCCGGCGGGACGCGGTGTTGAACTTGTCGAAGGGCCACTTCGGGAACTTGACCACGATGTAGTCCACCGCCGGCTCGAAGCAGGCGCAGGTCTTGCCAGTGATCTCGTTTTTGATCTCGTCCAGCGTGTAGCCCAGGGCGATCTGGGTGGTCACCTTGGCGATGGGATAGCCGGTGGCCTTGCTGGCCAGGGCCGAGGAGCGGCTGACCCGGGGGTTGACCTCGATCACCGCGTACTCGAAGCTGACGGGGTCCAGGGCGAACTGGCAGTTGCAGCCGCCCACGATGCCCAGGGCGTTGATGATGTTCAGCGACGCGCTGCGCAGCATCTGGTATTCCTTGTTGGCCAGGGTCAGCGCCGGGGCCACCACGATGGAGTCGCCGGTGTGGATGCCCACCGGGTCCACGTTCTCCATGCTGCATATGGCGATGCAGTTGCCCGCGGCGTCCCGCATGGTCTCGAACTCGATCTCCTTCCAGCCGGCGATGTACTTCTCCACCAGAATCTGGGTGATGGGGGAGGCGTCCAGGCCGGTGCGGGCCGCGGCGGCCATCTCCGAAGGATCGTAGGCCACGCCGCCGCCGGTGCCGCCGAGGGTGAAGGCGGGGCGGATGATGACCGGGTAGCCGATGCGTTCGGCGATGGACAGGGCGGTTTCCACATCCTCGGCGATGTCCGAGGGGATCACCGGCTCGCCGATGGCCTGCATGGTGTCCTTGAACAGCTGCCGGTCCTCCGCCTTGTCGATGGCCTCGGCGTTGGTGCCGATCAGCTTCACGCCGTGGGTCTGCAGGAAGCCCTCCTTGTCCAGCTGCATGGCCAGGGTCAGGCCCGTCTGGCCGCCCAGGCCCGCCAGCATGCTGTCCGGCTTCTCCTTTTCGATGATGCGCTTGACGGTCTCCACCGTCAGCGGCTCCAGGTAGATCTCGTCCGCCAGGGCCTTGTCCGTCATGATGGTGGCGGGGTTGCTGTTCACCAGCACCACGTTCACGCCCGCCTTCTTCAGCACGCGGCAGGCCTGGGCGCCGGCATAGTCGAATTCCGCCGCCTGGCCGATCACGATGGGGCCGGAGCCGATCATCAGAACCTTCTTGATATCCTTGTTCAGTGGCATGTTTTTAGCTCCCTTCGGAGAAGAGGTCAGATATGGAAGTAGGAATTGGGAATTGAAATTGAGAATTGGGAATTGGAAATTGAGAATGGAGGTTGAAATCCCGGAGGGATTTCATCATTATATGATGGTTCGGGTTGAAGCCTTTGTGCCCTTTTCGATAACAGGCGGATTCAAGCAGCCCAAACGTATCTTTTCCAATTCCAAATTCCGGAGGAATTTGCACCACAATTCCTCATTCCTCATTCCTGATTCTTCGCCATCATCCTGACGAATCGGTCGAACAGCACGCTCGTGTCCCTGGGGCCGGCGCAGGCCTCGGGGTGGAACTGCACGGTGAAGGCGTTCCAGTCGGGGTAGTCGACGCCCTCGCAGGTGCGGTCGTTGGCGTTGACGTAGCGGACCCTGCCCACGGGCAGGCTCTCGGAGACCACCGCGTAGCCGTGATTCTGGCTGGTGATGTAGGTGTGGCCGGTCTCCAGGTCGATCACCGGCTGGTTGCCGCCCCGGTGGCCGTATTTCAGCTTGGTGGTCTGCCCGCCGGCGGCGAGGGCCAGCATCTGGTGGCCCAGGCACAGCCCGAACAGGGGTACCTTTCCCAGGAGCTTTTTGATCTCGGCGATGCAGGCGGTGTTCTCCGCCGGGTCGCCGGGGCCGTTGGACAGCATCACGCCGTCGGGATGTCCGGCGAGGATGGCCTCCGCGGAGGTATCGGCGGGCACCACGCGCACGGCGCAGCCCCGGGCGCACAGCTCGCGGATGATGTTGCGCTTGGTGCCGTAGTCCACCAGCGTGACGTCGCAGACCTTTTCGCCCACGGCCGGGTACAGCGCCTCCGCCTTCGCGGAGGTCTGCGCCACGCCGCCGGTGACGGCGTAGGCCCGCAGCGCAGAAAGGTCCTCCGGCACCTGGTCCGCGATCATGGCGTTCATCACGCCCTTGTCGCGGATGTGCTGGGTGATGGCGCGGGTATCCACGCCGCAGATGCCCGGCACGCCGTTGCGCTTCAGGAACTCGTCCAGTGTGTACTGGCTGCGGAAGTTGCTGGGCTCGGGGCACCACTCGCGCACCACGTAGCCCTTCACGGCGCATTCGCCCTCGAAGTCCTCCTCGATGATGCCGTAGTTGCCCACGGCGGGGAAGGTCTGCATGACGATCTGGCCGTAGTAGCTGGGATCGGTCAGCGTTTCGATGTAGCCGACCACGCCGGTGTTGAACACCAGCTCGCCGGTGGAATCCCGTTCCGCGCCGAAGCGCTCCCCCTCGTAGACGGTGCCGTCGGAGAGGATCAAATAGGCTTTGGACATAGTCGTTACCTCACTCGCTTGCCTGGGGTGTCGGGGGCGGCAGCGCCCCGACTGTCAATCGTCTCCGGCGACACGTGCGGCGGAGACGCGGGCATTTTTGCGGCAGGGAGCCTGTCGACCAGAGCAAAAATGCCTTCTTTGCAGATTTTGCGGCCGGAGACCTTTGGGCCTCAAGCAAAATCTGGAGGGGGTGGAAATGGCGGGGGAGCTTGCTCCCCCATCCATAATGTAAATGTCACAGCGTCGCCGCCATGACGGCCTTGATGGTGTGCATGCGGTTTTCCGCCTCGTCGAACACGATGGACCGGGGCCCCTCGAACACCTCGTCGGTGACCTCCATGGCGGTGAGGCCGTACTTTTCGTGGATCTGGCGCCCGATGCCGGTGTTCAGGTCGTGGAAGGCGGGCAGGCAGTGCATGAACACGGCCTGGGGACCGGCGGCTTCCATCAGCGCCGCGTTGACCTGGTAGGGGGTCAGGTCGCGGATGCGCTCCTCCCACACCGCGTCCGGCTCGCCCATGGAGACCCACACGTCGGTGTAGACCACATGAGCGTCCTTGACGGCCTCGGCGGGGTCCTCGATGAAGCTCAGGGTCGCGCCGGTCTCGCTGGCGACCGCCTGGCAGGCTGCCACGAGGTCCGCGTCGGGGAAGTACTTCTTCGGGGCGCAGGCCACGAAGTCCAGGCCCAGCTTGGCGCAGCCTGCCATCAGCGAGTTGCCCATGTTGTAGCGGGCGTCGCCCATGTAGACCAGCTTGATGCCGTCAAGGGTGCCGAAGTGCTCGCGGATGGTGAGCATGTCCGCCAGGATCTGGGTGGGGTGGAATTCGTTGGTCAGGCCGTTCCATACCGGGACGCCGGAATACTTTGAAAGCGCCTCCACGATCTGCTGGCCGTAGCCCCGGTACTCGATGCCGTCGTACATGCGGCCCAGCACCCGAGCGGTGTCGGCGATGGACTCCTTCTTGCCGATCTGGGAGCCGGTGGGGTCCAGGTAGGTGACGCCCATGCCCAGGTCGTAGGCGGCCACCTCGAAGCTGCAGCGGGTGCGGGTGCTGGTCTTTTCAAAGATCAGCGCCACGTTCTTGCCCCGCAGGGTGTCGTGGGGAATGCCGGCCTTCTTCTTCGCCTTCAGCTCGGCGGCCAGGTCGATCAGGCCGGTGATCTCCTGAGGAGTGAAGTCCAGCAGCTTCAAAAAGCTCTTGCCCTTGAGATTCATAGCGCGCCTCCGAATAAGAATGATCTATTTGATTAATAATTATAACGTACAAGATGGGGAAATTCAAGAATATAATGTTAAATAACGGCATAAATGGTGAATAAATTGCATATATATGCAAACGTTAATATCCGGGGAGACGCAACCAAACCGCGCCGCCGAGCGTCTAACCTCATGGAGCCCCGTTGCGACTGCGCATTGGTGCGGGGAAAGTGACAATTGGTTGTCCTTTTTTCGCATTTGGGGCAAAAGCGGTTGCTTTGCGAGGGCTTTCGTGCTAAGATGGGGACACCCTATGAGGGGAGAACCCCTCTGAACATCCGACGCCGGGCCGCGGAAGGCGGCAGGCGCGAAACATAAAGGAGGAAGAGACATGACGTTGAATATCCTGGCAATCATTATCTCCCTTGCCATGATGCTGACGGGCGCCGGAGCCGAAGGCCAGCCCGCCGAGGCGGCGAGGACGCTGACGCTCCACGACCTGAGCATTACTTACAACGACGACACCGTGAACGTCGCTCCGGCCCTGAGGCTCGGTGCGTACACCGACGGCGAGAAGGCGGTGTTCGACTTCGGCCTGGATGTGGACGGCGACACGCTGTTCCCGATCCAGCTGGGCGCCAGCGAGGCCGACGGCATCACGGCGCTGTTCGTGAAGAGCGGCATTGCCGCGCGGGTCTCCGCCAACGCGCTGAACGCGCTGAGCGAGCAGGCCAGCCAGATGATGGCGGGCCTCGCCGAGGGTGAGAACGCCGAGCTGGTGGACTTCCTGATGAACGAATATGTCCCCGCCTACGCGGGCCTGATCGAGGCCGTGCAGGACGAGACCTTCCGCAATGAGATCCAGCAGAAGGGCAACGAGATCTTCGACCAGGTCATCGACC
Organism: uncultured Eubacteriales bacterium; assembly: GCA_902801165.1. Taxonomy (GTDB): domain Bacteria; phylum Bacillota; class Clostridia; order Christensenellales; family Aristaeellaceae; genus UBA2862. The sequence goes on along the minus strand of CADCHI010000029.1, from coordinate 7,746 downwards.
GGGGCGAGGGCGAGGCCGTCACCACGACCATCGACGGCGAGGAGTACGCCCTGACCCGCTACAGCTACGCCATCGAGAGCGACAAGCTGGCGGAGCTGATCGACACGCTGTATACCTCCGACGACGCGCTGAACGCCTACTACCAGGCGATGTTCAAGCTCTACGGCATGCTGCCCGAGGAGAGCGGCCTGAACGGCCTGACCAGCTTCGCGGACCTGTTTGCCAAGACCGGCATGCAGCTGCGCATGGACGTGGCTGAGATGCTGTCCGACGACGGCGAGGTCGACGTGATGGACGCCACGATGACCCTGGACATGAACGCCATGGTGCAGCAGATCGCCCAGGCCCAGCAGGAGGCCTACGAGGCGGAAGACGGGGCCGACGAGCCCGAAGAGGACGACGAGCCCGAAGAGGACGACGAGCCCGAGGAGATCGAGATTCCGGAGCTTCCGCCGATGGTGTTCGACATCCACACCGTGAAGGTCGGCAGCCGGACCACCAGCCGCATGAGCTGCGACTACGCCATGGACGAGGGCGCGGTGAGCATCGCCGCCGACAGCGAGATGGCCGAGGATTCCATGAGCTTCAACATGACCATGAACGTCGCCGAGGAGGGCGAGCAGGTGGTCAGCTTCGAAATCGGCGCGAGCAAGACCTCCGACGAAGAGGGCGGCGCGGCCTACGCCGTGACCTTCCGGGTCGTGAACGAGCATGAAGCCGACGTCCTGATGGCCGTGAACGGCATCCGCGAGGCGAACGGCACCAGCGTGAACACCGTGATGCTGACCGGCATGGTCGACGGCAACAGCTTCACCGTCAGCTTCGACGTGGACGTGACCGACGCGCCCATCGAGGACAAGGTGAACGGCTGCGAGGCCGCCGTGGTGATCGACGACCTGTCCGACGAGGCGCTGAACGCCCTGGGCGAGGATCAGGGCGTGCAGGGCGCGCTGATGCAGGTGCTGGGCTCCCTGACCGCGGACGCCCAGAAGCTGACCGCCGACGAGAGCGTGCAGGCGCTGATGAACCTGGGCAGCGTGGTCGAGGAAGAGGTTGAAAACTACAACTACGATTACGACGCCGGGAACTTCGACGGCGAAGGCGACGACTACGGCGACGACTACGATTATTCGGATGAGGTGGAGGACGACGGCGTGCTGCCCTACGGCATGCCGGAGATCACCTGGCTGCCCGAGGGCTGGAGCGTGTCCGACACCCAGGTGGACACCGCCTATGACTGGGTGGACATCACCCTGAGCAACGCCGACGGCAACGCAGTGGCCTACCTGATGTTCTACGCGGACAACGACAACTCCGAGAGCTACACGGTGGGCGAGGACGGCGCCCTCGTGCCCGTCGAGGGCCGCGAGGTCAGCATCAGCAGCATCGACGAGGACATGCTGTCCGTCACCCTGAACGAGAGCGGCGTTTATGGCAACATGACCATCAACACCGAGGGCATCGACCTGCAGACCGTGGGCCAGATCGTCGCGGGCATCCATTTCTGATGACTTCGAGACACCGTTGACAACCCTATAATAGGAATCGCCCCTGCCGGGCAAAACCGGCAGGGGCGATTGTGTTTTGGCATTCGAACTATGGGAACCATCACTCGGCGGGGTTCAGGCAGGCGCCGTTGGTCTCGATCACGTGGGCGTACCAGCGGGCGGAATCCTTGGGGATGCGGCGCTTGTCGGTGTAGTCCACGTAGATCAGGCCGAAGCGCTCGTCGTAGCCGGAGCTCCACTCGAAGTTGTCCAGGAAGCTCCAGTGCAGGTAGCCCAGCAGCGGCGCGCCGTCGGCGACGGCCTTGGACAGCTCCGCCAGGTAGCGGTGCAGGAAGTCGATGCGCTTGGGGTCGTGCACCTGGCCGTCCATGAACACGATGTCGTTGCAGGACAGGCCGTTCTCGCTGATGATCAGCGGCAGGCCGTAGCGGCGATGGACGTTCAGCGGGCCGTAGTGCATCACCTCGGGGGTGATGGGCCACTTGCAGGCGGTCCGCGACGCGCCTTCGGCTTCGGGCACCGGCCTGCCGTCCCGATCCACCATCTGGCCGTTGTAGGTGTTGATGCCGATGAAGTCCGGGGTCTCCATCAGCGCCCAGTCGCCCTCGGGAATGGTGTCGACGAAGCGTTTCACCGCCGCCGGGGCGCTGTCGTCCCAGCGCTTCAGCACCAGGCTGTCCAGCACCAGGTTGAAGCGGAAGCCCCAGTTGTCCGACAGGTCGAAGGAGGCGCGGTAGGCGGCCTCCCGGCCCTCCGGGGTGTCCTCCTGGGGATAGCACAGTGAGCCGCAGGACACGAAGCCCACCTGCGCGTCGGGAATGACGGCCTTGATGGCCCGCTGGGCGGCACTGTGGGCCAGGGCGATGTTGTGGTAGATGCGGGCCAGCTCCCCGTCGGGCAGCTTCAGACCAGGGGCGAGCGCGCCGACGCCGTAGCCCAGGAAGGTGATGCACTGGGGCTCGTTGATGGTCATGAACCGCCGGACCCGCCCCTTGAAGCGGCGGGCGACGAGATCCGCGTAGCGGCCGAACCAGTCGGCGATCTGCCGGTTGCGCCAGCCGCCCCTCAGCTCCAGCGCGCTGGGCAGGTCCCAGTGGTACAGGGTGATCATCGGTTCGATGCCGGCTTCCAGCAGGGCGTTCACCAGGTCGTCGTAGTAGCGCAGCCCGGCCTCGTTCGCCGCACCGTCCCCGTCGGGGATGACCCGGGGCCAGCTGATGGAGAAGCGGTAGGCCTTGACGCCGTGGGCCTTCATCAGGGCCACGTCCTCGGGCCAGCGGTGGTAGGAGTCGCAGGCCGTGTCGCCGGTGTCGCCGTTCTTGACGATCTGCGTCTGGTGGCAGAAGTCGTCCCAGATGCTGGGACCCTTGCCGTCGGCGTCCCAGCCGCCTTCGCACTGGTAGGCGGCGCAGGCGACGCCCCAGATGAAATCAGAGGGGAACTGGATCATGGTATACCTCCTGTAAAATGATGATTGGTGGGAATGGGGGAGGGGAGCCGCTATTTCGACGCGGGGCCGCGGGCCTGGAGCAGGGCCTGGTAGCGGTCGAGCACGCCGTCCACCAGCTGTGTCCAGGGGATGGGGATGGTCTCGCAGGCGCGCTGTCCGACATGGACGCGGGCCTCGGGGTCCGCCAGGATGCCGTCGATCACCCGGGCCAGGTCCTCGGAGTCGTCCGCGCACAGGTAGCCGTTTTCGCCATCCTCGATGCCCTCGGCGGCGCTGCTGCCCCGCACCACCACCGAGGGGGTGCCCATGGCGGCGGCCTCCCGCACCACCAGGCCCGAGGTGTCGTAGAGGGAGGGGAACAGGAACAGGTCCGCGATGCGGTAGAGGGCGTTCAGGGTGTCCGTGTCGCCGATGTGGCCGGTGAACAGCACGCGATCATCGATGCCCAGGGATTGGGCCAGCTGGCGCACCTCCTTCTCGTGGGGGCCCTGGCCGGCCAGCACCAGGCGGAAGGGGTGGGTCAGCCGCGAGCAGCCCTCCAGGGTGCGGCGCAGGTTCTTCTTCCAGTTGATCTGCCCGCAGTAGAGCAGCACCGGCACGCCGTCGTCCAGGCCGTATTCCGCGGCGACCTGCCGCGCCAGGGCGTCGTTCACGGGGTGCACGTCGGTGCCGTTGGGCATCACGCGGATCTCGCCGGAATAGCCGTAGCCCCGCAGCGTGTCCGCGGAGGAGGCGCTGACGGCCCACACCTCGTCGCACTTCTCGTAGAAGCTGACCACGTGCTTGACGCCCACTTCCGCCAGCAGCTCGATGCCGGTGACCTGGAGGAAGTCGTCGTAATACTTGGAGTGGAAGGTGCCCACCACGGGGCAGCCCGTCCGCTGGGCGTAGGCGAGGCCCGCCTGGCCGGCGATGAAGGGGCTGTGGACGTGGACGATGTCCGCGGTGATGGCGTTCAGCCGGTTCTGGCAGTGGATGTCCAGGACCGGCATGCCGATCTTGTAGCTCTTCATGTGCCGCAGCGGGACGCCGATGTAGTCCACGATCTCAAAGGGAAAGCCGCCCCGGTAGCCGGTGTCCGTCTGGGGGGCCACCACGTAGCACTCGTGCCCCTTCCGGCCGATGTTCTGGGCATACTGGTAGACCACGTTGCCCACGCCGTCCATGATGGGAAGGAAGGAATCGGAGAATTGTATGATGCGCATCGGTGCTGAGCTCCTTGCTTTTTTGTTCCAATTATTATTATAGCATGGCGCACTGTCCCCCGCAACGCTGTGGCGGTCATTATTTCGCCCGATTTTTCTCAGACTGGTGTCCTTGAGTCGCCCATGGGCGCGGGTTATAATGACAGAGCACAGTGAATGACACATTTTGGAGGGAATAGCATGAATACCCGTTTCATCAAGCAGATCCTGGCGCTGCTGCTGATGCTGGCGCTGGTGGTGCCCGCGGTCGCCTTCGCGGAGCCCGCCACCGTGGAGCTGAAGCTGGGTGTGAAGGAACAATACCAGATCGTCGGTTCGACCATCCCGGGCGCGGAGGGCAAGACCCTGCGCTACGCCTCCTCGAACAAGAAGGTGGCCACGGTCAGCTCCAGCGGCGTGATCACCGCCAAGAAGAAGGGCAGCGTCGGCATCGCCGTGGGTTACGACACCACCGTGCTGGCCGTCTTCCAGGTGACCGTGCTGGCCGCGCCGAAGAAGGTGACCCTGTCCGAGAAGAAGCTGCTGATCAGCAAGGACGACACCAAGCAGCTGGTGGCCACGCTGCCGAAGAAGACCGCCTCCGCCATCGCCTTCGCCAGCAGCGACCCTGCGGTGGCCACCGTGGACGCCCTGGGCAACGTGAAGGGCGTGGGCAGCGGCAAGGCCGTCATCACCGCCACGACCTTCAATAAGAAGACCGCCAAGTGCACCGTTTACGTGATGGCCGGCCCGGCGCCCACCAGCATGGCGCTGAACGTCGAGGCGGTGACGCTCTACGTGAACGAGAAGTTCCAGGTGAAGCCCACCCTGAACGAGGGCAGCGACACGCTGTACGCCTACACCACCAAGAACAAGAAGATCGCCACCGTGTCCTCCGACGGCCTGATCACCGCCAAGAAGAAGGGCGCTACCACCATCACCGTCACCACCCACAACGGCCTGAGCAAGACCGTGAACGTCACCGTGAAGGCCAAGCTGACGGACGTGTACGGCGCCCTGACCAGCAGCCAGTCGAACTTCTTGAAGTATGCCAAGAAGCTGAAGCTGAAGAAGGACAACGACCCCGAGTTCAAGGGCGTGATGTACTACAACAGCCAGCTGGCGCTGATCATGGACGAGGACAGCTGCCAGGTGGACCTGATCCCCGCCACCAAGCCGAAGTACAGCCTCCAGGGCATCGACATGGGCATGACCCTCGACGAGGCGAAGGTCAAGCTGACCGCCTATGGCTGGAAGGAGGCCGGGAAGACCACCGTGGACGGCGTGGACGTGTACGCCTTCGCCCGGGAGGACGACGCCAAGCGGGGCATCGCCATCAGCACGGACGACGGCAAGACCATCGGCGGCATTGTCGCGGTGCTGAAGTTCTGAGAGAGAGCACCTGAATAGGATTCGCGGGAGCGGAGGGCTTGAGGGCCTTCCGCTCCCGGCGCATGTCCGAAGGCGGCGGGGCGGGGCAAGATTTCTCCTAAAAATAACAATCTAATCACATATTTAATTTGATTAATCACGGGATATGGGCTATAATAGTAAAGTCGTGTGCCGGGCTATCCATGTGCATTTTTGCCGGAGATGCCGGATGCCAAGCCCGCCCGCGAAGGTGACAAATGGGATGATCCGGAAGGTTGCGGTGTTAAACGCGGCTCGCGTTTAAACCCGGCGCGAGGCGCCCAGCCGGTAATTTCCGGGGACTATGTCCGACAATCGGACGACGGAGCTCATGCCCGTCGAAAGAAAAAACAACAGAACACGCCCGGCAGCGTGTGCATGAGTTCAAACAGGAGGAAAAACCATGGCAAACCAGAAGATCCGCATCAAGCTCAAGGCCTATGAGCACTCCATCATCGACCAGAGCGCGGCGCGCATCGTCGAGACCGCGAAGCGCACCGGCTCCCGCGTGTCCGGCCCGATCCCGCTGCCCACCGAGAAGGAGATCGTGACCATCCTGCGTTCCCCCCACAAGCACAAGGATTCCCGCGAGCAGTTCGAGATGCGCACCCACAAGCGCCTCATCGACATCCTGCGGCCCACTTCCCAGACGGTAGACGCTCTGACCAAGCTGGATCTGCCGGCGGGCGTTGAAATCGAGATCAAGCTGTAAGGAGCATGACTCCCCGCACGAAGGGTGGACGGACGCGCTGAACGGAGGGCATCCTGCGTAGCCCGAAGGACATCGTCCGATTGAAGCCCGGAGGCTTACGGCTTATCAATAGGGGCGAGAGCCCCGAGGCAAACTGCAGAGCGGTTTGTACTAATCAGAAGAGGTGTAACCATGAAAAAGGCAATTCTCGGCAAGAAGATCGGCATGACCCAGATTTTCGTATCTGACGGTCGCCTGGTGCCGGTCACCGTCGTCGAAGCGGGCCCCTGCACCGTCACCCAGGTGAAGACCGCGAAGACCGACGGCTACGAAGCGGTACAGGTCGGTTTCGATGAGCTCAGCGAACAGCGGGCCAAGAAACTGCTCAACAAGCCCGAGCAAGGTCACTTTGCCAAGGCCGGCGTCAAGCCCGCCCGGCACCTGCGCGAGTTCCGGTTCGAGGACATCTCCGGCTACTCCGTGGGCGATACCATCAAGTGCGACGTCTTCGCCGAAGGCGACAAGATCGACGTCATCGGCACCAGCAAGGGCCACGGCTATACCGGCGCCATCCAGCGCTGGAACCAGCACACCGGCCCCATGGGCCACGGCTCCAAGTACCACCGCGGCGTTGGCTCCCTGAGCGCCAACTCTGACCCGTCCCGCGTGTTCAAGAACAAGCACATGGCCGGCCAGTACGGCGGCGATCGCGTCACCGTTCAGAACCTGGAGGTCGTCAAGGTGGACGCCGAGCGCAACCTGCTCATGATCAAGGGCGCTGTCCCCGGCGCCAACGGCAGCCTCGTGATCGTTCGCGAAGCGGTCAAGGGTTAATAGGAGGACGCAAACATGGCAAATGTGAAAGTATTCAACATGCAGGGCGCCGCAGTCGGTGAGATCGCCCTCTCCGACGAGGTTTTCGGCGTCGAGCCCCACGTTCCCGCGATGCACGCGGTGGTGCGCGCCTACATGAACGCGCAGCGCCAGGGCACCCAGTCCGCTCTGACCCGCACCGAGGTGCGCGGCGGCGGCCGTAAGATCTATCGCCAGAAGGGCACCGGCAATGCGCGCCATCATGGCCGCCGGGCCCCGCAGTTCACCCACGGCGGCGTGGTGTTCGCGCCGAAGCCCCGCGACTATCGCATCAGCGTGCCCCGCAAGGTTCGCCGCCTGGCGATGAAGAGCGCCCTGTCCAGCAAGGTTGCCGAGCAGGAGATCATCGTGGTGGACAACATCACCCTGGCCGAGGCCGATGCCAAGACCAAGAACATCGTGAAGATGCTCAAGGCCTTGGGCGCCGACAAGAAGGCCCTCATCGTGACCAAGGACGTCGAGCCGATGGTTGTTCGCGCCGCGAACAACATCGAGGACGTCAAGACCACCTTCGTGGGCAGCCTGAACGTCGTGGACATCCTGAACTGCGACAAGTTCATCATCTCCCAGGACGCCGTGAAGCTGGTTGAGGAGGTTTATGCAGAATGAAGAGCGCATATGACATCATCA
>CADCHI010000028.1 GCA_902801165.1 uncultured Eubacteriales bacterium | reverse complement strand
AGTTAGAGTTTTTCAGTGGGGTTCAGAGTAACAGACCTTCAAAGGTTATGACACGGGTGCACAAGTCAACAAAAATAGGACACAAAAGGAGAAAAGTTATCCTGAGTAAGAAACATTGACACACTGAACCCCAACGACCATGTTGCCTGGCAAGCGGCGTGGCTGGCGGGGTTCAGACAATTATAGAATGCGCTGAAGCAGGCTGGCCTGTAATCAACGCAGTTGAACCAGGTTGTTCATGAAAACGTCCCTTTTTGCCTCCTCTCGCGGCTACCAGGCGAGAGGAGGTTCTTTTATGACGGAGAAAGAGAAAAGAACGATTCTGGACATGCGGGCGGCAGGCAAACAGTACAATGAAATATCAGCGGTGCTGGGCATCGAGGTCTCTGCACTGAAGGTGTTTGTACATCGGCAGAAACATAAAGATGCCAGGCGGTGCGAACTGTGCAAAAAGGTGTTGCCAAAGGATGCGCGGAAAACCCAGCGCTTCTGTTCTGACAAATGCCGCAATGACTGGTGGTACAGCCATCAGGGTGAGCTTCAGGGCGAACGGCTCACCACCTTTGTCTGTGCGGTATGTGGGAAGGGCTTCACATCGTACAAACAGGCAAAATGCTGTTCCAGAGCATGTTTCTACACATCAAGACGATCATAATCACCAGCGGCATGTCGCCGCTTTTTTGGGGTTGAAATCAATAGTCAAACGCAGGATTCAATGTCCAAACGCAAGGTGGCTATATCCAAACGAAGGGGTATATAGTCAAACGCAAGGAGCCAATGGTCAAACGCAAGAAAGCCCCTGCGTTTGACTATTGACCCCATTTTTACTGCAAGATGCTGTTTTCGACCCGAGTATACGAGCATTGTCCAAACGGAACAAAGCGTAGAACGCCCATAGGCCGGGCGCTTTCAGCCAAAAAGTAACAACGCTGATTTCGTATCAAAATCAGCGTTGTTGGGTGGGTTATGACGTCAACCCGGGATACCGCTCCCCTGTTTTCTATCCATGGCAAGGGCAATTATGCGAAATCCGTCCCTGTCGTCACATGATTTATCAGGATCGTGTTATGCTATCAATCCTCTCCAATTCCTCCTGCGTAAAGGGTGCGGAATCCAGCGCGGCCACATTCTCCACGACTTGCTCCGGTCGGCTCGCGCCGATAAGGGCGGAGGTAACCACTTCATCACGCAGCACCCAGGCCAGCGCCATCTGGCTCAGCTTCTGGCCGCGCTCCGCGGCGATCGCGTTCAACGCAGCGATCTTCGCCAGCTTGTCTTCCGTGATCGCGTCAGGCTTCAGGTAGCGCGGATCATGGGCAGCGCGGCTGTCCGCGGGGATGCCATTCAGGTACTTGCCCGTCAGCAGGCCATTCTGCAGCGGCGCAAAGCAAATGCAGCCGACGCCGTTCTCCCTCAGCACATCCGTAAGGCCATCCTCGATCCAGCGATCCAGCATGGAGTAGTTGGGCTGTTCGATCAGGCAGGGCGTGCCCGTCTGCCGCATCAGCCTGATCATTTCCCTTGCCCGATCGGGCCGGTAGTTGGAGATGCCCGCGTACAGCGCTCGTCCACTGCGCACAATGTAGTCCAGCGCGGCAGCAGTCTCCTCCAGGGGCGTGTCCGGATCAGGGCAGTGATGATAGAAGATGTCCACATAGTCCACCCGCATGCGCTTGAGGCTCTGGTCCAGGCTGGAGACCAGGTACTTCCGGCTGCCGCCAATGCCATAGGGCCCCGCCCACATGTCGTAGCCGGCTTTGGAGGACAGCACCAGTTCGTCCCTGTGCGGTCGCCAGTCCCGATCCATGTGGATGCCAAAGTTGGTCTCCGCCTCGCCGTAGGGCGGGCCGTAGTTATTCGCCAGATCGAAGTGCGTAATGCCGTTGTCGAAAGCCGTGCGCAAGAGGCTCTGCTGCACGCCGAAGGGCGTGATATTGCCGAAGTTGTGCCACAGCCCCAGGGATATGGCGGGCAGCTTCAGGCCACTGTTGCCGCAGCGGCGGTACCGCATGTGTTCATAGCGATTCCCGGCGGGAATATAGATCATGGCATTATCCCCCTGTCAGTATAATCTTTCGAGTTTTGTCACCATCGGCTCCGGATGCAGATGGCCGATGTACAGGTTTCCTTCCGAATCGCCGCATATGCTGTGCCCCAGGATGGGCGCACCCAGCGGCGCCTCAAACATGCCCATCGGCTCCGCGTCAGCCTCGCTGTAGACCAGGATGCCGCGGCTGTTCTGAGCGCAGAAGATGTAATGGCCGTCGCCCCACAGCGTACTCGGCCCATAGGGCGTGCCCTCGGGGTAGACGGGATCGAAGCAGCGGATCAGTCTTCCCTCCCCGTCAAACAGCTGTACGCGGTGGTTGTCCCGGTCCGCCACCCAAATCCTTCCCCTGCCGTCTATCCACAGGGCGTGGGGCAGGCGGAATTTTCCGGGCTCCCTGCCCGGTCCTCCCAGGGTTCTCAGCAGCCTTCCCTCCCCCGAGAACTGGTGCAGGGACGTGTTTCCGTAGCCGTCCGTGCACCAGATCGTGCCATCCGGTGCTTCCATCGCGCCGGTAGGGCGGTTAAAAGGCGCGCCGGCACAGCGAATGGTGAACAGGTTGTAGGGATAGGGCACCTCGGGATCGAAGCCGTTGTCGCAGGGGACGTCCGGCGTTCCCAGGCGCTGGACCACTTCGCCCCTGCGGGTCAGCTTATAGACCACATGCCGTCCGGAATCGCACACCCACAGGCAGTCGTCCGAGGAAACGCTGATGCCATGCTCGCTGGCAAAGTCCAGCTCCGCCCCCAGTGTTTCGATGTAATTTCCCTCGGGATCGAAGGCCATGACGGGGTGCTCATGGTTTCGGGTGAGGACATAGAGGCAGTCGTCCTTCGCGCACGCCACCCCCGCCACCTGCATCGTCGGCAGCTTGGCGGGCATGCGCAGCCAGCTGGCACGCAGCGCGTAGCGCAGCTCGCCCAACTCAAACAGGATTCTGCTCTTCATATTTCATCCTTTCACGGAACCCAGGGTGACGCTCTTGAGGAACTTGTCCTGCAGGGCGAAAAACACGATCAGCATCGGTATGACCACCAGCGTACAGCCCGCCAGGATCAGGTCATAGGGTGTGCCGGAGGTGTCGCCACCCTCGGTCAGCGTGGGCAGTATGACCATGATAGGCTTGAACTGAACCTTTGTGATCATGATGCGGGGATACAGGTAGTCGTTCCACTTGCCCAGGAATTGCAGTATGCCCAGCGCGCCCAGCGTGGGAACGCTGGTGGGGAGGATCATCTGCGTATAGATGCGCCAGTGGCCCGCGCCGTCAACGCGCGCGGCCTCGATCATCTCGTTGGGAATCGAGTCCATGAACTGCCGGCACATGAACATGGCGAAGGTGTTCGCCACAGCGGGAATGATCTGCACCTGATAGCTGTTCAGCCAGCCCAAGCGGGAGAAGATGATGAACTGGGGTGTCAGCAGCAGCTCGCCGGGGACCATCATGGTCAGCATGAACATCATGAACAACAGGTTTTTGCCCCTGAAGTTGTACTTCGAGAAGGCGAAGCCCGCCATAGATGCCACGATCAGCTGCAGCACCGTCGTGGACGCGCTGATGAACACGGAGTTCATGAACGAGTGCATGATCATGCCCGAATTATAGTTGAGCAGGCGTAAGTAGTTGTCCAGCGTGAAGGCCCGGGGAAAGCCCCAGGAGTTGATAAACAGCTCCGTGATGGGCTTGAAGGAGCCGGAGATCATGATGAAAACCGGGAACACGGCGATCAGCGCGGCGAGGATCAGAAAGGCGTGCATCGCAATGCGCGCCGGGCGCTGGGCCTGGCTGACGGACTTGACATGGGCCTGCGTCGTTGCGTTGACCATCACTGACCCTCCTTAAACATGCGCATCTGCGCAAGCGTCAGCAGCATGATGATAACCACCAGAATCCAACCCGCGGCGCAGGCCATGCCCAGCGCGCCGCTGTTGATGTTGGTCGTGATCATGTTCACGAACGGCGCGACCGCCAGCGGGGCCTCCTCCTTCGCCAGGATCAGGTTCGGCTCGGTGTACAGTTTGAACGCGCCGATGGCGTAGGTGATGAAGGTCAGCATGAAGATGGGCTTCATCACCGGGATGGTCACGTAGAACATCGTCTGCGCTGACGACGCGCCGTCGATCTTCGCCGCCTCGATGAGGTCGTCGCTGATCGTGGTCAGCCCCGACAGGAAGATGATGAAGTACCAGCCCGTATTGCGCCATATCAGCATGCAGATGACGGGCAGCTTCATCAGCTTGGAATCGCCCAGGAAGTTGATGCTGGTGCCCAGCACCTGGTTGATCGCGCCGACGTTGGTGCCGAAGATCACCTTGAACACCAGCGCGGACGCCACCACCGCGCACACCTGGGGCAGGAAGATCAGGGGCTTGTAGACCCTCTGCCAGCGGGCCATGGCGTTGGAACGCACCACCACGGCCAGCAGGAAGGCGAATATCATCACGGGGATCATGCCCAGTACGAAGTACTCCAGCGTGTTCAGCAGGCTGTTCCACATCGCGCCATAGGTGAGAAGGCGCCTGTAGTTGTCCACGCCCACATACTTCATCGTGCCGTAGCCCTTGTATTTCATAAGGCTGATGACGATGGAGTAGATCACCGGCATCAGGAAGAATGCCAGGAATGAGATCAGAAACGGCAGTATGAACAGATACGGCGCGATCTGCCGCCGCGGCCGGTTCACTGCCCCGGTTCTACTTGCTTTTGCCATGGCGTTACACCTCACATGCCAGGTTCGGCGGGCTCTGAAAATGGAAAGGGAGAGGGGAAAACCCCTCCCCCATCCCTCGGGTCAGTCCCGGGATCAGTCGTAGGCGTTGCCGATCTGGTTGATCATATCCGCCTGAGCGTTTCCGAGGGCCTCGTCCAGGGTGATGTTGCCGTTGAGGTACTCGTTCAGGTAGTCGCGGATGATGGTCTGCTCGGCGGAGAAGGTGGGCTCGTAGGGATAGGCGCGCAGGTCCTCCAGGGCCTCGAAGTACACATCCCTCAGAGAGGCGTCAAAGTAGTCGCTGGTGGCGTAGAACTCGTCGGTCTTGGCGGACTCCAGCGGCGGGATGACGGCGTTGATGGAGTACACAGTGTGGCGGAACTCGGGATCGAAGCTGTACTTCGCCAGGATGTCAGCAGCCAGGGCGGCGTGAGGAGCATCCTTGAACACGATCCAGATGCCCATGCCGGCATCGGAGCCGCCGCGCATCTCCTCGGGCCACTGGGCGCAGCCCCACAGGCCCGCCTGATCGGGCGCCCAGGTCAGCAGGTGCATCTTCATCCAGGAGGCGATCAGCTGGCTGGACAGGGTGCCATCGGTGAACGCGGCCTGCCAGTCGGCGGACCACTCCTCGATGTCGGCGAAGGCGCCGGAATCGTGGTAGCTCTTCAGCCGTTCAAAGGCCTCGCGGATGATCTCGTTATCAGCAAAGTCGAAGTCGCCGTTCTCATCGGTGAAGGAGAAATCCTTGCCGCTGAGGATCATCATCAGGTCGTAGGCGTTCAGGGGCGTGCCATAGTTCTCGATCCAGGTGCCGGTGGCTTCGTGGACCTTCTTGCCGGCCTCGATGAAATCCTCGGCAGTCTTGACCTCGGCGGGATCAACGCCGGCCTGCTCGAAGACGTCCGTGCGATAGTACCACACCTTGGGCTTGGCCTCCTGGGGCAGGCAGTAGATGCCGCCGTCCTCGCCGGTCATCATGTCGAGCACCGCGGGGATGATGTCATCCTTGTAGGGTTCCACGGCTTCGCTGAGGTCGTACAGCAGGCCAGCGGACTCGAACTCGGCAAACTGGGCGTAGTTGACGCGCACCATGTCCGGCAGCTCCTCGCCGGAGCCCAGCAGCAGGCGCATCTTCTGGGCCACGCCGGTGTCGCCGTCGCCCTCGATGACGACCTCGATATCCGCCTGCTCAGCGATCTCGGGGAACTGGGCGAGCAGCGCGTCGTTGATCTGCTCATAGGTCTCAACGCTGTTCCAGACGGCCATCTCCATGGCCACCTTGCCTTCGGCCATCGCGCCGAAGCTCATTGCAAGCAATCCGAGTGTCAGAACAAGCACAAGCAGTTTCTTCATGGGGAAACCTCCTCTTTCTTATTTCCAATGCCAGCTCCGCCCTTCGGCGCAAGTGACATTTAGAATGCCATTTTGCATCTTTGCGGCTTTGTAAACGCAATCGCCTTTGTCTATATTGATTCTATACAAAAATCAAGCCAATTACCAGTACTAATTTTCTACGATTTTTAATAAAAAACCCCTATTCCCTTCGCTTTTCATGGGAATGATGGTATAATGCACTCGTCGGAACGCAGGGATTGATTCGAGGGGAGGATGCACCGTGAAGCTGTTGATTGCCGAGGATGAAATACGGGCGCGCGAAGGCCTGGTGCACCTCATCCCGCCGATCTTTAATGAAGTGCGGGCCGCCGGCAACGGCCAGGACGCCCTGGCGATCGCCCTGGAGATGCAGCCGGACGTGGTCCTGTGTGACGTGCGGATGCCGAAGATGAACGGCATCGAGCTTGCCCGCCAGCTGCGACTTCGCTTTCCCGATGTACACCTACTGTTTATCAGCGCGTACTCGGACAAGGAGTATCTGAAGTCCGCCATATCGATTCAGGCGGACGGCTACCTGGAAAAGCCCATAGACGAGCAGGAGCTGCTGGACTACCTGGGCCGCATCACCTCCGCCATCACAGCCCGCAGCCTCGAGCACCGGCAGAACGACCTGGGCGAACTGTTCGCGCGGCAGCAGCTTCTCAGAATTCTCCTTCAAAAAGGGGATTCCCGCGAGGAGTCACTGGCTCTGAACCCCTCTCTCACCCACGCCGTCCTCTACGCCGATCACTATCTGCCCGTCAGCATCCGCATGCAATGGCCGGGCAACGGCGCCTCGACGCAGTACGGGCTCTTTTCCGAAATCGAACTGGCCGAGATGCTGTTCCGCATCTCCCAGAACTGCCTGTTCTCCATACTCTCAGAAAGCCAGATCGGCGTGCTGTTCTATGGAGACCACCTGCCCTCCGCTGCCGAATGCCGCGCGGGGCTCGTCCCCGTGCTCAAGGCCATCAGGGAGGCAAATCCCCAGGTGCTCAACGTTTGCGCCTGCATCGGCGATCCCTGTGACAGCAGCGCGGCGCTGTACAATCACTATCACGCCTCCCATTTGCAGGTGCTGTGGATGTGCTTCGCGGGCGAAGCGCCCCTCTCCATCGGAACGCTCCGCCACAGCCCGATGCCCCCGGAGGATCGCTCTTCCCAGTTCGAAACGCTCCTGCGAACCCACCAGCTGAACGCCGCCAAGCAACTGCTGTGGTCCCAGACCAACGAGATCATCAAGGGCGGCTCCGGCAGCATCGAACAGGCGCGGCAATACTATGAACTGCTGCTGTCCATCTGCCTGCGCGTCACCAGCCCCGACCATTCCGGCTACCGCGCCACGCGGACGAGCGCCGAGATCATGAACACCTTCTCGAAGCTGAGCACGCTGCCGGAGTTGTGCCGGTTTATCTGTGTGCGCATCGACGACATCTCCCCCTCCATGCGCATCGACGCGGACAGCACCAGTCTCGTCCGGGAGGTCCAGGACTTCATCCGCCAGAACCTCTCCGACCCGGCCCTGTCCGTTCAGGCTATCGCCGACAAAGTGGGTCTCAGCGAGAACTATCTGAGCGCCCAGTTCAAGCGCGAAACGGGACAGACGCTCCACAAGGTGATCGTGGACCTGCGCATCGAGCGGGCAAAATACCTGCTGCTCAATCACTATCGGATGCCGGAGGTGGCCCAGCGCTGCGGGTTCAGCTCCGCGGGGTATTTTCACTCGGTGTTCAAGAAGCACACCGGCCTGTCCCCCGCCGCGTTCGTAGAGGGCAGCCGCGCCCGGGCGGAACGCGGGGACACCCTGAAAGGCGGTGATTGACCTTGCGCCGCATTTCCCAGAAGCGCACCATTCGCTACCAGCTGACCGTCATCCTCCTGACCATGGTGATGATACCGCTTTGCATACTGTTCTTTGTTAACCGCTATTACATCCAGACCCGCCTGTTCAACCAGACCAACGACACCTACGCCACCGCGCTGACGCAAGCCGGCAGCTATATCTCGGACAAGACGACGCTTGCCAAGAACCTGGTGAGCATGCTGTTCGCCGATCCGCACGTCCAGCAGGGGTACGACTTCTTCAGAAGCAATGATTCCAACGACGAAACCGCCTGGCTGGCGGACCTGTCCAGCGGGCGGGTGACCTACAAGGGTTCACTGCTGAATTCGCTGTCAAGGGTCTATTTCTATCAGGGCAACGCCTCCCTGGATTTCCGCTCGGACAAGCTGTACGCCTCCCTGGACAAACCCGGCCGGGAGCTCTTTGAGGCGTGGTATGCCAATCCGGCAAAGAACTACTACTTCCTGACCTTCACCAGGGAGCAGCTGGGCTATACGCCCCGCTATGTCTATCTGCTGGCAAAGGTGCCGAGCGCCACGCGCCTGGGCAGCACGGTCGGACTGATGCAGGCGGACATTCCCACCGCCGCGTTCCAGCGCATACTTGACTCGGTCCCCAGCAGCGCGCATTCCGCGCTCTACCTCGTCTCCACAGAGGGCGAGAGCTTCCTCGCCGCGGGCGACGCCAGGTTCGACAGCGCGGCGCTCAGGGCGTTCACAGCAATGCTGGACGCCCTGGGCGCCCCGAAAAACGAGCTCTCCCGGATAAGCTTCGACGGAGGATCCTATCTGGCGGGGAAGGTCAGTATCGCCAGCACGGACTGGCAAATCGTCATGGCGGTCCCCGCCGGAGACATCACCGGCATCACGCGGGGCGCGGACCAGATGCTGTTGGTCACGATGCTGATCCTGCTGGCGCTGATCCTCCCCACCGCCGCGCTGGTCGCCCATCGGATCTTGAAGCCCATCTATAATCTCAAGGACGGCGTGGAGGCCGTATCCAGGGGGGATTACACCTTCAACGTTCCCCAGTGTGGCACGATGGAGCTGGACCAGGTGATCGACAACTTCAACTTCATGCGCGAGCAGACTCAGGTGATGATGGGCGAGCAGTATCGCATGGGCCAGGACCTGAAAAACAAGGAGCTGCGGGTGCTGCAGGAGCAGATCAACCCCCACTTCCTCTACAACACCATCGATCTGTTGCACTGGGAGGCTCGCAAGGCGGGCAGCAAAGAGATGGAGGACATCACCCATGCCCTCAGCCAGTTCTACAAGCTGAGCCTGGGCCATGGCGAAGAGATCGTGACCCTCGGCCACGAGGTGGACCTCGTCTCCGCCTACATGCACATCCAGAACATCCGCTTCATGAACCGAATCCAGCTTGAGACGGACGTGCCGGAGGAGCTGAGGCATGTGCGCATCGTGAAGATGGTGCTGCAGCCGCTGGTGGAGAACAGCATCCAGCACGGCATCCGGGAAAAGCCCGACGAGAGCGGCATCATCAAGATCCGCGCAAGGCGGTCCGGCAACGATGTCGAGATCACTGTGTCTGACGACGGCGTTGGCATGGACGAGGAGACCATTGCGCGCATCATTTCCAGCGAGCACCCCGGCTATGGCGTGTTCAACGTAAACGACCGGCTGGTCCTCCACTACGGAAGCAGCGCAGGGCTCGTTTTCCGCAGCATCCCAGGCGATGGCACCACCGTCACCCTGAACATCCCCTACGAATGACATCCCCCGTTCCCCCTGGCGCAAAGCGTCTGAACATATGAAAAGGAGTTGTCTGAACATGAATCCCAGACTTGCAAGGATTACCGAGAAGATGAAGAACGGACAGCCCGTGGTGGGCATTTTCGTGCTGCTGGCGGATTCCTCCGTCAGCGAGATCGTGGGCTATACCGGCTGTGACTTCGTTTGGATCGATTCCGAGCACGGCATGATGGACCGTCGCGAGATCTACCACCACGTCCTGGCCGCCCAGAGTGCCGGCGCCTGCGCCTTCGTGCGCGTTCCGGGCGTGGAGTACTACCAAATCAAGAATACGCTGGATATGGGGCCGGACGGCGTCATCTTCCCCTTCGTGAACACACCCGAGATCGCCCGCCAGGCCGTGGAGGCCTGCACCTATCCCGCCGACGGCGGCAAGCGCGGCATAGGCCCGCTGCGCGCCATCAAATACGGTGTGGACTATGAACCGGACTACCTCAAGGCCGCCAAGGACGAGGTGTGGAAGATTTTCCAGATCGAGAGCATGGAGGCCGTGGCAAACCTGGAGGAGATTGCGAAGGTGCCCGGATACCAGTCGCTGTTCGTGGGCCCTGCCGACCTGGGCATGAGCATGGTGGATGTGAAGCCGGAGGACAAGGGCGCGATCATCGCCGACGTGCAGCGCAGGGTCGCGAAGCTCGCCGCCGAAAACGGCAAGTTCTGCGGCTCCTGTGCCGGCCCCACCAAAGAATCCTGCCATGAGCTGATGGGCCGGGGCGTACAGTGGATGACCATCGGCCAGGATGTGCGGCTGATCAGCGGTGCCCTGACGGAGGCGATCCGGAACATCTATGGATAAGCGTCTGTATGGCGTGGTGCCCGCGCTGCTCACGCCCTTGAACGAGGATGGATCCCTGGACCCGGCGGGTTTGGAGAGGTTGATCGAGCGCCAGCTCGCTGCGGGCGTCCACGGCATATTCGTAGCGGGCATGACCGGCGAGGGTTCGCTGCTGGACGACAGGCTGCTCCGCGAATTGATCGTCCATGCCTCGCGGATCATCGACGGCCGTGTCCCACTGTGCGCGGGGGCGCTGAGGCCGAATACCGAGGCCGTCATAGAGACCGCCCACACCGTGGAGGATGCCGGGGCAGATCTGCTGGCGGCCACCGTTCCCACGTTCCGAAGCGTCTCCCAGGAGGAGATCGTCGCCCATTTCGAGGCCATCTGCCGGAACACCAGTCTCCCCTGGATGGTCTACGGCAACTCCGGCGCGTTCACGAATATCGAGCCGCAGACTATGGCAGCTCTGGCAAAGCTTGACGGCGTGCAGGCCGTCAAGGACACCCGCCCCGACTATGAGGGGTGCCTCAAGAACATTATGGCGCTGCGCGGCACGGGAGTGACGCATCTCTGCGGCGGGGAGTACCTGGTCGGGCCGGGACTGCTGTTCGGCTCGGACGGCAACATTTCCGGCGTGACGAACCTGTATCCCGAACTGTTCGTGAGCCTGTACAATGCCGCGCGGTCGGGCGACCTGCCCGCCGTTCGAGGCGCCTCCGAAAAGATCGCCCGCATCCACACCGCCGCGGCGCAGACCGGCGCGTGGCTTGCCGCGTTCAAATACATCGGCGCCCGCATGGAACTGATGCAGCCCTTCTGCGCAGCCGGACAGGCGCCGCTTTCCGAGTCAGGCAGACGGGACCTGGACGCTTTCATGGATACGTTGGAGGGTTTTTGACATGCTTGATTTTCACCAGGGCGACTTTACCCTTCCCGGCGAAGCGGGATATGAGGCGTTGACGCTGGCGCTGGCCAGGAAGTGGGGCGCAGATGTGATCCGCGACAGCGACGGCACAAAGCTTTCTGATGAGATCGTGAGCGCCGGCTACCGCATTTACTCCACCATCTGCATCATCCGACAGCACAATGCTTTTGCAGAGGCGCATCCCGACGCCCAACAGCAGACGTTCCTGATCTCCGAGCCGGTGATCGCCGAATCAGAGCATGTGGATATTTCGCTGATAAAGGGCTATTATACGGAACAGTTTGAGCTGAACACGGATGAGGATTCTCTCACCTACTGGCAGGTGTGGGACCGCACGGAAAACGTGGAAATTCCCCGCGAACAATGGCATTATGAAGACGGTCGCGTAGTTGTGGACGGCTGCAAGCCCTGGCACAGCTACACAGCATCCTTCCTGTGCTGGCGTGTGTGGGAGGAGATCAACATGTACAACCATACCACAAATGGCTGGACCAGCGCGCATCTTCGCCAGCTGGATCCCCGTCACCCGGCGGCATGGAAGTACCTGAGGGATTGGCTTGAAAACTGGTGCGTCGAAAACCCTCAGACCAACGTGGTACGCCTGACCTCTCTGTTCTACAACTTCGTTTGGATCTGGGGCGACGACGCACGCCACCGCAACCGCTTCACCGACTGGGCCAGCTATGACTTCACCGTCAGTCCGGCAGCGCTCAAGGCTTTTGAAGCTCAGTACGGCTACGCGCTCACCGCCGAGGACTTTGTCAACGGCGGCAAATTCCAAGTCACCCACATGCCTCCCACAAAGGCCAAGCGGGACTACATGTCGTTTATCCACGCCTTTGTGGCGGATAAGGCGCGGGAGCTGGTTGAAATCATCCATCGACACGGCAAGCTGGCATATGTCTTCTATGACGACAGCTGGGTGGGCATGGAGCCCTACGGCGGCCACTTTGGGGACATCGGCCTGGACGGCATCATCAAGTGCGTGTTCTCCGGGTTCGAATGCCGGCTATGTGCCGGTGTGAATACGCCAACCCATGAGCTGCGCTTCCACCCCTACCTGTTCCCGGTGGGATTGGGCGGACTGCCCACCTTCTCTGAAGGAGGCCACCCCGAAAAAGACGCCATGGAATACTGGCTGCACGTGCGGCGCGCGCTGGCGCGGCAAAGCGTGGACCGCATCGGTCTGGGCGGCTACCTGCATTTGACGGAGGGCTACCCCCAGTTTGTGGATGTCATCGAACAGATGGCCATGGACTTCCGTCGGCTCAAGGCACTGCACAGCCACGGTGCGCCCTATGTCCTGCCTTGCCGGGTCGCCGTGCTGCACACCTGGGGCAGCCTGCGTCCCTGGACGCTCAGCGGTCACTTCCACGAGACCTTCATGCACCCGCTGATCCACATCAACGAGGCACTATCCGGCCTGCCAGTGGATGTCAAGTTCATCAGTTTTGAGGATGCTGAAAACGGTATTCTGGATAATGTGGACGTGGTCATCAATGCGGGGCGGGCAGGCGATGCCTGGAGCGGCGGCGAGGCATGGCATTCCACCAGGCTTGTGGAAGCACTGACTGAATTCGTACATCGGGGCGGAACGTTCATCGGCGTCGGCCAACCCAGTGCCGTTCCCGGCCATGACACCTTTTTCCGCATGGCGCATGTATTGGGCATTGACGAAGACACGGGCGCGCGTGTCTGCCACGGCAGGTGGACCTTTGCCGCGGAGACTGACAGTCGCATCCGCGTCTTGGCGGACTGCCTCGGCAACAATCATAACCTGTACCTGACAGACGGACGGGTGCGGGTGCTATGCGCAAAGGACGGCGTTCCTCAGATGACATTGCGCTCCTTCGGCAAGGGCATGGGCATATACATGAGCGGTTTCTCCGTAAATCCGGAGAGTACAGCCATGCTTCTGGACTTACTGCGACTGGCTTGCGGCCATGGCGACGGGAAATATATACCGGGTGACCGGCGCGTTGAAGCGGCTTATTTCCCTGTGGACAAAACGTTGGTAGCGATGAACAATTCGGAGCAGCCCGTCGAGACAACAGTATTGACAGACGAAGGGGAACTCCGCCTCGCCTTGTCTCCGTTGGAAATGAAATTCGTTCTTCTCTGACGGATAATTCCGTTGTTTGTCTTCCACCGGCTGTTTGACGAGATGTGTCTTGCAGGCATATAAATCAACGGCGTTTCTCCCCGGTCCGTACCCGCACAACCCAAAAGAGATTCCAGCGCGACAATTATCCGTGTCACATGCACCATTTATCATTCAGTACGCGCTGAAATTGGCGCAAAGGCTTTGGGGATACTATCGTTTAGAATCTCATCTGATAAAGTTGGTGCAATCTCATCGGCCCAATATCAGTCATTCCATAATTCAGGCCAAACAAATCCCCGGAACACCCCTGTTATTTACAGGATTGTTCCGGGGATTCGACGCCATGCGATATCCAAACATGACGTCTTGACGTGGAAACAAACGCTTTTTTTGATACAAAGTAACCTCGTTGAAACCTCCTGTGAGCCACACTTGGTGTTACAACTACCAGTGGTTACAACTCAATGTGTGCTCCAGATCACATCGATGCCCCTTTCCTGTATCGCGTCCACCATTTTCAACATAGCGGGGCAAGCTGTTGATGAGTCACGACCAGCACAGATGCCGATGTGGGCGATTTCAACGCCTTCGCTGACAAGACGATCCAGCTTTTCGACGAAGCCCGGGTCGGTCAGAGGATCGCCATGACCAGCGACATCGACGGCGTGCAGCAGGTGATCACCAACACCTTCACCAGCATACTTTCAAATGTCATCACGCTGATCATCGCCATGGTGGCCATGTTCCGAAAGAACTGGATACTGGCGCTGATCGGCATCGTGATCGTGCCGTTGTTCACGCTGCCCACCCGCCGGGCGGGCAAGACCCGCTGGAAGTTCGCCAACGAGTCTCAGGCCTGCAACGACGAGATCAACGGCATACTCAACGAGACGCTGTCCGTTTCAGGCCAGCTGCTGAGCAAGCTGTTCGGCAAGGAAAAGTATGAATACCAGCGCTACGAGGAGGCCAACGGGCGGATGATCCGCCTGAACATCCGCGAGAGCATGGCCGGCCGCTGGTTCCGGGTGGTGCTGTCCACCTTCACCAGCATCGGCCCCATGCTGATCTACCTGGTGGGCGGCATCCTGATGATCCGACACGGCGCGGACCTGACCATCGGCGACATCACCGTGCTGGTGGCGCTGCTGGGCAGGATGTACATGCCGGTGAACAGCCTCTTGAACATACAGGTGGACTGGATGCGCTCGATGGCGCTGTTCACCCGACTGTTCGACTACTTCGACATCCCGGTGGAGATCGAAAACGCGCCCGACGCCGTGACGCCCGATCGGGCCGAGGGCAACGTGGTATTCGACCATGTGCGCTTCGGCTACGAGGCGGACCGGCCGGTGCTGAAGGACGTGAGCTTTGAGCTGAAGGCGGGCCACAGCATCGCCATCGTCGGGCCCTCCGGCTCGGGCAAGAGCACCATCATCAACCTGATCCCGAGGCTCTACGACGTGTGGGACGGCGCGGTGACCTTCGACGGCGTGGACGTCCGCAGGCTGGACCTGGGCTTCCTGCGCTCCCAGGTGGGCGTGGTCAGCCAGGAGACCTATCTGTTCAACGGCTCCATCCGGGAAAACCTGCTGTACGCCAAGCCCGACGCCACCGAGGCGGAGATGGAGGCGGCGCTCAAAAAGGCCAACATCTGGGAGTTTGTGCAGAATCAGCCGGAGAAGCTGGATGCCATGGTGGGCAACCGGGGCCTCAAGCTGTCCGGCGGCGAGAAGCAGCGGCTGTCCATCGCAAGGGTGCTTCTGAAGGACCCGACGATCTTCGTGTTCGACGAGGCCACCTCGGCGCTGGATTCCATCTCCGAGCAGAAGATCCAGGAGGCCATCGACCCCATCATACAGAGCCGCACCAGCATACTGATCGCACACCGTCTGTCCACCATACTCGCCGCCGACGAGATCCTGGTGGTGAAGGACGGGGAGATCGTGGAGCGCGGCCAGCACAGGGAGCTGGTCAACCGGGACGGCGTGTACCGCGAACTGTACGAGACCCAGTTCTCCAAGGCGTTACTTAATGAGGAGGATGGCGTCAGCGAGCTGGAGCAGTACATATGGGGCCAGCAGGCCGGCGATGAGCCCATGGATTAGCGGTTCATTGAAATCAGTGACATGACAGGACGTAGCTGTCTCGAATTGTATACTGGTGCATAACCGATGCGCAGGGGCGCCGTTGCGCCGCCCGTCCGGGCACGAAATCATTCGCTTTACCCGGCGGGCGGCGCAACGACGCCCCTACAATTCTGTAAATAGCTGGATCAATATCCGTTTTGAGACAGTCCCGCCCCACTGTAGAATATTGCAGCGCCCGTTTGGATCAGCTGCCGACCACCTGCATGAAGTCGTCGCCGGCCTTGACCTCGCCACTGGCCAGAGGTTTGACGGCGCGGTAGTCATCGGTGTTGCAGACGATCATGGGCGTGGTCACCTTGTAGCCGGCGGCTTTGATGCCGTCGATGTCGAAGGAGATCAGCAGATCGCCGCGCTTCACCTTCTGCTCGTCGGTAACATGGGTCTCAAAGAACTTGCCGTTCAGCTGAACGGTGTCGATGCCGATGTGCAGCAGGATCTCGGTGCCCTGTTCGGTGACGAGGGAGATAGCGTGCCTGGTATCGAACACGGTGTCCACAGTGGCGTCGGCAGGGGCGAAGAGCTTGCCCTCGGCGGGCTCGATGGCGACGCCGTCGCCCAGTGCGCAGGACGCGAAGGCCTCGTCCTCCACCTCGTTCATCAGCACCATGCGGCCGTTCATGTGAGCGCCGTAGGTGGCGCTGGGCAGCCAGGACTCGGTCCTGGACGTCTCGGCGGCCTCAGCCGTGGCGGCGGGCCCGTCGGTGGGCTCGGCGATCTGGCCGCTGCGGACCTTCTCGACGTACTCCTCAAAGTTGGACTTGACGATGGTCACGGACGGGCCGTAGATCACCTGTATGCCACTGCCCTTCACCACCACGCCGGAAGCGCCGGTGGACTTCAAAAGCGCCTGGTCCACCTTGGAGGTATCGTTCAGGGTCAGTCTCAGCCGGGTGGCGCAGCAGTCGATGTCGCCCAGGTTGGCGGAACCGCCCACGCCGCGCAGAATCGCCGCGGACTTGGGATCGTCGCCCTGATCCAACGCGGCCTTGCCGCCCGCGACGCCCACGCCGGTGGCCTTGCGGTACTCGTCCTTGGAGATCAGATGCGCCTCCTCGTCATCCGCCTCGCGGCCGGGGGTCTTGAGGTCCATCTTCAGGATGAAGAACCGGAACACCACGAAGTACAGCGCGAAGTAAACCAGCAGCACCGGGATCAGCATCATCCAGTTGCTCTTGGCCTGCCCGGGCAGCACGCCGTAGAGGATCAGGTCGATCAGGCCGTCGGAGAAGGTGGTGCCCACGCAGATTTTCAGGATGTGGCAGATCATGAACGCCAGACCGGCAAAGCCCACATGAACGGCGAACAGGCTGGGCGCCAGGAACAGGAAGGTGAACTCGATGGGTTCGGTGATGCCGGTGATGAAGCTGGTCAGGGCCACGGAGAACAGCAGCGAACCCACCTGCTTGCGCTTTTCAGGGCGGGCGGTGACATACATCGCCAGCGCCGCGCCGGGAAGGCCGCCCATCATGAAGGGATACTTGCCGGTCAGGAAGCGGCAGGCGTCCACGGAAAAATGAGTGGTGTTGGGGTCAGCCAGCTGGGCGAAGAATATGTTCTGAGCGCCCTGTACCAGCTGTCCGCCGATCTCCATGCTGCCGCCCACGCCCGTCTGCCAGAAGGGCATGTAGAAGATGTGATGCAGGCCGAAGGGAATCAGCGCGCGCTCAATGCAGCCGTATATGAAAGTGCCGAAGTATCCGCTGGCCTGCACCAGTCCGCCCAGCGCGTAGATGGCGTTCTGGATGAAGGGCCACACCACGAACAGCACGGCACCCATCACAATGCCGCCCACCATGCTGACGATGGGCACGAAGCGGGTGCCGGCGAAGAACGACAGCACGTCCGGCAGCTGGATCTTGTAGAACCGGTTGCACAGCGCCGCCGCGCACAGGCCGGCGATGATGCCGCCGAACACGCCCAGCTGGAGCGTCTGTATGCCCAGCATGGTCGTCACAGCGCCGTCCTTCACCTTGTCGGTGATCACGCCGTCCACGATGGTACCGTTCAGGGTCAGAAGCACGTTCATTGTGACCAGCATGATGATGTAGAAGATGCCGGCGGACATGACCGCCACGCCCTTCTCCTTCTTCGCCATGCCCATGGCCACCGCCAGCGCGAAGATCAGCGCAAGATTGCCGAAGATGGCATTGCCGGCGCCGGCCAACATTTGCATAAGGCCAAACAGGAAGGTGCCCTGGTGGAGTATGCCCGTCAGTCCGTAGGTCGCAATGGTGGTCTCATTGGTAAACGAGCTGCCGATGCCCAGCAGTATGCCGGCGAAGGGCAATACCGCGATGGGCAAAAACAGCGATTTGCCGATTTGCTGGGCAACCGCAAACGCGCCGCCCTCGCCGCTCTTTTTTGCCATTGTGCAAACCTCCTTTAATCAATGTTACCTTTTATTATACAATAATTAACCTGCCGATGTATCTCAAATGAATAAACAATTTATGATAAATATGATATACTGCAGTAAACTGAAAAAATGTGGACAGGAGGAAACGCTATGTCTGTTTTTAAGAAGGATTTCCTGTGGGGCGGGGCGACGGCGGCGAATCAGCTTGAGGGCGCGTGGAATGTGGACGGAAAGGGTCCGTCCGTGCCGGATATGTGCACCAACGGCACCCACGAGACGCCCAAGCGGGTCACCGCTGAGTTTGAAGCGGACGCCCTGTACCCCAGCCATGAGGCCATCGACTTCTACCACCACTACCGGGAGGACATCGCCCTGTTCGCGGAGATGGGTTTCAAATGCTTTCGGTTTTCCATTGCCTGGACGCGGATATTCCCGACCGGCATGGAAGAGACGCCCAACGAGGCGGGGCTTTCATTCTACGACCGCGTGATCGACGAATGCCTGAGCCATGGCATCGAGCCTCTGGTGACCATCTCCCACTATGAAATGCCCTACGCGCTGGTGGAAAAGTGCAACGGCTGGTACGGCAGGGAGTGCATAGATCATTTCATGCGCTTCTGCGAGACGATCTTCGAGCGATACAGGGGCCGGGTCCGGTATTGGCTGACCTTCAACGAGATCAATTCCGGCACGCTGCCCCACGGCGTGGTGCTGTCCCTGGGAACGCTGAAGGGCTACACCGGCCCGACCACAGAGGTGCCCGACGAGCCGCAGGTGCGCTTCCAGGCCCTCCATCACCAGCTGGTGGCCAGCGCGAAGGCGGTCAGGCTGGCGCATCAAAAGTATCCAGAATTCAAGATGGGCAACATGATCTGCTTCATCACAATGTATCCCTATTCCTGCAATCCCGACGATGTGCTGAAGTGCCAGCGGGAGATGCGCATGATGAACTGGTTCTGCTCGGACGTTCAGGTGCGGGGCAGCTATCCCGCTTACGCCAAACGCTGGTTTGATGAGAAGGGCATCTCAATTCACATGGAGCCCGGCGATGAGGCGCTGCTCAAAGAGGGCACGGTGGACTTCTACACCTTCAGCTACTATGTGAGCAACTGCGTAAGCGTCGACCCGTCGCTCGCCAGGGTCGAGGGCAACATCATGAGCGGGCTCAAAAATCCGTACCTCGAGACCTCTGAGTGGGGCTGGCAGATCGACCCCAAGGGACTGCGCTATACCCTCAACGAGATCTATGACCGCTATCAGATTCCCGTGATGGTGGTGGAAAACGGGCTGGGCGCGCGGGACGTGATCGAGCCGGACGGCAGCATCCACGACGACTACCGCGTCGACTACCTGCGAGAGCACGTCCGGCAGATGCGGGAGGCCGTGCTGGACGGCGTGGACGTGATGGGCTATACCCCCTGGGGCTGCATCGACCTGGTCAGCGCTTCCACTGGCGAGATGGCCAAGCGCTACGGCATGATCTATGTGGAGAAGTACGACGACGGCACCGGCAGTCTCGCCAGGCGGAAAAAGGATTCCTTTGAATGGTACAGGCGGGTCATCGCCAGCAACGGCGAGACGCTGTAACGGTATCGGAGCGTCAGGACAGTATCCGCACCGGATTCCACATTAGGTAGTCGCCCGACACCAGCCGGTAGTCGATGCCGTGGAGCCTGCCCTCGATGCTGTCGTGGAAGCGGCTCTGGCCGTGGCAGTGGGCGTAGATCACCTGCTCAGCGCCGTACGCCTCCGCCATGTCCGTGAAGGCACTGGTGGACGAGATGTTCGCCGGGAATCTGTCGAATGTCCGCTATGTTGGCTCCCGCGATGAGTATCGCCAGACCTTCTCGGCAATGATCCAGTTGCTCCTGTATATCTGCAGCGACGAGCCGGACATGCCTGAGATCGAACCCCCGCAGAAACGCAAGCGGCTCTCCGGAGGCGTTCGTGCTCCTGAAGAGCCGAGGGTGTGGGACGTGGGCGTCCGCATCTCCGCTGCGATTCGCAGGTTCAATGACTGTCCGAAGGCCGTCCCCGCCAGTAACGATAATAGCGACACAGTCGGTTCGCATGCAAGCCCCCGCCCGCATGTCCGGTCGGCACACTGGCACACGTACTGGACAGGACCGCGCGACGCGGTGTTCCCATTGAGGAAGCCGGTCATGCGGTGGATACCGCCGCTGCCCATCGGGATGGACTGGAAGGGCGAGTTGCCGACCAATATCAGGGTTGTTGGTTGATACATCCATTGACAACGTGCGTTACTCCATATGGGCCAACGGTGAATTGCTGAAAGATTCTGAGCCAGAGGAATTCCCCCCGGGCTGCCGCTTACACAGCCACCGCCGAAGGCGGCTTGTCCTTGACAGGTTCTTGAAAAACGATATACTGGCCTGTATGACGGCGTTGTTGATCTATACTTGCTGATGAGTTCCTCGCCGTCGGTACTCTTCCACCTATCGTTTCTCAAGGCCCTGTCAAGGATGGCGTCGAAAGGAGTGATAGCCAACAGAGTTTGTCTAACTTTTTACTCCTTTTGTGTCCAGTTTTTGTTGACTAGTGCATTTTGCACTTTATTTTGGGGATTATGACGGTGTGTCGTTTTTGTTGACAAGTGCAGTCGCAATCAAATCGAAGGTTATGCCCTGGGCCAAATGTCATCATAATCCTGTCCAACGTATTTATATTTAGATACGCGGATAGCCACCTGACGTTCACCTTAAAAAACGGCACCACCTTCGAAGGCTGAGCTGGGTAAATGCAACACTCCCGATCATCGGTTTTACGCCGGTGACCGGGAGCTTCTTTTGGGCACTGAGAGTCAGCGATGATCAGTGCTTGACGACTCTTTTCAGGATATACATGCCGTATTGTATCCACAGGCACAGAGAGCGGAGCCGCGTGAATAGGGTGCAGGGACAGCCCCACGCCTCATTGATCCATCGCGGGTGCAGGGCGACAGCTGCCCGCCCCCCGATGGTTGGAGGGTGACTGTCAGGTGCCGCTGTAGCGGTCTTCGGGTTTGACCTGGTTGATGAGCGGCTCCTCATGGAGGTATCTGCGGACGTTTTCGCGGATGATCTCCAGGCAGCGGCCGTTGCGGTCGGGTACGGCGGGCGTGATGTGGGGTGTGATGTAGACGTTGGGGCAGTCCCACAGGGGGCTGTCCTTGGGCAGGGGCTCGGGGTCGAACACGTCCAGCCCGGCGCAGCTGAGGGTGCCGTCGGAGAGGGCGGCCAGCAACGCTTCGTTATCCACCAGCTGTCCCCTGCCCATGTTGACCAGCACCGCGCCGCGCTTCACGTGGGCGAAGGCGGCCGCGTCCAGCATGTGCCGGGTCTGATCCGTCATCGCAATGCAGAGTATGATGAAATCGGAGTTTTCGTACAGCGCCTCCGGCCCCTCTCCTCGGGACATGACGTATTCGTGGTCGATGAAGGGCAGCTGGGGCGTGGCGCTGCGGCTGTAGGTATACAGCCGCATGCCAAAGGCGTGCAGCCTTTCCGCCAAGCATTTGCCGGTGTGGCCCATGCCGATGATTCCGGCGGTGCGGCCATAGAGCCCGCGCCAAGCGTACATCCCAGGCTCGCGTAGCCACTCATGCGCGCTCTGCGCCGCCATGAGCTCCCGGGTATGGTAGCAGGCGTTCAGCATAAAGTACACGGCGTGCTCCGCCAGCACCTCCGCGGACCTGCCCGCGGAGCCGCTCAGCAGTATGCCGCGCTCGAATACCTCCGGCCGGGCCGAGCGGGCCAAACCGGCGTGGTTGCAGTGGACCCATTTCAGCCGCCTGCCGGTGAGCACACGGTCGTCTAGGTCCGCCTCCAGCACCGCGACATCCGCATCCGCGATCTCCCGGACGAGCGCCTCCGTATCCTGATGATCCACGTGAACGAATTCAGCGCCGCTGAAAAAACTGCGCAGCCGCTCCAGCTCGGCTGCGGAATAGCTGACGGTGCTGACGACCTTGTGTATGGTTCTCATGCGATTGTCCTCCATGGCATGCGGATCCCCGGCCAAGGCGCACCATTACCGGGGTGGAGCTGCCCCGCATGGAGACAGCCCCCAGCACGGTTATGTCAGTAATCGACGCGCAGGCCCTCAAAGAATCCAGGCACGTCCACCGTCACGCTCAGTGCACTCTGAACGTATTCGAAGGGCACCGCCTCGCCCGTCGTCTGGCTGACGACCGCGGCGGGCGCCTTTTTCAGGGGTATCCTCAGGGCGATGTCCCTCACGGGCACCGGTGCGAGATAGGAGGTTCCGAAGTGGCCCGTGTTGTTCACCAGCTGGATCAGCGTGCGGCTGCCGTCCCGGGCATCGCCCACGGCGACCTCAACCATCTGCGTAAACGACTGGGCCGCCACGCTTTTCAGGCCCACGATATTCTTCAGCACATCCCGCATGAACCGGAAGGTGTTGGCGTAGCCGTCCCGGCTGTACAGACGGCCCGGGGCCCAGGGGATCAGTATGCCCTTGCCCGCCCCGTAGGCGTTGACCTGCAAGCCGGGGATATCCGTGATCTGCGTGTAATAGCAGCGCTCCGGCGGCCCCATGTGGTGCGGCGGTATCAGCCTGAGGTAGCCGGTGGAGGTGTCCTCGTACTCGGCGAACAGGAAGTCCTCGCCGAAGTAGATCACCCGGTCGTTCCCGAAGGAATCCAGCACCTGCAGGTCGCGGTCCTCCACGTGCAGCATGGCGGAGATCATGTCCTCCCGCCGCATCAGGATCCGGCGGATGCCCATGCACTTCAGCGGATAGGCCTCGTTGACGTCCAAATTGCCGTCGTACCTGCCGGTGTTGCCGCTGGCGATCACACAGCCGCCCGCTTGGGCGAAGGCGTCCAGCTTTTCCGCCAGCCAGGCCGGCAGGGACGTGGTATCGGGCATTATCACCAAGCGGTACTTGTCGAAGCTGTCCTCCGGCCTGAGATCGGTCACGTGCACCTCATCGAACAGCACGTGCGATTCCGTCAGCGCGCGGATCCAGCCCTGCTCCTCGCCGCGGAAATCCCACCTGTAGCCGCGAAGCAGCAGCGCGTCCGCCCGAGCGGCGATGCCCTGGTACTCCCGCTCGTGGGCCTTCATATAGTGGAACACGCGCTGCACGCCCTCGTAGCCGGACTGGTCTTCGTGGTTGTCCAGACGGCCGATCAGGTAGTAGTCGATGCCGCCGAAATTGGCCACGTCCTGCCACAGGCGCAGCTCCTGCTCCTCCGGGTTCACCGCCACGTGGCGATAGCAGAAGCCAATGAAGTCCACCGAGGTATTGCTGGACACCATGCTTCCATCCAGCCCTCGCAACGCGCGCGTGTTGGAGGCCGCGCTATACTGCCAGAAGGGCAGCGGGCGCCTGTACTCCGTGTTGCTCTCCATGCGCGTGAAGTCCACCCCGTCCACGGCGATCTCCGGGTTGATGCCCTTGATCAGCGCGGTGAGCTTCTGCTTGTAGTCCGCCAGCACCTCTTGCTGGAAGATCTTGTACTTCCTGAACACCGGGTCGTCCATGTCCTCGGCGGCGGGAAGCTCCAGACCGAAGCGCTCTCTGAAGCGCCGCTTGCAGTTGTCGCAGTGGCATATGCCGTGGTAGTTGTAGCTGTAGTCTCGCACCTGGAAGCCGCCCATGTTGCAGAACAGCCCGTCGATGGGCAGGTTTTCAGCCACCTCCCGCACGATTTCGAAGGCCTTGCCCTGCTGGTAGCCGCCGCACACGCAGGCGTGCACATCACCGTTGTAATCCACGATATCGCCGTCGATGGTGCGGTAGGCCCAGTCCGGGTGCTTTTCATAGATGGGCCGCCTGACCTTGGAGAAGTCCATGCGGGCGATGACGCGAATGCCGGCGTCGCGGCAGGCCTGCATCACCTTCTGCAGCGAATCCCCGTGCAGGTACTCGCTCTGGAAGTGGTCCTCCACGCCTGTTTGGTAGCTGGCGATGATGCCGCCGGTGTTCAGCAGGACGACGTTGGCGTCAAAGCGCTTCAGGTCTTCAGCAAAGCGCTGGGCGCTCATGTCCTCCATGTCGATCTGACGAAGGTTGGTCTGTATCATTCTCCAGGGATAATTCTCCCACCAGTGTGCCATTAAAACCCACCTCTCTGTCGGGTCGTCGCGGCGTGCGCGCCGGACTGGTCAGCCGGACGGGGGAGAACCCCGTCCGGCACATCCGCCGCAATCAGCGCGCGTAGTAGCGCTGCAGCGCGGCGTCCTGGATCGCGATGGCGTCCTCGACGCCCAGATCCTTCAGCGTCTGCATGTAGTCCTCGAAGCCGCTTTCGATGTCCGCCTCGCCCAACAGGAAGGCCAGGGTCATCTCCTGCACGTAGGTCTGAACCTCGCTGATGATGCTGGCGTACTCGGTGGTCTCGTCGGCGGTCAGGGAAATGCGCGGCACGCAGCCGTCGTTGCTCATGTTCGCCATCTCAAGGCCGATCTGGCGCTGCACCGGGTAGCTGAGCATGCGCTGCTCGCGCACGCCGGTGTCGTTCCAGAACGGGAAGCTGGAGCAGCCCATGGAGAACTCCGCCAGCGCCACGTTGATGGACTTGCCGTCCGGGTTGCGGGTGATGTATTCCACCAGGGTGGGATAGCCGTCCACCATGTTGTAGGCCTCGCCCTCGATGCCGTAGTTGGCCAGCATCATTCCGTCGCCACCGTACAGCATATCGAGCCACATTACGGCCAGCTCAGGGGTCTTGCAGCTGGTGGTGATGAACGCCGCGCTGCTGGTCACGCCCGCGGAGCGGCCGGAGAAGTTGTAGCTGGTATCGCCAGCGTTCATGACGGGCGTCACCGCGCCGGCGATGTACTGTTCGCCGCCCAGGCCGGCGATGAAGGTGCCGAAGCCCGCGCCCAGGCCGCTGCGCAGCGCGCCCGCCTGGCTGTTCAGGAACTTGGCGTCCTGCTGGGTCTTGTCGTTGGTGGCGAAGTCCGGGTCGATCAGGCCCTCCTCGATCCACTTGCGCATCAGCAGCAGATATTCCTTGTAATCTTCGTCATAGGCGCCGTAGGCCATGTGCTTGTCGGGCGTCACGTACATCTGCCAGTTCTTGCCCCAGGCGCCGTAGAAGGCCTCCATGGCCTTGCAGTCCTCGTTGTTAGTGAATAGGCCGGTGGTCAGCGGATACTCGTCAGAGGGATCGCCATTGCCGTTCATGTCGTTGTCGCGGAAGGCGCACAGCACGTCGTACCAGTCGTCCAGCGTCACGGGTGTGGACTTGCCCACCTGCTCCAGCCAGTCGGCGCGCAGGATGTAGCCGTAGGTGTTCTTCAGTACCTCGGAGAACTGCATCTGATAGAAGCCAGGCATCAGGCCGGAGTCCGTGGTGATGTCCTTTGCGATCTGCGGGTTCTGGGCGATCAGCTTGTTGGTGTTCGGCGCGTACTGCTCCAGGTACGGCGCGACATCGATGATCAGGCCGTCCTCATACAGTTGGTCGGGCGTGGCGTTGAAGCTGTTCCAGTCGTAATAGATGATGTCCGGCAGGTCACCGGAGGACAGCAACAGATTCAGCTGCTCCTTTTCGGAGCCGGCGGTCGGATGGATGAACTCGATGTTCACGTTGGTCAGCTCGGCCATTCGCTTCATGCTGGGAACCTCGGAGAAATCCGAGAACATGTAGCGCGTGGAATCATAGGTGCAGAACATTTTGAGCGTTATGGGCTCGTCGGACAGCTTGATCATGTCGCCGGTGTACTCGGGTAGCCCCTCCGCCAGGGCGAAGCCGCTGAGCATCAGCATCAGGCAAAGCAGCAGCGCGGTCAGTCTCTTCATGGTGATACCTCCTCTGTTTTCTTCTATACTATGCGCACTCCCCCGGGAATGCGTCATATTCCATCAGCCCTTCAGCGCACCGATCATGACGCCTTTCATGAAGTACTTCTGCAAAAATGGATACACGCACATGATGGGAAGCGTGGCCACGATGATCGTGGCGTATTTCAGCGTCACGGCCACGAATTCCTTGTCCGCCGCGTCACTGATGCCGGTGCCCATGCTGTTCAGGTCGTTGTTGATGAGGATCTCCCTCAGCACCAGCTGCAGCGGGTAATGGCTACGCGTGCGCATGTACATCATGGCCGGCATCCAGGAGTTCCAGTGGTACACGGCATAGTACAGCACGATGACCGCCAGCACCGCCGGGCTCAGTGGCAACGCGATGCGGAAGAATATCTGCCATTCGTTGCCGCCGTCGATGCGCACGCTTTCGAAGAGCTCCTCCGGCAGCTGCTGGAACGAGGTGCGCATGATAATCAGGTTGAAGCTGTTGATGGCCGACGGGAACACCATCGCCGTCCAGTGATCCACCATGCCCAGCCGCAGCACCAGCAGGTAGCTGGGAATCATGCCGCCCGAAAAGAACATGGTAAAGCTGACCAGCAGCATGATGGGGTTCCTGAGGGCCATGGTCCGCTTTGACAGCGCATAGGCGCCCAGCGTGGTAAACAGCATATTCACTGCCAGCCCGGCCGCCATGTACCACAGCGTGTTCAGGTAGCCCAGGGGGATCATGCGGTTTTCAAACACCGTGCGATAGGCCGCCAAGTTGAAGCCGTAGGGCTTCCACAGAAAGCCCGTGTGCTTCATCATGGCCATGGGATCGGACAGGGAGCCGAGGATGATGTAGTATACTGGGTAGGCGCACACAAACCCGAAAACGCCCAGCAGCAGCACATTGATGACCGAAAATACGCGCTCGCCACTGGATTCTATGGAACGCATGGTATTCCCCCCTTTCTCAGAACAGGCCGGAGCCCGTCAGCTTGTTGGACACCTTGTTGACGCTCAGCAGCATGATGAAGTTGATCACCGAGTTGAACAGGCCAACCGCCGTCGAGAAGGAATAGTTGCCGTCCTCTATGCCCTTGCGGTACACATAGGAGGCGATGACGTCCGCTGTTTTGTAGGTGGATGGATTGTACAGCAGCAACGTCTTCTCGGCGCCCACATTCAGTATGCGACCGCAGCGCATGATCAGCATGATCATGATCGTCGGCAGCAGCGAGGGCAGCGTGATGTACCACATCTCCTGCAGGCGGTTCGCGCCGTCGATGTGGGCCGCTTCGTACTGCTCCACGTCGATGGCGCTCAGCGCCGCCATGTAGATGATGGAATTCCAGCCGCACTGCTGCCAGATGCCCGAGCCGATGAACACCGTGCGGTACCACTCGTTCTTCTGCAGGAATATGATCGGCTCGCCGCCCAGGGAGGTGATCATGTTGTTGATCAGGCCCGTCCGGGCGGTGAACTCCCGTACCAGGCTGCACAGCACCACCGTGGAGATGAAGTGTGGCAGGTAGGTGACCGTCTGGATCGTGCGCTTGTAGCCGCTGCTGCGCACCTCGTTCAGCAGGATCGCCAGCAGGATCGGCAGTGGGAAGCCCAGCAGGATGTCGAATACGTTGATCGCCAGCGTGTTGACCAACAGCCGGCTGAAGTAGATGGAATCGAAGAACGACTCGAAGTGCTTCAAGCCCACCCAGGGGCTGTTCTCGATCCCCTTGCCGATGGAGAAATTCTTGAACGCGATCTGCGCGCCGTACATGGGATAGTAGTGAAAGATCAGGTAGTACAGCACCAGCGGAATCAGCATTACGTAGAACGAATGGTTCTTCTTAAAGTCGTTCCCGATGCGCTCGCCCAGCGTCCTGCGCGGCATCAGTGTGGATTGGCCCTTTTTCACATGCTCACCCCCGGGTTGTCTCTCTTGATGTATTCTATAATATTTTGTGCAAGCTGTGCAATGGACAGTTTTTTCGGAGGTATATTCGACTAAAATAATGCGAATCCGAAACGGTTCACATTATTTTTGGGGGCGGCCAGGGACCGAAATATTGAGAATCGGGAGGATCGGAGGTGAGTCGCCGCGCGGCCAGACGGGGCTTTCCGTCGCCCGCCAGCCCCGGCGGGGCGCCGAAAATGCGGGTGAGGATTACCGACGTCGAGGGGCGACGCGCATGGATGGGCGGCGGTAAAGTAGGGGGGATCGGAGTACGGCCCGGTGTTTGCGCCGAAGATTCCCTCGGGCAGGTGGAGCTGGTGAGCGTTAAGGACCGATTTGGCGAGGCTGGAACAGCCTTCCGCATTGCAATGATGCCGCAGGGACGACAAGCCCAATTTGGCGAGACTGCAGGCAGGGAAACCTTTCATTCGTCGACGCCGCCCCTCCGGACGATATTGAGCGAACTGCCGTCTGTTGAATCGTGGTTCGACGGCAATCGACCGGTGCCCTTCCATCCCTTCAATCCCCAATTTGTCGAGGCACGGCCGGCCGCGCATTTACGGTTCCTGCCTGTCAATCACGCCACTCTGGGCATGCGCGACGTGATTGCGATCTCTGATGTGAAATAAACCGGGGCGCACCGTTCCGGGCGCCCCTCATGCTGTCATCCTGCCAGCCTGTCGGCGGATGATCCCTGCCTTATATTATGCTTCATCGGCATCAGCCAAAGCCTGTCTCTTTCATCACGGGCAATTCTTTGGTTCCTCGCGACCGGTTATGCCCTTCCGGCGTTTTCCTCCCGGTACTGTCCTGGCGCGCAGCCGGTTTCCGCCTTGAACACGCGGTACATGGTCTTGAGGGAGCCGAAGCCCGTCTGCTCGGAAATGCTCTCCAGCGGCGTCCGCCCGTCGCGCAGCAGCTCCTTGGCGCGGTCGATGCGCATCATGCGGATGTACATGGACATGTTGACACCCACGACCTCCTTGAACTTGACAGACAGCGCGGCGGGACTGACGCCCAGCTCCTCGGCGATCTGCGACTGGGACAGGCAGCAGTCAGTATAGCGGTTCTGGATCATCTGAAGACAGCGGTCGATCAGAAGCCGCATGTCCCGCTTCTCGCCGGAGGTGCTGTGCTGGCAGGCCTGCTCCAGCATGCGCCGGGTCAGTGGGAGGATCTCCTCCAGCGACACGCATTTCGCCAGCTCGTTCTGAAGGGAGTCGTCCTCGGCGAATAGCTTTTTCAGCGATACGCTGCCGTTCACCATGTCGTCGAACAGGTTCAGAAACGCGATGGCGTTGGTGCGCTGGCGAAGGGTATAGCTACCGTCGCCGGGCAGGGCGAACAGGCCGTCGAACAGGCTGAGCGCCTCACCGGCGTCGCCCCGCTCCAGCCCCTGAAGCAGGCGGGTCATCTGCGCCTTGTCCTCGGCGGAGATGCTGTCGATGGCGTTCAGCCTGCGAGTGTTCGCGCGCGAGTTGCACACCAGCACCATGCGCGCGGAATAGTAGGCGGAGATGCAGTCGCCGATCCGGCCGACGGCGCTGCCGATGCCGGTATAGACGGTCACGTCCAGGCTCTGGCGCATGTGATCAACGATCCGCTTGAGCCAGTCCTTCAGCTGCGCGTTGACGGACGCGCGCTCCGACCGGCGGCACATATAGATTATGCCCACCGTGTTGTCGTCCACGTTGCAGGCCTCGATGTCGCAGAAGGATACGCCACTCACCGCGACCCGGAGCGCGTTTCTGGTCTTGCGCGCCGCGTCGTACTCCCCCGGCCCCTCGATCTGCAGCAGTGCCACGTTGTAGTAGTCGTAACCTCGGTTTATAATGTAGAAGTCCGTCAGCTCCTCCAAGTTCTCCCCGCCCTCGGCGCCCAGCATCAGCATACGCACGAAGCTCTCCCGCATCTGCACGCGCCGCTTGTTCACCTGCCGGGCGATCAGCTCGTGATTCTGGCGCAGCTCGTCATTCTGGCGCACCAGGTGGCTGAGGCTCAAATAGATCTGCTGAAAGCTGATCTCGCCATGATCTTCGTCCTTCCGTTCCAGCAGCTGGTTGATACGCCGCAGGTTGCTGCGGGAGCGACGGATATACATCATGATGTACAGCAATATGCCGCACAGCAGCAGCGTCAACCCCATGACCACGACATAGGCGTTCGCGACGGACTGGTTGTAGACGCTGCCGGGCACAGATACCGCCATTCTGTAGCTGGCGAGGGAGCCCAGCCGGACGGTGAACAGTGCGCTGTCCGCGCCCCTATGCAGCAGCGCGTCCTTGCCCACCTCCATGGCCTCGCCGGACACGGGTAGCGCTGTTCCGTCGGCCAGGCTCGTGCCGGAGGCGTCCACGATCGTCACGCGCCCGCCCCGGATATCAGCACATTCCAGCATCGCCCAGTCCAGAATCGCCATGGCGATGATCTGGTTGCGGCTGCCCACCATGGTGAATACCCGGACATAGGCAGGCGCGTCGAAGCCCTCGAAGGGAAGCGTGCGAAGCCCCTGGGCGGGGTTGGCGTCGGCGATCTTGCCCAGCCACGCCTGCAGCGAGGTCGCATCCGTGTGGAAATAGAGCCCCGCCAGGTTGTCCAGGGTGTAGACGGTATTGGTGGTGATCGCGGCCTTCGGCGCGGTCAGGTAGAACATGAAATCCCGCACGGACGCCTCGTCCGGCGACATGGCCGCGACCGCCTCCGACAGCGCGTTCCGTGCCTGGCACACGGCATAGTAATCGGAATCCGAGGACACGCCCGACAAGGCGACCGCCTTCTGCGTCCGCAGCTTCTGATAGCCCGTGGTCAATATGGAATTGATGTGGTTGCAGCGCTTGTCGAAGCTCTCAGCTCGTACGCGCAGCTCGGACACGATTTCATGGTTGAGCTGCGTTTTCAGATCTTCGGTAAATGTGTGCGAAACAAATAATCCCATGGCCAGCAGGGCCGCCGCCACGAGCATGTACAAGATCCAGTATCGTCTGTCTCTGTCCGATGTGCGCTTCACCTTGTCCCCCTCAATACCGGCGACGCGGACCCCGCGCCAGAGCCGTGCCATTTGCCTGAACATGGGCGGAGGACGACGCTTCCGCCGGGTGAATCCCCTTCTGTCGCTCGACCGAGCGCTTTCTCATGCTTATTTTATCTTAATTTGACGCGCGTGTCAAGAAAACGGAGCGCATGTCGCAGGGCGTGCGCACACCATCTTCTGCATCTGCTCCGACAGGTTGGAGTTGATGAAGACCACCCGGTTGCCCAGGACAATCGCTGAAGCTCCACGCTGCTTGACGAAGTCGAAACAGAATTTGATGATCATGCCCATCCTTCTCGCCAGCTCGAAGGGGTCACAGGTCTTGTACTTACCCACCAGCTTCCTCGGCAGCTTAAAGCGTCACACTTGGTTATCAAAAACACCTATACGATATACAGTTCCTTCGTCCATTCAGTCCTCATCCTTCTATTGGGGAGTGAGGACATCTATGGAGTCCTCGGATTGGAGGATTTCATCATGACACAGGAGCAGAAAACGCGCATCGCTCAGCTGCGCCAGCAGAACGTCGGCTATGCGTCCATAGCCAGGGAGCTTTCCTTGTCGATCAACACAGTGAAGGCTTTCTGCCGCAGAAATGACCTCACCGGAAAGAGGAATGCCGCTGTACAACCTATCACAACTTTATCATGTGATGTGCCACAGATCGACTTGCCTTCCGCGGAAATTAGAGGTAATAGTAGTAGTCACAGCAAGCCGAGGAGCTCCAAATGCGCTGATGTTTCCAGTGCTCAGCCTGCTTGGGAAGTGTCCGTTTCCTACGCTGACGCGAAGGATGAGAGCGCAATTGGAGACGTTCTGGGCATGCTGATGAATGCAAACTATGGGAGGTGAACCCATTGAAGCGAGTCATATGTCTCTACCGTGTTTCGACTGTTGGGCAGGTGGATCATGACGACATCCCCATGCAGAAGCTGGCCTGCCGCGAGTATGCGGCGACCCACCCGGACTGGGAAATCGTTGATGAGATTTCTGAAAAAGGCGTCTCCGGTTATAAGGTCAGCACCAATGCCCGTGACGCCATTGTGGAAATCAAAAAGAGGGCCATCACGCATCAGTTTGACGTTCTGCTCGTTTTCATGTTCGACCGTCTGGGCAGGCGTGATGATGAGACACCATTCGTGGTGCAGTGGTTTGTGCAGCAGGGCATCGAGGTGTGGAGCACCCGCGAAGGGGAACAGCGCTTCGACACCCATGTGGATAAGCTGCTAAACTACATCCGGTTTTGGCAGGCCTCCGGCGAAAGCGAGAAAACTGCCATCCGTGTTCGCACCAAGCACTCTCAGATGATCCAGGAGGGCCAGTGGCGCGGTGGCTTCGTGCCTTATGGCTACCGGCTGGAATTCCAAGGACGCACAGATAAAAAGAACAAGCCCGTCCGGGATTTGATGATCGACGAGGAGGAAGGCAAGGTCGTAAAAGAGATTTTCCATCTTCTGACCGATGAGGGCTAAACCTAGTGATACTCCCTGCATGATTACCAACATCAGAAAGAAAACTCGAAAATGCCAAAGTTGGGTCTTGTGATGAAACAACTGCATTCCTATGACTCCACTCAACTAACCAAAGCACGCTGTCACCAAGAACAGTCGACTCTCTGAGACACACTACTTGCCCTAGTGGACGCAACGCTTGTTGTAGCCTATCGGTGTAAAGGACGTAATGTTTATAATCACCAACATGGCCATGGACGCAAGGTTAATAGTTAGCATATTTATATCAATATTATAGCACATTCCACTTTGCTTTACCATGCTTTTCACAGATAATCTAATACCCATTTTGGTTCCAAACATATTATACTTCAGCTTCTATTCTTCTTCGACGGCACATTACAATATAAGAAAATTTTATGGGTAAAACCTCTGTTATTACGTCTGACAGACGTTGCGTGAGATTATCATTTGTGCCACAATATATTAACCCGGCAGCGAAAGGCGGGCAGAAGGTGAACAAAGTGATTTTCCTCGACGTGGATGGCGTGCTCAATAACGGCATCTGGGCGATTGAGATGTTCGACAAAGGCATCCACGTCTATCATGATGACCTGCTTTACGAGCCTTCACTGGAACAGCTCATGCGTATCGTGGATTCCACTGGCGCGGTCATCGTTGTGTCCTCTTCCTGGAGGCAGATCCCCATTGCCTACTGGTGTATCACCTGCCCGGGCAGTGCGGATGCCTGGCTTCAAAAGGCGAGAAATGGAGTTAGCAAAGCATGTTCTACATCACTGGAGATTCCCACGGAGAATTCAGCCGCATCGAGCAATTCTGTGAACGGATAAAGCCCACCCGAGACGACACCATGATCATCCTGGGCGACGCGGGTATCAATTACTACGGCGGGTGGCGGGACATCCATAAAAAGCAGCGGCTGGCAGAGCTGCCCATTACGCTGTTCTGTATCCACGGGAACCACGAAATGCGCCCCGGAACGCTCCCGTGCTATCATACCATGGAATGGAACGGCGGACAGGTCTATGTGGAGGACGCCTATCCGAATCTGCTGTTTGCCATGGACGGCGAAGTGTACAACCTGGGCGGTATTGAAACGCTGGTCATCGGCGGGGCATACAGTATCGATAAGTTCTATCGGTTGGCATACGGCTACGGCTGGTGGCCGGACGAGCAGCCCTCCCCTGCGATCAAGGGGAAGGTCGAGCAGGTGCTGGATGCCCGCACCTGGAAAGTGGACGTTGTGTTGTCACACACCACGCCTCTGAAGTATGAGCCTGTCGAAGTGTTCCTCTCCGGTGTGGATCAGAGCAAGGTAGATAAGAATACCGAGGAATGGCTGGACACCATCGAGGACAGGCTGGACTACAAACACTGGTATTGCGGCCACTATCACACGGACAAGAAAGTGGACAGGCTCACCATCATGTTCGAGGGCATCGAGGAATACACAGCGTAAGAGGAGAAACGCTAGGGCCGATCGGCAGCCAGAGAGGATTTCGAGGAGGGATGATATGAGCATCAGCGTCACTGGATACACAGAAGCGAAGATCGAAGGCAAGTGGTACCATCGCGTCCTCATAGGCTTCTTTTAAGATAGTCATGCCAGTCAGGTAATCCAGTACCATGAACACAATGAGCACTATCATCAGTCCGTCAATGCCTCCCAGGATGTATCCAAACCACCCACCTATCGCTGACACGGCGATCTAGATCTTCGCCCAAACCAGGTCAATTCTAAAGTCCCTCATCAACATTCCTCCTTTTAGCTGATCCAGAAATCCATATTACAGTCCACCCACACCACTGTGGTGTATTCATTGCCATCGCTGATGTTCCGCACCCATTCCAGGGTAAGCGTGCCGGACGTATTGACATACAAACGCGCAATGCGCGCCACCGCAGGGCACCAGCTTGTAACGTTGCCATCCGTCGGCCGGTATCCTGACGGAAGTGTGTCAGCACCGTCCCCGGATTTCACCTATACGCTTCCCTTTATGAATAAATAGGGCCCTTTCTTCCAAACCTGCAGCGCACCGCCGCCATAATTGCTGCTGTTTGGACTGGTTACGCCGGACGCAGGCGTTAATGCTGTCCAGCCCACATTCAACTCCT
>CADCHI010000027.1 GCA_902801165.1 uncultured Eubacteriales bacterium | reverse complement strand
CCGCCCAATGGCTCAATTATCGCACATTTGCGGTAATCGAACAAGTCTTTTCGAGGGTATGGGCCCCTCTCAAAACCCAAATACATTATACAAGGAGCCTTCCCATGCAGACCGAAAAGCCCCGCAGGAAGCGGGAGACCCCCGAGGAAAAGCTGCTCCGGCTGACGCAGATCGAGCGCAGCCTGTGGGCCGACGGCCTGCGCGTCGCCGGCATCGACGAGGTGGGCCGCGGCCCGCTGGCCGGGCCGGTGGTGACCGCCTGCGTATGCATCCCCCAGGACCGGCTGGTGCCGGGGGTGGACGACTCCAAGAAGCTCTCCGAGAAGCGCCGTGAGGCCCTTTATCCCCTGCTGCTGGCGGCGGCGGACTATGCCGAGACATGCTTCATCGGGCCGGAGGTCATCGACGAGATCAACATCCTGAACGCCACCAAGCGGGCCATGGAGACCTGCGCGGCGGGCTTTCGGGGCGGGCTGTTCCTGATCGACGCGGTGCAGGGGCTCTCCCTCCCCGGCGAGGCCCGGCCCATCGTCCACGGCGACGCGCTGAGCTACATGATCGGCGCGGCCTCCATCGTGGCCAAGGTCACCCGTGACCGCTACATGGTGGAGCTGGACGCCAAATACCCGATGTACGGCTTCGCCCGCAACAAGGGCTACGGCACGGCGGAGCACATCGCCGCCCTGAAGAAGTACGGCCCCTGCCCCGAGCACCGGCGCAGCTTCATCGGCGGCATCCTGGGGGAACGCCCGTGAACCGCCGCGGCTTCGGCGCCGAGGGCGAGCAGGCCGCCCGGGACTACCTTGCCCAAAAGGGCATCCGCGTGCTGGAGAGCAACTTCCGCCGTCCCACCGGGGAGATCGACATCATCGCCAAACAGCGCGGCACGCTGCTGTTCGTCGAGGTCAAGCGCCGCTCCTCCCTGCGCTACGGGCGTCCGGCGGAGGCCGTGGACCGGGCCAAGCAGGGCCACATCCTGCGCACCGCGCTGCTGTACCTCCAGGAGAACCGCCTACAGGACGTCCCCGTCCGCTTCGACGTGATCGAGGTCCTGCCCGACGGCATCCGGCACATCGAGAACGCCTTCGACGCCTCCGGGCTGGATTGACGCGGCAAGCCCACACGGCCGCAGCTCAAGCGAGAATACATCCTTTCCATGCTTTGCCATCCCCTGGCAAAGCTTTTTTCACATTCCATTTGAAGGAATTCCCCGCCCGCGCGTGGAAATGATATAGGTTCAAGAATTTCTATTGATTCCAAGGAGACCCTCATGAAAAAACTGCTTCGCGCCGCCCTGGCGCTCATGCTGATATTGTCCCTGGGCATCGCCGCGGCGGCGGAGGAGGAAAACCTGCTGCAAAACGGCGACTTCTCCCAGCTCAGCGGCGAGCTGCCCGAGCACTGGCGCAAGGATATGTGGCTGTCCGACGCCGGCGTCAGCCTGCTGTACGCCGACGAGGACGGCTACGAGGGCGGCTGCGTCACCGTCGTGAACGTGGACGCCAACGACGCCCGCTTCTCCCAGACCGTGGACGTGGAGCCGGACTCGATCTACCGCCTCTCCGGCATGATCCGCGCCACGGACTGCGACACCGACGGCTACGGCGCGAACCTGTCCGTGGAGGACGTGTTCGTCTACACCGACGCCCTGTTTGAAACCTACGGCGGCTGGAAGTACGTGGAGCTCTACGGCCGCACCGGCCCCGACCAGACCGAGCTGACCGTATTCGGCCGAGTGGGCGGCTACGGCACCCTCTCCCGGGGCGCGGCCAGCTTCGACAACCTCAGCCTGGTCCGCGTGGACGAGGCGCCTGACACGGTCTTCGTCTACGACCTGTTCCGCGAGCCCGCGGAGGCCGCCCCCTCGGAGGACGGCGACGAAGCCCCCGCCCGCGCCACGGAGACCTGGCTGCTGTTCATCTGCGTCTACGTCGTGGTCGTGCTCGCCCTGTACCGCAAGCGCGGCCGCGAGGCCGCCGCTCCCAGGAGCGTGTGGCCCTCCGCCGTCTTCGCCTGCGTGCTGCTGTTGATCCCCGCCTGCTGGCTGATCGTGCTGGGCGTGCGGCTGCTGGGCGCGAGCTCCCTGTCCGGCGCGGCGGGATGGCTGAGCCTGCTGGCCGCCTGCGTGGCCGTCGCGGCCATGGCCGCCGTGCTGGTGCTCGCCCACCGCTTCAGCGGCCGGGAGCCGGAGGCCGTGGAGCGGTTCCGCCTGCGGGCGATCCTGTTCAACGGCTTCGCCATCGCCCTGTTCCTGCGGCTGTTCATCGCCGTCCGGGTGCCGGGCTACGGCGTGGA
Organism: uncultured Eubacteriales bacterium; assembly: GCA_902801165.1. GTDB lineage: Bacteria > Bacillota > Clostridia > Christensenellales > Aristaeellaceae > UBA2862. The sequence goes on along the minus strand of CADCHI010000027.1, from coordinate 32,327 downwards.
CATCAACTGCTTCACCGGTTGGTCCGAGCGGATGTTCGCCGTCGGGCCCGCGAAGTTCTACGCCCCGGACTACTTCTGCGACTATCCCCCGGGATACATGCTGCTGCTGTGGCTGGTGGGGGCGCTGCGCAGGCTGTTGAACCTGTCCACCGGCTCCGGACCCTACCTGGCGCTGTTGAAACTGATGCCGATGCTGGCGGACATCGCCGGGGCCGCGCTGCTCTGGCGGGTGGCCCGCCGCCGCGTGTCCGAGCGCGCCGCCATCGCTCTGGGCCTGCTGATGGCCTTCAACCCCGCCGCCATCGCCAACTCCGCCGCCTGGGGACAGATCGACGCCCTGCTGGCCCTGGCCCTGGCCCTGTGCGCGCTGGAAGCCGTGGATGGCCGCTGGTTCCGGGCGCTGGTGTGGTTCGGAGCCGCCCTGCTGCTCAAGCCCCAGGCGCTGCTGTTCGGCCCGGTGGGCCTGTGCGCCGCCATCTGCGCCGTCGTCCGCGCCGAGCGTGAGGACCGCGGCCGGCTGCTGCGGCAGCTGGCGGGGGGCGTGGCCGCCTGCCTGGGCCTGCTCTACGCCGCGGCATTCCTCTGTTCCTTCAGCCAGGCCGAGGGCTTCATCGGGCATCTGACCCGCCCCGTCGCCTGGCTGGTGGAGCTCTACTCCGGCACGGTGCAGGGCTACCGCTACCTCACCGTCAACGCGCTGAACCTGTACTACCCGCTGGGCCTGAACTGGGCCAGGGCCAGCTTGAACCCCTTCTACTATGATGTCGCCTGGGCGCTGTTCATCGCCGCCATCGCGCTGTGCGTGGTGCTGACGGCCATCGGCACGAAGCGTCCCCGCCGCCTGTTCCTGACCGGCGGCCTGCTGATCGTGCTGATCTGCTGCTTCGGCCCGATGATCCACGAGCGCTACATCTTCCCCGGGCTGATCCTGTTGGCGCTGGCCTACGCCTCCGAGCGGGACCGCCGCCTGCTGGTCTCGCTGGTCGCCCTCACCGCCACGCTGTTCCTGAACGAGGTGCTGGTGCTCCAGGGCGGCATCGTGGACGCCAGCTACGGCCACCTGCAGAGCAGCGAGCACTGGCTCAACTGCATCGTCTCCCTGGTGAACGTCGTCAACGCCGGCTTCCTCGCCTGGACGGCGGTGGACATCTGCGCCCACGACCGGGTCTGGATGACCCGCACCCCAAAGCGGGAGGAGATCCCCTCCGGCGCGCGCACGCTGGCCGAGGCCCCCAACTATCGCATGGGCCTGAAGCGCAGGGACGCGCTGCTGATGGCGGCGGTGACGCTGGTGTACAGCGCCGTGGCCTTCACCAACCTGGGCGTCACCAAGGCGCCTCAGAGCGGCTGGGTGTCCAGCCGCGCGGAGGAGGCCGTGGTGTTCGACCTGGGCGACGTTCAAACCTGGCGGATGACCTACTACGGCGGCATCTGCAACACCACCTTCACCGTGGAGCTCTCCAACGACGGCGAGATCTGGACCGAGCCCTGCTGGGCCAAGTACAACCAGGGCGAGATCTTCCGCTGGCTGTGGTTCGTGCCCATGGACCACGACGGCACCACCCTCTACCGGACCACGCTGCCCACGAAGGACGGCTCCGCCTGGGTGACCTACGCCGGGGGCGGCGAGAACTACCCGATGCAGACCGCCCGATACGTCCGCATCACCGCCGAGTCCGCGGGGCTGACGCTGTACGAAGTCGCCTTCCTGGACGAAGACGGCGCGCCCCTGCCGGTATCCGGCGTCAGCCAGAGCGGCCAGAACCCGGAGAGTGCCACCAGCGCCGCGCTGCTGATCGACGAGCAGAGCGCCGTGGCCCCGGTGCCCAGCTATCTGAATTCCACCTATTTCGACGAGATCTACCACGCCCGCACCGCCTATGAGCACCTCCACGGCATGACGGCCTACGAGTGGACCCACCCGCCGCTGGGCAAGGTGACGATGATGCTGGGCATCAAGCTGTTCGGCATGACGCCCTTCGGCTGGCGCTTCATGGGCGCGCTGACGGGCGTATTGATGGTGCCGCTGATGTACCTTCTGGTGAAGCAGCTGACCAAGGACACCCGGCTGTCCTTCATCGCCATGTGCCTGATGGCACTGGACTCCATGCACTTCACCCAGACGCGCATCGCCACCATCGACAGCTACGCCGTGTTCTGGATCATGCTGATGTACCTGTTCATGTTCCGCTACTGCCAGATGAGCTGGAACCGGGAGACGCTGGCACGCACGCTGGTGCCCCTGGGGCTGTGCGGCGTGACGATGGGCATCGCCTGGGCCACCAAGTGGGTGGGCATCTACGCCTCCGCCGGCCTGGCCGTGCTGTTCTTCTGGACGCTGTGGCATCGGCTGCGGGAGGCTCGCCACCTGCGGGATCGCGGCCAGACCGTGCTGAACCTGGTGACCACACTGCTGTTCTGCGTGCTGTTCTTCATCATCATCCCGGCGATCATCTACTACCTCAGCTACTACTGGCAGCTGCGGCCCGAGGGCGTGAGCCGCCTGAGCGACATGTTCTCCTCGAATTGGCTGAACCGGGTGATCGAGCTGCAAAAGAGCATCTTCAACTACCACGCAGGCCTGGGCGGCGACACGCACTACTTCCGCTCCCCCTGGTACCAGTGGCCGGTGATCTGGTGGCCGATGTGGTACTACTCCGGCACGGGCTACATGCCCGACGGCATGATCTCCTCCATCAGCTGCATGGGCAACCCGGCGGTGTGGTGGTTCGGCCTGGCCGCGCTGATCTTCGTGATCCTGCGCATGGCCTGGCTGCGCCGCGCCCCCCGGCGCTACGTGATGGTGGTCATCGCCTTCGCGTCGCAATTCCTGCCCTGGGTCATCGTGCCCCGCTCCACCTTCATCTACCACTACTTCGCCAGCGTGCCCTTCATCATCATCGCCTCGGTGCTGCTGCTGGACTGGATCCGCAGCCGTTCCCCCCAGGGCTTTGCCGCGGCCTCCGGACTGCTGTTGGGCACGGCGCTGGTACTGTTCGTCGGGTTCTACCCGCTGGAGAGCGGCCTGCCCTGCTCGAAGGAGTACGCGAAGTACCTGCGCTGGTTCAGGTGGTACAACTATTAGAAGGCTGAAGGCCATCCCAAAACAACGCTTTTCAATGCAATCATTGAGCGATGATTCACAACCCGCCGCAAGGGCGCCATGATTGGCGCCTGCGGGCGGATCATGCGGTATTGTTTATTCTGAAACAGTCCCCATCCCCTTCCCGGCTTGACGCGCGGGACACAGACGAGGAGGCACCACCATGCTTGCGTTCGTTTCCAGCTGCGGGCTCTCCGGCATCGACGGCTTTGCCGTCTCCGCGGAGGTGAACCTGACCCACGGCATGCCGCTGTTTGAGATCGTCGGCCTGCCCGACGCCTCCGTAAAGGAGTCCCGGGAGCGGGTCCGGGCGGCGCTGAAGAACAGCGGCTACCAGTTCCCCGCCGAGCGGCTGATCGTGAACCTGGCCCCCGCCGACCTGAAGAAGGAGGGCCCGGCCTTTGACCTGCCCATCGCCCTGGGCACGCTGGCCTGCATGGGGCTGATCGACCAGGAGGCCCTGGGCGGGCTGTGCGTGTTCGGCGAGCTCTCGCTGAACGGTGCGGTGCGGCCGGTGCGCGGCGCGCTGCCGATGGTCATCTCCGCCATGGAGCGGGGCGTACGCCGCTTCATGCTGCCCGCGGACTGCGCCGGCGAGGTCAGCTGCATCGAGGGTGCGGAAATCTTCCCGGTGGCCTCGCTGGGCGAGGCGGTGCGCCACCTGACGGGCGAGCTGCCCGTGGAGCCCATCCGCCCGGTGGACTACCAGACGCTGATCAGCCGCCGGCAGTACGCGGAGGACTTCTGCCACGTGAAGGGCCAGGCCAAGGCCAAGCGGGCGCTGGAGATCGCCGCCGCGGGCGGCCATTGCGTGCTGCTCATCGGAACGCCGGGCTCCGGCAAGACGCTGATGGCCCGCTGCATGCCCACGATCCTGCCGGACATGACCTTCGAGGAGGCCCTGGAGACCACCCGCATCCACTCGGCGGCGGGCATCGTGCCGCCCAGCGGCCTGCTCACCGAGCGGCCCTTCCGCTCGCCCCACCACACCGCCAGCCACGCCTCGCTGGTGGGCGGCGGCCCCAACGCCCTGCCCGGGGAGATCAGCAAGGCCCACAACGGCGTGCTGTTCCTGGACGAGCTGCCGGAGTACCGCCGGGACGTGCTGGAGGCCCTGCGCCAGCCCATGGAGGACGGCTTCGTGACCATCACCCGGGTGAACGCCCAGAGCACCTATCCCTCCCGGTTCATACTGGTCTGCTCCATGAACCCCTGCCCCTGCGGCAACCTGGGCAGCCGCACCCGCCAGTGCCGCTGCACCCCGGCGGAGATCCGCCGCTACCTGAACCGCATCTCCGGGCCCCTGCTGGACCGCATCGACATGCACATCGAGGTGGAGTCCATCCCCGCCGAGAAGCTCTCCGAGACGACCCTCTCCGAGGACAGCGCCCACATCCGCGCCCGGGTGGAGGAGGCCCGGGAGGTGCAGCGTGCCCGCTACGAGGGCACCGGCATCCACTGCAACGCCGAGCTGAACGCCCGCACCCTGGCCGCGGCCTGCCGCATGGCGAAGGGCGCCCAGGAGCTGCTGCTGGCCTCCACCGAGCGCTTGAAGCTGTCCAACCGCGCCTACACCCGCATCCTGAAGGTCGCCCGCACCATCGCCGACCTGGACGGCTTCGAGCAGATCGAGGAGGCCCAGATCGCCGAGGCGGTACAGTACAGGACGCTGGATCGAAAGTATTGGGGATAACCGGGGCTGTGCCCCGGACCCCACCGGGGTATCACCCCGGACCCCTCTTGCTGCCGCGCACACTCTCCCGCCGGGTCGGCCAAACAACGGCCTCCCGCCGGGGCAGGGCCCCGGACCCCTCTTGCTGCCGCGCACACTTACCCGCCGGGTCGGCCAAACAACGGCCTCCCGGCGGTGTTTTATTGAATTCACGGCAAGCATGGCCAGACTCCAGCCTCCCCCATATCTTTACCCATTCATGGTTTATCGTCCCTCGGCCCAATTGGTATAATGGTCTGTGCGAAAGGCCCGGGCTCGACCCGTTCCCGGCCTTTCATTTGACAATGATTGTCGGTGCGTTCCTTCAAAACCCGCCGACCCGGAAAGCGTTCCGTTTTCCAATCATGTACAATTCCAAACAACGCCGCTCCCGGGCGGCGCAAAGGAGCAGAACCGATGCACAACGGCAAACGAGGCAGTTTTTCCGGCAAGCTGGGCTACGTCCTGGCGGCGGCGGGCTCGGCGGTGGGCCTGGGCAACATCTGGCGCTTTCCCTATCTGGCGGCAAAGTACGGCGGCGGGGCCTTCCTGCTGGTCTACATCGTGCTGGCCCTCACCTTTGGCTACGCCATGATCATGGCCGAGACCGCGCTGGGCCGCATGACCCGCAAGAGCCCCGTCGGCGCGTTCGCGTCCTTCAGCGGGAAGAAATCCGTGCGGGCGGGCGGCTGGATCAACGCCATCATACCGCTGTTGATCGTGCCCTACTATTCCGTCATCGGCGGCTGGGTGTGCCGCTACCTGTGGGGCTACGTCAGCGGCCACGCCGTGGAGATGGCCGCCGACGGCACCTTCGACGCCTTCCTGGGCAGCCCGCTGGCCATGGAGCTGTGCTTTGTCGCCTTCGCGGCCATGACCATGCTGGTCATCTTCGGCGGCGTGCGCAACGGCATCGAGAAGGTCTCCAAGGTGATGATGCCGATTCTGGCGCTGCTGACGCTGGTGGTGGTGGGCTATTCCGTCACCCGCCCCGGCGCGATGGCGGGCGTGCGCTACTTCCTGGTGCCCGACCTGCGCCACTTCTCGCTGATGACGCTGGTGTCGGCCCTGGGGCAGATGTTCTACTCCCTGTCCATCGCCATGGGCATACTGATCACCTTCGGCAGCTACACCGGCCGGGACGTGGACATCGAAGGCACCACCGTGCAGGTGGAGATCTTCGACACGGCCATCGCGGTGCTGGCGGGCCTGATGGTCATTCCCGCGGTGTTCGCCTTCTCCGGCGGCGACCCCGCCGCGCTGAACAAGGGGCCGGCGCTGATGTTCGTCACGCTGCCCCGGGTGTTCGAGAGCATGGGCGGGGCCTGGGTCGGCACGCTGTTCTTCCTGCTGGTGCTGATGGCGGCGCTGACCAGCTCCGTCTCCCTGGCGGAGAGCGTGTGCTCCACCTTCGAGGACGAGCTGGGCCTGTCCCGCAGGAAGTCCGCCGCGCTGCTGAGCGCGCTGCTGGTGGCGCTGGGCACGCTGTCCTGCCTGGGCTTCAACCTGCTGGGCCGCGTCAAGCCCCTGGGCATGGACATCCTCAGCTTCTTCGACTTTTTAACCAACTCCGTGATGATGCCCGTCGCCGCGGCGGCCACCTGCCTGCTGGTGCTGAAGGTGGTGGGGCTGAAGCGGCTGGAGGACGAGATCGCCGCCTCCTCGGCGTTCAAGCGCCGGGGCGTGTTCCGCTTCGTGATCCGGTACCTGGCGCTGGCCCTGCTGGCGGTCATACTCGTCAGCTCCATGCTGGACGCCTTCGGCCTGATCCACATCTGAGCGCGTCATAAACCAAAAAATCAACGTACACGCGCCATGAAAGTGATTTACACGCCTCCGCGCGGCGTATATAATGGTCTCAAATCCATTGGAAATATAAAGGAAAGAGGGCAAGCACTATGAATTACGCAGAAGAATCCCTGAGGCTCCACGGAGAATGGAAGGGCAAGATCGAAGTCGTCTCCCGCGTGCCGGTCAAGTCCAAGGAGGATCTCTCCCTGGCCTACACCCCCGGCGTGGCGCAGCCCTGCCTGGAGATCCAGAAGGACATCAATAAATCCTATGAGCTGACCCGCCGCTGGAACATGTGCGCCGTCATCACCGACGGCACGGCGGTGCTGGGCCTGGGCGACATCGGCCCCGAGGCCGGCATGCCCGTCATGGAGGGCAAGTGCGTGCTGTTCAAGTCCTTCGGCGACGTGGACGCCTTCCCCCTCTGCGTAAAGACCAAGGACGTGGACGAGTTCGTCAACGCCGTGGCGCTGATCTCCGGCTCCTTCGGCGGCATCAACCTGGAGGACATCGCCGCGCCCCGCTGCTTTGAGATCGAGCGCAAGCTGAAGGAAAAGACGGACATCCCCATCTTCCACGACGACCAGCACGGCACGGCGGTCATCACCCTGGCGGGCCTGACCAACGCGCTGAAGGTGGTAGGCAAGAAGAAGGAGGACGTCAAAATCGTCACCTCCGGCGCCGGCGCCGCCGCCATCGCCATCGTCAAGCTGCTGCTCTCCGCGGGCTTCAGGCACATCACCATGTGCGACCGCAAGGGCGCGATCTACGCCGGCCGCGAGGGCCTGAACTGGATCAAGGAGGAGATGGCACAGGTCACCAACCTAGAAAAGAAGCCCGGCACCCTGGCCGACATGCTGGTCGGCGCGGACGTGTTCATCGGCGTCTCCGCCCCCGGCACCGTGACCACCGAAATGGTCAAGACCATGAACCGCGACGCCATCGTGTTCGCCTGCGCCAACCCCACCCCGGAGATCTTCCCGGACGACGCCAAGGCTGGCGGCGCGGCGGTGATCTCCACGGGCCGCAGCGACTACCCGAACCAGATCAACAACGTGCTGGCCTTCCCCGGCATCTTCCGTGGCACCTTCGACGTGCGCGCCAGCGACATCAACGAGGAGATGAAGATGGCCGCCGCCAAAGCCCTGGCCGAGCTGGTCTCCGACGAGGAGCTGAGCGCCGACTACATCATCCCCAAGGCCTTCGACCCCAGGGTGGGCGAGGCCGTGGCCAAGGCCGTCGCCCAGGCTGCCCGCGACAGCGGCGTGGCCCGCATCTGACCCGGAGCCGCCTCAACCGGCTGACAATCACCTTTTCTGCTGTCTCCAGCTCCGGAGGAGTTGGAGACAGTTCTCTCTTATGCGGTCCTTCCGCCCGATGAAAAAACATGCTCTATCTGATACTCGCCATTTTCTGCAGCGCCATGATCTCGGTGCTGATGCGCCTGGGCAGCGCCGGCAGCGAGGCCCGCAAGCCGCTGCTGGCGGTGAATTACCTGACCTGCGCGCTGGTCTCGCTGTGCTTCCTGGAGGGCGGCCCCGCGCCGGAGAGCGGCAACTGGGGCACGGCCCTGGGCCTCGGCGCGGTGGGCGGCGTGCTGTACCTCGGCGCTTTCCTGCTGCTCCAGCACAACGTGCGCCAGAGCGGCGTAACCCTGTCCTCGGCCTTCATGAAGCTGGGCGTGATCGTGCCCACGCTGATGGGCGTCGCGCTGTTCCGGGAGCAGCTGACGCCCTTCCGCGGCACGGGCATCGCGCTGACGCTGGCGGCCATCGTGCTGCTGTCCGGCTCCCGTGATTCCGCCCGGGGGCAGGGCGGCCGCCTGCCCGCGCTGGTGCTGCTGATGCTGTGCGGCGGCCTGGCCGACGGGCTCAGCAAGGTCTACCAGGCCTGGGGCGACCCCCGGCTGGAGGGGCACTTCCTGCTGTTCGTGTTCGGCTTCGCGCTTCTGCTGTGCGCGGCGCTCTGTGCCGCCCAGCGTCAGAGGCCCACGGTCCGGGACTGGCTGTTCGGTGCGCTGCTGGGCGTGCCCAACTACTTCTCCTCCCGCTTCCTGCTGCTGGCCCTGTCCCAAGTGCCCGCCAGCGCGGCCTACCCCATCTTCTCCTGCGGCACGCTGCTGCTGGCGGCCCTCATCGGCCGCGCCGCCTTCGGCGAGCGCCTCGGGCGCAGGCAACTGGCGGCGGTGGCGGCGGTGCTCGCGGCGCTGGTGCTGCTGAACGTCTGACAGTTTCCGGGAATCAAACAAAGAGAAGATCCTTCACTTCGTTCAGGACGACAGATCGGTGGTTTCCTGTCATCCTGAGCGTCAGCGAAGGATCTTCTGCTTTTAATCGGCCCCGCATTGCGCGAGGCCCCCTATTTCATCAGTTCGTATCCGACCCACACCTTGTATTCGGTCTGGTCGAAGGTGTAGCGTATCTGCGCCCGGCCCTTGCGGCGGTCCAGCCGGATGATCTCCCCCTCGAAGCCCTCGAAGGCGTCCCCGGTCAGCTTCACCCGATCGCCCTCCTCATAGGCCTTGAGGATGCCGATGGTGCCCCCGTTGGCGTAGAGCATCTCCGCGAACCGGCGGTCGTCCCCGCCGAGCAGGTACCCCTCCCGGCGCTCGCCCAGGCAGCGCAGCACCCCCTCCATGGAGCGGATGGGCTCGAAGGAGGCGATGGGCTCCCGGGTGTAGACGAACACGTAGCCGGGCAGGTAGTCGTGCACCTCTTCCACGGCCTTCCCCTTGACCCACTTGCGCTGTACGATGCGCGGGGAAAAGGCCTCGCAGCCCAGCTTGCGGCGAATGCTCTCCGCCACCATGGCGCACTTCACCGTGCTGCAATGCAGGCAGTAGGCGTACACGGGCTCACCTCCCCCCCGACGCTCGATGGGCGCTCCGCGTCCATCCCCGATTACCACAGCACAATATTATCAAAGCCCACCCGCGTTGTCAATATCCCCGGGGCAGCCCTTCCGGATTTCCCTACTTATGATAGTTACCCGTTTCGCGCGGGTTTTTCTTGTCATTTGCCCGCGTTTGTGTTATGATCTATCAAGAGTTTCCATAAGGACGCCCGCTCGCGTCGAAAGCCGCGTGATTTGACCCCCGGAACGCCGGGGCGACGAGGAGAAATACGATGAAAACCGCACTGATCATACCCGCCTACAAGCCCGCCCAGGAGCTGATCGGCCTGCTGAAGCAGTTCGAGGGCAACGACGCCTTCCTGCCCATCGTCGTGGACGACGGCAGCGGCGAGCCCTTCCGGCCCGTGTTCGACGCCCTGCCCCAGGGCGTGACGCTGCTGCGCCACCCGGAGAACCGGGGCAAGGGGGCCGCCCTCAAGACCGCCTTCCGCCACGTGCTGGACCACTGCCCGGAGTGCGCGCTGGCCGTCACCGCCGACGCGGACGGCCAGCACCGCTACGGGGACATCCTGAAGGTGTGCGAGACCGCCGCGAAAAACCCCGAGGCTCTGGTGCTGGGCAGCCGCAAGTTCGAGGGCGAGGTGCCCCTGCGCAGCCGGCTGGGCAACGGCATCACCCGCCAGGTGTTCGCCATCGCCAGCGGCGTGAAGGTCTACGACACCCAGACCGGCCTGAGGGCCTTCGGCCGGGAGGGCATGGCCCGCTTCGCGGAGGTCCCCGGCGAGCGCTACGAGTACGAGATCAACATGCTGCTCACCGCCGCCCAGTCGGGCATGCCGGTGATCGAGGAGTGGATCGAGACGGTCTACCTGAACGACAACGCCTCCTCCCACTTCAACCCCTTCAAGGACTCCCTGAAGATCTACCTGTGCATCCTCAAGTTCAGCGCCTCGTCGCTGCTGGCCTTCGTGATCGACTACCTGCTGGCCCTGCTGCTCAAGGGGATCACCTCCCCCTGGCCCGCCGCGCTGTCGCTGAATTTCAGCGTCATCGTCGCCCGCATCGTCAGCGGCTCCGTCAACTTCGCCGTGAACCGCAAGGTGGTGTTCAAGGGCAACGAGAGCCTGGGCAAGGCCATTGCCAAGTACGTCGCCCTGGCCGCGGCCATACTGGTGCTGAACCTGCTGCTGATGCACGGCTTCACCGCCCTGGGCTGGCCCTTCGCCTTGGCGAAGATCGTCACCGAGGTGCTGCTGTTCTCCCTCAGCTTCATCATGCAGGGCAAGTTCGTGTTCCGCAAGAAGGCCAAATAGCGCCCGCACAGAACGATTCCCACAAACGCCCGGAGGTGCGCAATGGACTACACCGCCATGGAGCAGTACTGGATCTGGCTGTCCAGCGTGGAGGGCATCGGCCCGAAGCGCTTCTACCAGCTGCTCAGCCTGTATGAGGACGCCCGCAGCGTGTGGGACGCCCTGGGCGGTCCGCTGACGCCGCCGGACATGAAGTTTCTCGGCGCGCCGGTGCTGGAAAAGCTGCGCGCCGCCCGGGACGAGCGCTACTTCTACCGCCTGTTTGGCCGGCTGGACCAGCTGGGCGTGCGCGCCGTCACCCGGCTGAGCGACGCCTATCCCCCGGCGCTGGTCTCGATCTACGATCCCCCGACCACGCTGTACGTGCGGGGCGAGGGCGCCCTGGACAGCGAGCGGATGCTGGCCGTGGTGGGCTCCCGCCGCTGCACACGGGACGGCCAGCGGGCCGCCCGGGAATTCGCCCAGGGTCTGGCCGAGAACGGCGTCACCGTGGTCAGCGGCATGGCCCGGGGCATCGACTCCTGCGCCCACCGCGGCGCGCTGGACGGCGGCGGCCAGACCATCGCGGTGCTGGGCTGCGGCGTGGACATCGTCTACCCGCCGGAGAACGACCGCCTGATGGCCGAGATTCTGGATTCCGGCGGCGCGGTGATCTCCGAATACCTGCCGGGCACGCCGCCCGCCCCCGGCAACTTCCCCGCCCGCAACCGCATCATCAGCGGACTGAGCGAGGGCACGCTGCTGGTGGAGGGGGCCAAGGCCTCCGGCGCGATGATCACCGTCAACTTCGCCCTGGAGCAGGGCCGGGACGTGTTCGCTGTGCCGGGGAGCATCTACTCCCCGCTGAGCGCCACGCCCAACCGGATGATCCTGGAGGGCGCGTTTCCGGCGCTTTGCCACTGGGACATCCTGGAGCACTACCGCTGGGCCCAGCGGCCCGGGGAGGATCCTCGCCGGGAGGCGAAGCCCGTGGAGCTGGACGCCGACGAGGCGGCGATCGTGGAGCCGCTTCGGGAGCAGGCGCTCACCTTCGACGAGCTTTCGGCAGTCACCGGCTTCCCCGCCGCGAAATTAAATTCCCACTTGACAATACTGGAACTTCGGGGAATAATAGAAAAGGTCCCGGGCGGTCAGTACCGCTCATACGCATAAACCAGAGGAAAGGGCATCGGTTTTCAGGCAGCTCCCCGCTTCCCGAACCCCGTTCCCTGTTCCCTTTATTTGGAGGAATCTATGGCAAACAAGCTCGTCATCGTCGAATCCCCGGCGAAGGCAAAGACGATCGGCAAGTTCCTGGGCCGCGGCTACAAGGTCGAGGCCTCCCAGGGACACGTTCGCGACCTGCCCAAGAGCCAGATCGGCGTGGATGTGGAAAATAACTTTGAGCCCAAGTACATCACCATTCGCGGCCGCGGCGAGATCCTCGCGAAGATCCGCAAGGAAGCTCGCAGCGCCAGCAAGATCTACCTCGCGACAGACCCGGACCGCGAGGGCGAGGCCATCTCCTGGCACCTGGCCAACGTGCTGGGCATCGACGAGACGTCGGCCTGCCGCATCGAGTTCCACGAGGTCACCAGCAAGGCCGTGAAGGCCGCGGTGAAGAACCCGCGCAAGATCGACATGGACCTGGTGAACGCCCAGCAGGCCCGCCGCGTGCTGGACCGCCTGGTGGGCTACAAGATCAGCCCGATCCTGTGGCAGAAGGTCAAGAAGGGTCTGAGCGCGGGCCGCGTGCAGTCCGTGGCCACCAAGATCATCTGCGACCGCGAGGCCGAGATCGAGGCCTTCATCCCCGAGGAATACTGGACCCTCTCCACCGCCTTCAAAATCGGCGACGCGGAGGTCGCCGCCCGGTTCACCGGCATGGGCGACGAGAAGCAGGAGCTGAAGACCCGGGAGGACGCCGACGCCATCATCGCGAAGTGCGAGGGCGCGAAGTTCTCCGTGGGCGCCATCAAGCGCGCCGAGCGCCGCAGGCTGCCCGCCCCGCCCTTCACCACCTCGAACCTCCAGCAGGAGGCCTCCAGAAAGCTGGGCTTCTCCACCCAGAAGACCATGCAGATCGCCCAGCAGCTCTACGAGGGCGTAGAGCTGGCCGGCGAGGGCTCCCAGGGTCTGGTGACCTACATCCGCACGGACTCCACCCGCATCGCCGATGAGGCGCTGGAGGCCGTCCGCGCGCTGATCCTGGAGAGCTACGGCGAAGCCTACCTGCCTGAAAAGGCCAACGTCTACAAGACCCGCAAGAGCGCCCAGGACGCCCACGAGGCCATCCGCCCCACCGTGGTGGAGCGCCGGCCCGAGAGCATCAAGGCCTCCCTGTCCCGGGACCAGTACCGGCTGTACAAGCTGATCTACGACCGCTTCGTCTCCAGCCAGATGACCCCCGCGCTGTACGACACCCTGGCCGTGGACATCGACGGCGACACCGGCGTCCGGTTCCACTTCAACGGCCAGAAGCTGCGCTTCCCGGGCTTCACCGTGGTCTACGTGGAGAGCGTGGACGACCCCCAGGAGGAGACGGTGAACAACAGCCTGCCGGAGCTCTCCGAGGGCATGGCCGCCATCCAGGGCGAGATGAACGCCGAGCAGCACTTCACCCAGCCGCCGCCAAGGTACACCGAGGCGAGCTTGGTGCGCACGCTGGAGGAGAAGGGCATCGGCCGCCCCTCCACCTATTCCCCCACCATCTCCACCATCACCGGCCGCCGCGGCTACATCGCCAAGGAAAACAAGCGGCTGATCCCCACGGAGCTGGGAAGGATCGTCAACGACCTGATGTGCAACAACTTCCCGGACATCGTGGACGTGGCCTTCACCGCCACCATGGAGAACGAGCTGGACGACGTGGAGGCCGGCACCGCCGATTGGCGCAGGATCGTGGCCGACTTCTACGGTCCCTTCGAGAAGGACCTGGAGAAGGCCGAGGCCAGCATCGAAAAGGTGGCCATCGAGGACCAGGTGTCCGACGTGCCCTGCGAGAAGTGCGGCGCGATGATGGTCTACAAGATGAGCCGCTACGGCCGCTTCCTGGCCTGCCCCAACTTCCCCGCCTGCCGGCACACGCTGGCGCTGCCCAACAACATCGGCGTGCCCTGCCCCAAGTGCGGCGGCGAGCTGCTGGAGCGCATCAGCCGCAAGGGCCGCAAGTTCTACGGCTGCGAAAAGTACCCCGAGTGCGACTTCGTGTCCTGGGACCGCCCCGTGGCGGACAAGTGCCCCGTCTGCGGCAGCTACATGGTGCTCAAGCACAGCCGCGACAACCTGTACCACGTCTGCGCCAACGAGACCTGCCGCCATCGCGTGCAGGTGGAGAACACGTCCGGCGAGGACGGAGAGAACTGACTGAATTTTAGTTTGGAGTGTGGAGGGTGGAGTGTGGAGTTAAAGATACCGTTTGACGTGTACACTTCGCGTCAAAGAGCGGCAGCCACTATTCACTCCACACTCCAAACTCCACACTCCACACTTGCCGAATAATACCTTTCATTCGGAGATACCACCCATGCAAACCACCCTTCCCACCGTCACCGTCGTCGGCGCGGGGCTGGCGGGCTGCGAGGCGGCCTGGCAGCTGGTCAGCCGGGGCATCCCGGTGCGCCTGCTCGAGATGAAGCCCATCAAATACAGCCCGGCCCACAAGAGCCCGGGCTTTGCCGAACTGGTCTGCTCCAACTCTCTGAAGGCGGAGCAGCTGTCCAACGCCTCCGGCCTGCTGAAGGCGGAGCTGCGGGCCATGAACAGCCTGATCCTGCGCTGCGCCGAGGCCAGCCGCGTGCCCGCGGGCGGCGCGCTGGCCGTGGACCGGGACCGGTTCTCGGACGCCATCACCGAAACGCTGAAGGGCCACCCGCTGGTGACCTTCGAGAGCGCCGTGGTCTCGGACATCCCCGAGGAGCCCGCCATCATCGCCACCGGCCCGCTGACCGACCCGGCCCTGACCGACGCCATCGCGGCGCGCACCGGGTCCAAGGCGCTGAACTTCTTCGACGCCGCCGCGCCCATCGTCACCGCCGACTCCCTGGACATGGACAAGGTGTTCCGGGCCTCCCGCTACGGCAAGGGCACGGACGACTACCTGAATTGCCCCATGACCGAGGAGGAGTACAACGCCTTCTACGACGCGCTGGTCGGTGCGGAGCTGGCCGAGCTGCACGACTTCGAGAAGAAGCTGGTGTTCGAGGGCTGCCTCGCGGTGGAGATCCTGGCCTCCCGAGGCCGCCAGACGCTGGCCTTCGGGCCCCTGAAGCCCGTGGGGCTCATCGACCCCCGCACCGGCAAGGAACCCTACGCCGTGGTCCAGCTGCGTCAGGAGAACGTCCAGGGCACGCTGTACAACCTGGTGGGCTTCCAGACCCGGCTGAAGTGGGGCGAGCAGAAGCGGGTGTTCGGCATGATCCCCGGCCTGGAGCACGCGGAATTCGCCCGCTACGGCGTGATGCACCGCAACACCTACCTGAACGGCCCCCAGGTACTGGGGACGAACTACGCCATGAAGGGCCATCCCCTGACCCGCTTCGCCGGGCAGCTGACCGGCGTGGAGGGCTACATGGAGTCCACCGCCAGCGGCCTGGTGGCCGCCGTGGGCCTGGCCAAGGCCCTGCGCGGCGAGCCGGAGCCGGACTTCACCGGTCGAACCATCCTGGGAGCGCTGGCGCGGCACGTGTCCACCCCCACCCCCAACTTCCAGCCGATGAACGCCAACTTCGGCATACTGGAGTCCCTCCCCTTCAGGGTGAAGGGCAAGAGGAACCGCTACGAAAAGCTGAGCGAGACCGCCATCGACACACTGAACGAGGTGATCAAAGACTATGAGCTATGAACCCACGAGCCCGTTTCGCGGCACCACCATCTGCGCCGTCAGGAAGGACGGCGTGATCGCCATCGCCGGCGACGGCCAGGTGACCATGGGTGAAAAGACCATCATGAAGGCCACCGCCCGAAAGGTGCGGCGCATCTTCGGCGGCAAGGTCGTGATCGGCTTCGCCGGCAGCGTGGCCGACGCCTTCGCGCTGTCCGAGAAGTTCGAGGACAAGCTGACCCAGTTCTCCGGCAACCTGCCCCGGGCCGCCGTGGAGCTGGCCCAGGATTGGCGCATGGACCGCGCCATGCGCAAGCTGGAGGCGCTGCTGCTGTGCGCCGACAAGGACAACCTGATGCTGATCTCCGGCACCGGCGAGGTCATCGAGCCCGACGACGGCGTGCTGGCCATCGGCTCCGGCGGTAACTACGCCCTGGCCGCCGCCCGCGCCCTGATCGGCAACACGGACCTCTCCGCGACGGACATCGCCCGCAAGGCGCTGGAGATCGCCAGCGACATCTGCGTGTACACCAACGGGAACATCATCGTGGAGACGGTGTGACGGGTATGGAAGGGGCGAGGGGGCTAGTGGGAATACATCCGTCCTGCCATGTCAACCTCATCCGTCTTTTCACACAATCGCAAGCGATTATGTGAAAATCCACCTTCCCCAAAGGGGAAGGCACTTCCGGCCATCGTTTTTCCTAAAGGCTTTCCACTTCCACATGGAGAATCGGCCTCAACCGTCGTTTTCCAAAGGTCTTCCTTCATGGGAAGGTGTCTCCATCCATCGTTTCCCAAAAGCCTTCTCTCTTGGAGAAGGTAGCCCCATCCGTCATTTCCCGAAAGCCTTCCCCCTTGGGGAAGGTGGCCCCGCGCAAGCGGGGTCGGATGAGGTTTATCCCCAACAGCCACCGGAGTTTCCAGCATGTCCAAGATGTATCTTTACGATCAGAGAAACAAGCGCTTCGCCCAAAAGCTGCGGCGGGAAATGACCCCACAGGAGCGCCATCTCTGGTACGATTTTCTCAGAGCATGTCCGGTCCAATTCCGACGGCAAAAGCAGTTTGGCCCCTACATCGCAGACTTCTACTGTGCCGATGCCAAGCTCGTCATTGAGCTGGACGGCTCCCAGCACTACGAAGAAGAAGGCATCGTCTCTGATCAGGACCGGGACGCATATCTTTCCTCGTTGGGGCTTCAGGTACTTCGGTATTCCAACACGGACGTGAGCCGGAGCTTCAGTTCAGTGTGCGAGGATATAATGAAGTACCTGAAATGACCCTCCCGCCTCCCCATCCATCACGAGGTGCGCCATGATAGACATACCCTCTCTGAGCCGGCGATACGACGTTCGCCGCCTGTCGGACTCCGACGCGGACGCGGTGCTCGCACTCTGCGAGGGGAACGAGCTGTTCTACCGCTACTGCGCGGCCGAGCCCACGCGGGAGCAGGTCCTCAGCGACATGCACATCACGCCTCCGGGAATCGACGAATCCCACAAGCACTACGTCGGCTTCTATCAGGGCGACGTCCTCGTGGCGGTCATGGACCTGATCGACGGCTACCCGGAGGGCGACATCGCCTACATCGGCTTCTTTATGATGAACATCGCCTTCCAGGGAAGGCAGCTGGGGAGCGCCCTCATCCGGGAGATCAAGGACTTCCTGAAGCAGAACGGTCTGCGGGCCGTCCGGCTCGCCATCGACAAGGCCAACCCCCAGTCAAATCACTTCTGGAAAAAGAACGGCTTTGAGGTCATCCGCGAAGTCCCCCGGGACGAATGGACGGTCCTCGAAGCGGAATGCATACTGTAAGCCTCACCCACAAACCACGATCACCGAAAGGAAATCGCCATGACAGAGTTAACCCCCCGCGAGATCGTTCGCGAACTGGACAGATTCATCATCGGCCAGGACGAGGCCAAGCGCGCCGTGGCCGTGGCGCTGCGCAACCGCTATCGCCGCGCCCAGCTCCCGGAGGACATCCGGGAGGAGGTCACCCCCAAGAACATACTGATGATCGGCCCCACCGGCGTGGGCAAGACGGAGATCGCCCGCAGGCTGGCCAAGCTGGTGGACGCGCCCTTCGTGAAGGTGGAGGCCACCAAGTTCACCGAGGTGGGCTACGTGGGCCGCGACGTGGAGAGCATCATCCGCGACCTGGTGGAGGCCGCCATCCGCCTGGTGAAGGGGCAGCACGCCGAGCGCGTGCGCATCCGCGCCGAGGCCAACGTGGAGGACCGACTGGTGGAGCTGCTGACCGACAGCGTCAAGCGCAAGCCCGCCAACCCCATCGACATCCTGCTGGGCAACAAGCCCAAGCAGCCCGACCTGTCCCCCGAGGACAAAAACAAGCTGGCCCTGCGCCAGGACGACGTGCGCACGCGGCTGCGCCGGGGCGAGCTGGAGCACGAGCTGGTGGAGGTCGAGGTGGAGGAGCACGGTCCCCAGCCCGAGATCCCCGGCATGGACATGAACATGAACGACGTGCTGGGCAGCATACTGCCCAAGAAGACCAAGCTGCGCAAGGTGGAGGTCCGGGAGGCCCGCAAGATCCTGCTGGCCGAGGAGGAGACGAACCTGATCGACATGGACCGGGTCTACACCGAGGCCATCGAGCGGGCCGAGCAGCACGGCATCGTGTTTCTGGACGAGATCGACAAGGTCGCGGGGCGCGGCAACGGCCACGGCCCGGACGTCAGCCGCGAGGGCGTGCAGCGGGACATCCTGCCCATCGTTGAGGGCAGCACCGTGAACACCAAGTATGGCCCGGTCAAGACCGACCACGTGCTGTTCATCGCCGCCGGCGCGTTCCACGTGTCCAAGGTCACCGACCTGATCCCCGAGCTGCAGGGCCGCTTCCCTGTGCGCGTGGATCTGAAGCCGCTGACGGCGGAGGACTACAAGCGCATCCTCACCCAGCCGGAGAACGCCCTGATCCGCCAGTACCAGCTGCTGCTGGGCGTGGACGGCGTCACCCTGGAGTTCGACGACTCCGCCCTGTCCGTCATCGCCGATTACGCCTGGCAGGCCAACGAGTCCAGCGAGAACATCGGCGCGCGCCGCCTGCACACGCTGATGGAGCGCATCCTCAACGACATCGCCTTCAACGCCGGCGGCGGCGACGCCCCGCAGATCACCGTGCAGGTGAACGCCGACTACGTCAAGGCCCAGCTCAGCGAGGACATCCACCAGAAGGACGTTCGCAAGTACATCCTGTAGCCCCGATCATACCGGTACTTCCAAAGGAAAGGCCCTGCCCTTCGCGCAGAGTGACAGCGACATTTCGCGCGTCACCCTGAACGAAGGGCAGGGCTTTTTTTACTCGCTTAGCGTATCAGTCGGAGGTGATCTCCACCACCTGGCCGTTGAAGTCGTACAGCACCCAGCCGGAATCCGAATCGCCCATGCTGCCGTAGTGGCAGGCGATGCCGTTGTCCCGCAGCTCCATGCTGTACAGCCAGAAGATGTCGTCGCTGCCGGCGTCGGACTGCCAGAGGACGTTGCCGTTCATGTCGATGGCCACCGGGTCCGGCCCGTAGTAGCCGCCGATGTACATCGTTCCGCCCGCGTCCACGACCCGGGAGATGCTCGCGCCCAGGTGCATGGTGTCGCGGTCCAGCGTCCACAGCACGCTGCCGGTGGCAACGTCCAGGGCGGTGAGGCCCTGCTCGGCGTTGTACATCAGCACGATGGGCATGTCCAGGGTGCCGCCGATGAAGGCGTCCGTCTGGGTCAGCTCGGTGACGTCGCTGGTGGCGGTCTCCTGCCGCCAGACCTCGCGACCGCTGCCGTCGGCGCAGATCACCTGCAGCTGCTCGCCGCCGTTGGCGTACTGCTGGTCCGCCAGGATGTGCAGGCCCTTCACCGTTTCGTCGAGGATCGTGAACTCATTGGCGTAGACTGTCTCGGGCACGGGCACCGCCTCCAGGAAGTCGCCGCGGATGTAGCCCTTGGTGCCGTTGTAGTTCACATAGACCCATTCCTGACCGGATTCCCGGGTGCAGTCAGTCACCACCGTGCCCAGGGGCACCAGGCCCAGGCTGGGCGTGTCGGTGCTGGGGCCCTGGCGCAGGTTCACGGCCTCCTTGCACTTGATGACGGTCATTTCCCCGATATACTCGGTCTCGGCCAGCGCAATCGCGCTCATTCCCAACAGCAGGCAGGCAGCCAGCAGACACGCTAAAACTCGCTTCAACATTCATAATCCCCCTTTTACATCATATGTAATTATAGTATAACCCCATACACAGCCGCCGTCAACACGCCGTCAGACCCGCGCCTGTGACAAAAAATGTACAAATCCCGCGCATAAACTGGGCATTCCCGGCCCAGAATAACGCACGCTGGTAATCTATCGTCATTGAAAAAGGATGTGTGTATTCGTGAAGGCGATCATCATGGCGGGCGGCGAGGGAACGCGGCTGCGGCCGTTGACCTGCGACTGCCCCAAGCCCATGATCAAGCTGATGAACCGGCCCGTGATGCAGTATGCCCTGGCGCTGCTTAAGAGGCACGGCATCACCCAGGCCGCGGCCACGCTGGGCTACCTGCCCGACGCCATCATGGACGTCTTTGGGGCCGGGGACGACTTCGGCGTGGACCTGCGCTACACCCTGGAGAAGACCCCCCTGGGCACGGCGGGCGGCGTTCGACAGGCCGCGGACTTCCTGGACGAGACCTTCGTGGTGCTCTCCGGCGACGGCATCACGGACCTGGACCTCACCGACGCCATCGCCTTTCACCGCAGCCGCGACGCGCTGGCCACGCTGGTGCTCAAGCACGCGGACAACCCGATGGACTACGGCGTGGTCTGCGCCGATGGGGAGGGCCGGGTGCGTTCCTTCCATGAAAAGCCCGGCTGGAGCGACGTGGTCTCCGACACCGTCAACACCGGCATCTACATCCTGGAGCCCGAGGTCCTCCGGCGCGTCCCCGAGGGCCGCCCCTGCGACTTCGGCCACGACCTCTTCCCCGCCCT
This sequence comes from uncultured Eubacteriales bacterium, assembly GCA_902801165.1. Classification (GTDB taxonomy): domain Bacteria; phylum Bacillota; class Clostridia; order Christensenellales; family Aristaeellaceae; genus UBA2862. Next base: position 11,772 of record CADCHI010000027.1, on the reverse strand, counting down.
GGTGAAGGAGGGGCTGCCCGTGTTCGGCTACGTGATGCAGGGCTACTGGTGCGACATCGGCGACATCCGCGCCTACCTCGCGGCCCACGCAGACGCCCTGGAGGGGCGCATACGCCTAGAGGGACTGGTCCCCGAGGCGCGGGTCACCCTGATGCCCGGCGCCGCTGTGGACCGCTCCGCCGTGCTGGAGGGGCCCTGCCTGATCGGCCCCGACGCGAGGGTGCTCGCCGGGGCTTACGTCGGGCCCGGCAGCGTCCTCGGCAGCGGCTGCGTCGTGGGCGAAGGCGCCAGCGTGAAGCGCTCCGTGCTGTGGCCCGGGGCACGGCTGGAGGCGGGCGCCCAGGCCCGGGGCTGCGTGCTGGCCACCGGGGCGGCGCTGGGCCCCGGTGCGCAGGCCTACGAGGAGAGCGTCCTGGGCACGGGCTCCGTGGCCGGCGAGCGGACCGTGCTGCTGCCCGGCGTAAAGCTGTGGCCGGAAAAGCGCGCCGCCGACGGCGAGCGGCTGGACGCCAACCTGGTCTGGGGCAGGCGCAGGGAGCCGGGATTCGTCGCCGGCGCGCTGGAGATCGACAGCCCCTCCCAGGCGGCCCGGGCCGCCCAGGCCGTGGTCTCGGTCCTGAAGCCCCGGGAGCTGCTGCTGGGGCGCGGCGAGGGCGGCCGGGCGGGCGCCCTGTGGCACGCCGCGGCCGCCGGAGCCATGGCCCAGGGCGCTCGGGTGGTGGACGCGGGCCTCTGCCTGCTGCCCCAGCTCCGGGCCGCCCAGCGGGCCCTGGGCTGCGACTGCGCCGCGCTGGTACTCCCGGACAGCCTGCTGCCGCTGAACCGGCTGGGCGCGAGGCTCCCCAACGGACAGCAGCGCGCCATCACCGCCCACAACATCCGGCAGGACTACGCCGCCCCCTTCTCCGGCGCGACGCCCTCCACCGCGGACCCGGGCCCCACGGACGCCGCCTACGTCGCCGGCGCGGCGGCCTGCTTCGCCGCCGACCCGGCCCGCGCGCCGAGGGTGCTGCTGCGGTCAAAAGGCGCGCTGGCGCTCTCCCTGGCGGAGCGGGCCTTCCTCCGGGCGGGGCTCGCCGTCCGGCTCGACGACGCGGCGTCCGGGGACGAAGCCATGCCAGGGGCAGATTCCGGGGAAAAAGCCGCGGCAGCAGGACAGAATGAAGTTGCCGTGGAGCTCTCGGAGGACGGCCAGCGCTTTGCCCTGGCGGATGCCTCCGGCCCGCTGAGCGAGGGCGAGGTACAGCTGCTGCTGGCCTGGACGGCCCTGGAGTCCGGCGAGCGGGCCCTGTTGCTGCCGGTGCAGGCCACCCGGGCCATACAGGTGCTGGCCGGGCAGTACGGCGCCCGGGCGGAGTACCTCTCCGGCGAGCCCGCCCTGTGGATGAACGCCCTGGCGGAGCGCCACCCGCTGCAATGGCTGCTCCAGTCCGACGGCATCTCGGCGGCGCTGGCCGCCCTGAGCGCCCTGACAGCGGCGGGGCTCTCCCTGTCCGAATGGCGGCAGCGCATGCCCGCCGTGTCCCGGAGCAGCCGCAGCGTGCCCGTCGCCGCCGCCCAGACGGGGCGGGTGCTCCACGCCCTCGCCCAGCGGGAGGCGCGGGTGGAGCTGGGCGGCGGCATGCGGCTCTGCCGGGACGGCGGCTGGGCCTGGATCTGCCCCGACGAGCGCAGGAGCGAGCTGCGCATCGTCGCCGAGGCGGCCAGCGCCGAGTTCGCTGGGGAGCTGTGCGACTTCTGCGAGCGCGAGCTCAAGCGGCTCGCCAGCGCGGCGAAGGGTTGAGACAAAAAAACACCCCGCCTCCAGACACAATTGGGTCCGGAGGCGGGGTGGCTCTGTCATGGAATCGCAAGGTCAAAGCGCCCTGAAACGGCGCCTCGTCAGATCTACCCATCGGGTAATTGCCGGAATCACAGGTCGTCGGGATTCAGGGCCGGGGCGGGCTCGTCCACGGACTGGCTGGCGCGGATACCCGCGGCGTCCATGTAAGCCAGGTCGAGATCGTCATCGCTGTAGGCGACCAGCAGCAGGATCGTGCCATCCTCCAGCGTCCAGCAATGCGCCTCACGTTCGGTGAGGAACTCCTCGGTCATGCCGCCCGCGCCGAACATGATGTTATAGACCTCCACGACGGCCGCGTAATCCGCTTCGCTCTCCGGGCCGTACTCCGAAGCCAGCTGTTCCGCCAACGCGTCGACGGTGATGTCCTCCGCATCGAACTCGTAGCCGCACATCACCAGGCTGCCGTTCATGAAGTTGTACATCAGGTCGGCCTCCACGCCGGCGATGGCCGCGTCGTCAATCTCGATGCCCGTCATGCCGTCGTTGGCGTTGAAGGACTTGTATTCGGGGTTCCCCTCCGCGGCGAGCACCTCGTCCTGCGTCATGCCCCAGGCGACGCCGTCCCTGAACGAAAACGCCTGCGCCTCGGCCAGGGCCGCGCAGCCCATGAGCGTCATAACCAGCACCAGGGCGATCAGCTTCTTCATAAACCTTACCTCCTTGAAGTCGTTCGTGTCGTGCCACAGGGCACCTCACCCCATTGGACGAATGGCGCGCCCGTTCCGTTCCGTTCGGCGCGGAGCCGCTACTTCTTGATCCGCTTGTCCAGCCGGGCCGCCAGCCGTGTGCCGATGCTCTGGAACACCTGCACCAGTATCACCAGCACGATCACGGCCAGGTAGAGCACCGCGTACTTGTAGCGGGAATAGCCGTAGTTGATGGCGATCTTGCCCAGGCCGCCGCCGCCCATCGCGCCGGACATGGCGGTGTAGCCCAGTATGGTGGTGATCGCCAGGGTGAAGTTGGTCACCAGCGAGGGAACGCTCTCCGGCAGCATCACCCGGAAGATGATCTGCATCGTGGAGCTGCCCATGCTCTGGGCCATCTCGATGATGTTGGGGTCCAGCTCCCGCAGGGAGGACTCCACCAGTCGGGCCACGAAGGGGAAGGCCGCCACCACCAGCGGCACGATGGAGGCCACCGAGCCAATGGAGGTGCCGATGATCGCGCGGGTCAGTGGGATGACCATGACGATCAGGATCAGGAAGGGCACCGAGCGCAGGAAGTTGATGATCACGTTGATGACCTTCATCAGCGGCTTCGGCAGGGGGCGGATGCCCTTCTCGTCGCCGGTCACCAGCAGGATGCCCAGGGGCAGCCCCAGCACGATGGCAAAGAAGGTGGCCAGCACCGTCACGTAGACGGTCTCCCACAGGCCCATGGGGAATTCGGTCAGGAATACGTGCCAGGCCTCCTGCAGCTTTTCAGGCGTGAACGCCAGCGCGAACTGATTCATTTCGCCGCCTCCTTCCCGGAGTATTCCGCCTCCACCTGCGCCACCACGTTGGGCACGGTGGAGATGTACTTGAGCGCCCGGGCCAGCTCATCCGGCCCGCCGGGGATCTCCAGCAGCATGTAGCCGTATTCCCGCTTGCCCACCGTGCGGGTGGACGCGCCCAGTATGTTGGCCGCGATGCCGCACTCCATGGCCATGGAGGCGATCAGCGGCTTGTTGGTGGTGATGGAGCCCTCGAACACCAGCCGCACCAGCTGGCCATAGCCGGAGGACAGCTGGCCCTCGCCGCCAGACATCTCCGGGAACACCAGGGCCCGGGTCGCCGCGGCCTTCGGGCGGGAGAACACCTGGCTGACGTCCCCTTCCTCCACCACGGTGCCGTGCTCCAGGATGGCCACGCGGTTGCAGATCTCCTGCACTACGCTCATCTGGTGGGTGATGACGATGACGGTGATGCCGGTGTCCCGATTGATCTGGCGGATCAGCTCCAGGATCGACTGGGTGGTCTTGGGGTCCAGGGCGCTGGTGGCCTCGTCACACAGCAGCACCTGGGGCTCGGTGGCCAAGGCGCGGGCGATGGCCACGCGCTGCTGCTGGCCGCCGGAGAGCTGGGCCGGATAGACGTTGGCCTTGTCCGGCAGGCCCACGGTGGCCAGCAGCTCCTTCGCCCGGGCCTCGGCCTGGGCCTTGGGCGCATGGGCCAGCTTCAGCGGGAACAACACGTTCTGCAGGCAGGTGCGCTGCATCAGCAGGTTGAAGGACTGGAAGATCATGGTCACCTTCCGGCGCACCTGCTGCATCTCCTTCTTGCTCAGTGCGCCCAGGTCCTGCCCGTCCAGCAGCACGCTGCCCTCGGTGGGCCGCTCCAGCATGTTGATACAGCGCACCAGGGTGCTCTTGCCCGCGCCGCTCATGCCGATGATGCCATAGATGTCCCCGTCGTTCACGGTCAGGTTCACGTGCCTGAGGGCCTCCACGGGCCCGTCCGCCGTGACAAAGCTCTTCGACAGGTTGCGAAGCTCAATCATAGTATCTCCGCCTTTGTGCTTGATAAGGAACAGGCGTATACCGGCACATTCCGATATTGCCTCTTTGTATATTATAAGGGAGTTCAGACGCGGTTGCAAGTTCAAATTGACTGCCGAAATGGAGGCGAAACAAAAAACTTTGGGGGCTTGAATCAGCGGCCCCCAAAGTATGTCATTGATGCGCGGCTGCGAATGGGTCCGGCGTAACCGGACCCGCGGGCACGGCCCGCTTACTTGCCCAGGGCGCTCAGGTCCGCCTGCTTGCCGCCGTACAGGCCCATCGGCTCGGTGTGAACCACGGCCACGCTGACCACGTTGCCGCCGGTCTCGGCCACATAGTCGTCCAGGTAGGGCTGATGCTGGAAGTAGTTCGCGTAGGCGTCGCCGGCGTCCACGGCGGGGTTCTCCTCGGTGTAGCCGGTGAACACGGCCACATCCAGGTTGATGTCCTTCTCGGCCAGGATCGCCTTCACGACCTCCAGGATCTGGGCGTGGGGCGCGGGCGTGGCGGCGATCACCAGGGTGGTGCCGGCCAGGGCGTCGTAATCCACATCCGGGTCATAGCCGTCGGTGGGCTCGTCCACCACGGAGAGCACCGCGCCGGCGTAGGTGGACTCGATGTAGTCCTTCACCTGCTGGCTGGTGGCCGCGGCGACCAGGGCCTTGGTCAGGTCGGCGTCGACGTTCGCGCCGTTGACGGCGATGACGTTGGCGCGGGGCAGGTACTTCTCCTCCACCTCGGTCAACAGGGCGGTGTTGATCTCAAAGCCGGCGTCCAGCGCGTCCAGCACGAAGTTGGAGTTGATCACGGCGTAGTCCAGGTCGGGCAGCTGGTTGACCAGCTGGTCGGCCTGCACCTCGACGATCTCGATGCCCTCGGCGATGACGTCCGCCTTGGTCGCGGTCTCGCCCGCGCCCTCGGCCAGCTCGATGATGCCGTTGTCCGCCAGCAGCTGCAGCGCGCGGGCTTCGTTGGTGGTGTCGTCCGGCACGCCGATGGTAACGTCGGCCAGCGCGGCGACGGAGGAGAGGACCAGGATAGCGGCCAGCAGGCCGACGAACAGTTTGCGGATCTTCATGGGATTTACCTCCTGTATCAATTCATGGTTTCGGGGTTGTTCGAACATGCTCTTTCGTTTTCAGCGGCACATTCGACAGCGGCTCAGCAGCACCGCGCGGGAAACATATGCGCACTTTTCCACCGGGCACGCCCCCTTTCTTTCAGTCGGGTACCAGTATACCACCGGGCTATAGATTTGTCCAATACGCGAAACGCATATCCACTTATAGTTTTAATCTATAAGTTAAGGTCCTTCATCGACGCAATCACACCGTGTCACCGCATTAACGGGAGGGGTCTGTCACCACGGTAACACGTCGGCTTGCATTCTTATTCCATATATGTTATTATTAAGCAGATGTATTATACCATTTTCAATATGTACAATCTCATAATACTCCGTTTCGGTTCCGCCAAACGGAAGGAGGCGATACCGCGCATCGCTTGACTGCGGGCGCGCCTTGCCGCGGCAAGGCCATATCCCGCGGGGAAACTGTTTTTTGAAACGGGTATACTATGCACAACTCAATAGGGGGCTGAAGACTTGAAAATATCAACCAAAGGCCGTTATGCTCTTCGGATGATGGTGGATATTGCGGAAAACCAGAAGAACGGCTACGTGACCTTGAAGGACGTATCCGCGCGACAGGGTATTTCCAAGAAATACCTGGAACAGATCGCGCTGCATCTCAGCCAGGCCGACATGCTCAGGGCGGTCCGTGGCTACCAGGGCGGCTACATGCTCGCCAAACCGACCGAAGAATACACCGTGAACGACATCCTGCAGGTGGCGGAAGGCTCCATGGCGCCGGTCGCCTGCCTTGAGCAGGGCAAGAACACCTGCGAGCGCAGCAGCTGCTGCCAGACCCTGCCCGTCTGGATAGGCCTGGGCAAGGTGGTCACCGACTACCTGAGCGGCATCTCCCTTCGGGACGTTGTGGACGGCAATATCTCCCAGCCCGCGAAGTAAGCGCGGACAGAGGCGCGGAGCCCACGGGGCATCCGCGCCTCGCAGGATGTTGACAAAGTCAACAGACTGGCGGCCGCTGAAAAAGCTCGCAAGGCAAGGCGGCGAAATTGCAAATAAGGGAGCTTACCCGCACGTAAGTGACCGAAATTTGCAATTGAAGCCAACACGGCAAGCAAGGATCTCCTCCTCTTCATTTTTTCAACAGAGATTCTTGCGTTTGCGGGCTTTGTCAGCGGTCTGAGAGGCGCGGAGCCCACGGGGCGTCCGCGCCTCGCGACTTTCGCGAGCCTCCCCCATTGCCCCGAACGAAAGGAAACACACACCATGAAAATCCTCCGATCCCTCTACCTGGTCCTCGGCGCCGCCTGCTTCATCTACTTCCTGGTGATCGGCGGCTACTCCCGTTTCGGCCTGAGCATCAGCTGGATCTGGCCCGTGCTGGGCGCGCTGTTCATCGCGGCAGGGCTCTCCACGCTGATCAAGCTGCCCCCCTGGGTGCGCTGGGCCTGGCGCGGCCTGCTGTGCCTGGGCCTGGCGGCGCTCATCGCGCTGGAATCGCTGGTGATCAGCGGCATGCACGCCACGGCCCCGGCCAACCTGGACTACCTGGTGGTGCTGGGGGCCCGGGTGAACCCCGAGGGACCCAGCCCGGCGCTGACCCGGCGGCTGAACGCCGTGATGGCCTGCCTGGACGAGCACCCCAACGCGGTGATCATCGCCACCGGCGGCAAGGGCCCGGACGAGCCCATCAGCGAGGCCCAGTGCATCCATGACGAGCTGGTGCGCCGGGGCGTGGACCCCCAGCGCATATGGGTGGAGGACCAGTCTGCGGATACCGCCGAGAACATCGCCAACACGAAGGCGCTGATCGACCGGGACGATGCCGCCATCGGCATCATCACCAACAACTACCACGTCTGGCGCTCCCTGCGGCTGGCCAAGCGCGCCGGCCTGGTCAACGCCCACGGCATCGCCGCGGAGTACACCGGCCCGACGCTGTTCCACTTCATGATCCGGGAGGCCTGCTCCATCTCGGTCGCCTTCCTGAAGGGCAGGCTGTAACCCCTGCCCGACACAAATATGAGCCGCCCCCGTTTCACAGGGGCGGCTCATAATTTCCGATACTCGAACTCAGCCGATGATGAAGGGCTTCAGCTCTTCCATCAGGTCATCGCAATGGTCGGCATACACTTCCAGGGTGATGGGCTTGGACAGGTCCAGGCTGAAGATACCCAGGATGGATTTGCCATCCACGACGTGGCGACCCACGCGGAGGTCGATGTCGTAGGGATACCGATTGGCGATGTTGACGAAGGTCTTGACATTCTCCGCCAGGCTGAGCTTGATATTAACGGCTTTCATGGGCTCCGTCTCCTTATTCACTGACATAGTTGGGAACTTTCTTTCCATTCAATACCAGCATAAACCTTTCAGATAAAACTTTCAAGCACTTTGACCCCATTTACGAATATTTAATTTCCGCATTCATTCAGAAGGTAAAATACAGATAAATTTGCGAAAACGCCTTGACATTTTGTCCGCTGGCATATATAATATCTCTTGTCGGTCGGGCACGTCGTGTCCGGTTGACGATGCCGAATTGTGTAAAGGTAGCACGAATGACTCTGACTCATTTAGTCCTGGTTCGAATCCAGGTTCGGCAGCCAGGTATGCCGCCATGGTCAAGCGGTTAAGACGTCGCCCTCTCACGGCGAAAACCGGGGTTCGAGTCCCCGTGGCGGTACCAAAGCGCTTCAGGTCGAAAGACTTGAAGCGCTTTTCTTTGTCATAAACGTTCAGGGGGACTTCCGCCAGTGGCAGAAGTCCCCTAACCCATGTTTGCATTGCCGTCGCGCCGCTGATTTGGCGCGCCTAAAGCCCTTCCCCGTCCAGGTAGGCGTTCAGGAACTCCGCCGCGAGGCTGTTGGGGCGAATGTTCTCCCGGGCCTCCTGGGGCGTGAACCACCTGTACCGGTCCACCTCAGCGTTGGTGTGCAGCTCCCCGGCGTCGCGTATGAAGGCCGTGAAGTTGATCATCAGCGTGTTGGACGGCTCGAAAAACTTCGTGCGGTTGAAGCGCACCTCGGTGGCCGTCAGGCCGGTCTCCTCCCGGATCTCCCGGACCACGGCGTGCTCGGCCTGCTCGCCCCGGTTGACGTACCCGGCGACGAGGATATAGCTGGGCCGCCCGTACTGCTGGATCAGCAGTATCTTCCCGGTGGCGGGGTCGCGGGTGATCATGCTCACCGCCACGTTGTACTGGGGAAAGCGGAAGGCCGCGCAGTTCTCGCAGAAGGGCACGACGCCCTCTCCGTCCAGCGGCTTCTCGATCAGCTTTGCGCCGCACGCCGGGCAAAAGCCCTGGTCCTTCAGCATGGGTTCTTCATCTCCATCCTCTATGCTCGGTATCTCTTACTTGCGAAGGAACCGCTCGTCCCCCGGCGCGTCCTCGGCGCTGACGAACCGCTCCGCCCGCATGTGCAGGTCGTACTTCTCCCGGAGCGCCGCGATGGTCGCCATCATCGGCGAGGCGTGGTGCCGGTCGATGGCTTCCTGGCTCTCCCAGCTGTCGATGAGCAGCACCGTCTCCGGGTCGTCCATCGGCAGGAAGTAGGCGTAGCGCAGGTTGCCCGCCTCGGCGCGGATGGCGTCAGCAGTTCCGCTGGCCTCCATCTCCTCGGCGAAGCGCCGGGCGGCGCCGTTTGCGCCGGTATAATACAGGTTGACCGTGATCATTCCCCATCCCTCCGCAGCTGTGCTTTCAAGCGTTCCCTGATGTGGTTTCATCATAGCAGGATCGGCGGGCACTGTCAAGGGAGGACGAAGGCGTCGCGCCTTTCCTCCAGGCGCGGCTCCCCCTGTTTTTCTGCATTTTCCCGCGGTGGAGGCAGGATTTTCGGCGTCGTTCGTCTAATTCTTTCATATATGCGCTTCACGCGCCGCAAGGAGGGCCCATGAGATATCCCTGTCTCGTCGTCGACCACGACGACACCGTCGTCAACAGCACGGCCACCGTGCACTACCCCTGCTTTGTGCAGTACACCCGGGAGCACTTCCCGGACTACCGCTGCACGCTGGAGGAGTACTTCGTCAAGAACTTCGACCCGGGCGTGGTGGCCTTCTTCCGGGACGACGTGGGCATGAGCGACGCCCAGATGAAGCACGAGCAGGAATACTGGAACGCCTTTGTGCAGGACCACGTGCCCCAGGCCTACCCGGGCATCCGCGAAGTATTGCTGGAGCAGAAGCGCCGGGGCGGTCTGCTATGCGTCATCTCCCACTCCTACCGGGACAACATCCTGCGGGACTACCGGGCCAACGACCTGCCGGAGCCTGACATGGTCTTCGGCTGGGAGTGCCCGCCGGAGCAGCGCAAGCCCAGTCCCTGGGCACTGGAGCAGATCATGGCCACTTACGATCTCGCGCCGGAGCAGCTGCTGGTACTGGACGACCTGAAGCCCGGCTACGACATGGCCCAGGCGGCGGGCGTGCCCTTCGCGGCGGCGGGCTGGGCCAACGATATTCCCCAAATCGAGCGCTTCATGCGCGACAACTGCGACCTGTACTTCAAGACGGTGCCCGAGCTGATGGCGCACCTTTTCGACTGAACCACGTCCGACGACGACAGGAGGAGCGAATCCCATGGCGAAGAGAATCACCAAGATCGTGCTGACCGGCGGCCCCGCCGCGGGCAAGACCACGCTGATCAGCCGCGTGCTTCACGAGTTCAAGCAGGAGGACGGCTGGCGGGTCATTACCATCCCGGAGACCGCCACGGAGCTGATTTCCGGCTTCGGCATCCGCCCCTTTGGCGGCTGCATGTCGATGCTCGCCTTCCAGGACTTCGTCATCGCGGACCAGATCCACAAGGAGCAGCTGGCCCTGCGCGCCGCCGAGGTGGTGCCCGAGGACAACGTGCTGATCATCTACGACCGCGCCCTGATGGACGACAAGGCCTACATCACCGACGACGAGTTCCGGGAGGTCCTAGCCCGCTTCGACGGCCGCACCGAGGCCGGCGTGCTGGCGGGCTACGACGCCGTGATCCACCTGGTGACCTGCGCCAAGGGCGCGGAGTTCGCCTACAACCTGGGCAACGCCGCCCGCACGGAGTCGCTGGAGTACGCGCGGGAGATGGACGACCGCACCCTGCGGGCCTGGAGCGGGCACCCCAACCTGCGCATCGTGGACAACTCCGTGAACTTCGAGGAGAAGATCAACCACGCCATGCGGGAGATCTACCGCGTGCTGGGCGAGCCGGAGCCGATGGTCGAGAAGCGCAAGTTCCTGGTGGAAATGCCCGACGTCGAGGCCCTAACCCAGCGCTACAACGCCCTGGCCCTGGACATGATGCAGACCTACCTGAACGTCTCCCACCCCGGCGTGGAGCGGCGCATCCGCCAGCAGAAGAACGGCGAGGACTACCTCTACTTCTACACCGAAAAGCACACCATGGAGGACGGCGCCCGGTGGGTCACCGAGAAGCCGATCTCCGAAAAGGCCTACATCCGCTACCTGATGGAGGGCGACAGCTCCCTGCACAGCGTGCGCAAGACCAAGTACCGCTTCTTCTACTCGGGCTGTCGCTTCGAGCTGGACGTGTACCCCTTCAGCGCCGACAGGGCCGTGCTGTTCATGTACTCCCCCAGCGCCGGCCTGCCCACCCCGCCGGAAATCACCGTGCTGAAGGACGTCACCGGCGACCCCGCCTACAAGAACCGCCAGCTGGCGCGGGACCAATCCCTTTGAGCGCAGGGCGCTCAACCCCGATTGCTGCCGCCTTCCTGGTATCAATCCCGTGCGCCACTGATTCAAGCGCACGGGATTTTCCTTTGCAGGAAGCGTTAGTCTACGAGAGCAAGACGCAGGGCCGGCTTCCTTCTGCTGCCGCCTTTGAGCGCAGGGCGCTCAACCCCGATTGCTGCCGCCTTCCTGGTATCAATCCCGTGCGCCACTGATTCAAGCGCACGGGGCCGGCAGGGCCGGCTTCCATCTGCTGCCGCCTTTGAGCGCAGGGGCCGGCAGGGCCGGCTTCCTTCTGCTACCGCGCTGAGTGCAAAGCACTCTGCTCCATATGCTATCGACTTCCTGGCAACAATTCCCGGCGCCACTGATTCAAGCGCAGGGGCCGGCAAGGCCGGCTTCCATTTGCTGCCGCGCTGAGCGCAAAGCACTCTGCTCCATATGCTATCGGCTTCCTGACATCAATTCCCGGCGCCACTGATTCAAGCGCCGGGAATTTTCGTTGGCGGATAAAATGAAATTACACTAAAACTATGTCAGGATCGACACAGATGATGAAAGGATTCTTCGCTCCCAAATTGGTACACAAATTTGGACAAAAAAGATGCGGAATAAATGACACCAACAAAATGGCTATGATGTAAAGCCGAGGAGCCGGAGGCGACGAGGCTT
>CADCHI010000026.1 GCA_902801165.1 uncultured Eubacteriales bacterium | reverse complement strand
CTCAGTCTGCTCCTGCGGTGCCGTGCGTCGAATCTTCGATTCGAGCCGTTGGCGGTCTGGCTTTTAGCCAGCTCCCCTGGGAGGGGAGCCAAGAAGGCTACGCTTCTGCGTGGCAACTGCTTTTCCTTTTCCCTTTTCCCTATACCCTTTTCCCTGACTCAGACAAATTCCAAGTTACCTTCACAGCAACCCATTCCGATTGATCTTGGTGCAAGTGAAACTGGGGGGATTTGAATGACGAGAAGCAAGCTTTATCTCGCGCTGCAGACCGTGGTCTGCGTCGCGCTGGTGGTTTTGCTGTCCCTGTCGGTGATTTCGATCTATCGGGAGGGCTCGGCCCGCAAGCCGGAGCACCCCATGGAGAACGTCTACACGCCGGAAGAGGTCGCCGGGAAATTCGCGCCCATCGCGCCGCTGCTGTTCGCGGGCCTCGGCCTGCTGGTCGCGGGGCTCGCGCTGGGCGTGAAGGATGAAAACGCGGATAAGCCCGTGAAGGACGCGGCGCTCAACCGGGACCTGCTGGCCGCCCGCGTCGCGCAGCCCTCCGAGGCCATGCTGGCGGAGCGGCGCGCGCAAAGGAGGCTGCTGTGGATCGGCTGGGGCCTGTTCGCGCTGTGCATGGTTCCCATACTGATCTACCTTGTGAATCCGGCGCACTTTCCGGAGGCCGACCTGGAGGGCATGTTCTTTGCCCTGCTGAGGGTGTTCCTGCCCTGGACCGCCGTGGGACTGGGCGCGCTGGCGGTGACCGCTGTGCTCTCCGAGAAGAGCGTCCTTCGGGAGACCGAGGCCGCCCAGGCGCAGCTGAAGGCGGAAAAGGCGGCGGGCATCGCGGCTGCGCCCAAGAGCGCCGATGCGCCGAAGAAGACGATCCTGCCGCAGGCGATCCTCATCGTCGCGGCCGTCGCCCTCATCATCGCCGGCGTTTTCAACGGGAGCGCCCGGGACGTGCTCTACAAAGCGATTACGATATGTACGGAGTGTGTTGGCCTTGGATAATGTGAAAACCAGCTGGTGGCAGACGCACAGGCCGACGACCCGGCGGCTTGTCCAACTGTATTCAGCCCTGCTGCACAATGCCTACATCAAGGGCTTCATCGATGGGAAAATCTACACCGGCAACGCAAAGTACGCCTGTGTTCCCGGGTTCAACTGCTATTCCTGCCCCGGCGCGGTGGGCTCTTGCCCGCTGGGCTCCATTCAGAACGCGCTGGCCTCCACCGGGCATCGGGCGGGCTGGTACGTGCTGGGCATCATCATGCTCTTCGGCGTGATCCTGGGACGCACGATCTGCGGCTGGCTGTGCCCGCTGGGGCTGATCCAGGAGCTGCTGCACAAGATCCCCACGCCGAAGCTGAAGAAGAGCCGCGTCACCCGGGCGCTGTCGTGGCTCAAATACGTGATACTGGCCGTATTCGTGATCGCCATCCCCCTGTGGTATGGCCTGCGCTATCAGATCCCCCTGCCGGGCTTCTGCAAGTACATCTGTCCCGCAGGTACCTTTGAAGGCGCGATGGGCCATCTGGCCAACCCCGCGAACACTTCATATTACAGCATGCTGGGCATACTGTTCACCCGCAAGTTCGTCATCATGCTGGTGATCGGCCTGGCGTGCGTGTTCTGCTATCGCAGCTTCTGCCGCTTCATCTGTCCGCTGGGAGCGATCTACGGCCTGTTCAACCGCTTCAACGTCATCGGCGTGAAGGTGGATGAGAACCGCTGCAACCACTGCGGCGCCTGCGTGCGGCACTGCGGCATGGACGTGCGCCATGTGAGCGACCACGAGTGTATCCACTGCGGCAAGTGCATGGAGGTCTGCAAACAGGGGGCGATCTCCATCAAGGCGGGCCGAATCACCCTCAAGGCACCTGAGATGGGCTGCGCGGGCGATACCCCAGCCGCGCCTGCCAAGCGCCGGAAGACCGGACGGATCCTCTGGGGCGCGGCATTGGCCGTGCTGTGCTTCGCCCTCGTGTGGTTCAATTTCCTGGATCCCGCGGTGCGCAAGGGGGCCAAGCCGGAACCGGCCGCGGCGGCAGCCAGCGAGCCCGCCGAGGTCGATGAGCCGGCTGCGAGCGAGGCTCCCGCCGCCACGGAGGCGCCGGCTGAGACGGAGGCGCCGGTGGAGACGGAGGCTCCCGCGGCGGTCAGCTATGAAAGCGACGCGCCCATCGGCCACGAGGTCGGCGAGCAGCTGGAGGACTTCACCCTTGAGTGCTACGATGGCACTGAATTCCACCTGGCGGACACGCGGGGCAAGATCGTGTTCATCAACCTGTGGGCGACCCACTGCACGCCGTGCATCCACGAGCTGCCCTATTTCAGCGAGCTGTACGCGGACCACGAGGGCGACATCGCCATGATCGCCGTGCATTCGAAGCTGGTGACGGCGGACCCGGTGGCCTTCGTCGCGGACAAGGGCTACGCCATGCCCTTCGCCACGGACACCGACGACGCGGTGAACACCATCGTCGGCGGCACAGGCACGCTGCCGCAGACCATCGTGCTGAACCGTAAGGGCGAGGTCGTGTACAACCAGATTGGCTCCGTCACGCCAGAGGTGCTCGCGGCGCTGTACGACGAGGCGGACCAATAACAGGAACCTCAACGGCGCAGAATGGAAAGAGGGACGAGGCACTTACGGATAATCCAAAACCAATTTGAAGAAGTAAGGGCAAACGCATAAACGATCTCTGTCCTTGGTGATATCAGGGCGTGTTTCTATAGCCGAAGTGTTACAATTTCGAATGGATTTGGCTGCATTTCAAGGCGCTTTTCCGCAGATTTACCGGCGGTAATTCAAGGAAAAGCAACGCGGAAATGACGGCAAAGATATCCAAAATGCGACGCGGCGATTTTAGAGACACGCCCTGATTGACAGTACGCCAAATCAATTGTTACAGAGCCGCAGCCAGGGATTTCAGCCATCCCTGTGATTGACAGGATTCAAGGCTGCATTTACAAACCCCATAAACAGCGGGTGCGGTTTGTTGGGACGGCTCTTGAACTCCGGGTGGAACTGCACGCCGATGAAGAAGCGCTCGCCGGGGACCTCGATGGTCTCCACCAGCCGCCCATCGGGGGAGAGGCCGGAGAGGGTGAGGCCGGCGGCCTGCAGCGCGTCGCGGTAGGCGTTGTTGAACTCATAGCGGTGGCGGTGGCGCTCGCTGATTTCGCTGGCGCCGTAGCAGGCCGCGATGGCCGTCCCGGGCTGCAGCATACAGGGGTATCTGCCCAGCCGAAGCGTGCCGCCCTTGTCGATGTCGTCATTCTGATCGGGCATGTAGTGAATGACCTGGTGAGGGCTGGCTTCGTCAAATTCGTGGGAATTGGCCCTTTCGAGACCCGCGACGTGCCGCGCGTATTCGATCACGGCGATCTGCATGCCCAGGCAGATGCCGAAGTAGGGCACGTGATGTTCGCGGGCATACTGTGCCGCCAAGATCATGCCCTCGATGCCCCGGCTCCCAAAGCCGCCGGGGACGATGATGCCGTCTATCGCCCCGCGCGCACGCGCTTGCGACCCGCGGGGATCTTGCCCTTCGGGCGGCGCTTGCGGGCTCAGTCCCGCTGCGCTCGACGCACCGGACAGGATTTCCACATAATTATCCCCTGTCAGCGTCTCAGAATCGATCCATTCAATCTCAACCTTCGTGTCCAGCGCGTAGCCCGCGTGGCGCAGAGCCTCCGCAACGGACAGATAGGCGTCGTGCAGCTGCACGTATTTGCCGACCAGGCCGATCCTCACGGTCCTGGACTGATGGTGGATGCGCTCCACCAGCGCCCGCCATTCCGTCAGGTCCGGCTCCGGCGCGTCGATGTGAAGCTCCCGGCAGACGATGCCGGACAGGTTCGCCGCTTCCAGCATCAGGGGGGCCTCGTACAGGTTCGGCAGCGTGCGGTTTTCGATGACGCAGTCGGGCTTGACGTTGCAGAAGTGGGCGATCTTGGCAAAGATGCTCTCATCCGTGATGGGCTCGTCCGCCCGCAGCACGATGATGTTGGGGATGATGCCCATGCCCTGGAGCTCCTTCACGGAGTGCTGGGTGGGCTTCGACTTGTGTTCGCCGGAGGCCTTCAGGTAGGGCACCAGCGTGACGTGGATGTACAGCGCGTTCTCCCGGCCCACCTCCAGCCCGACCTGGCGGATGGCCTCGATGAAGGGCTGGGATTCGATGTCGCCGATGGTGCCGCCGATCTCGGTGATGACCACGTCGGCATCCGTCCTCTTTCCCACCTGATGGATGAAGGCCTTGATCTCATCGGTGATGTGGGGGATGGTCTGCACCGTGCTGCCCAGATACCCGCCCCGGCGCTCCCGCTGGATGACGTTGGAATAGACCTTTCCCGTGGTCAGGTTGGAGAACTGGTTCAGGTCCTCGTCGATGAAGCGCTCGTAGTGGCCCAGGTCCAGGTCGGTCTCCGCGCCGTCCTCGGTGACGTAAACCTCCCCGTGCTGGTAGGGGCTCATGGTGCCGGGGTCCACGTTGATGTAGGGGTCCAGCTTCTGGGCGGCCACCTTCAAGCCCCGCGCCTTCAACAGCCGCCCCAGCGACGCCGCCGTGATGCCCTTGCCCAGGCCCGACACCACGCCGCCGGTGACAAAGATGTATTTGGTCATAGTTTATTCTCCTATGTTGGTTCGATGGTTGGTAAATTGGAATTTGTAGAGGGAAAAGGGATAAGGGAAAAGGGATAAGGAACAGTGGCTACCGCGCAGAAAAGAAGCATTGCAACTCAACGCGGCAGCCATGGCTCCCCTGGGCAGCGGTCGCTTGCCCTCCGGGCAGTAGCACCAGTGCGTGAAAGGGGAGCCGAGAGGATTACGGATATGCGTGGCAACCGCATTTCCTATTCCCTTTTCCCTATTCCCTTTTCCCTCTTCTTCAAACAACATTTTACCATCACAATCTGCCATTCATTTCCCTCAGGTACCAATCGATCTCCACCGCCGCCGCCCGGCCGTCCGCCAGCGCGCGCACCACCAGGGACTGGCCGGTGCGCATGTCGCCCGCGGAAAAGAGGTTGCCCCGCAGGTGATGGCTGCCGTTCTCGGGCATCATACAGCCCCTGGGACTGAGTTTGACGTCGAACCGCTCGGCGGTGGCCGTCTCACAGCCCACGAAGCCCGCCGCGATCAGCAGCAGGTCGCAGGGCAGGACCCGCTCCGTGCCGGGGATGGGGTCGAAGCCCTTCAGCTTCACAATTTCGATTGCCCCGGGAAGGAGGCGCTTGACGGTCGTCTCGTATATGCGCGGGTCGCCGCCCTGCCAGTGGATGGCCTCCATTTGCCCATAGTCGGTGCGCAGCGTGCGCGGCCACTCCGGCCAGGGATTGTTGGCGCTGCGCTCAACCGGCGGCGCGGGCATCATTTCCAGCTGGAGGACGGATGCGCAGCCCTGCCGGAGCGCGGTGCCTACGCAGTCGTTGCCGGTGTCGCCGCCGCCCACGACCACCACATGCCTGCCGTTGGCGTCAATGGCGGGTTCATTCCCGGACAATACGGCTTTTGTCGCCGCCGTCAGATAATCCACGGCGAAGACGCCCTCCACGTTCAGCGCCCGCGGCTTCTTCGCGCCGCCACAGAGCGCCACGGCGTCGTACTCGTCCATGATCGACGCATCCGCCTCCGCGTTCAGCAGAAACCGCACGCCCTCGGCCTCCATCAGCCGGATTCGCCGCTCCACTACGGCTTTCGGCAGCTTCATGTTGGGGATGCCGTACATCAAAAGGCCCCCGGCGCGGTCTGCGCGCTCGATCACCGTGACCGCGTGGCCCAGCCGGTTCAGCAGGTCGGCTGCCGCCAGTCCGGCGGGACCGCTGCCGACCACGGCCACGCGCCTGCCCGTGCGCCTGTGGGGGATTCTCGGCTGGACCCAGCCCTTTTCAAACCCCGTTTCGATCAGGTACAGCTCGTTGTCCCGGTTGGTCAATGCTTCATTTTCCAGATTGCACGCCTTTTCGCACAGCGCCGGGCACACCCGGCCCGTGAACTCCGGAAACGGCGCGGTCATGAGCAGCCGCTCCAGCGCCTCGCGCTCCCTGCCCCGGTACAGCAGGTCGTTCCACTCCGGGATCAGGTTGTGCAGCGGACAGCCGAAGTCCGACTGGCAGAAGGGCACGCCGCAGTTCATGCAGCGGGAGGCCTGCGCCTGCCGCGCGTCGATGGGCTGGGGAATGTGCAGATCCTCGAAGTCGCGAAGGCGCGCCGCCTCGTCGCGGTAGGGATTCTCCGCGCGGGCGACCTCCATGAATCCCGTAGGCTTACCCATCAATCACGCCTCCCTTTCAAACGCCCCGCGTCCTCGCTGGAACAGGCTGCGGGTTTTGGGCGCGTCTTGTCTTCGACTGCGCTTGCACCCTCAGTCCGGCTGCGCCGGTCGCTCAGATAGTTCAGGTATTCGTCCGATATGACGGCTTTGAACCTTGGCAGCCACGCCTCGAAGTCCGCGAGGATTGCCTCGGCTTTGACGGAGCCCGTGGCCTCCAGGTGCATCTCCAGCAGTTGACGCAGCTCCCCGGCCTGCTCGCGGGTGACTTCATGTACCCGCACCAGGCCGCCGTTGACGCGCCGTTCCAGCATCCCTTCCTCGTCCAGCACCCAGGCGATGCCGCCGGACATGCCCGCGCCGAAGTTGGCGCCCACCGGCCCCAGCACCACCACGCGGCCGCCGGTCATGTACTCGCAGCCGTGGTCGCCCACGCCCTCTACGACGGCCCACGCGCCGGAATTGCGCACGGCGAAGCGCTCGCCCGCCATGCCCGCGATGAAGGCATGGCCGCTGGTCGCGCCGTAGAGGGCGACGTTGCCGATCAAGGTGTCCCCTGGGTTCCACACCGCGTCTGCGGGGGGACAGATGGCCAGTGTGCCGCCGGAGAGGCCCTTGCCCAGGTAGTCGTTGGCCACGCCGTAGAGCGCGATGCTCTGGCCCCTCGGAAGGAACGCGCCGAAGCTCTGGCCGCCGCAGCCCTGGGCCTGGATGTGGCGCTCGCCCCTGAGCAGCGCGCCGAAGGCCCGGTCGGTGGTGGTCAGTTGAACGTGAATAGCGTCCAGCAAAGCCGGACTGAAGGCGCAAGCGCCGGGCGGAGCCCAAGACGCGCCCGTTCGCTCGGCGCTGCCCGAAGGGCAGGATTCCCGCGGCCCGCGCCAGCGAGGACGCGGGGCGTAGTCCTGTACCAGCCGCGCGTCCATGCGCTCATGCAGCTTGAAATCGTATTTCGATTCCGGCTGGAAGTGGGTATTCCGGCTAAAGCCGATCAGGGCAGAGAGGTCCATTTCGGCGTCGTCCTTCATCTTCAAAAGGTCGCTTCGGCCTACCAGCTCGTTCACCGTCCGAGCGCCGAGCCATGCCATGATCTCCCGCAACTGCTGCGCCACGAAGATCATGAAGCGCTCCACGTATTCCGGCTTGCCGACGAACCGCTTGCGCAGCTCGGGGTCCTGGGTCGCCACGCCAAAGGGACAGGTGCCCAGGTGGCACACGCGCATCATGCGGCAGCCCATGGTGATCAGCGGCGCGGTGGCGAAGCCGAATTCCTCCGCCCCCAGCAGCAGCGCCACGGCCACGTCGTGGCCGGACATCAGCTTGCCGTCGGTCTCCAGCGTCACGGTCTGGCGCAGGCGGTTCCGACAAAGCACCTGGTGGGTCTCGGCCAGGCCGATCTCCCAGGGAAGCCCCGCGTGATGGACGCTGGACATGGGGGCCGCGCCGGTGCCGCCCTCGCCGCCGGAGATCAGGATGCCGCCCGCCCCGGCCTTGGCCACGCCGCTGGCGATGGTGCCCACGCCGGTGGAGGACACCAGCTTCACAGTGATCTTCGCGCCTTCGTTCGCGCATGAGGCGCGAAACCCTGGGTTTCGCGGTTCAGCGCCTTGCGCTGAACTGGCTTGGCATAATCCGGGATTATGGCAAGCCACCTGCAGATCGTATATCAATTCGGCGAGGTCTTCAATCGAATAGATGTCGTGATGCGGCGGGGGAGAGATCAATGATATGCCGGGGGTGGAGCAGCGGGTCTTCGCCACGCTTTCCGTCACCTTTGCCCCGGGCAGGTGTCCGCCCTCGCCGGGCTTCGCGCCTTGGGCCATCTTGATCTGAATCTCCCTCGCGGACAGCAGATACTCCCGGGTCACGCCGAAGCGCCCGGAGGCCACCTGCTTGATGGCGGAGTTGAGTTCCGTGCCGAAGCGCTCCGGCAGCTCGCCGCCTTCGCCGCTGTTGGACTTGCCGCCCAGGTGGTTCATCGCCTTCGCCATGCACTCGTGGGCCTCTTGGGAGATGGAGCCATAGGACATCGCGCCGGTCTTGAAGCGCCTGACGATCCTCTCGACAGGCTCCACCTCGTCCAGCGGCACGGGGTTGCACACCCCGTAGTTGAAATCCAGCGACGCGCGGATGGTGCGCGGGCCGTCTTGCTCCACCAGCTTGGCGTACTCGTCGAACTTTGCCCTGTCGTTTGTCCAGACCGCCTGCTGGAGCAGGTGGATGACCCTCGGGCTGTACAGGTGTTCCTCAGCCCCTTCGCCGGTGCGCAGCTTGTGGCGTCCGACGCTGGCCAGGCCCGCATGAAGGGGATTCCGGAACGCCTGGTCGTGGTGATACCGGCTGTCGGATTCCACGTCGTGCAGCCCCCTGCCGCCCAGAGAGCAGGGCGTATTGGTGAAATACTGATCGACGAATTGCCCGTCCAGCCCCACGGCCTCGAAGAGCTGGGCGCTCTGATAGGCCTGCAGCGTGGAAACGCCCATCTTGGAGGCGATCTTCAAGACGCCCGCGGTCAGGGCCTTATTGTATTTCTGGATGGCCTCGCCGTCCAAATGCTCCCGGATGACCGCGTGGGCCAGGTACGGGTTCACCGCCCGCGCGCCGTAGGCGATCAGCATGGCCAGCTGGTGGGTGTCCCGGGGCTCGCCGCTCTCCAGGATGACGGAGACCTTCGTGCGCTTCTTGATGTGGATCAGGTGCTGCTCCAGCGCGGAGACCGCCAGCAGCGAGGGGATGGCCAGGTGTCCGGCGTCCACGCCCCGGTCGGACAGTATGAGGATGTTCGCGCCGTCCGCGCAGGCCGCGTCGCAGGCCGCGAAGAAGTCCCGCATGGCCTGGCGAAGGCGCGTATTGACCGGATAGAGCAGGGAGACTGCCCGCACGGTGAAGGAGGGATGGTCAATGTTGCGGATGCGCTGCAATTCCGCCTCCGTCAGCACCGGCGAGGGCAGCTCCAGCACGGTGCAGTTGTCGGCATCGTGGGACAGCAGGTTGCCATCGTCGCCGATATAGATGGAGCAGTCCGTCTTGCAGGCCTCCCGCAGCGCGTCGATGGGCGGGTTGGTCACCTGGGCGAAGCGCTGCTTGAAATAATCGTACAGCGGCGGATGGGCCTTCGACAGCGCGGCCAATGGCTCGTCCGCGCCCATGGACACGATGGGCTCCTGCCCGGTTTGAGCCATGGGAAGGATGATGTCCTGAACGTCCTCGTAAGCGTAGCCGAAGGCCTTGCAGAGGATTTGGACATCATCAATCTTGTCATTCACAGGGGCCTCAGGCAGGTCGTCCAGTCTGACAATCTGTTTCACCCATTCCCCATACGGATGCTGTTTGGCGTAAGACGTCTTCAGCGCTTCCGATTCCAGCAGTTCGCCGGTGCGCAGGTCCGCCATTAGCACGTCCCCGCCCTTGAGCTTCCAACGGCGGCGGATATGGGCGTTTTCTTCATATAGTACCCCGGCCTCCGAGGACAGGATCAGCCGCCGGTCGTCGGTCAAGGCGCAGCGCAGCGGGCGCAGTCCGTTCCGGTCCAGCGACGCGCACACGCTGTCGCCGTCGGAATAGAGGATGGCGGCAGGGCCGTCCCAGGGCTCCATCATCGTGGCGTAGCAGCGGTACAGGTCGTGCCAGGGCTTCTCGTCCTTCTCGCCCTGCCAGGGCTCGGGCAACAATACCATGCCCGCCAGCGGCAGCGGAAAGCCGTTCATGGCCAGGAATTCCAGCGTGTTGTCCAGCATTTGGGAATCGCTGCCGTCGGGGTCCACCACGGGCAGCACGCGACGCATGGATTCCCCCATGATGGCCGAGCGCATGGTCTCCTCCCGGGCCTTCATGCGGTCGTGGTTGCCGCGGATGGTGTTGATCTCGCCGTTGTGCAGGAGCATCCGCTGGGGGTGGGCCTTGGACCAGCTGGGGAAGGTGTTCGTGGAGAAGCGGGAGTGCACCATGGCCATCTGCGACACATAGCGCACGTCCTGGAGATCATCGTAGAAGGACCGAAGCTGGCTCACCAGCATCATGCCCTTGTACACGATGGTGCGGGAGGACAGCGAACAGATGTAGGTGTCCGTGTCCTGCTTTTCAAACACCCGGCGCAGGACGTACAGCCTTCTGTCAAAGTCCGATCCCGAAGCGATGCCTGTGGGCCGCTTCAAAAAGCACTGCCGGATGCGGGGCATGGTCCTGCGTGCGCCCGCGCCAAGCTGGGCTGGGTGGCAGGGGACATCCCGCCAGCCCAGCACGGGGATGCCCTCCGATACCGCCAGCTGGTCGAATATGCGGCAGGTATTGGAAACACCCACTTCATCCTCCGGCAAAAAGAACATCCCGACGCCGTAGTCGCCGGGCTTGCCGAGGGATATGCCTTCCTCCCGCGCCCATGCGGTGAAGAATTCGTGGGGCAGCTGGGTCATGATGCCCACGCCGTCGCCGGTGGTGCCCAGGGCGTCTGAACCTGCGCGATGGGCCAGGCGTTCCACGATGGTGAGCGCCTGGTCCACGGTGCGGTGGGTGGCGCGGCCGCTGAGATCGACGATCGCGCCGACGCCGCAGGATTCATGCTCCAGTTCGGGGTGGTAGAGTGGGTATTGCTGGTCAACCATCGTTGGAACCCCCTTGTAACAACTGCGCGGCATAGTCCGTCATCTTCACGTTGTGTGCCATGGCGTAGCGCTGCATGCGCCGATGGGCCTCCGGCTCGTCGATTTGGTACCTGTCCATCAGCAGGCGCTTGGCGTCTTCCACCAGCGCCTTGTCCCCGCCGCTTCTGTGGGGCAGGCGCATGGCGTGCAGCTGGGAAAGCATCTCCACCGCCCCGATCACCGTGCTGCCGGGACAGGGATAGGCCAGCTTGAATACCCGGGGCGATTCGCAGGCGGAGAGCGCCTCCGGCCTGCCGATCAGGAGAAACTGGAAGCGTTCCCCGAAATCAGCGGCGATGTCGTCCGGCTGGATGCCGGCCATGAGCGCGATGCCGTCCTCGCATTCATTCAGCGTCCGCCGCAGCTCGCCCTCCGAGGCGCAGAGACGGAACACCGCATATCCGGAGGAAGCCAGCAGCCGGGAGAGCTGTGCGCGGCTGACTTCCGATGTGCCTGCGATCACGATCCTCGGCATACTGCCACCTCCTGTTTGGAATATAGGGACGGTTCCTTATTCCATTTTTGATCGGGAGTGGAACAAGGAACCGTCCCCTTAGGAACCGTCCCCTTATTCCACAATCATGTTCAGTACATGACCAGGTATCTGTCAATTTCCCACGAGCTCACGTGCGTCCGGTAGGCGTCCCACTCCTTCTCCTTGCCCTCGACGTACTGGGAGAGCACGTGCTCGCCCAGTGCCTCGCAAATGACCTCGTCGGCCTTCAGGCACTTCACGGCCTCGTGCAGCGTCCCCGGTAGGCTCTCGATGCCCTTGGCCGCGCGGGTGGCGGCGTCCATGGCGAAGATGTTCTCGGTGATCTCGTCCGGCGGGGTCAGGCCCTTTTCGATGCCGTCCAGGCCCGCCGCCAGGCACACCGCCATGTTCAGGTAGGGGTTGCAGGACGGGTCCGGGCAGCGCAGTTCCACGCGGGTGCCCATGCCCCGGGACGCGGGAATGCGGATCAGGGCCGAGCGGTTGCTGGCGCTCCAGGCCAGGTAGCAGGGGGCCTCGTAGCCCGGCACCAGCCGCTTGTAGCTGTTCACCAGCGGGTTGGTGATGGCCGCCATGCCCCGCACGTGCCTGAGGATGCCGGCGATGAAGGAATAAGCCTCTTTGCTCAAACCCCTGGAATCGGACGGGTCGGCGAACACGTTCTTGCCGTCCTTGAACAAGCTCATGTTGGTGTGCATGCCGCTGCCGTTGATGCCGAACACCGGCTTGGGCATGAACGTGGCGTGCAGGCCGTTCTTCTGGGCCAGGGTCTTCACCGCCAGCTTGAAGGTCATGATGTTGTCGGCGGCGGTCAGGGCATCGGCATACTTGAAGTCGATCTCGTGCTGACCCGCGGCCACTTCGTGGTGGCTGGCCTCGATCTCAAAGCCCATCTGCTCCAGCGCCATGCAGATCTCCCGCCGGGTGCTCTCGCCGTGGTCCAGGGGACCCAGGTCGAAGTAGCCCGCCTCGTCGGCAGTCGTGGTGGTCGGCCGGCCCTGCTCGTCGGTCTGGAACAGGAAGAACTCCATCTCCGGGCCCACGTTGAAGCTGTAGCCCATGTCGGCGGCCTTCTTCAGGATGCGCTTCAGCGTGCCGCGGGGGTCGCCCATGAAGGGGGTGCCGTCCGGGTTGTACACGTCGCAGATCAGCCGCGCCACCTTGCCGTGCTGGGGCCGCCAGGGGAGGATGGCGAAGGTGTCCAGGTCGGGCCGCAGGTACTGGTCGGATTCGTTGATGCGCACGAAGCCCTCGATGGAGCTGCCGTCGATCATGATCTCGTTGTTCACGGCCTTCTCGATCTGGCTGGCGGTGATGGCCACGTTCTTCAGCTGGCCGAAGATGTCGGTAAACTGCATGCGGATGAACTCCACGTCGCCTTCCTTGACGAGCTTGATGATATCTTCCTTGGTATATTTGCTCATGATTACACCTCCGAATGGATTTGGTCAGGCAGCGGGCTCGACAGGACTGTTGGCCGGGTCGCCGTGGCGGGCACGGCGATAACCAAATAAAAAGGGCAAGGGGGTCGTATAACACGACGCCCTTGCCTTGTCACACACAAAGCATAGCATATCCATGGGCTAACTGTCAAGAGGTTTTGAATGTTAAAAGAATTAGAAATGCGGAATGCGTGCAAATCTGCGGGCATTATAATGTAATTCTGCAAGTTTACAAATTCTTAATTGCATTTCCGTATTGACAAAGGCCGGAGGCGCGTGATAGAATACGCTCAAATTTTCAGAGAAGGCGGTGCGTGATATGTGCTCCATATTCGGCATTGAGGGCAAGACGATCCCCAAGGACAGGCTGCTCGCGTGCTTCAACCGCACCGTCTCCCGCGGCCCGGACATGAGCCGCTTCGTGGAGATTCCCCGGGGCTGGCTGGGCTTTCATCGTCTGGCCATCATGGGCCTGACGAAAGAGGGCATGCAGCCGTTTCAGATGGGTGAATCCTATGTGGTCTGCAACGGCGAGCTGTACGGCTTCCGGCCGCTGCGCCAGCGGCTGATCGACGAGGGCTTTCCCATCCAAAGCGCGTCGGACTGCGAGATCCTGCTGCCGCTGTACAAGGAATACGGCGTGGAGATGTTCAAGACGCTGGACGCGGAGTTCGCGCTGATCCTCTATGATGGCGAGGCTGACCGGCTGATCGCCGCCCGGGACCCCATCGGCATCCGCCCGTTATACTACGGCAGGCTGCCCGACGGTGGCACGGCCTTTGCCAGCGAGCCCAAGAACCTGATGGGCCTGTGCGATGCAATCCTGCCCTTCCCGCCGGGACACTACTGGGTGGACGGCGAGTTTGTCCGCTATGCCGATCCGGCCCATGTGGACCAGTTCACCATGAAGGACGAGGATCATATCTGTCAAAAGCTGCGCCGCCTGCTGATTGACGGCGTGGAGAAGCGCCTGGACGCCGACGCGCCGGTGGGCTTCCTGCTCTCCGGCGGGCTGGACTCCTCGCTGGTGTGCGCCATCGCGCAAAAAATACTCGACAAGCCCATCCGCACCTTCGCCATCGGCATGGACGTGGACGCCATCGACCTGAAATATGCCCGCATGGTCGCCGACTTCATCGGCTCGGACCACACCGAGGTCATCATCAGCGAGAAGGACGTGCTGGAGGCGCTGCCCACCGTGGTGGAGCTGCTGGGCACCTGGGACATCACCACCATCCGCGCGTCCATCGGCATGTACCTGGTGTGCAAGTACATCCACGAGCACACCGACATCCGGGTGCTGCTGACAGGCGAAATCTCGGATGAATTGTTCGGCTATAAGTACACCGACTTCGCCCCCAGCGCCGCGGCCTTCCAGGAGGAGGCGGAGAAGCGCGTCCGCGAGCTGCACATGTACGACGTGCTCCGCGCGGACCGCTGCATCAGCGTGAACAGCCTGGAGGCGCGGGTGCCCTTCGGGGACTTGAAGTTCGTGCGCTACGCCATGTCCATCGATCCTGAATTGAAGATGAACAGGCAGGGCGTCGCGGCAAAATCTTCGATGTTGCCGGCGACGGTTTCCGGCGTTGCCGGAAACTGTCAATCCCTCCGGGATTGCCACCCGCACATGGGCAAGTACCTCATACGAAAGGCGTTTGCCGACGACCATATCCTGCCCGACGAGATCCTCTGGCGGCAGAAGGCGGCGTTCTCCGACGCGGTGGGGCATTCGATGGTCAGCGACCTCAAGGCCCTGGCCGAGCGCACCTATACCGACGCCGAGTTCATCGAAAAGGCGGCGCGATACGACTACTGCCGCCCGTTCACGAAGGAGAGCCTGCTGTACCGGGAGCTCTTCGAGCGATACTATCCCGGCCAGGCGCGTATGATCGTTGACTTCTGGATGCCCAACCGGACCTGGCCCGGCTGCGACGTGGACGACCCGTCCGCGCGGGTGCTGTCCAACTACGGGGCCAGCGGGGTCTGACATTTTAATAGTTTCCACCAAGGCGCAAGGGTGCGCGCGGGAGCGATCCCGCAGGCACCCCTGCGCTTTGTTTTTGGAATAGATTGGAGGTATGTAATATGACATTTTCCGCGGTAAACACGATCTGGGTGCTGCTGGGCGCGGCGCTGGTGTTCTTCATGCAGGCGGGCTTCGCCATGTGCGAGGCGGGCTTCACCCGGGCCAAGAACACGGGCAACATCCTGATGAAGAACCTGATGGACTTCTGCATCGGCACGCCGCTGTACTGGCTGGTGGGCTTCGGCATCATGTTCGGCGCGGGCACGGCGGCCTTCGGCCGGATCGATCCTTTCATCCTGGGTGACTACAGCCACATCCTGCCCGCGGGCGTGCCGCTGTGGGCCTACGCCATCTTCCAGACGGTGTTCTGCGCCACCAGCGCCACCATCGTCTCCGGCGCGATGGCCGAGCGCACGAAGTTCTCCGCCTATTGCGTCTACTCGGCGGCGATTTCCCTGTTCATCTATCCCGTGTCCGGGCACTGGATCTGGGGGGGCGGCTGGCTCAGCGACCTGGGCTTCCACGACTTCGCCGGTTCCACCTGCGTGCACATGGTGGGCGGCGTGTGCGCCTTGATCGGCGCGAAGATGCTGGGGCCCCGCATCGGCAAGTACGGCGCGGACGGAAAGCCCCGGGCGATCCTTGGGCACAACCTGTCCATCGCGGCGCTGGGCGTGTTCATCCTCTGGTTCTGCTGGTTCGGCTTCAACGGCGCGAGCACCGTGGGCATGGACAGCGACGAACTGATCGTCTCCGCCGGCCTGGTGTTCTTCAACACCAACCTGGCCGCCGCCGTGGCCACGCTGACGACCATGATCTTCACCTGGCTGCGCTACGGCAAGCCGGACGTGTCCATGACCTTCAACGCCTCCCTGGCGGGGCTGGTGGGCATCACGGCGGGCTGCGACGCTGTTGATCCCTTCGGCGCGGCGATCATCGGCCTGTGCTGCGGCATCGCGGTGGTGCTGTCGGTGGAGTTCTTCGACAAGGTCGTGAAGATCGACGATCCCGTCGGCGCGATCTCCGTCCACGGCGTGTGCGGCGCGCTGGGCACGATCCTGACTGGCCTGTTCGCCACCGGCATTTCCACGATGAAGGGCGCGTTCTACGGCGGCGGGTTCAGGTTCCTGGGCGTGCAGCTGCTGGGCGTCGGCTCGGTGATCGCCTGGACAGCGGTGGTCATCACCATCGTATTCTCGATCATCAAAGCCACCATCGGCCTGCGGGCCAGCGCGGAGGACGAGGTCATGGGCCTGGATCGCTCGGAGCACGGCCTGCACACCGCCTATTCCGGCTTCACCATCATGACGGACAGCGCGGTGGAGGACGCCGAGCCCGTGGCGATTCCCGCCGGGGACTACGAAGCGCCCGCGCGGGCGACGAAGGAAAAGGCCCCCGACGCGCCGGTCTACACCAATGTGCGCATCATCTGCCGCCCGGCCAGCCTGGAGGCCTTGAAAAGGGCCATGAACAAGATCGGCATCACCGGCATGACCGTCACCAACGTCATGGGCTACGGCACGCAGAAGGGCAAGCCGGAATACTACCGCGGCACGCCCGTGGAGGTCACGCTGCTGCCCAAGGCGCAGGTGGACATCGTCGTCAGCAAGGTCCCGGTCCGCATGGTCGTCGAAACCGCGAAGCGCACCCTGCATACCGGCCACATTGGCGACGGCAAGATCTTCGTGACGGATGTTGAGAACGTCGTGCGCGTCCGCACGGGCGAGGAGGGCTACGACGCGCTGCAGTCCGAATGAATGATCCTTGCAAAAGCGTGTCAAACCGACAGGGATCGATCCCGGTGATCGTATCGAAATGGAATTGAAACCGAGCGAAATCTGTGAGTGCTCCTGCGGGGGAACTCACAGATTTTTTCCATATTGTACATGATTTGGGAAACGGAACGATTTTCCGGGTCGGCGGGTTCTGTTGCCGCAGGCTTAGCGAAGCGTTCAGGAACGCGCCGACAATCATAGCGCGTTTGGCTCTGATTTGAAGACAGCATGCTGATCCTGCGGCACTTCTGCCCATCTTCCGCAATCGGCTTTGAACTGAATGTGTTTCCCTTGCGGACGGGAAAGTGATGTGATAGAATAAACCCATCAAAACAATGCCGTTCGGCTTTGTATGATTTGACGAGGCCTGCGGGCGTGGCGGCGGAAACCGCCGTGTTCCGCGCCATCGGGTTTGTCGGGATCGTCGTCGGCCTGTTCTTTGCGCAGCGCCTTTTCCGCGAGAAGAAGGGCAGGCAAGCCGCGCCGCAATGGGTGAATGAACACGGAAGGAAGGATGGAAATGAGCGACATCTACAGGCTGGCAAAGCCGAGGAAAAAGGGTCTGATCCACCTGCTGTTCAGCCGGTTCTTTGTGATCGTGCTGCTGCTGGTCGTGCAGCTGCTGCTGGTGGTCGGCTTCTATGGGTGGCTCAAGGGCCTGCTGCCGATCTTCGAGGCGGCGCTGGTGGTGCTCACCGTCGGCACGGTGATCTACCTGTTCAACAGCGGCATGGATTCCACCGCCAGGCTGACGTGGATGTTCATCATCGCCATCCTTCCGGTGTCCGGCGCGGCCCTGCTGGCCTTCACGCAGATGAACCTGGGCCACCGCGCCATCCAGCGCCGGGAAGCGGAGCTGATCGACGCGACCAGGAGCGCCATCCCACAGCCCGAGGGCGTGCTGGAAAGGCTGGCCGGCGATCCCTCCGGCACGGACGACCTGGTCACCTACCTGAACCAGAGCAACTGCTTTCCCGTGTACGACAGGACCGAGGTCAGGTTTTTCCCGATGGGCGAGGACAAGTTTGCCGCGATGCTGGAGGAGCTGAAAAAGGCGGAGAAGTTCATCTTCATGGAATACTTCATCATCGAGGAGGGCTTCATGTGGGGCAGCATCCTGGAGATCCTGGTGGAGAAGGCGAAGGTGGGCGTCGACGTGCGGGTGATGTACGACGGCATGCTGGAGATCTCCACGCTGCCCGCGAACTACTGCAAGCTGCTGGAGGAGAAGGGCATCAAGGCCAAGGCCTTCGCGCCGATCCGGCCCGTAATCTCCTCCCACTACAACTACCGCGACCACCGCAAGATCCTGGTGATCGACGGCAAGGTGGCCTTCAACGGCGGCGTCAACCTGGCGGATGAGTACATCAACCGCGTCGAGCGCTTCGGCCACTGGAAGGACACCGCGGTGATGCTCAGGGGCGACGCGGTGAAGAGCTTCACGCTGATGTTCCTGCAGATGTGGAACATCACCGAGAAGGAGCCGGAGTTTGAGCCCTGGCTGAAGGACACCAGGTATGTGCCGGAACAGCCCTCCGGCTTCGTGATCCCCTACGGGGATTGCCCGCTGGACGACGACAAGGTGGGCGAGACGGTGTACATGGACATCCTGAACCGGGCGACGGACTACGTGCACATCATGACGCCCTACCTGATCCTGGACGGCGAGCTGGAGACCGCGATCAAGTACGCCGCACGGCGCGGCGTGGACGTGAAGCTGATCCTGCCGGGCATCCCCGACAAGAGCCTCGCCTACGCGCTGGCCAAGGCCCACTACAAGCGGCTGGTGGAGGCGGGCGTGAAGATCTACGAGTATACGCCCGGCTTCGTCCACGCGAAGGTGTTCGTCAGCGACGACAAAAAGGCCGTGGTGGGCACCATCAACCTGGATTACCGCAGCCTCTACCACCACTTCGAGTGCGCCACCTACATGTATCAGACGGCCTGCATTGCCGACATTGAGCGGGACTTCCAGGCGACGCTCACAAAGTGCCGCCGGGTCACGCCCGAGAGCATCAAGGGCGAGAAGCTGTCCTACAAGATCATGGGGCAGCTGATGCAGTTCATCGCGCCGCTGATGTAGGCGCGCGGGGGCTTCTGAATCCCAGAGGACAAATCACGGCCGCTTTCCAAAGGAAAAAAAGGAAAGCGGCCGTTTCTTTGCCGCCGCGATTGCAGGGGATAAAGTTTTCTGATATGGCCGGGCATCGTTGCGGAGAGACGCGCGTTGTTGTAAAATACAGGAAGAAAGAATCACAATCGTGATATCCAACTGTGACAGAGGAGGTTTCGCCATGAGTCGATACGCAAAGCCCCTGACGGATGTCGCCCTGGACGATCGCTTCTGGAACCGCTTCCGGGAGACCGTGGTGCGGGAGGGCATTCCCTACCAGTGGAGGGCGCTGAACGACCAATTGGAGGCGGACGCCGAGCCCAGCCGCTGCATGCGCAATTTCCGCATCGCCGCGGGAAAGGAGCAGGGTGAATTCGGGGGCTTCGTGTTCCAGGACAGCGACGTGTACAAGTGGCTGGAGGGCGTGGCGTTCAGCCTGCGCTGGCATCCCGACCCGCGGCTGGAGGCCATTGCCGACGGCGCCATCGAGGAGGTGGCCGCGGCCCAGCAGCCCGACGGCTACCTGGACACCTATTACATCATCAACGGCCTGGATAGGCGCTGGACGAACCTGAAGGACCACCACGAGCTGTACGTGGCGGGCCACATGATCGAGGCCGCCGTGGCCTATTACCAGGTCACCGGCAAGCGCAGGCTGCTGGATGTGGCCCTCCGCTTCGTGGACCACATCGACAGCGTCATCGGCCCGGAGGAGGGCAAGCTGCGGGGCTATCCCGGCCACCCGGTGATCGAGATGGCGCTGATGCGGCTGTACGCCGTCACCGGCGACGAAAGGCACCTGCGGCTGGCGAAGTATTTCGTGGACGAGCGCGGCCAGAGCCCGCTGTTCTTCGAGGTGGAGGGAGAGCGCAACGGCAACGGCTTCTACTGGAAGAACAGCCCCCTGCGCTATCGCTACTACCAGGCCCAGCAGCCCGTTCGGGCCCAGAGAAATGCCGAGGGGCACGCCGTGCGGGCCATGTACCTCTACAGCGGCATGGCCGATGTGGCCCGGGAGACCGATGACGCGGAGCTGGCCCGCGCCTGCCGAGACCTGTGGGAGAGCGCCACCCAACGCCGCATGTACATCACCGGCGCGGTGGGCTCCAGCGAACACGGCGAGGCCTTCACATTCGACTACGACCTGCCCAACGACACCGTCTACGGCGAGACCTGCGCCTCCATCGGCCTGGTGTTCTTTGCCAAGCGGATGCTGCTGCTGGAGCCGAAGGGGGAGTACGCCGACGTGATGGAGCGGGCCCTGTACAACGGCGTCATCAGCGGCATGCAACTGGACGGCAAGCGGTTCTTCTACGTGAACCCGCTGGAGGTGGTGCCGGAGGCCTGCGAGCAGGACGCCTACAAGCGCCACGTGAGGCCGGAGCGGCAGAAGTGGTTCGGCTGCGCCTGCTGCCCGCCGAACCTGATCCGCATGCTGACTTCGCTGGAGGAGTACGTGGCGACGGAGACCGGGGACGCCGTGTATGTGAACCTGTATGCGGGCGGCGAGATTCGGGCAGACGGCCTTGTGTTGAAGGTGGAGACCAACTACCCCTGGGAGGGCGACGTGAAGCTCACCGTCGCCGGGGATGCGCCTTGCCGCAAGCGCGTCGCGCTGCGCATCCCGGGCTGGTGCCGGGAGTGGACGCTGGCGGTGAACGGCGAGGCCGCGGAGGCCACGGTGAGGGACGGCTATGCCGTCCTTGACCGCGAGTGGCGCCCCGGCGACGGCATCGAGCTGGCCCTGGCCATGCCCGCCCGGTGGGTCCGGGCCAACCCGAAGGTGCGGGAGGACGCCGGAAAGGTGGCGCTGCAGCGGGGGCCCATCGTGTACTGCCTGGAGGAGGCGGACAACGGCGGCGCGCTGCACAGCGTGCGCGCGAATACCGCCGCCGAGGCGGAGATCCGCTGGGAGCCGGAGACCCTGGGCGGCGTGGTGACGCTGACCACCGACGGCCTGCGGGAGAAGGACGGCAGCTGGGACGGCGCGCTGTACGATTTCCGGGACGCGCCGGAGGCCGAGCCCGTCAAGCTGCGCTGGATTCCCTACTACGCCTGGGCCAACCGGGGCGTGGGGGAGATGCGGGTCTGGATACGGAACTGATCGAATGGGAGGTTAGTGCATGGCATTCAAGCTGACGATCATCGGCGCGGGCAGCCTGACGTTCGCGCGCACCCTGTTTACCGACATCATGTCCGTCAAGGAACTGCGGAACATCGAGGTGGCCTTCACGGACATCAACCCCGACAACCTGGATCGAGTGACCCGGCTTTGCCAGCGGGACCTGGAGGCCAACGGCATCCCGACGAAGATCTTCGCCACCACGGACCGCCGGGAGGCGCTGAAGGGCGCCCGCTACATCGTGAACTGCGTGCGCATCGGCGGGCTGGAGGCCTTTGAGACGGACATCGACATCCCGCTGAAGTACGGCGTGGACCAGTGCGTGGGTGACACGCTGTGCGTCGGCGGCATTATGTACGGCCAGCGGGGCATCGCCGCCGTGCTGGACTTCTGCAGGGACATCCGAGAGGTGGCCGAGCCCAACGCGCTGCTGCTGAACTATTCCAACCCCATGGCCATGCTCACCTGGGCCTGCATAAAGTACGGCGGCGTGCGCACGCTGGGCCTATGCCACGGGGAGATCCACGGCGAGATGCAGATCGCGGACGTGCTGGGTGTGAAGGACCGGAAGGAGCTGGACGTGATCTGCGCGGGCCTGAACCACCAGACCTGGTACCTGTCCGTGAAGCACAGCGGCCAGGAGATGATCGGCAGGCTGCTGGAGGGCTTCGAGAAGCACCCGGAGTACAGCCGCACCGAGAAGGTGCGCATCGACGTATTGAAGCGCTTCGGGTATTACTCCACCGAGTCCAACGGACACCTGTCGGAATACGTGGCCTGGTACCGCAAGCGGCCCGGTGAAATTGAAAGGTGGATCGACCTCTCCAGCTGGATCAACGGCGAGACCGGCGGCTACCTGAGGGAGACCTGGGAGAACCGCAACTGGTTCGAGACGGAGTATCCCAGGCTGATGGCCGAGCCGCCCAAGCGGTACGACGGGTCCGAGCGCAGCAGCGAGCACGGCAGCTACATCATCGAAGCGCTGGAGACGGGCCGGACCTATCGCGGCCACTTCAACGTGATGAACCACGGGGCGATCTCCAACCTGCCGGATGAGTGCGTGGTGGAGGTGCCTTGCTATGTGGACGGCAACGGCATTTCCGTGCCCAGGGTGGGCGAGCTGCCCCTGGGCTGCGCGGCGGTGTGCAGCCAGTCCGCGTGGGTGCAGCGGCTGGCCGTGGAGGCGGCCGTCGCCGGCGACGCGGAGCTGCTCAAGCAGGCGGTGCTGATGGACCCGCTCACCGGCGCGGTGTGCAACCCGCCGGAGGTGTGGCAGATGGTGGACGAGCTGCTGATCGCCCAGGAGGCGTGGCTGCCCCAGTATGCCGAGGCCATCGCCCGGGCGAAGGCGCGCTTCGCCGAGGGCGGCCTCATTCCCACCAACGAGGGCTATCGCGGCGCGGTGCGCCAGCGGGTCAAGACCGCCGAGGAGGTCTCCGCCGAGCGCCGGGAACGGGAGGAGCGCCACAAGCGGGAGTAGTCTGAGTAAAGTCAGTCATTGCACATAAAAGGAGGATGTTCGGAAATGAAACTCAAACGGATGGTATGGTTGGTCCTGTTGTGCCTGGCCGCCGCGGCGCTGCTTCCCGCGGTTGCGGAAGAAGGGCAGGCCGATTCCGCGCAGTCCCAGATCGAGCGGGCCGTGGTATCCTACGCGGCAAACGGGGTCAGGGACGCGCAGGCGCTGTCGGCCCTGGCCGCGCTCGACCCAGTGCTGGGCGATAAGTGGGCCCGCATCATGGACCTCTGGGAAGCGCCGGTCACGGTCAACGATGCGCTTCCCGATCACCTGCCCGACGACGATTCGCTGTGCCTGGTCGCGCTGGGCTTTCAGCTGAATCCGGATGGAACGATGCGGGAGGAGCTGGTCGAACGGCTGAAGGTGCTGCTGGCGGCCTCCGAAAAGTACCCGCATGCGGTCATCGCCTGCACGGGCGGCGGGACGGCGGCTGACGACCCGACGGCCACCGAGGCGGGGCGAATGGCCGAATGGCTGGAGGCGCAGGGCGTGGAGCCCACCCGGCTGATCGTCGAGGACCATTCCCTGATGACGGCCCAGAACGCCATCTATACCTTCGACATCCTGGCGGAGTCGCACCCGCAGGTCCGGCAGCTGGCGATCATCTCCAGCGACTACCACATCGCGACGGGAGTCCTGCTGTTCGGCGCGGAGGCGATCCTGCGGGAAAGCGGAATCGAGGTGGTCAGCAACGCGGCGTGGCAGGCCCCCAGCGGCACGCTGTCCGCGATGTTCCAGGCCGGCGCGCTGATCGAATTGTCCGGGGATGTGGAGACGGCCTTTGAAATCTACTATGACACCTATGACATCCACGAGCTGCCGCCGCTGCACGAGGGCGACTGACGGCAGGCGAAGGGGCGAATCGGGGCTTTATGCCAACGCCTTGCATTCCGTTTCTCCCACCTTGTCATAACTGAAAGCATCCACGAAACCATGGCGGCCGCCATGGTTTCGCCGGTTTTATGGGATAAGGGCGTGTTTCCGATTCGGGGCATTCATTCACAAACCGTTTTCATTTGCTTTAGTCTCGCTTTAGGTTCACATGGGATAATGCGATTGTCCAAGAGAGGACAATATCATCAAAAGGAGATGTGAACCATGAAGCACTTTTATTCCGGAATGCTGGTCATGCTGGCACTGATGCTGGCCATCGTGATGGGCGTCGTCGCCCTGGCCGAGAGCGCCGAACCCGAGGCGGCCCTGCCGCCGGCCGTCGAGGAAGCCCCGGAGGCGGAAGCTCCCGCGGAGGACTCCGCCGCCGCGAGCGATTCCACCGCGCTGCAGGACGCGCTGAACGCCTATAACGCCGCGCGCCAGTCCAGCCGGGTGGAGAGCCTCGAGGCCGAGCTGCAGAGCTATGTGGAGAGCGGCAAGCTGACCCAGGAGCAGGCGGACCTGATCCTGAACTACTACAACGAGCAGGAGTCCCTGCGCAACGGCGTCTGCCCGAACTGCGGCTATCAGTTCCAGGACAACGGCGGCTTCGGCAGGGGCGGTCGGATGAACGGCGGCAGGGGTGGCCACGGCGGCAAGGGCGGCATGCGCGGCATGAACGGCTTCAATCAGCAGCCCGGCGGCGACCAGGGCAACACCCAGACCAACAGCGCGACCTTCGACGACGCCTGGCAGGTCATGCCCGAGTCCTCGGATTTCGAGGGAATCTGACGGCTGTTCCCGGGCCAATCCCCCTCGGCCCGAGCGCAGTAGGATGAAAAACCATCGCCGCGGCGTCACCCGTCAGGGTGGCGCTTTGGCGCGCCGTTTGGTATAATGATTAGGAAAACCGCAGGTTTTCCGGGTCGCCGAGCAAGGGAGCGGAGCGAGTTGCGCGGCACGGCGACAATCATGGTATAATGATGGGGGAACCGGGGCGACGCCGGGCTGGCGTCGCCTGCGGGGATGGACGCCGACAATCATGGACGGACCACAGCGGGGGATGCGCTATGAAGATACTCTTTGCCGAGGACGACCGGGACCTCTGCCGCGCGGTGGAGGCGCTGTTGAAGCACGCGGGCTATACCGTCGACGTGGTGAATAACGGGCGGGACGCGCTGGATTACGCGGCGAGCGGCGATTACGACGGCGCGATACTGGACTGGATGATGCCGGGCATGGACGGCGTGCAGGTGTTGAGGCAGCTTCGAGAGCGGGGCGTGGGCATGCCCTGCCTGATGCTGACGGCCCGGGACGCCGTGGAGGATCGGGTGACGGGCCTGGACGCCGGGGCAGACGACTACCTGCCCAAGCCCTTTGCCACCAGCGAGCTGCTGGCGCGGCTGCGCGCCATGCTCCGGCGAAGGACGGCGTTTGCGCCGGACCTCCTGCGCTGCGGGGACATCGAGCTGGACCGGGCGGAGATGGAGCTGCGCTGCGGCGGGCGGTCCGTCAAGCTGACCAACAAGGCGTTCCAGCTGATGGAGCTGCTGATGGAGCGCCCGGGAGCCATTCACAGCGTGGACCAGATCATGGAGCGCATATGGGGCTGGGACAGCGAATCCGAGAGCAGCGTGGTGTGGGTGCACATCTACCAGCTGCGCAAGCGGCTCAATGAGCTGGGCTCGACGGTGGAGATCAGGGCGACGCGGGGCGTGGGCTATTCGCTGGACGCGGGCGGATCGGGAGGCGCAAGGGCATGATTCGCAGGATCAGGCGGCGGTTCATCCGCATCGCGCTGGCGGTGCTGGCGCTGTCGATGGTGCTGGTGACGGTGGTCATCAACGGCGCGAACTGGATCAACGTGCGCGGCGAGCTCGGTGAGACGCTGGCCACCCTGGCGGAGAACAGCGCCGGCTTTGGCCGGGGCTTCGGCGGGAAGGGCAAGCGCTCCCGGGGCCTTCAAAACCGCCTGGACGAATCGCGGTACTTCACGGCGATCATCGGGGCGGACGGTTCCTGCGCCTTGGCGGACGTTTCGCGGGCCACGGGCTCGAGCGCGGAGGAGCTCGCGGCCATCGCCCAGAGGGCGCTGGCCGGCGGGCGCTCTGGCGGCTTTTCTGGGAACTACCTCTTTACCGTGACCGATCAGGCGAACGGCGCGCGCGTGGCCGTGTTCCTGAACTGCGAAACCCGTCTGGATGCCGTGCGGCATCTGGCGCTGATCTCGGGCCTCGCCTGCGTCGGCGCGATCCTGCTGGCGTGGCTGCTGGTGGCGCTGTTCAGCAACCGGGCCATCCAGCCGATGATCGAGAACGCCGAGCGGCAGAAGCGGTTCATCACCGACGCGGGCCACGAGCTGAAGACCCCGCTGACGGTGATTTCCGCCAACATGGACGTGCTTTCCCTGGAGACGGGGGAGAACGAGTGGGTCAAGGGCACCCAGAAGCAGGTGGCCAACCTGCGGGGGCTGGT
Source organism: uncultured Eubacteriales bacterium (assembly GCA_902801165.1). GTDB lineage: Bacteria > Bacillota > Clostridia > Christensenellales > Aristaeellaceae > UBA2862. The sequence goes on along the minus strand of CADCHI010000026.1, from coordinate 11,818 downwards.
GGGCGAGCTGATCTACCTCTCCCGGCTGGATGAGGAGGACGCGCGGCTGCAGTGGGCGGCCTTCGACCTTTCCGGGGCGGTGCTGGAGACGGTGGAGCCCTTCGAGGGCATGGCGGAGTTCAACGGCAAGGCCCTGGAGACGGACGTGGAAGCCGGGGTGCAGATGCGCGGCGACGCCGGCGCGGTGAAACGGCTGGTGTCCGTGCTGTGCGACAACGCGGTGAAATACGCGCCGCAGGGCGACGCCATTCGCCTGACGCTGCGCCAGGAGGGCCGGCGCGCCGTGCTGACGGTGGAAAACGGGCTGTCCGCGCCGATGGACGCGGAGACGCTGCGGCACCTGTTCGACCGCTTCTATCGCGCCGACGCCTCCCGCAGCAAGGAGAGCGGCGGCTATGGCATCGGCCTGTCCGTGGCGCAGGCCATTGCCCGGAAGCACGGCGGCGACATCCGGGCGAAGCAGACAAAGGACAACCGCCTGCGGTTCGTGGCGGCGCTGCCGCTGAACGGACGGACGAAGGGCGGCGCGTGACGGCATGCGCGCAGACCGAAATCAGGTGCCCGAAGGGCGGCAACCAACCGTGAAGAGTCAAAATGAAGCGGCACCCCTTCAGGGCCCGGCATGGCGCCGGGGCGTGAAGGGGTGCCGCAATTTGTGTGAGCGCTTTTGGGTTCAACCATTGTCTGGCGGCGGTCAGTCGTCCACCTGCAGGGTGTCCAGCACGGCGCTGATCAGGTCATCGCGGGTCATGGCGAGGTCCTCGTCCTCGATGGGGCTCACGCCGATGTTCACGGTCAGGATGGCGTCGACTTCGCCGTCGTCGTCCATGACAGGCGCGATGAAATAGTGCTCCGTGAAGCCGTTCGCCTCGTTGTCCACGCTGTACATGAACACGTCGTTGAAGCCGTTCCATTCGCCCTGGGTGAGGTCGCGGGCATCCGGCATGGCGGTGAAGTCGTCCATGGTGGGGAAGGTCTCGCCGTCGCGCAGGTCGGCCAGGTGGATGCGGATGAAGGTCTCGCCCCAGGCTTCGTCCTTGGCGATCAGGATGATCAGGTCCTCGTCGTCGGTGTGGTCTTCCATGGTGATGTCAAAGGCGGTTTCGTCGTACTCGAAGCGGATGTCGTCCTCATAGGTGTAGGTGGTGGCAAAGGCGGTGGCGCTCAGGGCCAGGATGGCGACCAGCAGCATAACGATCATTTTCTTCATAGTAAATACCTTCTTTCTTTTTAAGTCGTTTTTCCCGCGCAGGCGGGGTTTTGAATGGGTTGCGATGGGGAAAGTGGAATGCCGTTTGAGGCGGCGGGTTCTGGAGGACCGGCCAGGCGGCTCAGTCCCGGACGCCTTGCGCGCCGGTGAGGAAAAAGCCCAGGATATCCTCCCAGCTGAAGCCGCCGGCGACCTGCTCCAGCTGCTCGGAGTTCAGCTCCGTGCGGGAATTGCCCTTCTGCTCATGGATGGCGGTGATCATGATGGTTGCCTCCTTTTTCGCGCGGCGCTTGGGCCGCGGTGTTTGTTTGCTTTTGATGGGACCAGTATAGCAGGCCGATTATCATAGAAGTGTCACACAGAAGGAAAAAAGATCACCGCTTCTTTCACGACGGGCCGCTCGGTGCGAAAGCGCGTCCCTCCGGCCAAGGCGCATGGGGAATATTCGACGGGCCGCGCCTGAATTCCTCCTATCTATTTCGGGCAACATTATGCTATAATAGAGAAAAACGGTGAAGGCGGAGGAGAGTGCGCCATGGAGACGAAAGACTCCATCGCCTTCCACACCGGCGCGAGAGCCCGCCCGGCAAAGCGCGCGGAGGACGACCGGCGGTTCGAGGAGAGCTTCCGGCGGCGGGTCGAAGCCGGCGAGACAGGCAGATAGAAAGGACAGGACACACATGACCAAGGGACGGCTCGAGGCATTCAGCGACGGCGTTATCGCCATCATCATCACGATCACCATACTCATCATCGACCTGCCGGAGGGAAATGACATGGCCGCCCTCATGGGCGTCGTGCCGCTGGCGATCTGCTATTTGATCAGCTTCATCATGGTGGGCACCAACTGGGCCAATCACCACCACCTGCTGCAGGTGGCGGGAGGCGTGGACGGCAAGATCCTGTGGGCGAACCTCTTGTACCTGTTCCTGCTGTCCTTCCAGCCGGTTACCACGGGCTGGGTGGGCAAGTCGAAGTTCGCCATGCTGCCGGTGCGGGTGTATGTGGCGATGAACCTGGCCTGCGCGCTCAGCTACATACTGCTGGAAAAGGCGATCATCCGCTCCAGCGGCTGCGAGATATTGAAGACCGCCGTCAGCGAGAGCCGCAAGGAGCAGTGGACCATCGGCGTGGAGGCGCTGGCCCTGGTCCTGACCTTTATCCCCGGCGCGCACTACGCCTCCTGCCCGCTGCTGGTGGTGGCGATGGTGCCGTGGATCATCCCGGACCTGCGGATGAAGCGGGTGTTTGAAGAGGCCCAGCGGATGCGGGAGGAGTAGCCATGAAATCCATATTGATCAAGGACACCACCCGGGAGGAGCGCATTCGGATCGTCCACCAGGCGCTGTGGGGCGCCTGCGGCATCGACTGCGAGTTTTGCTCCGGCTGTGATAACCTCGGCGGCGGGCGCATCGAGAGCATCTACCAGCCGTACATCGACGGCTTGAAGGAAATCCGGGAGATCAACGCGGAGTACAACGCGCCGTTCGTGCGGGGATAGGAGGCGCTGGAGGAACGATATGGAGTTCAGAAAAGTCTTTGACACCATTCCCGAGCAGTTTGATAGATTCAGGCCGAGATACTGCCGGGAGCTGTTTGACTTTTTGATCGATTACGCCGACATCGACCGGGAAAAGCGCGTGCTGGAAATCGGCCCGGGCACGGGCCAGGCGACGGACCCGATCCTTCAGACGGGGTGCGATTACAGCGCCATAGAGCTCGGGGAGCACCTCTGCGCGAAGATGGTTGAAAAGTACGGGGGGTTCCCCAACTTTCACATCGTCAATGACGATTTCATCACCCACGACTTCGGGAGACAGAGCTTCGATATGATCTATTCCGCGGCGACCATTCAGTGGATCCCGGAGGACGTGGGCTTTTCAAAGACCTTTGGGCTGCTGAAGCCCGGCGGGGTACTGGCCATGATGCTGACCAGGTCGGATTACAAAACGCCCAACGAGGCGCTCTACGCCAGGATTCAGGCGCTGTACGACCGTTACTACAGGCCGGAAATCCCCTATACCCACGGCGGCTTCAGGTATGACCGCGCGCCGGACTATGGCTATGTGGGGTTTGAAAAGCGCGAATTCCGGGGCAGGCGCGAGATGAACCCGGAGGAGTACGCTGCCTTCTGCGGCACCCATTGCGACCACATCGTGATTCCCGAGCCCTACAGGACCCCGTTCTTCGAGGGGCTCAGGCGTGTCGTCGCCGAAAGCGGCGGCAAGATCGTGTTTGAGGACACCCATGTCCTGTATCTCGCGAAAAAGCCACTCGACCCATGAGGCGCGGTCTGCCTCTTGAAACCGATGATGAAGACACAGGGAGGCGCGCCATGAGACAGGCGACGATTGACCGTATCCGCAAATTCACCGAGGATCGGGACTGGGATCAGTTCCACACGCCCGCGAACCTGGCCAAGAGCATCTCCATCGAGGCCAACGAGCTGCTGGAGTGCTACCAGTGGAGCGACGAAGCCGACCTCGAGCACGTCCGGGAGGAGCTGGCGGACGTGATCGTCTACTGCCAGAACCTGCTGGACAAGCTGGGCCTGGACGTGGACGAGATCGTGAACAGCAAGATGGCGAAGAACGAGGCGAAGTATCCCGTGGAGAAGGCCCGGGGCATCGCGGACAAGTACGATCAGCTGTGAGCCGGCGCGGCAGGGGAGAGGCGGACGATGAGATTCAAGCTGAAGCCGGACGGAGAGCTGCGGGTGGAGAAGGCCCGCCTCGGCGGCGTGCCGACGCTGATCCTGCGCCCGGCGAACCGGGAACCGTCGGGCATCGGGCTCCTGTGGATCCATGGCGGGGGTTATATCCTCGGCATGAAGGAGATGGTCTACATGAGCCGCGCGGCGGACCTTGTGCGCAAGTACGGCGTCACGGTCTTCTCGCCGGGCTACCGGCTGGCGTGGGTGAAGCCGTATCCCGCGGCGGTGGAGGACTGCTATGCGGTGCTTCAATACATGGATGCACACCGGGCGGGGCTCGGCTTCGACCGGATCATGGCCGGCGGCGAGAGCGCGGGCGGCGGGCTGTGCGCCGCGGTGTGCATGATGGCCCGGGACCGGGGCATCTTGGTATCGCATCAGTTCCCGCTGTACCCGATGCTCAGCAACCTGGACACCGACAGCTCCCGGGACAACCACGGCCGGGTGTGGAACACGCGGCGCAACCACCTGGGCTGGCGGCTGTACCTGCGTGGGGACGCGAAGAAGGCGGAGGTCTCCCCCTGCGCCTCGCCCTCCCGGCAGACGGACTACAGCAGCCTGCCGCCCTGCTACACCTTCGTGAGCGAGGGCGAGCCCTTCTATTCGGAGACGCTGCGATATGTGGAGGACCTGCGGCGCGCCGGGGTGCCCGCCGCGGTGGACATTTATCCCACGGACATGCACGCCTTCGACATGCTCCGGCCGGAGGACGAACTGAGCCGGCGGGCCATCCGCGCCTTTGAACGGCGCTTCGAGGAAGCCATGGCGCAGGGAGTGGCAGGCGACGGGCATCCGTGATTTCTCATCATTCATTTCGGATTCGGGCTTTGCCCGGATCTGCTGGAGGCGAAGCTGAAGGACATGAGAGCGCAGAGAGGCCGGCGCGGGACGAAAAAGCGGATGTGGCTCATTCCCGCGCTGGGGATTGTGATATTGGCCGCGGCGTTTCTGGTCTACGCGGGGATATACTACCGCGCGGGGACCGTCGCGCAGGCCATGCTGGAGTCCGATGAGACGGTGGCGGTGGTCCAGACCGACTACGGCTGGCTGTTTGACGGCCCTTCCGAGACGGACGCGCTGATCTTCTATCCGGGCGCCAAGGTGGAGGAGACGGCGTATGCGCCGCTGCTTCACGCGATTGCGGAGGGCGGCGTGGACGTGTGCCTGGTCAGGATGCCGTTCCGACTGGCCTTTTTCGGCCTGAACAGGGCGGACGGGGTGATGGCGGCGCACGGGTACAGCCGCTGGTACATCGGCGGGCATTCCCTCGGCGGGGCGATGGCCGCGAGCTATGCCGCGGGGCACGCTTCACAGCTGGCGGGCGTCGTCCTGCTGGCCGCGTATGCGACAAAGCCCCTCGACGACCGCCTCCTGGCGGTCACGATCTACGGCTCCGAAGACGGCGTGCTCAATATGAAGCGGATGGAAGAGGGGGAGCGCTGCCTGCCGAAGGACCATCGGGAGCACGTGATCCAGGGCGGCAATCACGCGCAGTTCGGCGACTACGGTGAGCAGCGCGGCGACGGAACGGCGGCCATTTCCGCCGGGGAACAGCAGTGCAGGACGGTGGAGCTGATCCTGGAGGACCTGTTGTTGGATTCCCCGGCGACGGATTGAGGACCGGGAGGGGCTGCGATGAAGCCGTGCTGTCTTGCGGCCGCGGGCAGGGGCCCGTATGCGGCCAGGCGCAAAGCGGCTGGCGGAGGCTGTATTTATTTGTTGGACAATGGAAGGGAGTTGTGACGAATGATCAGGATCTATGGCATGCCCACGTGTCCCTACTGCGACTATGTTCACGCGCAGATTGCGGGGAGAGAGGACGAGTTTGAGTACATCAACATCGGCGAGAACATTCGCAACATGAGCGCCTTCACGCGGCTTCGGGACACGAATCCCGTCTTTGACCGCTGCAAGGCCATCGGGGATGTGGGGATCCCCGCCTTTGTGCTTGAGGACGGCAGGGTGTCCATCGACCCGGCGGACGCAGGCCTCATTGAATATGGCACGCCGAACGCCTGCTCGGTGGAGGACCACAGGAGCGGCAGGAAGGGCTGCTGAGAGGATGCGGGCAGTGACGGCGTCGAGGAGCCGCTGTGCCCCGGCGTCATGCACATCTGCCCCAAGGACTCGTCGCACAGCATCGTCAACACCGGCGACGAGGACCTGGTGATGCTGACCGTCGTCGTCGCCAGGTGAGGAGGGACTGAGTCATGTGGAAGTGCCCCAAGTGCGGCCGGGAGTTCGCCCGGCAGGAGCAGCAGCACTACTGCGGCAAGCCGACCACGGTGGACGAATACATCAGCGCCCAGGACGAGGCGGTCCAGCCGAGGCTGCGGGAGGTTCGGGCGGCTCTCCATGCCGCCATCCCGGAGGCGGAGGAGCGAATGTCCTGGTCAATGCCCACCTTTTGGCGGGGCAGGAACCTGATCCACTTCGCCGCGGCGAAGAAGCACCTTGGGCTGTATCCCGGCGGCGAGGCCACGGCGGTGTTCGCCGAGGAATTGAGGGATTACGACGTCAGCAAGGGCACCATTCGCATTCCCTGGGACCGGGAGCTGCCGGTGGAACTGATCGGGAAGATCGCAAAGTGGTGTTATGAAGCGTACACGTGAAGAGCCAAAGAAACCCTGCTGGCGCGTTTTCACCGGCAGGGATTCTTCGGACCGCTGAAAAAGCCCGCAAACGCAGAAATTTCGAGAAAGAGCGCAAGCGCGGAGGAAATTTCTGTTTACTGCGTCAGAACAGCCTGCAAATTCGGTTACTTACGTCTGTGTAAGCGCCCTCATTTGCAGGCTGTCCTTCCTTGTCTTGCGAGCTTTTCAACGGCCTGTCAGTCTGTTGACTTTGTCAACATCCTGAAGAATCCCTGCCCGCGCGTTTTCGCCGGCAGGGATTCTTGCGTTTGCGGGTTTTCCCGAGGCCTGTTTTTGAAGATCTACTCTGGCATTACAGGTCAAACATGCTCATTTGCGCGTGCCTTTCCGGCAGCTCCCGCATGAACCGGAAGCAGTCCTCCGGGCTCGACAGGATTCCGTTGTCCGAGCAGATCCTGTGCAGGGTGTCCTGCAGCGCCTTCGCGTTCGGGCTCGGCAGCGCGTAGGCGTTCCCGTATCGCCTGGCGTACCGCGCCTTCATTCCCGGGAAGTGCCGGTCGAGGGCCGCGTAATAGTATTCCCGGTCGCCCTCCCGAAGGGTCAGGCCCATGCCGAAGTCGATGACTCCCTTCACGCCGACCCGGACGCATTCCCTCAGGATCGCCGCGACATTTTCCTCCGTGTCGTTGATGAAGGGCAGTATGGGCGTCAGCCACACGACGGTGGGGATTCCCCTGTCCCGCATCCGCTCCAGGACCTCGATCCGGCGCTTCGTGTTGCACACGTTTGGCTCCAGGATCCGGCACAGGTCGTCGTCGTAGGTCGTCAGGGTCATCTGCACGACGCACTTGGCGGACCGGTTGATTGCGTCCAGCAGGTCGATGTCCCGGAGGATTCGGTCGGATTTGGTCTGGATCGCCGCGCCGAAGCCGTTTTTCAAGATGACCTCCAGGCAGCTTCGCGTCAGGCCCAGTTCCTCCTCGCAGTGCATGTATGGGTCCGACATCGCGCCCGTCCCGACCATGCCCTTCCGGCGCTTCGATCTCAGGGCCCTGTCCAGCAGCGCCGGCGCGTTCCGCTTCACCTCGACATCCTCAAAGGGGTGGGTGAACTGGTAGCACGTACTTCGGCTGTCGCAGTAGATGCAGCCGTGGGTGCAGCCGCGGTAGATGTTCATGCCGTAGTGTCCCCTGCTGCCGGTCAGTATTCCCTTTGCGTCGACAAAATGCATGCCCGTTCACTTCCCCCTGCCCGTATTTGCCCGCCGGACGGCGGCCCTGCACCTATTATAGCCGATTTGCCCGGGGAAAGCTACGGCATTCCGGGAATATCCCAGGTCAGCGGGCTTGTGGAAAGGGACGCCTGAAATTGAAGGATGGGACTGACAGGCGTCACCGCCTGTGGTATAATACAAATCGGATGGGAGGAAAACCTGAACATGGTGATCAGAGAATACAACGAACGGGACCTGGCGGCCCTGATTGGGATTTGGAACGAGGTCGTGGAGGAGGGCGTCGCCTTTCCCCAGGAGGATTTCCTGGACGGGGAGACCGGCGCGGCGTTCTTTGCCGCCCAGAGCTATACGGGAGTTGCTGAGGAGGCGGGGAAGGTCCTGGGGCTGTATATCCTCCATCCCAACAATGTCGGAAGGTGCGGGCACATCTGCAACGCCAGCTACGCCGTATCCTCCGAGGCGCGGGGCCGGCACATCGGCGAGAAGCTGGTGCTCGATTGCCTGGAAAAGGGCCGGGAGCTGGGCTTTCGGGTGTTGCAGTTCAACGCCGTCGTGGAGAGCAACCTCCGCGCGCGGCGCCTGTATGAGCGGCTGGGCTTCGTCCAGCTCGGCACCATTCACGGCGGATTCCGCATGAAGGACGGCCATTATGAGAACATCTGCCCCTATTACCACGAGCTGTAGCCCGCGGTTGGAGGACGGGAAATCAAGGATATGAAGGCATACTATCATCTCCCGGGGCTGTTTGAATTCTATGAATTGTACCGCGCCTTCCTGCCGCTGTACCGGGAGCGCCGGGAGTGGTTCTACGACTGGTGCGAAATCGGGTCGATCTACGGCGCTCCCGCCGACTGCCTCTGGGGCGGCGGCCGGGTGGGGTTCGGCGAGGCGCGACCGGTGGACGTGGCGGCGCTGACGCGGGAGTACGGCGTCTCGGCGCGGCTCACGTTCAGCAATTCGCTGCTGAGGCCGGAGCACCTGTCCGACCGGAAGTGCAACGCCCTGTGCACGCTGTTTGAGCACAACGGCCCGGCACCCAGCGGCGTGATCCTCCATTCGGACCTGCTGCTTGAGTATCTCCGCGATCGGTACCCGGGGCTGTACTTCGTCTCCTCGACGACGAAGGTGCTGACGGCGTTCGACCGGCTGGAGGCCGAGCTGGCCCGCCCCGAATTCGACTATGTGGTGCCGGATTTCCGGCTGAACCGGGAATTTGACCGGCTGAACGCGCTGCCGGAGGGCATGAAGCGCAAGGTGGAGCTGCTGTGCAACGAGTGCTGCCGGTTCGACTGTACCGAGCGGAGGGCGTGCTACGAAAACGTCAGCCGGAAGAACCTGGGCGAGGACTGCCCGGACCACGTCTGCGCGTCCCCGACGGCCCGCAGGGGCTATCGCTTCTCCGACGCCATGAAGAACCCCGGGTTCATCGGCATTGAGGCCATCCGGGAGCGCTGGCTGCCGAAGGGCTTTTCCCACTTCAAAATCGAGGGGCGGAGCCTGGGCAGCGCGGTGGTGCTGGAATTTTTGCTCTATTACATGACGAAGCCGGAGCATCAGCTGGAGGTCCGGGAGGAGATCTACCTGGACAGCTCGCTGGACCTGTTCTGAAAATACTGCCACACAGGATAGAGGGTGAGACACATGAACGAGCCGTTTGTGAAGGTGGACCTGCACGGGCTGCGGCAGGAGGAGGCCATCCGGGTGATCGACCGGGCGCTGGCCTCCGCGGGGTCGATGACCTATCAATTGCAGCTGATTCACGGTTACCACCGGGGCACCAGCCTGCGGAGCATGATCCAGGACGAATACCGCTGGCACGAAAAGGTGCTGCGCATCCAGCCGGGCGACAACCCCGGCATCACGGTGCTGGTGCTGAAGGAGCTGTATTGACCGACGCGAGGAGGCGCCCATGAAGATCGGCGTATTATCGGACACCCACGGGCTGCTGCGGCCAGAGGCGCTGTCGGCGCTGGAGGGCTGCGGGGCCATACTGCACGGCGGGGACATCAACCGGCAGGAGATCCTGGACGCGCTCGCGGAGATCGCCCCGGTCTACGTCGTGCGCGGCAACAACGACAAGGAGTGGGCGGAAAGCCTCCCCCTGTTCCTGGACTTCACCCTGGCCGGGCTTCGGGTGTACATGGCCCACAAGAAGAAGGATCTGCCTGCGGACCTGACCGGCTATGACCTGGTGGTCTACGGCCACTCCCACAAATACGAGGAATCGCGCCAGGGCGGGACGCTGTTTTTGAACCCCGGCAGCTGCGGGCCGAGGCGCTTCAACCAGGCCATCACGCTGGCGGTGCTGGAGGTTGAAGGCAGGGCGATCTCCGTGCGGCGCGTGGACATCCCGCATCCGGGCAGGAATGTAGCTCTGCCGAAGCCGGTCGATCTCAGGGCCCAAATCGAGACCGTGATGCGGGAGACCCAGAAGGGACGGGGCCCCGGGGAGATCGCCGCCCGCCACGGCTGGGACCCGGCGCTGGTGGAGCAGATCGCCCGGCTGTACGTCACCCATCCCGGCGTGACCGCCGAGGGGATCATGGGGAAGATGGAATGAGGCAACAGGCAAATAGTCAACAGGCATTAGGCAACAGGCAACAGTCAAAACGCGACTGCCGCGCTTTATCGCGGGATTGGTTGAGAATGCGGAAGCGGCATTCTGACCGCAGGCTTAGTGGGGCTAAGTCAAGGGAAATCAACGCTGAAATGCAGCTCAGGACGCCGAAAATGCATTTCGCCGAATTTAGAAACAGACTCTAATCAGGCAGCAGGCAAAATGTAGCTGCCGCGGTTTATCGCGGGATTGGTTGAGAATGCGGAAGTGGCATTCTGACCATAAATCAAGGAAAATCAACGCTGAAATGCAGTTCAGGACGACGAAAATGCATTTCGCCGAATTTAGAAACGGACTCTACAGACTCGGGCGAGGGGGAGAACATATGCTGCTGTTTCAGAACATCAACAAGGGTGTGGAGGAATGCCGCCGGATGGAAAACGCCCTGCTGGTGGACGTGCGCGAGGCGGGGGAGTATGCCGCCGGTCACATCCCCGGCGCGGTGAACGCACCCCTGTCCACCCTTGAGGGGGCGGACCTGCCCGTGGAACGGCCGCTGTTCCTCTACTGCCTGCGGGGCAGCCGCGCTGCCCGCGCGGCGGGCATCCTCAAGCGGCGCGGCTACAGCCGGGTCAAGAGCATCGGCGGAATCGCCGGCTACAGGGGCGAGGTGGAAAGGGGATAGGCGACATGCTTCCAAAAGCCTTCCCCCTTGGGAAACCGGATGCCCGAAAAACAGTTCGGTGGACGGCTTCACCAAAGCCTTCCCCCTTGGGGAAGGTGGCAGCCCGTAGGGCTGACGGATGAGGTCGGATTCTTTCAAGCTATGTCAAGGAGAACCGAGAGACGGATTTTCTTGGCGGCATGTTTTCTGAACAAAAACTTCGGACCTCGCCCACGCTGCGGTCGAGGACCTCGTTTTAATCGTTCTGAGAAACATGCCGCCGCTTATGTGGGGATCAGCGAGTCAGGAGTATTGGAGACGGGAATGCTGTTTGACCAAGCAAAGAATATTGCAGCCAGATGGAACAAGTATTCAAACAGCGAGCTATGGAAACAGAAGATGATATGCATATGATGTTTCCTCTATCGCTGTTTCCCATCGGAACCTGCCGCAAAAAATCCGTCCCGATATGGGATGCAGCAAATAGAACAGACGGTGTAAGTGGAGCAGCAACCTTGTGCGGTATACGACCTCATCCGTCTTTCAACAAAATTGCAAACAATTTCGCCGAAGTCCACCATTCCAGGGGTCTGCCGACCCGATCTGCGCTGAAAATTGTCCACCGGACAATTTTCCGGGCGCTTGATCCCCCAAGGGGGAAGGCTTTTGGCAGTTCATTTATCGATGTTTCCTACTGAAAGAACCCATTAATCCAAATAATTTATGGAAATCCTCTATAAGGCCCAAATCTGTGACGGATGTGTGATAGTGGCGGTGCTATACTTGAGCCATCAAAGAGAGAAACACAGAAAACACAGAGACGAAGTCGAAGGAGGACGAATCCAT
>CADCHI010000025.1 GCA_902801165.1 uncultured Eubacteriales bacterium | reverse complement strand
CCTGTCCCTTTTGTTGCATTGTTATGCGCAGGTTAAATCTCGCCCGCTCCGCCTCTCAACCCCTTCGGAGGGGTTGACTTTTCATAGTTGGTCTTTCCCGGGTCGTTTTCGGATATTATGTCGTCTCCAGGGTGATCCTGCCGATCTTGCCGCCCCGGAACTCGTCCAGCACCAGCGCGGCGGCGCGGTCGGTGTCGTAGCGGCCGCCGGACAGCAGCCAGCCGCGGCCCTTGCAGGCCGCCTCGATCAGCTCGTGGGGCTCGCTGCCGCAGTCCTCCGGCAGCTTGTAGCGCGCCCGGAGGGCTGCGGGATAGCGGGCGTACAGCAGGGCCATCAGGTGGCCCGCCAGCGCGTCGGTGTCCATGATCTCATCCCGGATGGAGCCCAGGCAGGCCAGCAGCCTCGCGCCCTCCTGGTCATCCATGCGGGGCGGCAGCATGCCGGGGGTGTCCAGGATCTCCAGGAACGGGCCGATCTTGACCCACTGGTTGGCCCGGGTCACGCCGGGGCGGTCGCCGGACTTGACGATGGCGGAGCCGTGGAGCCGGTTGATGAAGGTGGACTTGCCCACGTTGGGTATGCCGATGACCATGAAGCGGATGGTCTTGCGCACGCCCCGGGCGGCATAGCGCTCCAAGGCGGGCTTCGAGGCCGCCTCGATGTGGCCGAGGATCTCCTTCACCTTGCCGCCGTTGGAGTTGAAGCGCATGGCGGTGAGACCCTGCCGGCGGAAGTATTCCAGCCAGCGCGCGGTCGGGGCGTCGTCGGCCAGGTCGGCTTTGTTCAGCACCAGTATGCGGGTCTTGCCCTGGGTCAACCTGCCGAGGTCGGGGTTGCGGGTGGCCAGCGGCGCGCGGGCGTCGCACAGCTCGATCACCGCGTCCACCGCCCGCAGCTGCTCCTGGAGCAGCCGCCGGGACTTCGCCATGTGGCCCGGATACCAGTTGATGCGTTCGTTTGCCATAGTGGGTTCACCTTCAGTGAGAGTTTAGAGTTGAGAGTTGGGATGGTGGCGGTTGCGGATGGTATGCGCTACTGCGCAACACCCGATGCGCAGATCCTTCGCTTCGCTCAGGATGACCTGGCGGTATGCCGCTGTCAATCCGTACAGACAGTTCCGCGCACGGAATGGCGCGCTTCCGCTTCTCTGTCATTCTGAGCGAAGCGAAGAATCTGTGCGCCGGGAATTGCCACCACGTCACACTTGACGTTGTTCGGGGTAGGGATGGCGATGTGTCGCTGCGGGCCACACCTTCTGCCGAACTGCTGCCCTTTCCAGGGGATGCGAAGCCGAGAGGCCGTTCGTTGGCCGATCCGGCGTCGCCAGGAGGCGCGGCAGCAAATGGGGACCGGGGCTTTGCCCCGGCGGCAGCAAATGGCCGTCGGCACTGCCGACGCAGCCGGGAGGCCGTTCGTTGGCCGATCCGGCGTCGCCAGGAGGCGCGGCAGTAAATGGGGACCGGGGCGTTGCCCCGGCGGCAGCAGGTGGCCGTCGGCACTGCCGACAAAAAACGGGAATCGCCATAGCGATTCCCGATTGTGGTCCGGAAGATTAAGTCCTCTCCTTGACCTTGGCCGCCTTGCCGCTGCGCTGACGTAGATAGTACAGCTTCGCGCGACGAACCTTACCGCGACGGACAACCTTGATGCTGTCGATGCGGGGGCTGTGCAGCGGGAACGTGCGCTCGACACCGACGCCATAGGAAGTGCGGCGAACGGTGAACGTTTCGCGGACAGAACCATTGCGACGGGCGATGACCACGCCTTCAAAGGCCTGCAGACGTTCGCGGGAGCCTTCGACAACCTTCACCTGAACGCGCACGGTATCACCGATGGCGAACTCCGGGATGTCGCTCTTGAGCTGGGCGCTCTCGATGGAACGGATGATCTCATTCATGGGATGTTCCTCCTTTCCTCTCCAGGACGTTCATAACCAACCTGTGGCAGCGGACCGTCCGTATTCAACTCGTCTATTATAGCACGGCGGTGGGAGGAACACAAGGGACATTTTGTGTTAAACTTCGGACAATGCCCGTCGATATTCGCGCGAAGGCCGTCGATAAAAGCGCACGACGCAACGACCTCGCGGCGGCAGCCCTCAGCGCGGACGCTCGCAGAAGTAAGGCCCGACGCCTGCCCGGTTTGTCTGCATGAAGGTGTGGGTGAGATCGGTGTCGGCGAGCGCGAACGGGCCCAGCCCCTCCAGCGCCTCCGGGACGACATCGCCGCGCACCGCGTACAGCAGCCGGTCCTCCGGCAGGTACAGCAGGCACACCTCCGGTGACTTTTCGCGCCACGCTTCCCGCGCGGCATCGCCCTCCAGGTAACCCGGCACGAAGCCCATGGAGAACGCCTGCCACAGGTAGCCCACGTGCCGACGCCCGGAGACGCACTGCTTCCTTGCCGCCTTGCGGCTCTCCTCCGGCACGAAGGCGTTGAGCCACTGCTTCGGCCACTGGTCGGCCAGGCGCAGCTCGAGGCGCTCGTGGGCCAGGCCGAGGTCGTCCAGGCGCGCGGAGACCTCCCCGGCCCGCTCCAGCCGGGCCAGCACGTCCCGGTCGGCGTCCGTCAGCGGCGCGGCCTCCAGCAGCTCCGGGCGGCGCTTCAGCGTCAGCTCGAGGGACTGCTCCCGCCGCCAGGCCACGATGTCCGCGTGATTGCCGCCCAGCAGCACCGGGGGCACCTGCGCGCCGCGGAAGTCGGCGGGGCGGGTGTACTGGGGATATTCCAACAGGCCCGTGGTGAAGCTCTCGTCCTCACTGGACTCGTCGGAGCCCAGCACGCCGGGCACCAGACGGGCCACCGCGTCGATGACCACCAGCGCCCCCAGCTCGCCGCCGGTGAGCACGTAGTCGCCGATGGACAGCTCCTCGTCGATCACCGCGTCCAGCGCCCGCTGGTCCACGCCCTCGTAGTGGCCGCAGAGCAGGACCAGCTCCTCCTCCCGGGCCAGCTCCTCCACGACCCTCTGGGTCAGCGTCCGGCCCCGGGGGGACAGGTAGATCCGCCGCCCGGTGAAGGGGTCCGGCAGGTTGTCCGCAAAGGCGTCCACGATGGGCTGGGCGGACATCACCATGCCCGCGCCGCCGCCGAAGGGATAGTCGTCGGTGTTGCGGTGCTTGTCCAGGGTGTAGTCCCGGATGTCGATCAGCTCCACCTGGAGCAGCCCCGCCGAAATGGCGCGGCCCAGTATGGACTGGGCCAGCATGGGCCGCAGCATGTCCGGGAACAGCGTAAATACCTTAATCCTCATCGAAAACGGCCACCTCGTCCAGGCGCGCGCCGTCCAGCAGCATCTCGCCCTTTTCCAAGTCCACCTTCAGCACCACGCTCTTCAGCGCGGGCACCAGCACCTCGCCCAGCGGGCCGATGAACACGTACACGTCGTTGCCGCCGGGCTGCATCACGTCGGTGAGCTTGCCCAGGTCCCGGCCGTCGCTGGCCACGCCGTGCAGGCCGTACAGGTCGGTGAGAAAGTTGGTGTCCTCGTCCAGCGCCACGGCGTGGGCCCGGTCGATGTACAGCAGCGTGCCCCGTAGCTTCTCCGCCGCGTCCCGGTCAGCGACGCCCTTGATGTTCATGAACACCGCGTCCCCGCCGATGCGGTTCACGGCGACGTGCAGCGGCGCGTAGCCGCCGTCCTTCTCGATGTAGACGGTCTCGAGGCCCTCGAAGCGATCCGGGTCGCAGGTGCAGGGCCGCACCTTGACCTCGCCCCGCACGCCCTGGGGCTTGGTGATCTCGCCGATCATCAGGTATTCTGAAAGCATGTGTAATCCTCCGAATTGAGTGTTGAGACCATTATACTCGCAAAGGCCGGGAATTGCAAACGCCGAACGCGCCGCGCCCGGTTTGTGCAAGAGAAAATCGCTGCGGCCAATGGAAATTTCATTCTTTCTTCGTTGATTAATGGACAAATACCATATACAATACAACCATATGAAAGAAGCGAGGGGAGGGCTTTCCCATGAATGAAATGAAAAAGGCCGTCATCAGCGTGCTGGGCACGGACAAGAAGGGCATCATCGCCCAGGTGAGCCGAATACTCTACGAAAACGACGCCAACATACTGGACATCAGCCAGACCATCGTGTCCGGCCTGTTCAGCATGATCCTGATCGCGGACATCTCCTCGGAGGCCTGCTCCTTCGACGCGCTCAAGACCGAGCTGGACGCCCTGGGCGATCGCCTGGGCGTGCAGATCCGCACCCAGCGCAGCGAGATCTTCGAAGCGATGCACCAGATTTAAAACAGAGTTAATTGAAGGAGCATATCCATGCACATGATCAATACCTCCGAGATCCTGGAGACCCTGAGCATGATCGACCACCAGAAGCTGGACGTGCGCACGATCACCATGGGCATCTCGCTGCTGTCCTGCATCTCCGAGGACGAGGACAAGCTGTGCGCGAACATCTACGACCTCATCACCCGCCGGGCGGAGAACCTGGTGAAGGTGGGGAGGGAGATCGAGCGGGACTACGGCGTGCCCATCGTGAACAAGCGCATCTCCGTGACCCCGGCGGCGCTGGTGACCGGCGCGATCAAGCACCCCGTGAAGGTGGCCCGGGCGCTGGACCGCGCGGCCAAGACCGCGGGCGTGGACTTCATCGGCGGCTATTCGGCGCTGGTGCAGAAGGGCATGACCGAGGCCGACCGCAGGCTGATCGAGTCCATCCCGGAGGCGCTGGCAACCACGGACCTGGTCTGCTCGTCCGTGAACGTGGGCTCCACCCGGGCCGGCATCAACATGGACGCCGTGCGCCTGATGGGCGACGTGGTGAAGCAGACCGCGGCGAACACCGCCGCCAGCGGCGGCCTGGGCTGCGCGAAACTGGTGGTGTTCTGCAACGCCGTGGAGGACAACCCATTCATGGCGGGCGCGTTCCACGGCCCCGGGGAGGGCGACTGCGCGGTGAGCGTGGGCGTCAGCGGCCCGGGCGTCGTGAAGGTGGCCCTGGAGGGCGTGAAGGGCGCGAGCTTCGACGAGGTGGCCGAGACCATCAAGCGCACCGCCTTCCACATCACCCGCGTGGGCCAGCTGGTGGCCCGGGAGGCCAGCCGCCGACTGAACGTGCCCTTCGGCATCGTGGACCTGTCCCTGGCCCCGACCCCGGCGGTGGGCGATTCCGTGGCCGCCATCCTGGAGGAGATGGGCCTGGAGGTGTGCGGCACCCATGGCACCACCGCGGCGCTGGCGCTGCTGAACGACGCGGTGAAGAAGGGCGGCGTGATGGCGTCCAGCCACGTGGGCGGCCTGTCCGGCGCGTTCATCCCCGTCAGCGAGGACATCGGCATGATCCAGGCTGCCGAGCGCGGCGCGCTGAGCCTGGAGAAGCTGGAGGCCATGACCTGCGTGTGCTCCGTGGGCCTGGACATGATCGCCATCCCCGGCGACACCCCCGCGGAGACCGTCTCCGCCATCATCGCCGACGAGGCCGCCATCGGCATGGTCAACAACAAGACCACCGCCGTGCGCGTGATCCCCGCCCCCGGCAAGGTAGTGGGGGACAGCGTGGAGTTCGGCGGTCTGCTGGGCCACGCCCCGGTGATCCCCGTGCGCGGCTTCTCCGCGGCGGAGTTCATCCATCGCGGCGGCAGGATCCCCGCGCCGCTGCACAGCTTGAGGAATTGAGAATTGGGAATTGGGAATTGAAAATAGCCGGATAAAGGCGCGTCGAAGGAGGGGCTTCCCGGGGGAAGCGGTCTCCTTCGGTTTGTCTTTCGTTCCACCAATGGGCGAGGCGACTTGAAAGCTGCGTTATTGAATTCCGGGAAGCGGTTTCGTATAATGATCCTGCAATCAAGAAGCAATCCGATTGGAGGAGGTTTTGCATATGGAACTGGGAAAGAAGATCAGGCAGCTGCGCTTCAAGGCCGGGCTGACGCAGGAGCAGCTGGCGGACAAGCTGGGGATCGGCCCGCAGTCGGTGTCCAAGTGGGAGAACGCCGTGGCCATGCCGGACATCACCGCGCTTCCGCTGCTGGCGGAGGTCTTTGGCGTCACCATCGACGACCTGTTCGACCTGAGCACGGAGCAGCGCCTCAACCGCATCGAGAACCGCATGGACGCCGAGGAGGAACTCCCCCAGGACGTGTTCTGGGAGTATGAGGAGTTCCTGAAGGGGCAGCTGACCTCCGAGCAGCATGGCAAGCGGGCCACCGAGCTGATCGCCTATCTCTACTGGCACCGCATGAACGCGGAGGGGAAGAAGGCGGCGCGCTACGCGAAGGAGGCGATTCTGCGTGCGCCTGGCGAAAAGGGCTGCCAGTGGATACTGGACAAGGCGGAGAACCACGCCGTCTGGGACTGGAACATCGCCAACCACACCCGAGCGATCAACTTCTACCGGGAACTGGTGGAGGCCAATCCCGACACCCCGCTGCCCTACATGTATCTGCTGGACAACCTCATCGCCGACCACAGGGCCGACGAGGCGGAAAAGTGGCTGGACCGCTACAGCGCGCTGGAAAAGGCGCACCCCATCATGAAGCGGGTCTACCGCGCCTACATCGCCCTGGCGCGCTTCGACGAGCCCGCCGCGGACCGGATCATGGAGGCGCTGCTGGCGGAGAAGCCGGAGGATGACGCCGCCCTGTTTGAGGCCGCGCAGTACTACGCCGCCAAGTGCAGCTATGAGAAGGCCATCGACTGCTATGAGCGCGCCTTTGCCGCGGACCCCAGGCGGCCCCGCTTCCAGGACGCGCTGATGGGCATCGCGGACATTTGCGAGATCATGGGCGACTATGCCGGCGCGGCGAAGACCTACGACCGCATCCTCGACCTGCTGGAAAACGAGTGGGGCCTGACGGAGGAGACGGACTCCTCGGTGACGGTGGCCCGGAAGGAAAAGGAGCGCCTGCTCGCCAAGATGTGATTTGGTTTTGACGTTCCCTCCTTTGGTGGGGATGGCGGTATCGGAACGGCGGTTGGTCCCGGAATAGAAAAAGGGACTGCCTCAAAACAAAAATACAGAGGAATCATCGGGGGATGATTCAGAAAACACCGTAGGGGCGCCATAATTGGCGCCCGCGGACGGAGGGTCCGCTCCCAGCGGCATTTCTGCCGTCCCTACGAATGGATTCCGCAATGCTATTTGTTCTGAGACAGTCTCTTTCATATCCCCCCTTTGGCATATGCCGACAGGGGATTTTGGCATTGGTTTATTCGTCCTGCTGCTGCTCCGTGATGGTGTTGGTGACGGGGTCGTAGATCGGGGGCTTGCAGCGGCCGCAGGGCCGGAAGCCCAGGTAGTAGGCCTCGTAGACCGTCAGGCGCTGGGAGCTGGCGAAGGCGAACTTGCACTTGTACTCGTGGTAGCACTCCGCGCCGTCGGCGGCGTAGACGTAGTGGACGTCGCTCTGCTCGGCGTTGACGATGACGGATTCCGTCTGGTCGTTGGTGTAGCCGGGCACGATGAACGTGGGCAGGTCGGGGCCGTAGACCTCCACCTCCGGGCGGTTGGTGACCAGCTCCACGCCGCCGTCCACGGCGGTGCGGGGCGTGGGGAAGGCCAACACGGCGATGACCGCCGCCACCATGACGCCGGAAATGGCCGCCTTCACCCAGGGGCGCCAGTGGCAGCTGGAGCGCCACATCATGGCCAGGCCCACCGGCGGCACCAGCAGCCACAGCGCCGTGCGGATGGTGCTGCGCCGGCGCGCGATGGCCTGGGGGGATTTGACCCGGGCGGGCCTGGGCCTGCGCGGCTTCGACGGCTTTCTCAAATTATTCAATGCTTTCACAGCAATCACGACCTTTTATCGACAAAATATGACAGAAATTTCTTTTTTGTATGACTATTGTACTCGATTTTCGCAGAATAGTAAAGGGTTCGGAACGGGAAAAATCAATTTTGAAATAGATTTAACAATTTTGAAATAATGTTTCGCGCCTGAACCGCATAGTTCACCCGCCCGGGAATGGATGTTAAGCGGTAAAATCTTGACAATATTCAGAAGGGAATGCTATAATGCGCATATTATAGAAGATTTATCGCATACGCTGTTGAGACGGCTGAAGGACGGGGTGAAGGCCTTGAACGCATACGAGCTGCTGAACGTGCCGGTAACGGCCACGCGGGAGGAGATCCGCGCGGCGTACCGGGATTTGGCGCGCCGCTGGCACCCGGACCGCTTCATGGCGGGGCCGGAGCGGGATTGGGCCAACGAGAAGATGGCCGCGATCAACACGGCCTACAAGCTGTGCCTGAGCGGGCTGAAGGATGCCCGGGCCGCCGCCGACAGCGACGAAGAGGCCCTGCAGCGGGTCCAGGCGCTGATCGACACCGGCAAGTACCAGTCCGCCCGCAAGCTGCTGATGGGCTTCAACACCCGCTGCGCGGAGTGGAACTACCTGTTCGGCGCGCTGCTGATGTGCCAGAACGACGTTCAGAAGGCGCTGATCTACCTGACCGTCGCCGTCCACCAGGCCCCGGAGTGCGTGAAGTACGCCCGGGCGCTGGAGGAGGCCCAGCGGATGCGCAATACCCGCAAGCTGACGGCGCTGTTCGCAAGGCGGCGTTGAGGGAACAGAATAGATTTAAACAAACGAGGTGCCTGCCGCTGTGGCAGACGCCTCGTTTTTCATAGGTGAAAAAGTGGAGTCCCGCGCGGTGGCGCGGGACTCCGTTTTGCAATGGACTCTGTTTTAGCCAATGACCTTCTTGGCGGTCTCGGCCACGTTCTCGGCGGTGAAGCCGTACTCCTTGAACAGGAGCTTGTAGGGGGCGGAGGCGCCGAAGTGATCCAGGCCGATCACCGCGCCGTCCAGACCCACGTACTTGTGCCAGCCGAAGGTGGCGGCGGCTTCCACGGCCACGCGGGCGCGCACGGCCTTGGGCATGACGGACTCCTTGTACTCGTCGGACTGCTGGTCAAACAGCTCGAAGCTGGGCATGGAGATCACGCGCGCGGCGATGCCTTCCTCGGCCAGCAGCTTCTGCGCCTCGACGCAGGGCTCGACCTCGGAACCGGAGGCCATCAGCAGCACGTCGGGGGTCGCCTTGTCGCAGTCGGAGATGACGTAGCCGCCCTTGAGCGCGTCCAGGCCGCTCTTCTCGTAGAGGGGCAGGTCCTGGCGGGTCAGCACCAGCGCCACGGGATGCTTCTCGGTCATGGCGGCGATCCAGCCGGCGGCGACCTCCTTGCTGTCCGCGGGGCGATACACCACCAGGCCGGGCACGGCGCGCAGGCCGGCCAGCTGCTCGATGGGCTGATGGGTCGGGCCGTCCTCGCCGACGCCGATGGAGTCATGGGTGAGGATGTAGGGGATGCCCAGGTTCATGATGGAGCTCATGCGCATGGCGTTCTTCATGTAATCGGAGAACACGAAGAAGGTGGCGCAGTAGGGGCGCAGGCCGCCATGCAGCTTGATGCCGTTGCAGATGGCCGCCATGGCGTGCTCGCGGACGCCGAAGTGGATGTTCTGGCCGTCCGGGGTCTCGGCGGAGAAGTCGCCCTTGCCCTTCATGTTGGACTTGTTGGAGGGCGCCAGGTCGGCGGAGCCGCCGAACAGGTTCGGGATGCGCTCGGCCAGGCGGTTCAGGGTCACGCCGCTGGAGTTGCGGGTGGCGGACTTGCCCTCGAAGGCGAACAGCTCCTCGTCCTTGCACAGGTCGACGGGCAGCTCGTCGGAGAACCAGACGTCCCACTCCTTCTTCAGCTCGGGATACTGCTTGGCGTACTCGGCGAACAGGGCCTCCCAGTCGGCCTGGGCCTTGGCGCCGGCCGCGCGGGTCTCGGCGGTGCAGTCATAGACCTCCTGGGGCACGGCGAAGGGCTCTTCGCAGGGCCAGCCCAGGTTCTTCTTGGTGATGGCGATGTTCTCCTCGCCGAGGGGCTCGCCGTGGGCGGAGTTCATGCCGGCCTTGGGGGAGCCGTAGCCGATGGAGGTGTGGGTGACCACCAGGGTGGGCTTGTCGGACTTCTTGGCCAGCTTCAGGGCGGCGTCCACCTGGCACCAGGTGTTGCCGTCGGTCACGTCGATCACGTTCCAGCCGTAGGCGCGGAAGCGGGCGGGCACGTCCTCGCGGAAGGCCAGGTCGGTGCTGCCCTCGATGGAGATCTCGTTGTCGTCATAGACGGCGATCAGCTTGTTCAGCTTCAGGGTGCCGGCCAGGGAGCAGGCCTCGTGGGAGATGCCCTCCATCATGCAGCCGTCGCCCAGGATGCAGTAGGTGTAGTGGTCCACCACGTTGAAGCCCTCGCGGTTGAACTTGGCCGCCAGGTGCTTTTCCGCCATGGCCATGCCCACCGCGTTGGCGATGCCCTGGCCCAGGGGGCCGGTGGTGGTTTCGACGCCGACGGTGTGGCCGTACTCGGGATGGCCGGGGGTCCGGGAGCCGAACTGGCGGAACTGCTTCAGGTCATCGATGGTCAGGCCGTAGCCGAACAGGTGCAGCAGGCTGTAGATCAGCATGGAGCCGTGGCCGGAGGACAGCACGAAGCGGTCGCGGTTGACCCACTTGGGATCGGCGGGGTTGTGCTTCATTTCCTTGCCCCAGATGGCATAGGCCGCGGGAGCCGCGCCCATGGGCATGCCGGGATGGCCGGACTTGGCCTTCTGCACGCCCTCGGCGGTCAGGATGCGAATCGCGTTGACGACCAGGCATTCTTTGTTCATGGGAATACACTCCTATCTGAATATATATTTAGTCGGTTTTGATGACAACAGACTTCCACACATCATTATAGCATACAAACCGCCGCGCGGACAAGGCTCGCCGGCCGATTTTGGCAACAAAATGGGGGAGGATCATTCCAGCTCCCGGCGCAGCGGCTCCAGGTCCAGCAGCTCGGTGCCCCGGATCAGCTCGTAGAGCTGGGCCAGGATGCGCTTCACGCCGCCGGGCACGTCGCTCTCGGCGTTCAGGGGCATCACCGGGTCGTGCACGGACATGCGCAGCTGGAACCAGGCGTTGTTGATGCCGCCGTCCAGATTGAAGGTGATGCGCACGCCCTCGCGGCTGTCCGGCGCGGCCTGCCAGGCGGGGTTCTCCAGCGTGTGGGACAGTATGATCTCGACGATCTCCTGGGCCTCTTCCTCGCTCTCCCAGTCCTGGTATTCCAGGATGGGCAGGCGGATCTCCACGGTCTCCACCGGCTCCTTCAGGCCTTCGATGAGGTGCGACAGGGTCTGGCCCTCCCGCTTGCGGTTCAGCGCCTCGCAGAGGATGCGGGTGGCCAGGTAGATGCCGTCGTTCAAAAAGCCGTTCTCCCGGAAGGCGGCGTGGCCGCTGGTCTCGATGGCCAGGGGGCAGTCGATGCCCTCGGCGTTCAGGCGGACGGCCTCCTCGATCACGTTGCGGTAGCCGCGCTTGAAGCGGTAGTGGATGCCGCCCCACTCCGCGATGAAGGCGGACAGGCCGGAGCTGGTGACGCTGTCAGTGACGAAGGTGGAGCCGGGCTTCTGGTCCAGCAGCATGGCGGCGGTGAGGGCGATCAGACGGTTGTGGTCGATGGCCTTGCCGTTCTGGTCCACCAGGGCGGCGCGCTCGCCGTCGGCGTCGAAGATCACGCCCAGGTCGGCGCGCCGGTCCAGCACGGCCCGCTTCAGCGCGGCCAGGGCGGTGGGGTCCTCCGGGTCGGTGATGATGTCTCCGGAGCCCTCCTCGGGCAGGAGGCTGCCCTCGGTGTCCACGCCCAGCGATTCCAGCAGGCGGGCGTAGTCCCGGCCCACGGCGCCGCGGGCGTCCACCACCACGCGCAGGCCCAGCAGAGGCTTGAGGGCGTCGTCCTCCAGGTACTGGGCGGCGACCCGGCGCAGGTGCTCCTCGTACTGCCCGGCGGCGTCCACCTTGACCACCAGCCGCTCTGGCACCTCGGCGCGGGCGGCGCGGGCGAGGATCTCGGCGGTGTCGGCGTCCCGCAGGCCGCCCTCGCCGGTGAAGAACTTCAGCCCGTTCAGCGCCTCCGCGGCGCGTCCGGCCGTGACCATCACGGCGCCGTTGGCGGGAGCGGGATCACCGGCGCGGGTGGTCATGAACAGCGCCGGCGCGGCGCACATGCCGCAGTCCCACACGTCGCTGTCCGCGGCGGTGATGCCGCGCACCAGCGCCGCCATGATGCGCTCGCCGGAGGGCCGGGAATCCCGGGCCACGGCCAGCCTCAGGGCGTCGGGGGTGGTGCCTTGGCGCTCCGCCAGCCAGCAGGCGAAGGCGTAACCGATCTTTTCCACGCGGGTGTCGGTGAGCAGGTGCTCGGCGGCGCGGATCTCGCTGCCGCTCCTGAGCTTGAGCAGTCTCGTACTGTCGGTATCCATACAAAATCCTTTCTGCTTTTTATCGCTTCCGCCGCGGCGCGGCGGGAAAATGCGAAGGTCAGGGGTCACTTCTTCCTTTTCTTCCCTGCGGAGGCCTTGACGGGGGTGAAGGGGTTGGTCTTGCCCAGCTCCTCGTGGATGCGCTTCTTCTCGGCGGCGATGCGCTGCCTGCGCTCCCGCCGGGCCTGCACGGAGGCGATGACCAGTATGGTGATCATCACCGTCAGGGCCGCGCCGGCGATGATCAGCAGCACCACGAAGGTGGAGCCGCTGCTGCCGGGCTTGACGGACTGGCCCTCGAGCCCCATTTCGGCGGCTTCGGTGCGCTCCGGGGACACGCCGTCGGCGGCGACGCGCACCTCGATGGGCGCGGTGGAGACCGTGCGCTGGCGGCCCTGGGCGTCGGTGTAGTTCAGGCAGAATATGAACTGGCTGTTGCCGTCCACCCGGTAGCTGGCGGCGAAGCGGGTGGGCTCGCCGGTGGGCAGCACGGCCAGGCGGCGGATCTCGCCCTGGTTGACCTCGTAGAGCAGCGCGTCGCTGGCGACCACGCTGCCGGCGTTGGTGATGGCAAAGTCAAAGGAGACCTGGCCGGGGCGGTTGATGCGCGGCGTGCGGGCCGAAGCGTCCAGCCGGATGTCCACGGTCTGCTCCTCGGGCGCGTTGGACACCGTCAGCGTGTCGGTGCGCAGGTCCAGCGCCTCGCCCGCGGAGCTGCTGCCGGTGATGCGCCAGCGGTACTGTCCCTCGCCTCGCAGGGGATAGGTGCAGGAGATCTCCACCGGCGCGCCGCCGCTGGGCAGCGTGACCGCGTCGGCGATGACGCCGCCGTAGACGTCGTCCAGCACGGTGATGTTGCGGTAGTCCACGTCGCCGTTGTTGGTGAGGATCAGCACGGCGTCCGCCGTGTCCTGGGAGAACACGGACCGGCCCACGGAGAAGGAGAGGTCCAGGGCGCTGTCCGCGATGCGGATGGAGGTCGGGTCCAGGCCGATGGAAGCCGTCTGGCCGGAGGGGGTGGCGTACTCCAGCACCGGCGCGGATTCCGCCGGCCCGCTGAGGGTGACCCGGCTGATGAAGGCGCGGGTCTCGCCGACCTCCAGCTGCTCCAGCCGCCCGGTGAAGTCGCCCAGGCTGTCCCGCAGGCGCAGCGCGCTGAGGGGCACGTTGCCGGTGTTCACCAGCCGGTAGGTGACGGTGACCTGGCCGCCGGGGATGACGCTGCTCGAGGACAGCTGGCGGGTGAAGTCCACGCTGGGCCGGGCGTCGCTGCGGGCGATGGGAGCGCTGAGGCTGTAGGAGACCTTCTCGCCCTGGGGGTCGCGGGCGTCGTGGCTGACGGTGTAGGTGATGGCTCCCGCGTCCAGCTCCGCCTCGGTGACGGTGTGCGGGCGGACGAGGGTCTGGCTCTCCCGCGGGCCGATCTGACCGATGGGCTCGGACAGCAGGCCGTCGGCGGAGGAGAGGTAGACGTTCTGCACGGGCAGGTCGGTGCGGTTGACGATGACGAAGGTCATCGTCACATCGCCGGGCGTCACCAGCACCCCGGGCCGAACGGTGAACTCGATGGACAGGCTGGCATCCTCCGCCGCCTCGGCGGCGGCGGGAACTGCGATCCGCACCGGGAAAAGGGCGCACAAAGCCAGCAGCGCCAGCAGCGCCGCCGCCATCCTGTGCCAGTTTCTCCGCGCGTGAACCATTGAAGCCTCGCTCCGTTTCGCCAAATCGTTCGCGGGCCGGATTGCGCCCACTTTCCTTACTATATTTTATTTCATCGGAGCATGGCCTGTCAAGGCAAATCGGATGGGAATGCCGGGAAAACGGCGCAGGCGCGGAGGGATCGGGATTCGGGCCAGGCGCGGTTCCCACCGCCACGCCGCCGTCCTGTTCAAATTTTACATTCCCGGCTATTGCAATTCCGGGACAAATATGCTATACTCTCTTTTGTTCGATGCGGTATGCGTCGGAAATATGGGGCATTAGCACAGTTGGCTAGCGCGCTACATTCGCATTGTAGAGGTCACCGGTTCGAATCCGGTATGCTCCACCAACGGAAAGAGGACTCGATCATTGGATCGGGTCCTTCTTTTGATTCAGCGACATTTTATTGCATTTGAAACCACAGATGTGGTATAATGGCGGTGCTTTAAGATGCTGCTTTAATCGCAGGGACGGTTCCATATATCCGTGTATATTTGATACATTTTGTCGCATGCCGGGAGGTCGACAGGCAAGAAGCCGACGCCGAGGGCCGTCCCTGTGTGTTCCACTTTGACACCGCGAAATCAGGCGGTATGACCTGAAGAAGCTCTGTGTGCCGCTGCTGACCGTGGCGCTGACCCGCGCGTCCTTTGCGCTGGCGGAGGGCGATGATCGCCGATTGCGCCGACATCCCGAATGCCATCTTCATCGCCACTGACAACTCTGAAACGACCTGGGATCGATCAAGTGACGCCCACGCCGGGTGTTTTGAAACGGAGGATTTTGAATGAAGCGCTTGCGTTGTTTGTCGCTGGTCACTGCGGTGGCGCTGCTGCTGTCTGCGGTGGGCGTGGCCGAAGAGCTGGGCGAGATAGACCTGTACGCCGAGGAGATATACGTCGGCGAGTATGCCGAGGAGGCCCCGGCGGCGCCGGAGGAAGCGCAGTCGACGGAAGCAGAGGCCAGCATCGCGGCGCCGGAGGAAGCACAGCCGGTGGAAGCGCAGGCCGTCGCCGCGGCTCCGATGGCCGCGGACGAGCCGGACGGCGATGCGCCGTCGCCGGAGCTCCAGCAGCCGGCTGCGGTGCAGACCGTGGCGCTGACGGGCAAGAGTGCCACGGCGCAGATGAACGTGGATGAGACGCTGCAGATCGCGGTGAACGAGGGCGAGACGGGCAGGTTCACGTCGAAGAGCCCGAAGCTGGCGCGGGTGGATGAAAACGGGCTGGTGACGGCGCTGGCGAAGGGCACGGCAAAGATCGAGTTCAAGCCGGCCGGCGGCAAGAAGCGGACGCTGCGCGTCAAGATCATCGATCCGTATGAGCCGACGGGCGTGCGCATCGGCCAGGGGAAGGCGATCACGCTGAACCTGGGCGACTCGGTGCAGCTGGACGCGGCGCTGGCGCCGGAAACGGCGCGGACGACGCTGACGTGGAAGAGCGACAAGGCCAAGGTGGCGTCCGTGGACGGCAACGGCGTGGTGACCGGGTTGAAGGAAGGCAAGGCAAAGCTCACCGTGTCGACCGCGAACAAGAAAAAGGCGAAGATCACGGTGAAGGTGGTCAATCCCTACAAGCCGACGGGCATCGGCCTCGCCCAGGGGAATTCGCTGGCGCTGATCGCGGGCGAGAGCGTGCAGCTGGACGCGGTGCTGGCGCCGGAAACGGCGCGGACGACGCTGACGTGGAAGAGCAGCAAGGCCAAGGTGGCGACGGTGGATGCCAACGGCTGCGTGACCGCGGTCGCCAGCGGTACGGCGAAGATCACCGTGAAGACGGCCAACAAGCTGTCCGCCGTGCTGCAGCTTCGGGTCATCGACCCCAACAGCCAGCCCAGGACCCCCGCGATGAACCTCGCCTCCTACAATGGCGTGGAATTCAAGGTCGTCAATACCGCCGTCGATCCCATGACCTGCGCGAAGCTGGTCCGCGACAGCATCTGCACGCACCCCGGTGGAACCGACAAGTACAGCGGCTACTGCCTCGGCTTTGCCAACTACTATGTGTACTGCATGGTGGACAATGTGACGAACGTGGATCTCTCCGTGGCCCTGAGGAAATACATGACGAGCCGGAAGCTCAGCTACAAGAAGGAGCTGTATAGCAACCCCAATACCATGATGGCGCAGCTGTACGACTTGCTCAGCGCAGGGCTGCCGCAGATGCTGATGGTCGAAGCCATCCTCCATCGGGGCAGTCGCCACTTTGTCACGGTGGTCGGCTATCGCTCCAGCGTGACCAGGCGGGAGGACCTCCGGCCCCAGGATCTGCTGATCATCGATTCCTTCGATGGCAAGCTGGAGTCCATGGATCCGGCGATCGAGCAGGTCGATACCCGCGTCCTCTTCAAGCAGGATGGGAAATACCGGATAGAAGCGGTGCGCTACAGATAGGGAGCCGGAACACAGGGGACGGTCCTGTTGGATTGAAGCAACGGGACCGTCCCCCGTACAAAATGGAACGAAAACGGGGAATCATCACAGCACGCATGCCAGGAACGAAACGGGGAGGGGTCTGCGGCGAAAAGACCTGCTGCCTGTATGGGAACATGTTATGTTCTTCGGACCAAAGAACGATGTGTCCCCTTCGCGCGCTGCGCTGGTTGTGAACAGGAATTTGCAGGACATGTCCGGACGAGGAGCCCAGGCCTGTCCTGTTGTTAATACAAATAGAGAAAGGGTGAGGCGGCACAATGACCAGACCATTTGACTTTGCCCCGGTGGATCGCATACTGGACAACTACCCCAGGAGCGAGCTCTCCACCATCGCCATCCTCCAGGACATCCAGGAGCACTACCACTACCTGCCCCGGGAGGTGTTCCCCTACGTGGCGAAGGCCATCGGCGTGGGGGAGGCCCGGCTGTACGGCGTGGCGACCTTTTATGAGAACTTCTCGCTGGAGCCCAAGGGCAAATACGTGATCCGCTGCTGCGACGGCACCGCGTGCCACGTGCGCGGCTC
This sequence comes from uncultured Eubacteriales bacterium, assembly GCA_902801165.1. Taxonomy (GTDB): domain Bacteria; phylum Bacillota; class Clostridia; order Christensenellales; family Aristaeellaceae; genus UBA2862. Next base: position 43,286 of record CADCHI010000025.1, on the reverse strand, counting down.
GATCCCGATCCTCGAGCGCCTGCGCGCCGAGCTGGGGCTGACCGGCGGCAAGAAGACCACCGACGATCTGAACTTCACGGTGGAGACGGTGTCCTGCCTGGGCGCCTGCGGCCTGGCCCCGGCCATGACCGTCAACGGCACGGTGTACGGCGCGATGACCCCCGACAAGGCGTCCGAGCTTCTAAAGGAGCTCAAGGCCGAACTGGAAAAGGAGGCGGCGGAGGCATGACGAAGCTGACGAGCAGGCAAGCCCTTCAGGACCTGCGCGAGGTCTGTCGAAAGGCCCTGTCGCTTGAGACGAAGAAGATCCTCGTCTGCGGCGGCACGGGCTGCGTGGCGGGCGGCTCCCTGGACATCTACGCTCGTTTGAAGGAGCAGATGGAGGCCAAGGGCATCCCCGTGACCGTGGAACTGGCCGAGGACGCCCACGACGAGTCTGTGGGCATCAAGCGCAGCGGCTGCCATGGCTTCTGCGAGATGGGCCCGCTGGTGCGCGTGGAGCCCCAGGGCTGGCTGTACACCAAGGTGAAGCTTGCCGACTGCGACGAGATCGTGGAAAAGACCATCCTGGGCGGCGAATGCGTGGACCGCCTGGCCTACAAGCAGAACGGCGAGATCTACCGCAAGCAGGAGGAGATCCCCTTCTACGCCAAGCAGCACCGCGTGGTGCTGGAGCACTGCGGCCACATCAACGCCATGTCCATCAAGGACTACCTGGCGGTGGGCGGCTACACGGCGCTGGAAAAAGCGCTGTTCGACATGGACCAGAACGCCATACTGGACGAGGTGGCGGAGTCCAACCTGCGGGGCCGCGGCGGCGGCGGGTTCCCGGCGGGCCGCAAGTGGAAGAGCTGCGCGCGCCAGAAGGAGACCCCGCGCTACATCGTGTGCAACGGCGACGAGGGCGACCCCGGCGCGTTCATGGACCGCTCGGTGATGGAGGGCGACCCCCACAGGCTCATCGAGGGCATGATCATCGCGGGCATCGCCATCGGCTCCAGCGAGGGCTACATCTACGTGCGCGCGGAGTACCCGCTGGCGGTGGAGCGCCTGCGCGCGGCCATCGCCCAGGCGGAGGCAATCGGCCTGCTGGGCGACAACATCCTGGACACCGACTTCAGCTTCCACATGCACATCAACCGCGGCGCGGGCGCGTTCGTCTGCGGCGAGGGCTCGGCGCTGACCGCCTCCATCGAGGGCAAGCGCGGCATGCCCCGCGTGAAGCCGCCCCGCACGGTGGAGCACGGCCTGTTCGACAAGCCCACCAACCTGAACAACGTGGAGACCTACGCCAACGTGCCCATGATCATCAACAAAGGCGCGAAGTGGTACAGGTCCATCGGCCCGGAGAACAGCCCCGGCACCAAGGCCTTTGCCCTCACCGGCACCATCCAGAACACCGGCCTGATCGAGGTCCCCATGGGCACCACCCTGCGGGAGGTCATATTCGACATCGGCGGTGGCATGCGCGGCCCGGACGGCCCGGCCCCGGCGGAGAACTTCAAGGCCGTGCAGATCGGCGGCCCCTCGGGCGGCTGCCTTACCGAGAAGGAGCTGGACATCCCGCTGGACTTCGACAGCCTCAAGAAGGTGGGAGCCATGATCGGCTCCGGCGGCCTGGTGGTCATGGACAAGAAGACCTGCATGGTCGAGGTCGCCCGGTTCTTCATGAACTTCACCCAGAACGAGTCCTGCGGCAAGTGCGTGCCCTGCCGCGAGGGCACGAAGCGGATGCTGGAGATCCTGGAGCGCATCGTGGCGGGCCAGGGCAGGGACGGCGACATCGAGCTGCTGGAGGAGCTGGCGGACACCATCTCCAACACGGCGCTGTGCGGCCTGGGCAAGACCGCGCCCTCGCCGGTCATCTCCACCATCAAGAACTTCCGGGATGAATACGAGGCCCACATCTACGACAAGCGCTGTCCCGCCGGGGCGTGCTCCAAGCTCAGGCGCTTCTTGATCGACCCCGAGAAGTGCAAGGGCTGCTCCAAGTGCGCCCGCAACTGCCCGGTGAACGCCATCACCGGCGTGGTGAAGAAGCCCTTCACCATCGACCAGGACAAGTGCATCAAGTGCGGTGCGTGCAAGACCAATTGCAGCTTCGACGCCGTGAGAGAGGAGGCTTGACGATGACCATGCAGCTTAAAAACATGATGACGGTGGACGGCGTGCCCGTGAGGATCGAGGGCGAGCGCAACCTGCTGGAGATCATCGCCAAGGTGGGCACCATCATGCCGGTGTTCTGCTACCACAGCTACCTCTCCATCTACGGCGCGTGCCGCATGTGCATGGTGGAGGATGACCGGGGACGCCTGATGGCAGCCTGCTCCACCCTGCCCGAAGCGGGCATGAAGATCCGCACCAACACGGGTCGCCTGCGCCGCTATCGCAAGAACATCCTCGAGCTGCTGCTGGCCGAGCACTGCCGCGACTGCACCACCTGCGGCAACTCCGGCAAGTGCAAGCTCCAGGACCTGGCGGCCCAGTTCGGCATCCACGACATCCGCTTTCCCAACAGCCGGGTGAACCTTCCCGGCGACAAGTCCTCGCCCTGCATCGTGCGCGAGCCGGGCAAGTGCATCCTCTGCGGCGACTGCGTGCGCGAGTGCAACGAGGTGCAGCACGTGGGCGCCATCGACTTCGCCCACCGCGGCTCCAACGCCACCATCGCCACGGCCTTCAACATCCCGCTGGCGGAATCCCCCTGCGTGGGCTGCGGCCAGTGCGCGGTGGCCTGTCCCACCGGCGCCATCATCGTGCGGGACGACACCTCCAAGGTCTGGGACGCCATCGACGACCCGGAGACCTTTGTGACCTGCGAGATCGCCCCCGCCGTGCGCGTGGGCATCGGGCGCGAGCTGGGCCTGGGCATCAGCGAGAATGCCGTGGGCCTGATCGTCGCCGCCCTGCACCGCATGGGCTTCGACGAGGTCTACGACACCTCCACCGGCGCGGACCTGACCGTCATCGAGGAGGCCAACGAGTTCGTCGAGCGCATCCAGACCGGCGGCACCATCCCTCTGTTCACCTCCTGCTGTCCCGCCTGGGTGCAGTTCGTGGAGAAGAAGTACCCCGAATTCCTGCCCAACGTGTCCACCTGCCGAAGCCCCATGAGCATGTTCTCCGCGGTCATCAAAGAGGTCTACCGCGGCAAGCTGCCCGAGGGCAAGAAAAAGCACTACCACGTGGCGCTGATGCCCTGCACGGCCAAGAAGTTCGAGGCCAAGCGGGATGAGTTCAGGACCGAGTACGGCCCCGGCACCGACGACGTGATCACCACCCAGGAGCTCATCAAGATGATCAAGGAATCCGGCATCATCTTCAAGGAGCTGGAGCCCGAGAGCGTGGACATGCCCTTCGGCACCATGTCCGGCGCGGGCGTGATCTTCGGCGTCACCGGCGGCGTCACCGAAGCGGTGCTGCGCAAGATCGCCGCGGACAACAGCCGCACCACCCTGGCGGAGATCTCCTACACCGGCGTGCGCGGCATGGACAGCGTGAAGGAGGCCGAGATCCCCTTCGGCGACCAGACCCTCAGGATCGCCGTGGTCAGCGGCCTGGGCAACGCCGAGGGCCTGCTTATGAAGATCAAGGCCGGCGAGGTCCACTACGACCTGGTGGAGGTCATGGCCTGCCCCGGCGGCTGCATCAGCGGCGCCGGCCAGCCCTACATCTCCCTGCGGCACCGCGCCAGCCGCGGCGAGGGCCTGTACCGCGCCGACCGCGTCAGCACCATCAAGCGCAGCCAGGACAACCCGCTGATGAAGGAGCTGTACGAGGGCGTCATGAAGGGCAAGGTGCACGAGCTGCTGCACGTGGACTATTTGAAGGGCCGGCGCGGCTGACGCCGACGCGCAAACGCCTTGTTTTCAAGGCCCGTACAACCCGGGAAGGACCTCCGCCATATCAAAATTGGTATGGCGGAGGCCCTTTTTTCTATTTCCGGCGGAGGAAACGAACTGATATAATGGACTTGCGGCCAAACCCGCCGGAAGGATGGATAGAATATGCCTATGAAAACAAGCGAAAACATCGTAAACAGCGTCGAAGCGCTGGAGGCGAAGCTCGCGGTGATGCGCGAGGCACAAAAGAAATTCAGCACCTACAGCCAGGAGGACGTGGACCGCATCTTCCAGGCGGCGGCCATGGCGGCCAACAAGGCGCGTATCCCGCTGGCCAAGCTGGCCGTTGAGGAGACCGGCATGGGCGTGGTGGAGGACAAGGTCATCAAGAACCACTACGCCGCCGAGTACATCTACAACACCTATCGCCATACCAAGACCTGCGGCGTGATCGAGGAGGACCCCGCCTACGGCATCAAGAAGATCGCCGAGCCCATCGGCCTGGTGGCGGCGGTCATTCCCACCACCAACCCCACCTCCACGGCCATCTTCAAGACGCTGATCTGCCTGAAGACCCGCAACGCCATCATCATCAGCCCCCACCCCCGGGCGAAGCGGTCCACCATCGAGGCGGCGCGGATCGTCTATGAGGCAGCGGTGAAGGCCGGCGCGCCGAAGGACATCATCGGCTGGATCGACGAGCCCTCCCTGGACCTGACCAACCTGGTGATGAAGGAGGCGGACTGCATCCTCGCCACCGGCGGCCCCGGCATGGTGCGGGCGGCCTATTCCTCCGGCAAGCCGGCGCTGGGCGTCGGCGCGGGCAACGTGCCGGTCATCATCGACAGCTCGGCGGATATCAAGCTGGCGGTGAACTCCATCATCCACTCCAAGACCTTCGACAACGGCATGATCTGCGCTTCCGAGCAGTCCGTGACGGTGCTGTCCGACATCTACGACGAGGTGCGGGCCGAGTTCGCCCGGCGCGGCTGCTATTTCCTCCAGGGTGAGGAGATCCGGAAGGTGGGCGACACCGTCATCATCAACGGCGGCGTGAACGCGAAGATCGTGGGTCAGAGCGCGTACAGGATCGCCAAGCTGGCCGGCGTCGAGGTGCCCGAGAAGACCAAGATCCTGATCGGCGAGGTCACCAGCACCGATATCTCCGAGCCCTTCGCCCATGAGAAGCTCTCTCCCGTGCTGGCAATGTATAAGGCGGACACCTTCGAGCAGGCGCTGGACATGTGCGAGCAGCTGCTGATGGACGGCGGCCCCGGCCACACCGCTTCGCTGTACATCGATACCACCGAGAAGGAGAAGATGGCGGCCCACGCCGCGCGGATGCACGCCTGCCGCATCGTGGTGAACACCCCGTCCTCCCAGGGCGGCATCGGTGACATCTACAACTTCCGCCTGACCCCGTCCCTGACGCTGGGCTGCGGCTCTTGGGGCGGCAACTCCGTCTCCCACAACGTGGGCGCGATGGATCTGCTGAACATCAAGACCGTGGCGGAGAGGAGAGAGAACATGCTGTGGCTGAGACTGCCGGAGAAGGTCTACTTCAAGCGGGGCTGCATGCCCGTGGCCCTGGATGAGCTGGGAACCGTGATGCACAAGAAGAAGGCGTTTATCGTCACCGATACCTTCCTCTACCAGAACGGCTATGTCAAGCCCATCACCGACAAGCTGGACCAGATGGGCATCACCCACGCGTGCTTCTGGGACGTGGCCCCCGACCCGACGCTCCAGTGCGCCCAGGAGGGCGTGAAGCAGATGGCCTCCTTCGGCCCGGACGTGATCATCGCCCTGGGCGGCGGCTCCGCCATGGACGCTGCCAAGATCATGTGGGTGATGTACGAGCATCCCGACGTCAACTTCGACGACATGGCCATGGACTTCATGGACATCCGCAAGCGCGTGTACACCTTCCCGGAGATGGGCAAGAAGGCCTATTTCGTGGCCATCCCCACCTCCTCCGGCACCGGCTCCGAAGTCACGCCGTTCGCCATCATCACCGATGCCACCACCGGCACCAAGTGGCCCCTGGCCGACTACGAGCTGATGCCCAACATGGCCATCGTGGACGTGGACAACATGATGAACCAGCCCAAGGGGCTGACCTCTGCCAGCGGCATCGACGTCATGACCCACGCGCTGGAGGCCTACGTGTCCGTGATGGCCAGCGACATGACCGACGGCATCGCGCTCAAGGCCACCAAGCTGGTGTTCGACAACCTGCCCGAAGCCTACGAACGCGGCGCGAAGGCCCCCAGGGCCCGCGAGCACATGGCGATGGCGTCAACCCTGGCGGGCGAGGCGTTTGCCAACGCCTTCCTGGGCGTGAACCACTCCATGGCCCACAAGCTGGGTGCGTACCACCACATCCCCCACGGCGTGGCCAACGCGCTGATCCTGACCTATGTGATGCGCTACAATGCCAGCGAGGTTCCCACCAAGATGGGCACCTTCCCGCAGTACGAGTATCCCCACACCCTGCAGCGCTACTGCGACGTGGCACGCTACAACGGCCTGGTGGGCAAGGACGATCATGAGACCTTCGACATGCTGATCGACAAGCTGGAGGAGCTCAAGCGGACCATCGGCATCCCGGCCTCCATCAGGGACTTCGGCGTCAAGGAGGAGGACTTCCTAGCGACGCTGGACGAGATGACCGAGAACGCCTTCAACGACCAGTGTACCGGCGCGAACCCGCGCTATCCGCTGATGAGCGAGATCAAGCAGCTCTATCTGCTGGCTTACTACGGCAAGGACACGAAGGAAGCCGAGAACATCTAAGGGGAGGAATGAAAAATGGCAGACAGGCAGATCCTGGAGGAGAAATCCTATAAGACCGTATACCGGGAGGGCAACCAGATCGTCAAGGAATTCACGGCCTCCCATCCCAAATCCGACGTGTTCAACGAGGCCTACATCCACGCCTGCGTGGAGGACGCCGGGGTGCCGGTGTCGAAGTTGCTGGGCGTGAACCCCGCCGGCGGCGGCTGGGCCATCGCGCTGGAATATGTTGAGGGGAAGACGCTCCAGGAGCTCATGGACGAGCACCCGGAGAATGTGGACGAGTACCTCGAGAAGCTGGTGGACATCCAGCTGGAGACCGGTTCCTATCGGGTGCGCAACCTGCGCAACACCCGCGTGAAGATGGAGGAGGCCATCAAGTCCCTGACGGAGATCGACGCCAGCACCCGCTATGAGCTGCTGCAGCGCATCCATGGCATGCCCCAGCACTCCAAGCTGTGCCACGGCGACCTGGTGCCCTCCAACATCGTCATCAGGGAGGACGGTTCCTATCGCATCCTGGACTGGGCCCACGCCAGCGCCGGAAACGCCGGGGCCGACGCCGCCATCACCTACATGCGCTTCTCGCTGGAGGCGCCCCAGCTGGCGGAGAAGTACCTGAGGCTGTTCTGCAAGAAGGCGGACATGGCGATCCAGTACGTCCAGAAGTGGCTGCCCGTGGTGGCCGCCGCCCAGCTGACCAAGCACAGGGAGGCCGAGCGCGAGCTGCTGGAGAAGTGGATCAGCGTGGCGGAATACCAATGATCCCGGCCCGCAACGCGCTTCATGTGGGTTCCTCACGGAAGCTGCGGGATTAAGAATATGTAGTCAGCGGACATAAATACAGATCCTTCGCTGCGTTCAGGAAGACAGGAATTGCGATTCGTTGTCATCCTGAACGCAGTGAAGGATCTGTGCATTTCATTGGCAAACATTGAAAGAAGCTGACCGAAGGTTGTTTCGCGTTGCCCCTCGAATTTTCATGAAGGGCCTTTATATCGGTCTGTAACGGACCTGCGGACAGGGGAAGGGCGACGCCGGAGCGGGTTTCTCCTCAGGAGGTCAGGCCCTGTCCATGAGGGCGGCCTGGCTCTCCTGCCGCCAAAACGACAATGCCACGGGAATGCCGATGCCCTCCGCCAGTACGAAGGCGACCCAGATCAGGTTCAACCGCCCGAGTCGACTCAGTGTCAGCGCCAGCAGGACGGGCAGCGCGGCCTGCCTCAGCATCGTCAGGAACATGCTCGGCCTTGGCCGCGAGAGCCCTTGCAGCGCCGAGGCCACGACGAGGTTCGGAATGGACACGAGGCTCGCCAGCCCCATGATTCGCACCGCGGGCAGGCCGATGCCCGTCATCTGCGCCGAGGCGTTGAACAGCTTCAATACCAGTCCCGGAGCGGCCTCCAGCACCAGCAGAAAGGGCAGGTAGAACAGCACGGAGTAGATGACCGCCCAGCGCAGCGCCTCCCGCACGCGGTGGGGCTGCGCCGCGCCATAGTTGAAGGCCACGATGGGGATCAGCCCGTTGTCGATGCCATGTACCCCCACGGTGCACAGCCCCATCATGCGGCTGCACACGCCGTAGACCGCCACGGCCGTGCTGGAAAAGGCCAGCAGCAGGGAGTTCATCGCCACCGTGACGAAGCTGGTGATCACCTGGACCAGGGTGGAGGGGATGCCGACCCGCAGGATCGTGGCGACGCTGTGCCAGTCCGGCCGCAGGGTGAAGGAAAACTCGATCTCCTTGTTCCAGCGGGCGTTGATGAGGATTCCCGCCAGCAGGCCCACGTGCTGGCCGATCACCGTCGCGATGGCCGCGCCGCGGGTGCCCATGCCGAACCCGAATATGAACACCGGGTCCAGGATGAGGTTGGTGATGGAGGCAGCCGACAGCGTGAACAGGAACAGGTGGGACTTGCCGCTGGCGATCACAAACCGGTCAAACACCCACTGGCCCATCTGGCCCAGCGAGAACAGCATGCAGATTGTAAGGTAATCCTGTCCGTATGCGGCGATTTCGGCGTTGCCGCCGCTCTGCCAGGCGAAGTATGCGCGAACCCCGACCAGGCAGGCCGCGCTGATCAGTACCCAGGCGCACAGGGCCAGGAAAATCGCGGCGCTGGCCGTCTTTTTCACCTTGTCGGGCCGGCCCTCGCCCAGGGCTCGGGAGATGGCAGCGTTCAGGCCCACGGCATTTCCCAATCCCAGCGCGGATACTATGATCTGCACGGGCGAAGCCAGGGACAAACCGGTCAGGGCGTTCTCGGCCACCCGGGATACGAAAACGGAATCCACAAAGTTGTACAGGGAATTGATGAGCAGGCTCAACATCAGCGGTATTCCCGTGGTCAGCACGAGCCGGCTGATCTTCTTCGTTCCCATGGCCGTCGCCCTCCTTTCCGTCTGTGCCGAAGCGGTGGGAAAGCCTGGACCGCGCGGCGGCTAAGTCAGCGGAAATCAACGCGGAAATGCAGTCAAAAACGCCGAAAGTGCGCTTCAGGCATTTCCGAAACAGACTCTAAACCAGCCCCAGCTTTTCGAAGGCCCAGGCCAGGCCGTCGTCCTCCACGGCGGGGCAGACGAGGGTGCTGATCTGCTTGAGGGCGGGGCTGCCGTTGTCCATGCACACGGAGGTGCCCACGGTCTCGATCATCTCCAGGTCGTTCATGCTGTCGCCGAAGCCCAGGGTGTCGGCGAGATCGAAGCCAAAGGCGTCCGCCACGATGCGCACGCCCTTGCCCTTGTCGAAGGCGCGGTGGATGATCTCGCCGTTCAGACAGTGGTGGGCTGCCACGTCCTGCACCACGAAGTGGTAGTCCTTTTCCAGCGCGGCGCGGGCGGGCTCGAGCTGTTCGGCATGGTTGCACATGAACACCACCTTGTAGATGGGACGGCCGTCGTACTCGGCCATCGGGTGGATGTTCAGCTGCTCTGCCAGGGCCTTGCGCCAGCGCACCAGCTCGCTGTTGCCCTCGCCGGCCTGGGCCAGAAAGTCCCCCAGGTCCTCGTCGCCGTAGGTGGCGTCCACCGCCTCGATGGTGCGGAACACGCCGTTCTCCTTCAGCAGTTTAAGGGCGGTGTCCCGGTCCTCCGCGGGCATCGGGTGGTCGTACAGCACCCGGTCGCCCGCGAACACGCGGCCGCCCGCGCAGGCTACCGCGCCGTCGAATCCGTAGGCCAGCACCGGGGCGAGCATGTCCGGGTTGCGGCCCGTGCACAGGAAAACCATGTGGCCCTTCGCCTGGGCGGCGCGGATGGCCGTCATGGCGCTCACCGGCGGATGATTGCTGCCCGCCGGGGTCAGCGTGCCGTCGATATCGAGAAAAATGCACTTTCTGTTCATAATATCCTCCGTTATCATTGCGGCCCCGCGTCCGCCTTGAACGCCGTTCGCAGAGCGGGCTGAGCCGCGATTGCAGCCCGTGATGGGATCGATCTGGAATTTATGCCCTGTTCCATTTATTTATTATACCATGCGGTACGAGCGTGCGCAATGACGGGATTGACATTCGCCCCTGGATCACCTGTGGACATATCCGCCGCCGGCGTGGTATAATGGCCGGGCGGCACCGTGCCGCAGGAGGAAAAGACATGACGAGCGATTATGTTGCGATTCTATCGAAGGAATTTTCACTGAGGGCGGCGCAGGTCCAGGCGGTGATCGAGCTGCTGGACGCGGGCAACACGATACCGTTCATCGCCCGGTACCGCAAGGAGGCCACCGGCTCGCTGGACGACCAGGTGCTGCGCGAGCTCGCTGAGCGGCTGGAGTACCTGCGCGGCCTGGACAAGCGGCGAGAGGAGATCGAAAGGGCCCTGGCGGAGCAGGGCGTGCTGACGGAGGCCCTCTCGGCGCAGATCGGGAAGGCCGCGACGCTCTCCGAGCTGGAGGACATCTATCGCCCCTTCCGGCCCAAGCGGCGCACCCGGGCGACCATCGCGAAGGAGCGGGGGCTGGAGCCGCTGGCGAACTGGCTGCTGCTGCAGCGGGACGGGGGCGATCCGATGGCGCAGGCGGAGCGGTTCGTCGACGCCGCAAAGGACGTGCCGGACGCGGAGGCGGCCCTGGCCGGGGCGCGGGACATCCTCGCCGAGGTCGTCAGCGACGACGCCGGGCTGCGCAAGCAGCTGCGGGAGCTGTTGACCCGGGAGAGCGTCGTCGTGACCCGGGCGGCGAAGGACGAGGACAGCGTCTACGGCAACTACTACGACTTCCGGGAGCCGGTGCGGAGCATCGCCGCCCACCGCGTGCTGGCGATCAACCGGGGCGAGCGGGAGGGCTTTTTGAAGGTCTCCCTGGAGGCCCCGGAGGACCGCGCCGTCCAGGCGGCGCGGCGGGCCTTCGTGCGGGGCGGATCGCCCGCGTCGGAGCAGGTCGGCCTGGCCTGTGACGATGCCTGGAGCCGCCTGCTGTTTCCCTCCCTCGAGCGGGAGTTGCGGGGCGCGCTCACGGACAGGGCCAACGCGTCGGCCATCAAGGTGTTCTCCGACAACCTGCACCAGCTGCTGATGCAGCCGCCCATCCGGGGCAAGGTGACCCTGGGCGTGGACCCCGGCTTCCGCACCGGCTGCAAGCTGGCCGTGGTGGACGAGAACGGCAAGGTGCTGGACACCGGCGTGGGCCACTTCACCCTGCCCGGCGGCGAGGCGGGGAAGGCCGCCGCGGCGCGGCTGATCAAGGGCTTCGTGAAGAAGTACGGGGTCACTGCCATCGCCATCGGCAACGGCACCGCCAGCCGGGAGAGCGAGCAGTTCATCGTGTCGTTGCTGCCGGAGCTGCCGGGCGTGGCCTACATCATCGTCAGCGAGGCCGGAGCCTCGGTCTACTCCGCCAGCAAGCTGGCCGCCGAGGAATTCCCGGACTTCGACGTCACCCAGCGCAGCGCGGTGTCCATCGCCCGGCGGATGCAGGACCCACTGGCGGAGCTGGTGAAGATCGACCCCAAGGCCATCGGCGTGGGCCAGTACCAGCACGACTTGAAGCAGAACGAGCTGACCCAGGCGCTGGACGGCGTGGTGGAGCAATGCGTGAACCGGGTGGGCGTGGAGGTCTCCACGGCGTCGGCGGCGCTGCTGTCCCACGTGGCGGGCATCGGGCCCGCGCTGGCGAAGAACATCGTGGCCTATCGGGAGGAGAACGGCATTCCCTCCCGGGCGGCGCTGAAGAAGGTGCCCAAGCTGGGCCCGAAGGCCTTCGAGCAGTGCGCCGGGTTCCTGCGGGTGCGGGACAGCAAAAATCCGCTGGACGCCACCGCCGTGCACCCGGAGAGCTACGACGCGGCGAAGGCCGTGCTGGCGGCGCTGGGCTACGACGCGAAGGCCGTCCGGGGCGGCATCGCGGATATCGGCGCGCGTGCGAAGCTCTACGGCGCGGAAAAGCTGGCGAAGGAGGCGGGCGTGGGCCTGCCCACGCTGGCGGACATCCTCGCGGAGCTGCAAAAGCCCGGGCGCGACCCCCGCGACGACCTGCCCAAGCCGGTGCTGCGCACGGACGTACTGGACATGAAGGACCTGAAGCCGGGCATGGAGCTGACGGGCACCGTGCGCAACGTGATCGACTTCGGCGCGTTCGTGGACATCGGCGTTCACCAGGACGGCTTGGTGCACATCTCCCGGATGGCGGACCGCTTCATACGCCATCCCTCCGAGGTGGTCAAGGTGGGGGACGTGGTGAAGGTATGGGTGGTCAGCGTGGACATGCAGAAGAAGCGCATCGCCCTGAGCATGGTGAAGGACAGGCAGTGACCGAACCCGAGGCGCGGGCCGGGAGGAGGCAAGGACCATGGGAAGTGCGCTCGTCGCCCTGGCGGCGGCCTTTGCGGCGTATATCGTCGCCATCATGGCGCACCGGATCGCCACCGTGGCGAAGGCCGACATCTATCGGAAGGCGCTTCGGTATGAGCTCGCGCTCTGCGGCGCGCTGCTGTTGTTCGCGCTGGACGTCCGCTTCGACCTGGTGGGACGGCTCCCGGATCCCCGGACGAGGACGCTGGGCTGGGCGGCGAGGATCGCCGTGGCGGCGGCGACGGCGACCCTGCTGGCCATCGCCGTCTCCATCGCGGCGGGCGGCTTCATCCGGGACAGAGGGAGCGCGGATAACGCCATCGTGCTGGGGCTGGCGCTGGAGAACGGCCGGCCGACCCGGGACCTGCGCCTCAGGATCGGGGCCGCGGAACGCTTCGCCTGGGAGCATCCCGGCGCGAAACTGATCGTCACCGGAGGCAACCCGGTGGGCGGTTCCGCCTCGGAGGCGGAGGTGATGCGGGAGCTCCTCGTCGAATGGGGCTTACCGGAGGAAAGGATTCTGCTGGAGCCGGAGGCCGCCGACACCCGGCAGAACTTCGCCAACGCGGCGCGGATGATCGACCCCGGCCTGCCCGTGGCGATCGTCACCAGCGGCTGGCACATGAGCCGGGCGGTCCGGCTCGCCCGGGAGGCGGGCTTCACGGACATCGTGCGGGTGCCCGCCCGATCGGACCCCCTCCAGTACGGGGCGAACCTGATGTGGGAAGTGATCATGATGCTGGACACGTGGACCCAGGGATGGAGGACCCGCCCGACGCAACGCGGCGGCGCTTGACAGAATCGCGGCGATTCCCTAAAATGATTGCAGGAATACGCAGTCAGAGAGGGAATCGCCTTGTTTATACGCATTTCCCAGCTTCGCCAGAGGCTGGACGACTGGCAGCTGCCGCTGGAGACCGTGGCAGCCCGGGCCCTGAAGATCAAGCCCCAGGACATCCTGTGGGCACGGTTGGCGCGCAAGTCCGTGGACGCCCGGGACAAGGGCGACGTGCACTTCACGCTGACCCTGGACGTGGAGACCGCCCGCCCCGTGCGCCTGCCCAAGAACGCCGAGGAGCTCCCGGCGGGGGAAGGAAGAGCCGCAGGAAAACCCGGCAACGGTAGCACACATTCAAATGTATTTCTCTCCCGGGGCAGTTTTCCTGCGCTTGAATCAGTGGCGCAGGAAAACGGTAATAGAAAGGCGGCAGCAGATGCCTCCGGGCTCAGCCCGGCGCGGGAAAACGGTATCAGAAAGGCGGCAGCAATTGCCTCCGGGCTCAGCCCTGCCGACCCCGGTAGTTTTCCCGCGCTTGAATCAGTGGCGCGGGAAAACGGTACCAGAAAGGCGGCAGCAAACGGCCGCGGGCCCTGCCCGCTGGTGGTGGGGATGGGCCCGGCGGGGCTGTTCGCCGCGCTGATGCTCGCCCGGGCCGGACTTCGGCCCGTGGTGGTGGAGCGGGGCAAACCCGTCGAGGAGCGGGAGAAGGACGTGGCCGCGTTCTGGAACGGCGGCCCCTTCGACCCGGCCAGCAACGTCCAGTTCGGCGAGGGCGGCGCGGGCACCTTCTCGGACGGCAAATTGAACAGCGGCATCAAGGACCCCCGGTGTAGGAGGGTGCTGGAGGAAATGGCCCGGGCCGGCGCGCCGGAGGCCATATTGTGGCAGGCCAAGCCCCACGTGGGCACCGATCACCTGAAGGGCATGGTGCGCGCGATCAGGGAAGAGATCATCGCCCTGGGCGGCGACGTGCGCTTTAAGACCCGGCTCAGCGGGCTCCGCATCGCGGACGGCGCGGTGACCGGCGCGATGCTGGAGGGCCCCGACGGCGCGTATGAGCTGGCGACGGCGGCGATCATACTCGCCGTGGGCCATAGCGCCCGGGATACCTTCGAGATGCTCAGGAACGCCGGCGCGAACATGTCCCGCAAGCCCTTCGCCATCGGCGCGCGCATCGAGCACCGCCAGAGCATGATCAACCGGGCCCAGTACGGCCCCTCGGCGGAACACCCCGCCCTGGGCGCCGCGGACTATAAGCTGGCCGTGCACCTGCCCGGCGGGCGCTCCGTCTATACCTTCTGCATGTGCCCCGGCGGCCAGGTGGTCGCCGCCGCCAGCGAGGAAGGCGGCGTGGTGGTCAACGGCATGAGCCTGTTCGCCCGGGACGGCGAGAACGCCAACAGCGCCCTGCTGGTGAACGTGCTGCCGGAGGACTTCGGCGGCGACGACCCGCTGGCAGGGGTGCGCTTCCAGCGCAAGTGGGAGCAGGCCGCCTTTGCCGCGGGGGGCGGCGACTACCGCGCGCCGGCCCAGAGGGTGGGGGACTTTATGAATGGCCGCCCCAGCGCGAACCCCGGCGGGGTCCGCCCCAGCTATCGCCCCGGCGTGAAGTGGGGCAGCCTGACCGCCTGCCTGCCGGGCTTCGTCACCGACGCCATGCGGGAGGCGCTGCCGCTGCTGGATCGGAAATTGAAGGGCTTCGCCCATCCCGACGCCGTGCTCACCGGCGTGGAAACCAGGTCCTCCTCCCCGGTGCGCATCGAGCGGGACGCCGACTGCCTGTCCAACTTAAGGGGCCTTTACCCATGCGGCGAGGGGGCGGGCTACGCCGGGGGCATCATGTCCGCCGCCGTGGACGGCCTCCGCTGCGCGGAGATGCTCATCAAATCATTGGGGGAGAACGACCATGCTCAGTGACGCCATACCCTTCCGCGCGGCGCTGTTCGACCTGGACGGCACGCTGCTGGACAGCCTGGACGTCTGGCACCGGGTGGACGCCGCATTCTTCCGCGCGCGCGGCATTGCCTATGACCAGGAGGAATACAGCCGGGCCGTGCAGGGGATGAGCTTTCGCGGCTCTGCGGAATACACGCGGCGGCGCTACGGGCTGTCCGAGAGCTGCGACGAGGTGATCGCCGAGTGGATGCGCATGACGGCGGAGGAATATGCCGCCCGCGTGCCCATGAAGCCCGGGGCGTTGGACTACCTGCGGCTCTTGAAGCGGGCCGGGGTCAAGCTGGCCGTGGCCACCTCGAACAAGCCGGAGCTGTTCCGACCGGCGCTGGAGCGCGGAGGGGCGCTGGAGCTGTTCGACGCGGTGTGCACTTCCGCCGAGGTGGGGGATGTGAACAAGCGCGGAGGCGAGCTGTATCGGCTGGCGGCTCGGCGGCTGGGGGTGGACCCGGCGGCCTGCGCTGTGTTCGAGGACGCGCTGGACGGCGTCGCCGGGGCCAAGGCGGCGGGCATGGCAGCCTATGCGGTGCTCGACCCGCTCACCGCGCCGTACCATGCTGAGCTGCGGGCCATGGCCGACGGCGCTGTCGAGGCCTTCGACCAGATGTGCCGCCATCATCCCTTTCCCGACAACGCCCGGCGCTGCGTGATCTTCACCGCCCATTGCGAGGGGGATGTCCGAAAGGCCTATGCGCCGCTGCCCGGGGACTATGTGCTCTGCGCCGACGGCGGGTGGGAGCTGGCCCGGTCGATGGGGGTCGCGCCTGACTGCGTGATCGGCGACTTTGATTCGTCGGGCGAGCCCGGGGATCTTCCCACCGTGCGCGTGCCCGTGGAAAAGGACGACACCGACACGATGCTGTGCCTCAAGCGGGGTCTGGCCATGGGCCTTGAGGACTTTTTGATCGTCGGCGGCTTCGGCGGCCGGCTGGACCACACCCTGGCCAACCTCCAGGCGCTGCACTATGCCGCGGCGCGGCGGGCCAAGGCGCAGATGCGCGACGGCGCGACCTGGGCGGCGGCGGTGCGGAATGGCGCGCTGCGGGTGCCCGCGGACGTGCTCGGGCCGGGACGGGTGAAGCTGTCCGTGTTCGCCCTCGGCGACCACTGCAGCGGCGTCACCCTCCGGGGAACGAAGTACCCCCTGGAGGACGGGACCCTCGCCAATACCTTCCCGCTGGGCGTCAGCAACGAGTTCGCCGGGGACGCGGCGCAGATCGAGGTCCGGGACGGCGCGCTGCTGGTGGTGGCCTGCCGGGAGTGACCCGCTGGGAATAATCGCAAACTGGATTGGAGGCGTCGGATATGACCGTGGCGCAGATCATGGAGAAGATGATCGCCTTTTCGGAGGGCAACCTCCACGATATCGACCACCTGATGCGGGTCTGGACCTACGCAAAGACGATCGGCGAGCTGGAGCGGCTGGACCCGGAGGCGCAGTTCGTGCTGGAGGTCGCCGCCATCACCCACGACATCGCCTGCCCCCTCTGCCGGGAAAAGTACGGCAACACCAACGGGAAGCTCCAGGAGACGGAGGGTGTGCCGATGGTGGCGGCGTTCCTCGCGGACTGTGGGTTGAGCGCGGCGCAGGTCGAGCGGGTGAAGTATCTCGTCGGCCACCACCACACGCTTACCGGCATCGAGGGGCTGGACTACCAGATCCTCGTCGAGGCCGACTACATCGCGAACGCGGCGGAGAACGGATACGGCGCGGACAACCTCTTGAACTTTGAACGCAGGGTGTTCAGGACCGAGGCGGGCAGGCGGCTGCTGCGAAGCGTATTTCGCCTGTGACCCGCAGGGGACCGAAAAAACGGTGAGCGCCCATTCAGCCGACGACAGAACCAGGGGGAGATGCCAGTGATCGCGCGCTTTTTGAACCCGAGCCCCGCGCTGCCCGGGGAGCGCCAGCTCTTTTCCAACCGGGCTTTGAAAGCCATGATCGTGCCGCTGCTGATCGAGCAGCTGCTGCAGATGGTGGTGGGGATCGCGGACACGCTGATGGTCAGCTACGCGGGGGAGGCGACGGTCTCCGGCGTGTCGCTGGACACCATGCTGTACACCATCTTCATCTACCTGTTCACCGCCGTCGCCACCGGCGGCGCGGTGATCGTGTCCCAGTACCTGGGCAGCGGCGACCGGGACATGGCGGACCTGTCCGCCGCGCAGATCTACCGCATGGCGGCCATCGTGTCGCTGGCCTGCATGGCCGCGATGCTGCTGCTGGGCCGCTTCGTGCTGGCGCTGCTGTATCCGGCCGTGGAGCCGGAGGTCATGGCCGCCTGCCGGACCTACCTGTGGATCTTGACGCTGTCCTTCCCGGCGAACGCGGTGTACAACGCCGGCGCGGCGCTGTACCGCTCCATGGGACGCACGCGCACCACCATGTACGTGTCCGTCGGCATGAACCTGATGAATGTCGCCGGGAACGCCATAGGCATCTTCGTCCTCCACGCCGGCGCGGCGGGCGTGGCCTGGCCCACGACGATCGCCTGGTACTTCGCCGCCGCCGTGATGACCGCGCTGTGCATGAACCCCAGGTCCCAGGTGACCTTCCGGCCCCGACTGGCGCTGAGGCCCAACGGCGACATGCGCCGCAGAATCACCCGGGTCGCCCTGCCGAACGCGGTGGAGAACACGCTGTTCCAGCTGGCAAAGGTGGTGCTTGGGGCGCTGATCGCCACCTTCGGCACCTCCCAGATCGCCGCCAACGGCATCGGCCAGACGCTGTGGTCCCTGGCCGCCTGCATGTGCGTCTCCATGAGCCCGGTGTTCATCACGGTCATCGGCCAGTGCATGGGAGCCGGGGACGTCGAGGCCGCGGACTGGTACATGAAGAAGCTCACCCGGCTGTCCCTGCTGCTGGCCATACTATGGAACGCGCTCGTGGTGGCGCTGCTGCCCCTGTACAGCATCACCGCCGAGACCCGGCGGCTGGTCTGGATCATCGTGCTGATCCACAACAGCTTCGCCGCGTTGGTACAGCCCTTCTCCATGCCGCTGTCCGCCGGCCTGCGCGCCGCGGGCGACGTGCGCTTTGCCATGTGGTCCTCGATATTTGCCACCGTAATCTGCCGCACGCTGTTCTCCTTCGCCTTCGGGCTGTGGATGGGCATGGGCGTCGTCGGCATCGCCCTGGCCATGGGCATCGACTGGTGCATCAAGAGCGCCCTGGACGTCTGGCGCTGGAAGGGCGGCAGGTGGAAGGAATTCAAGCTGATCTGAGGAAAGGCTATAGACGCTTCGAAAAAAGAAAGATCCTTCGCTTGCGCTCAGGATGACGACGGGCTGTGTTCCTGTCATCCTGAGCGAAGCGAAGGATCTTTTGTTTTTTGCGATGAATATGCTTTTTGCCGAGCGGTGAAGAACCGCCCTATCGGGTGTCGTTCATGTGTCAGGCCCTGGCCGCGCCCAGCTCGTTGGCCAGGGTGAAGGCCAGGATCAGCGCGCCGCCGACGAGCTGCAGCGGGGCGACGGGCTCGGCCAGCACGGTCAGGGAGATCAGCACCGCCACCAGCGGGTCGATGTAGCTGAGCAGGGCGGTCTCCTGCCCGGGCAGGGCCTTCAGCGCGGAGAAGTACAACACGTAGGCGAGGCCCGAGTGCAGCGCGCCAACGGCGATCAGGCACAGCCCGCCCGCCGCGTCCATCCGCTCCAGGTGGATGCCGGTGGTCAGCAGCACGTAGGGCAGCAGCACGGCGGCGGCCGCGGCGAACTGCAGCGCGGTGCGGTCGATGCCGGAGACGCGGCGGATGCCCTTGTTCAGCAAAACCACCGTGGCGTACAGCGCGGCCGCGGCCAGCCCGAACAGCACGCCCTTTACTGGGTCGCTGCCGGCCAGCCCGCCGGGGTTGATCACCAGCACCAGCCCTATGGTGGAGCCGACGAAGCACAGCACCTGCTTTGCCGTCATCCGCTCGTGGAACAGCAGCGGGCAGGCGGCCATGACAATCACCGGCGCGAAGTAGTAGCTCAGCGTCGCCACCGAGACCGTGGTGTAGCGGTAGGCTTCAAACAGGAAGATCCAGTTGAAGCCCATGGCCGCGCCGGAGAGGAACAGCAAAAGGCCGTCCCGCCCCAGCCCGGCCAGGCGGACGGGCCGTCCGGCCAGGGCCTTGCCCGGTACGATCAGCAGCAGGGCGATGGCCGCGCGAAACAGCGCGACCTCCGCGGAGGTCAGCGGGATGTGGCGGACGAACAGGCTGATCGTGCCGAACGCCGCCATGGAGAGGATCATCTTCAGCTTGGGATTCATGATTATGCGGCTCTGGGCCGGTCGGGCTTTACCGGGCCATCTCCTCGCCGAAACGGGCGAAGGCCGTGGCCTCGTAGAGGTTGGCGAACTCGGGGTCGCGCTGGGCCTCGCAGACGAAGCTCTGGCGGGGCTGGTTGATGTCCTCGCCGCTGATCTGGAACAGGCTGTGCTTCTCGCACAGGGCGCGCAGGCGGCGCAGCTGCTCCCGGGTGTTGCGGCTGGGCATGTAGGTGATGGCGCGGTAGCCCAGGCCCGCCACGTACTCGACCAGCTCGTCCAGGAAGTCATCCTCGAACTTCTGGGCGCGCTTGTCGCCGGTCACGCTGTCGCCCACGTCGCCCAGGTAGGCGTAGGCGGAGATGGCGCCCATCCGCTCGGACAGGGCCAGCAGCTCGCGCACGTCTGGGCACTCGTCGTGATCAGCTGGCTCTTGATCCAGCCCAGCAGGTCGTACATCATGTGGGGGTTGGCCTCGTCCAGCAGGAAGCCCTCGATCTTGCCGGAGATGGGCAGCTTCAATTCGTTCTTGATGAAGTCGATCAGCTTCTGGCCCTTGCCCACGACCTCCAGCATCCGGTAGGCCAGGGCGCTGGACAGGTGGCGCTCGGTGACGGAGCCGCCCTTGGCGAAGTTGGACAGGGGCAGCACGTCCTTGTCGAAGTCGATGGCGATGCCGTACTTGCCCATCATGCCGTTGATGGCCTCAACCATCGCCCGGTTGCGCACGTTGCGCTTCTCCCGATAGGGGGCGTAGAGGGTGTTCAGCTCGCCGGCGCGGTCGTGGGGCACGCCGTGCAGCGTCATGTACACGATGCCCTTCTGGTCTGGGTTGTTCAGCTTCCTGTCGCCGAAGGGGGTGTCCTTGAAGCTGGCGCGGCACTCCATGCCGATGGTCGCGCCCATATGGGCCGCTTTGGCCGCCGCCAGGAACTCCTCCGCGCCGGCGATGGAGTCGTGGTCCATCAGGCCGCAGGTGCACAGGCCCGCCGCCCGGGCGAAGAACACCGCCGCCGTGGGGGAATAGGGGGAGAAGGAATAGGTGGTGTGGATGTGGTTGTTCACGTCGCGGGCCACCGGGGACAGGGGCTCCGTCTCCAGCAGCGCCTTCAGGTTTTCCAGGCCGTCTGCGCCGTTCAGCAGCGCGAGCAGCTCCGCACGGGTCTTTGCCATGTTCGCAGCATCCTTTCTTTGCCGGTTTTCCAATGGAAATATTGTATCATTTCGGCGGTGGGCTTGCAAGTGCAAATAATGAAGCCGAGGAGGACGGCGGGCAGGACGCGAGGCAAATCCAGGGCCGCGGGATTGCCCGCCGCCCGCGGTTGCAATCCCGCGAATGGGATGATATAATGGAGCAAAATGGGAATTTATCCGCATTGGAGGGATGGCTGTGTATTTGAAGCTGAACGGCATTGAGATGAGCTGCGCCGGCGAGGAGCGCTGGGGCGATCTGCTGGAGCGCCTTCCGGAAGGCGGCGCGGACGCGCTGGGCGTGTCGGTGCAGGGCCGCACGGAGTCGTTGAACGCCCGGGTGGAGGAGTATGCCTTTGCCCGCACGCTGACCTATGCCGACGAGGAGGGGCGCCGCATCTACGAGCGCTCGCTCCAGTTCATATTCCTCACGGCGGTCCACCGGCTGTACCCCGGGGAGCGGGTGCGCATCCGCCACTCCTTTGTCCAGGGCCTGTTCATCGACTTGCCGGGCATGGAGGTCACGAAGGCGCTGGTGGAACAGGTGAAGGCGGAAATGCGGGCCATCGTGGACGCGGACCTGCCCATCGAGCGGCTGAGCGTCTCCACCGAGGACGCCCAGGACTACTTCGCCCGCACCGGCCAGACCGACCGGCTGCGGATACTGGGCTACCGCAAGTTCAAGCACTTTACGCTGTACCGCATCGACGGCCTGGAGGACTACTTCTACGGCGAGATGGCGCCGAGGACCGGACTGATCGGCGTGTTCGACCTGCGGGCCTACGGCGAGGGCATACTGCTGCAGATGCCCGACGGCAGTGACCCCGGGAAGCCCGCCCGGTTCGTGGACCTGCCGCACCTGCTGCACACCTACACCGAGGCGGCCCAGTGGCACGCGATACTGAACTGTGAGAACGCCGCGGACCTGAACGACATGATTGTGAACCGCCGGCTGAGGGAGTTCATCCGCGTGAACGAGGCGCTCCAGGAGCGCAAGATCGAGCAGATCGCCGACCAGTTCATCGCCTCCGGGGCGCGGCTGCTGCTGATCGCCGGGCCGTCCTCCTCCGGCAAGACCACCTTCTCCCACCGCATGTCCATCGCCCTGCGGGTGCACGGCCTGCGGCCGGTGAAGATCTCCCTGGACGACTACTACCTCGATCGGGACAAGATCCCGCTGGAGCCGGACGGCAGCATCGACCTGGAGCGCATCGAGACGCTGGACATCGAGCTGCTCTGCGACCACCTGGCCCGGCTGCTGGCGGGGGAGACCGTGAACGTGCCGGAGTTCGACTTCAAGTCCGGCAAGCGCTGCGAGACCACCCACGCCTTCTCGGTGGAGCTGGGGCAGCCCATCATCATCGAGGGCATCCACGGCCTGAACGACCGGCTGACCGCCTCCGTGCCCGCGGACATGAAGTTCAAGGTGTACATCAGCCCGCTGACCATGCTGAACCTGGACGACCACAACCGCATCCGCACCACCGACGCCCGCCTGCTGCGGCGCATCGTGCGGGACAACCTGTTCCGCGGCACCGCGCCCGAGGACACCATGGCCATGTGGGCCTCCGTGCGCCGGGGCGAGGAGAAGTACATCTTCCCCTTCCAGGAGAAGGCGGACGCCATGTTCAACTCCGCGCTGACCTACGAGCTGCCGATCATGAAGAAGTACGCCTATCCCCAGCTGCTGGCCGTCACGCCGGAGAGCCCCTACTACACCCTGGCGCGCCGGCTGGTGAAGTTCCTGAATTACATCCAGACCGCCGACGTGGAGGACGAGATCCCCGTCAATTCCATTCTGCGGGAGTTCATCGGCGGGTGCTGCTTCTACAAGGCGGAAGACTGAAACCGCAATTGGGAATTGAGAATTATTGAATGCTGAATTGGAATGTGGGCTGATGCCGGTGACGATGCTTACAGCATTCTGAAAACGAACCATGAAGCGAGTATTCCTGAATTCGACGGTATGATTTGACTGGCTTGGGGCAAAAATACCTCTCGCAAGGAGGTATGCACCATGAGGATTCGCAAGATCATTCCGTTTATACTGATGCTCGCGGCGGCGGGCCTGGCCCTGGCCGCCTGCATGAACAATGACGCCGGCGTCCAGCCCGCGCCTACGGCGAACTACGCGCCTGGCGCCACCGGCAGCGCCGCCCAGAACAATGCCGCCCAGAACGGCAGCGGCACGGCGGGGCAGATCCAGAACAACGATGGCGCCGCGGGCAACACCGCCGCCGAGACCAACGGCGCGCTGAACCCCTTCGACTGGCTGAACGGCTCCGCCGACGTGGAGAAGGCCATCTCCCAGCTCTCGGAGGTCTCCGAGGCCCGGGTGGTGGTGACCAACTCCACCGCGCTGGTGGGCGTGAAGTTTGACAACGCCTACAAGGGCGAGATGACCGAGCGCATTCGCGAGATGGTGGCCGCCGAGGTGCTTCGGGTCGATCCCTCCATCCAGACCGTGGCCGTCACCGCCGACCCCGAGGACGTGAAGAAGGTCTACGACCTGTCCGAGCGCATCCGCGCGGGCCGCACCGCCGATGAGCTCAGCGCCGAGATCAACGCCATCGTGAGGAACGCGACGACGCTGCGCTGAAGAATTAGGAATTAGAAATGAGGAATTAGGAATTAAGGAGGAAATCCCGAAGGGATTTAAACATCCATTCCTAATTCCTAATTCCCAATTCCTCATTCCAAGTTACAGCCCCTTGAAGCGCTGGAAATGAAAGGAAACAATCATGTTCGCACACCTTCACTTACATACCGAATACAGCCTGCTGGACGGCGCGTGCCGGATCAAGCCGCTGATGGAACGGCTGAAGGCCCTGGGCATGACCTCCTGCGCGGTGACCGACCACGGCGTGATGTATGGCGTGGTGGACTTCTACCGCGCGGCGAAGGAGGCGGGCATCCACCCGGTGATCGGGTGCGAGGTCTACGTGTGTCCGGACATGAACAACAAGACCAGCACCACCCGGGACTACAGCCACCTGATCCTGCTGTGCGAGAACCAGAAGGGCTACCAGAACCTCTCCCGTCTGGTCAGCGAGGGCTTCATCCGGGGCTATTACTACCGCCCCCGGGTGGACTACAAGCTGCTGGCGCAGTACAGCGAGGGGCTCATCGCCCTGTCCGCCTGCCTGTCCGGCGACCTGCCGAAGCTGCTGCTGGACGGCCGCGAGCAGGAGGCCCGGGCCATGGCCCAGCGCTACATAGACATCTTCGGGAAGGACAACTTCTTCATCGAGCTGCAGGACCACGGCCTGGCCGACCAGAGGACCGTGGCGCCCCGGCTGGTGCGCCTGGCCCGGGACATGGACATCCCCCTGGTGGTCACCAACGACTGCCACTACCTGACCAGGGAGGACGCCGCCGCCCAGGAGGTGCTGATGTGCATCCAGACGGGCAAGACGCTGTCCGACGAGCACCGCATGCGCATGGACACCGACCAGATGTACGTGAAGTCGGAGGAGGAGATGCGGGCGCTGTTCCCGAACTTCGGCGAGGCCATCGAGCGCACGGAGCAGATCGCCCGGCGCTGCCAGGTGGACTTCGACTTCTCCACCACCCACCTGCCGGCGTTCCCGCTGCCCGAGGGCGAGACGGACAGGGGCTATCTGCGCAAGCTGTGCGAGGCGGGCCTCGCCCGCAAGTACGGCCCGGACCGCAAGGACGCCCGGGAGCGCATGGAGTATGAGCTGGGCGTGATCGAGTCCATGGGCTACGTGGATTATTTCCTGATCGTGTGGGATTTCATTCACTACGCCAAGACCCACGGCGTGGGCGTCGGCCCCGGACGCGGCAGCGGCGCCGGCTCCATCGTGGCCTACGCGCTGGATATCACCGAGATCGACCCGCTGAAGTACGCGCTGGTGTTCGAGCGCTTCCTGAACCCGGAGCGCGTGTCCATGCCCGATATCGACTGTGACTTCGACTACGAGCGCCGGGGCCGGGTGATCGACTACGTGCGGCAGCGCTACGGCGCGGACCACGTGGCCCAGATCATCACCTTCGGCACCATGGCCGCCCGGGCCGTCATCCGCGACGTGGGCCGGGTGATGGACATGAGCTACCAGGAGGTGGACGCCATCGCCAAGATGGTGCCCTTCGAGCTGAACATGACGCTGGAAAAGGCGCTGAAGATGAACGCGGAGCTGCGCGGCGCCTACGAGAACGACCCCAACATCCACAAGCTGATCGAGATGGCCCGCAAGCTGGAGGGCATGCCCCGGAACGCCTCCACCCACGCGGCGGGCGTGCTGATTACCGCCAAGCCGGTGGTGGACTACTGCCCGCTGCAGACCAACGACGACGTGATCACTACCCAGTTCCCCATGGGCACGGTGGAGGCCCTGGGCCTCTTGAAGATGGACTTCCTGGGCCTTCGGACCCTGAACGTGATCATGGACACCATCGAGATGGCCCGGGACCGGCTGGGAGCGGACTTCACCAGCGAGGACATCCCCCTGGACGAGCCGGGCGTGTATCAGATGATCTCCGACGGCGACACCACGGGCATATTCCAGCTGGAATCCTCGGGCATGACCCAGTTTTTGACGCAGATGAAGCCCTCCAATTTCGAGGACATCATCGCCGCCATATCGCTGTACCGGCCCGGGCCGATGGAGTCCATCCCCCGGTACGTGGCGGGCAAGCAGAACCCCGACAGCGTCACCTACCTGACGCCCCAGCTCAAGCCGATCCTGGACGTCACCTACGGCTGCATGGTCTACCAGGAGCAGGTCATGCAGATCGTGCGGGACCTGGCGGGCTATTCCATGGGCCGCAGCGACCTGGTGCGCCGCGCCATGGCGAAAAAGAAGCACGACGTGATGGCCCGGGAGAAGGAGATCTTCATCCACGGCCAGGTGGAGCCGGACGGCTCCGTGTCCGTGCCCGGCTGCGTGCGCAACGGCATCTCTGAGGACGTGGCCACCCGGCTGTTCGACGAGATGACCGCCTTCGCGAGCTATGCCTTCAACAAGTCCCACGCCGCCGCCTATGCGCTGGTCGCTGTGCAGACGGCGTGGCTGAAGCTGAAGTATCCGGCGGAGTTCATGGCGGCGATGATGAACTCCATGCTGGGCAACACCGACAAGATCGCCTTTTACATCCAGTACTGCCGCAGGCAGGGCATCCCGGTGCTGCCCCCGGACGTGAACCGCTCCCGGGCCCGCTTCACCGTGGACGCCGGCGACGGCGCGCGGGGCATCCGCTTCGGCCTGGGCGCGGTGAAGAACCTGGGCCTCAAGGCCGTGGAGGCGCTGGTGGCCGAGCGGGAGGCCTCCGGGCCCTATCGGGACCTGTACGACTTCGTGGCCCGGGTGACCGGCGGCGACATGAACAAGAAGGGCGTGGAGAGCCTGATCCGCTGCGGTGCGCTGGACAACATGCCCGGCAGCCGCAGCCAGAAGCTGCACGTGTTCGAGCGAGCCATGGACGGCATCACCCGCAGCCAGAGGAGCATGGTGTCCGGCCAGATCTCGCTGTTCGGCATGACGGAGAGCGCCCTGGACGTGCCCATGCCCCCGATGCCGGACATGCCCCCCTTCGACAAGCGGCAGCTGCTGCAGATGGAAAAGGAGACCACCGGCGTGTACATCTCCGGCCATCCGCTGGACGCCTACGCCGAGCAGCTGGCGAAGCTGCCGGTGAACGCCCGGTTCCTGGAGTCCCTGGCGGAGGAGGCCCCGGACGGCGGCATGTCCTGGGACCAGAAGACGGTGCGCATGGGCGGCATCATCGCCGAGAAGAAGATGAAGGCCGCCCGCAGCGGCAACATGATGGCCTTCGTGCAGCTGGAGGACATGTACGGCACCACCGAGGTGCTGGTGTTCCCGAAGGTGTACGAGCGGGTGTCCGCCCAGCTGGTGGAGGACGCGCCCGTGGTGATGACCGGCAAGCTGTCCGTGCGGGAGGAAGAGTCCCCGAAGTTGCTGCTGGACCGGGTCGCGCCGCTGGGCGACATGGACGCCCTGGACGACCGGCCATCGGGGCGGGGGAGCCGGGGCGGCTATGACGCGCCCCCGGCCTATGACGCCTACGGCGCGCCGCCCCCGGAGGACTACGGCGGGGGATACGCTTCCAATGACGCTCGCGGCGGTGCCCGCGACGCGAGGGGCGGCCGGAAGCTGTACCTGAAGCTGACCCGCGAGACCCGGGACGAGGCCCTGCGCATACTGGCCCAGACCCCCGGCCGCATCTGCGTGATGCTGTACATGGCCGACGAGAAAAAGACCTACCAGGCCCCCCGGGAGTACTGGGTGGACGAGGGCTACGACTTCGGCGCGCTGGCCAACCTGATCGGCGCGGACAGCATCGTGTTGAAGGGGTAGGGACAATTCCGTGGGCCCACAGGGGGATGGAGTCCCGAAATTTGGCCTCGACAAGAAAAAATAAACATATGTTCGATTTAAATTCCCCGCGGCTTGTGTTATAATCATGCCATAGAGTGAGCGCGCGGGTGCGCGACAGAATAATGCACTGGAGGAAATACAGATGGCAGCTGAGAAAAAGGCCGAGAAGAAGCCCGCGATCCAGAGGCTCGGGGACGACCGGAAGAAGGCGCTGGAGGTGGCGCTGGGCAAGATCGAGAAGGACTTTGGCAAGGGCTCGGTGATGAAGCTGGGCAGCGCCGCGGGCAACATGCAGGTGGAGGTCATTCCCACCGGCAGCCTGCAGCTGGACTTCGCGCTGGGCGTGGGCGGCCTGCCCAAGGGCCGCATCGTGGAGATCTACGGCCCGGAATCCTCCGGTAAGACCACCGTGGCGCTGCACTGCGTGGCCCAGGCCCAGAAGGCCGGCGGCACCGCGGCGTTCATCGACGCGGAGCACGCGCTGGACCCGATCTACGCCTCCAAGCTGGGCGTGGACATCGACGAGCTGTACGTCTCCCAGCCGGACAACGGCGAGCAGGCGCTGGACATCTGCGAGGCGCTGGTGCGCTCCGGCGCCATCGACATCGTGGTCGTCGACTCCGTGGCGGCGCTGGTGCCCAAGGCCGAGATCGAGGGCGACATGGGCGACAGCCACGTGGGCCTGCAGGCCCGCCTGATGTCCCAGGCGCTGCGCAAGCTGACGGGCGTCATCTCCAAGACCAACGCCGTGGTGATCTTCATCAACCAGCTGCGCGAGAAGGTGGGCGTGATGTACGGCAACCCCGAGACCACCACCGGCGGCAAGGCGCTGAAGTTCTACGCCTCCGTGCGCATCGACATCCGCAAGTCCGAGGCCATCAAGGAGGGCAAGGAGATCATCGGCAACCGCACGAAGATCAAGATCGTCAAGAACAAGGTGGCCCCGCCCTTCCGCACCTGCGTGGTGGACATGCTGTATGGCGAGGGCATCTCCCGGGAGGGCGAGCTGCTGGACATCGCCGTGGAGCAGGACCTGGTGCAGAAGGCCGGTTCCTTCTACTCCTACAAGGGCGAGCGCATCGGCCAGGGCCGGGACAATGCCCGCAAGTACTTCCACGACCATCCCGAGGCCTTCGACGAGGTGGAGGCGAAGATCCGCGAGAGCTTCAAGAGCGGCGGCATCGAAGCGCCCCTGGAGTCCGCGCCGGTGGACGCCATCGACGACGAGGAGGACGACGACGAGGAGTTCGAGCTGGACGAGTGATCGCTCGCGGATGAGGCTGTTTCCGAATTTCTACCCCGCTGCGCCATACAGGCGCGGCGGGGTTTTGCATATTTTGCGGCAGCCTCGTCGAAGAATTTTGTCTGTTGCCAATTTGCGCGAATCGCGTTGACAAGGCCGCCCGACTCGGATAGAATATATATTGAATACGAATGTACACGGTTCGACCAGCCCCGGGGGTTTTCATCAAGGACCGCGGGGCGTGTCGAAGGCCGGACGCATAAGCTGTGCAAGGACCAGAAAAGGGCGTGAAGCGATGAAAGCGCAAAAGCGCAGACCGAGAGCGGAAGCCGTTGGACGCCGTGGCGTCCTGCCCAGGGCGCCGCGCTGGGGCGCCAATTTGCACCATGATTTTGGCCTGAGGCTGCTCAAGCTGGCGAATGTGGTGCTGATCACGCTGCCCTTCGCGCTGGTCTGGGTGCTCTACTATATCCACACGGTGCTGATGTTCCCGTCTGTGATCAGGGCGAGCGGCATCGTGCTGATGTTCGTGGTGCTGTACTCCTTCTTCGGCCGCGCCTACGAGGCCTACCAGGTGTCGCTCAAGCGCGTGTCGGACATGTTCTATGCCCAGGCGCTGAGCATCCTGTTTTCAGATGCCTTCATGTTCCTGGTGCTGTGGCTGATGAGCAACGCCTTCCCGAACCTGCTGCCCGCGCTGGCGGCGATGGGGGCGCAGCTGGTCATCTCGGTGCTGTGGTGCTGGGCCGCCAACCGGTGGTATTTCAGCAACTACGGCGGCCAGAAGACCGGCGTGGTCTACGACGTGCGCCGCGGCGTGGAGGACCTGTTCGGCAAGTACGGCCTGGACCGGAAGTTCGACGTCCGGTTCACCTGCACCGTGGAGGACTGCCTCGAGCGGGACATGGAGATGCTCAACGACCTGACCTCCGTGTTCCTCTGCGGCGTGCACAGCCATGAGCGCAACGTCATATTGAAATACTGCGTGGCCAACGGCATCGTGGTGTACATCATTCCCCGGGTGGGCGACGTGATCATGAGCGGCGCGCGGAAGATCCACATGTTCCATCTGCCCATCCTGCGGGTGGACCGCTACAACCCCACGCCGGAGTACATCCTCGCCAAGCGGGCGCTGGACATCCTCTTCAGCCTGGGGATGATCGTCCTGACCAGCCCGCTGCTGCTGGGCATCTCGCTGATCGTCAAGCTGCAGGACGGCGGGCCGGTGTTCTACAGGCAGACCCGCCTGACCAAGGACGGTCGGGAGTTCGAGATGCTGAAATTCCGCTCGATGGTGGTCTCCGCGGAGGAGGACGGCATCGCCCGCCTCTCCAGCGGCGAAGACGACCCCCGCATCACCCGCTTCGGCCGGGTGTTGCGCGCCTGCCGGCTGGACGAGCTGCCCCAGCTGTTCAACATACTGGGCGGCAGCATGAGCGTGGTGGGCCCCAGGCCCGAGCGCCCGGAGATCGCCGCCGAGTACGAGAAGGAGATGCCGGAGTTTGCCCTGCGCCTGCAGGCCAAGGCGGGGCTGACCGGCTACGCTCAGGTCTATGGCAAGTACAACACGACGCCCTACGACAAGCTGCAGATGGACCTGATGTACATCTCCAAGCCCGGCATCGTGGAGGACCTGAAGATCATGTTCGCCACCATCATGATACTGTTCAGCCGCGAGAGCACCGAGGGCGTCGCCCCTGGCCACACCCTCGCGGAAAACGACGACAAGCCCGCCGCCTGACGGGAAAAGCAAACGCGCAGCCCCTTTGGAACCAAGCGTTCCGGAAGGGTTGCGCGTTTTTTTGGTTCTTCAGAGCCAAGCACTGAAATATAAACTTGCCTCGCCCCCGTGAGGGGGAGAGGTGCCCGAAGGGCGGAGAGGGGGCATCTATTCCCCAAGTTTCCGTGAAGACCCTTTTATGAAGTCTCCGGGGCGGGACGCGGGTCACTCCCCGGGAAGGATCACGGTCTTGATGGCGGGGGCGTCCTGACCGTAGAGCTGCCCCAGCTCGCCCGCCCGGGACATGGGCAGCCGGTGGGTGATGATCCGTCCGGCGTCCACGCGGCCGGTGCGGATCAGCTCGATGGAGAGGGGGAAGTTCTCCGCCGGCTCCGCCAGGGAGGTCAGCAGCTGCTTCTTCTCGAACACCATCTCGCTGACGTTCAGGGTGGCCATGGGGTTTCCGCCGAAGGTGACGCCCTGGGCCAGCACGCTGCCGCCGTAGCCCACCACGCCCATGGCGTCCGCGCACAGGCTGGGCGGTGCCGCCACGATGGCGGCGTCGAAGGCGCCCGCCCGGAGCATTTCGGTGGCGTAGCCCTCGCCGTCCCCGGAGTAGTACACCTCGTCCGCGCCGAGGGCCAGGGCGGCTGCCTCAGCGGCTTGGTTTCGCAGGCTGCCCCGGCTGCGCGCCACCATGGCGATGCGTCCGGCGCCCATGGCCCGGGCGTAAGCGGCGCTCAGCAGGCCGATGGCGCCCATGCCGAACACCGCCAGCGCCCCCAGGGGACGGAGGTTCAGCTTTCGCACGCCCCGGATGGCGACGGCCAGGGGCTCCACCATCGAGGCCGTGACGGGGTCGATGCCCTCGAAGGGGTTCAGCAGGTTCTCGTGCACCACCAGGTAGTCGGACATGCCCGGCTGTCCCTCCAGGTTGTACCCGCTGCGGCAGAGCCGGGACTGCCCGGACTTGCAGGCGGGACAGCCGCCGCAGGGGCTGACGTCCTCGCAGATGACGCGGTCGCCGGGCCTGACCCGGGTCACCTCGGGGCCGACCTCCTCCACCACGGCGGAGATCTCGTGGCCCATGGGCGTGAACTCGTCCAGCTCCCGCAAAAAGTGCAGGTCCGTGCCGCACACGCCGCAGGTGACCACCCGCAGGCGCACCTTCCGGCCCGTTACCTCCACGTCGCCGCGCTCCCGGAGCGCCACCTCGAAGCCCCTTCTTCCGTACAATCCGCGCATCGCCGCCGCCTCCCGTCGCTGTGTTTCTGGGGCAAGCATAGCACAGCGCCGGATTCCCGTCAAGGTTTCCGGCGGAATCCGCTTAAAACAGTGCTGAAACGGGGCTGCTCGTGTTGACAGATTCGCTTCATTGTGCCATAATAAAAGTGTCATCCTGGTTAAAACGCGATTAACTGAATGTTGAAGGAGAATTATTCAAATGGCACGATCACAGACGCCGCTTCTGGAGATGAAGGGCATCACCAAGCAGTTTCCGGGCGTGCTCGCGCTGGACAACGTCACCCTGACCGTATACCCGGGTGAAGTGCTGGCGCTGGTCGGCGAGAACGGCGCGGGAAAATCGACGCTGATGAAGATCCTCTCCGGTGTCTACAAGAAGGACGCTGGGGAGATTTTGCTGGACGGAAAGCCCGTCGAGATCAGCGGGCCGCTGCACGCGCGGCAGTTGGGCATCAGCATCATCTATCAGGAGCTGAACGTGCTCAACAACATGAACATCACCGAGAACATCTTCGTGGGCCGGGAGAAGAAGAAAAACGGGTTTGTGGACAAGAAGCTGCAGCATGAGGAGGCCCGCCGCCTGCTGTCGCGGGTGGGCCTGGAGGTGGACCCCCACACCCGGACGGGCCGGCTCTCCACCGCCCAGAAGCAGATGGTGGAGGTGGCGAAGGCGCTTTCGACCCACGCCCGGATGATCATCATGGACGAGCCGACCTCCTCGCTGACGGACAAGGAGACGGAGATGCTGTTCGGCATCATCCGAAAGCTGCGGGCCGACGGCGTGGCCATCGTGTTCATCTCCCACCGAATGAACGAGATCTTCGAGATCTCCGACCGCATCGCGGTGATGCGCGACGGCCAGATGATCCAGTCGATGGACGCCGCCGAGGCCACGGAGCAGAAGGTCATCGCCGCCATGGTGGGCCGCGACGTGAACAACCTGTTCGTCAAGGAGCCCGCGCCCATCGGCGAGGTGGCGCTGGAGGTGAAGAACCTCTCCACCAAGCACTTTTTGAAGGACATCTCCTTCAACGTCCGCGCCGGCGAAATCGTGGGCTTCGCGGGCCTGGTGGGCGCCGGCAGGAGCGAGGTCATGCGGGCCGTGTTCGGCATCGACCCCCGGGAGACCGGCGAGATCTTCGTCCGGGGGCGGCCGGTGAACATCCGCACCACCGTGGACGCGCTGCGGGCCGGGCTGGGCTTCGTGCCCGAGGACCGGAAGGAGCAGGGCCTGATATTGAAGATGAGCGTGCAGCACAACGCCTCCATCGCCGCGCTGCCCAGCGTGTCCAAGGGCGGGTTCCTGGACAAGAAGCGGGAGCGCAGGCTGGCGGGGGAATACATCGACAAGCTGCGCGTCAAGACCCCCTCCCAGGAGCAGCGGGTCATGAACCTGTCCGGCGGCAACCAGCAGAAGGTGGTCATCGCCAAGTGGATGGCGACGCACCCCTCGGTGCTGATCCTGGACGAGCCCACCCGCGGCATCGACGTGGGCGCCAAGAAGGAGATCCACCTGCTGATGAGCGAGCTGGTGGCCCAGGGGGTCGCCATCATCATGATCTCCTCGGAGCTGCCGGAGATCCTGGGCATGTCGGATCGCATCTACGTGATGCACGACGGCAGGATCAAGGGCGAGATCGCCCGGGGCGAAGCGACCCAGGAATCCGTCATGAAGATGGCCATTTCCTGATTCGGAAGGAGAAGAAAAATGAGCGAGAATAAAAGAGCGGGCGGCGCGCTGAGCGTGTTCAAGGGCGCCAGCGCCTCCACGGTGACGATCTTCATCATCTTCGCGCTGCTGTGCGTGATCCTTTCCATCGCCCAGCCGGCGTTCCTGGAGCCCAACAACCTGCTGAGCACGGCCCGGGCCTTCTCGGCCTACGCCATCGCCGGCCTGGGCGTGTCCATGGTCATCATGACCGGCGGCATCGACATCTCCGTGGGCGCCATCTACGGCCTGGCGGCGACCATCGCGGCCCTGGCCATCAAGGGCGGCGTGCCCACGGAGCTTTCGCTGATCCTCGGCTTCCTCACCGGCCTGGGCTGCGGCCTGGTCAACGGCTGCCTTGTGGTCTACTGCAAGCTGCCGCCGATGATCGCCACCCTGGGCACCCAGCAGATCTTCCGCGGCATCTGCTACATCACCACCCGCGGCTATCCCATCTCCGGCCTGGGCGAAAAGTTCCTGTGGCTGGGCCAGGGCTACTTCCTGGGCGTGCCCATCGCCATCTACGCCATGCTGGTGATCGTGGTGCTGTTCGCCATCTTCCGCAACCAGACCGTCACCGGCCGGCGCATCTTCGCCATGGGCGGCAACGCCGAGGCGACCCGCATCTCCGGCATCAACATCAAGCGGCTCTACCTGCTGTGCTACATGCTCAGCGGCCTGACGGCGGCCTTCGCGGGTATCATGAACGCCTCCAAGCTGGGCGTCTCCCAGCCCACGGCGGGCAACGGCTTTGAGATGGACGCCATCGCCTCGGTGGTCATCGGCGGCTCGTCGCTGTCCGGCGGCGAGGGCACGGTCATCGGCACCATCATCGGCGCGGCCATCATCGGCGTGCTGCGCAACGCGCTGGTGCTCTTGAAGGTGGACTCCTACTTCCAGACGCTGATCATCGGCTCGGTCATCATCGTGGCCGTGTCCATCGACCAGCTGCGCAAGTCGAGGTCCTGACCCATTATTTGACGAATTTTACCGGATGGGGTTCATCCGGAATAAAAGGAGGGTATTTCCATGAAGAAACTGGTTTCCCTGGTATTGGTCGCGATGCTGATCGCCACGCTGTGCGGCTCCGCGATGGCCGAGACCATCGTCATGATCGGCCAGCAGCTGGGCAACGTTGTGTTCCTGGACGCCGAGAAGGGCATGAACGACGCCGGCAATGACCTGGGCATCACCGTGGAGTGGCAGTCCCCGCTGCGCGCCGAGGCCGAGCTGCAGAACGAGATCATGCTGAACCTGATCTCCCGCGGCGACGTGGACGGCATCGCCATCTCCTGCACCACCGGCGACGCGCTGCTGGCCTCCATCAACGCCGCGCTGGACGCGGGCATCCAGGTGGTCTGCTACGACGTCGACTCCCCGAACTCCAACCGCGAGTATTACATCGGCACCGAAAACTACAAGGCTGGCTATACCAGCGGCGAGTACATGATCGACCTGTACAAGGACATCGACCTGGAGAAGGTCCGCGTGGCCGTGCTGGCCGGCATTCCCGGCGCCGATGACATCGAGGCCCGCATTCGCGGCTTCCAGGATGCCATCGCGGGCACGAACATCGAGGTCGTCTACACCTTCGCCTGCAACGACAACGTGGACGAGGCCATCGAGGGCGTCGAGGCCTACAGCCGCGCCAACGGCGATGAGTGCGACGCGTGGTTCATGGCCGGCGGCTGGCCCTACACCGTGGACGTGACCGCCATGCCCAACACCAACGAGTGGAAGCTGGCGGACCCCAACCACAAGATCGTCACCGTGGACATCTTCCCGGAGACCACCCCGGCCTTCTTCGAGGCGGGCGTGCTGGACGTGGCCATCGGCCAGAGCTTCTACAACATGGGCTATCAGTGCGTCGAGACCCTGCACAAGCTGATCGCGGGCGAGGAGGTCGAGGCGGACTTCGACGAGACCATCGGCGCGAAGTTCATCAACACCGGCGTTCAGATCGCCACCATCGAGGACTACAAGGAAGTGCTGGGCATCGAATAATAGCCCGGCAGCATGACGTAAAATCCCCCGGGAGGAGCCGGTATGGCCCCTCCCGGGGGATTGATATTCCGCCGCGGTCATTCTGAGCGAAGCGAAGAATCCTTCGCGCCAATCGGACCTGGTGTCGATGCCCTGTTCAGCCCAGTGGGCCGTCCTAAGCGGTCATTCTGAGCGAAGGCGAAGCCGGAGTCGAAGAATCCTTCTCAGGCCCGACCTCAGAAGTTCTGCCCCACCAGGTGCTGTACGTTGATGGGCAGGTCGTTGAGCACCTCCACATGATGGCCGAACTTGCCCAGCGTCTTTTCCACCAGCACGTAGTCCATGTCGGGGATGATCACGTCGTACCAGTTCTTGGAATAGCCGCGCACGGCCACATCCAGCATGGTGACGATCTGCTCGCCCAGGGGCTCCTCGGAATCCAGCGTGATCGCGCCGTAGAACTCCTGGCACTCGGTGTAGCCCGCGTTGTGGGTGCCGGTGTAGGGCTTCAGCGCGGTCATGTCGATGGGCTTGCCGTAGCGGCGGCTGACCTCCTCGGAGCGGGCGGCGAAGTAGTCCACCAACGCCTGCTCCTGGAGCTTGGCGGGCAGGTCGTTCTCCGCCACGCGGATGTACTCCCTCAGGCCGACGCGGTAGGCCTCCTCCACGAAGTCGAACCAATACTTCTGGCTCTCGGTCAGCTTCCTGGGGCTGTCCACGCAGATCACCGAGGCGCGCTCGCAGGCGGTCAGGCCGTCCCTGCGGGGCCCGACGCCCAGCATGATGCAGTCGCCCTCCTGGATCTTCCGGTTCAT
Source organism: uncultured Eubacteriales bacterium (assembly GCA_902801165.1). GTDB lineage: Bacteria > Bacillota > Clostridia > Christensenellales > Aristaeellaceae > UBA2862. The sequence goes on along the minus strand of CADCHI010000025.1, from coordinate 7,614 downwards.
GGCCCGGCCGACGATGGTGCGGTTCGATTCCCCGGCGCAGACCATCACGTCAAAGCCCATCGTCTCGATGCCCAGCTCGGAGGCGATGGCGTAGCCCCACTGGGCCACCTGGGTCTCGTACATGCCGGGGCGGATGACGCCGAGCATGCCCTCGATCATCACGTCCGCGGCCTTCGAGGCCTCGCGGATCATGCGCATCTCGTTGTCGCTCTTCAGGTACTTGACCTTGAACAGGATCTCCCGGGCGTCGATGACGTTCTCCTCGCCGCCGAAGTACTGGCGGAAGGCGTACAGGAACTTGATCGGAATGACCTCCGTCGGGGTCAGCAGGCCGATGTTCACCGGTTTCTTGCCGCAGGCCTCCTCCAGCACGTCCTCGAGGCGCACGGCCTCCACGGGGTAATCCTCATCCGCGAGCTTGAGCATCTCCACCTTGCGGACCTGGCAGCCGGAGCGCCAGGAGAGCTGCTCTGCGCAGTAGCCGCCCTCCAGGCCCGCCAGCAGGAAGAAGCCGTTCTTGCCCACGAGGCCGGCCACCGGCTCAATGTGCACGTTGGTGTTGCCGCCGAAATAGGGCACGTCGCCGCAGTAGTGCTCGTCACTGTACACGAAGCCCACGTCGATGCCCTGGGCCTCCAGGCCCTCCCAGGTCTTTTTCCAGCGGGCCTGGAACTCCTCCTTGCCGATCCTGAACTCCTTGTCGAAGGAAGGCGCGCGCCGCAGCACGTCCGCTACGATGTCCGCCTCCCGCTTCCATGCGTCGATCTGAAACATTGTGGGTCCTCCTCCTGTCACATGAGTTTGGCCAGCAGGGCCTTGTAGGGCTCGAAGTCCAGCTTCGGGCGGGGGTCGAAGCGCCGGTAGACCTCGATGAAGCGGCCGTCCGGCAGCTGCCGGGCCTTGCGCTGCTCCATCAGATCGGCGATGATCGCCTGCTGGGATTCGTATTCATGCAGCCCCTGGGCGACCTTCTGCTCCACCGACTCGCTGGCGATCAGCACGGTGTCCGCCCGCAGGCGCGGGTCGCGGCCAGCCACCAGCGCGTCCTCGGGGTCCAGCTCCGCCCAGACGGAATACTGGGCCGTGGAGCGGACGGGATAGGGGTCGGCCCAGTCCACGGAGTGGGCGTCGCCCGCCTGGGGCGCGTCAAACTGGGCCATCATGCTGGCGGCGAGGTGGTCGATGTGCTCGTGGTAGTGGTTCGGCGCCAGGATGCGGGTGATCCTGCGCTGCCGCAGCAGCGTGATGACCTCCCGGAAATGGCCCTCGCGGGTGGGGGAGATGTTGCGGCCCACGTAGCTCAGCGCGCTGAAATCCGGGTAGTTGAGGAAGTGGATGTTTGCCTCGGGGATGCCGAAGGCGCGGTAGACGTTCACCGTCTCCCGGTGGCGACGCGCCACGATGGTGTCCTTCTCCTCCGGCGTGCTGTAGCCGCAGTCGCCGCTGCACACGATGATGATGTCCACCTCCGCGCCGGCGTCCAGCGCCGCCCGCATGGCGTAGCCCGCGCCGAGGATGGCGTCGTCGTCGTGGGGGCTGTAGACGCACAGGCGCTCGTCACCCGGCTGCCAGCCGGGAAAGAGCACCTCCAGCCCGCCGAAGCGCTCGCTGCGTATGTCCAGAACTTCGTATTGGTTCACCAGGAACGCACCTCCTGTAGTTTGTTTGATAATCATATTTTAACACTCGGGCATGGATGCGTCAAGGAGAAGGGATGGGGAATTAGGTAACAGGCAAAATTGAGAATTGAGAATTGGGACATCGAGCGCCCGGAAAACAGCCCGGTGGGCTGTTTCAAGCGAGATGGGGCCGGCAGGCCCGAAGAATTGAGAATTAATAGAGGCCAAGCGGGATCGGGAGTTTGATTTCAAACCAGATACGATGAAGAGGGGATGGGAGCATGGCGGTGAAGGTGACGCGGCAGCCCTGGGGCAGCGCGGAAGGCGAGGCGGTCTGGCTGTTCGACCTGGAGGCGGAGGGCCTGCGGGCGAGCGTCTCCAACTACGGCGGGGTGATCCAGTCGTTGAGGGTCTTGGGCGAAGGCCGGGATATGGATGTGGTGCTGGGCTACGACACCCTGGAGGAATACCGGCGCAGCGACACGTTCTTCGGGGCGATGATCGGTCCCCTGGCGGACCGGGTGGCGGGCGGCACCTGCACGCTGGACGGCCGGACGGCGCGCCTGCCTCTGAACGCCGGGCCGGACGCCAGCCACTGCGGGGACCGGGGCTTCCACTGCCGCGCGTGGAGCTGGCGGGAGGAGGCGGACGGGCTGTGTCTCTTCGCCGACCTGGACGAGGCCGCTACGGGCCTTCCGGGCGTGCTCTCGGTCCGGCTGCGCTATCGCCTGATTGCGCCGTACACCCTGCGGCTGGAGTACGCCGCCGAGTGCACCCGGCAGACGGCGGTGAGCCTCACCAACCACAGCTACTTTACGCTGAACGGCGGGCGGGGGGACTGCCGCGATCACCGGCTGACCCTGCGGACGGAGCGCTTTGCCGAGACCGAGCGGGAGAGCGACCCGATCTGTACGGGACGGACGCTACCCGTGGCGGGCACGCCGCTGGACTTCCGGGAAGCGACGCGGATAGGCGATGCCGTCGACCGGCGGGATTTCTCCGAGATCGCCCGGGCGGGCGGCGTCGACCACTACTTCCCCGTGGCGGGGGCGGGCCTGCGGGAGTTCGCGCTTCTGCGCTGCGAGGAGAGCGGCCTGTCGCTGCGCTGCCGGTCGGACGCGCCGGGGCTGCTGGTGTACACAGCCAACGGCCTGGAGGCGGAGCGGGGGAAGGGCGGCGCGATCTACGGCCGGAACTGGGGCGTGTGCCTCGAGACCGAGCGCTTTCCCAACGGGGTCAACCTGCCCGACTGGCGCGGGGGCGTGCTGCTCGAGCCGGGGGAGCGCTTCACCTCCGCCACGGAGTTTGAATTCTGTTGGGAATAATCGCGCGGCGGCTTCGGCTTTGCAGAATGCTATTGCGAAAATGTGGCAAAACAGCTATAATATTAACGAATCGTAAGATGAAAACCGGTTGAACCGGATGATGTGAAACAGAGGACAGGAGGAAACGAGGCTATGAAGACGAGAGCGGGATTTGTCGTATTCGGAACCCACAAGGACGGGCTGCTGGATCCCATGGGCACGCCCTTTATCGACGAGGCCATCATCCAGGCGTCCAAGGAGGCGCTGGTGGCGCGGGACATCGAGCTGGTGGAGTGGCCCATCGTGCTGGCCAACAAGGCCGAGGCCAAGGAAGCCCTGACCGCCATGAAGAAGGACGACAGCATCGACGCGCTGATACTGTTCGCGGGCACCTGGATCTGGTCCGGGCTGATGATCGCCGCCGTGCGGGACTTCGCCACCAGCGGCAAGCCCATCATCCTGTGGACCCACTCGGGCTCCCAGGGCTGGCGTCCCGTGGGCGGCTTTGTCATGCACGGCACCATGCTGGAGGTGGGAATTCCCCACAAGTTCATCTATGCCGCCGCCGACGAGGCGGAGTACGTGGACCAGATCGCCTTCTACTGCCGCGCGGGCAAGCTGCGCCGGCAGCTGAACATGTCCACCATCGGCGTGTTCGGCGGGCGCGGCATGGGCCAGGCCTGCGGCGTGGCGGACCCCTCCCAGTGGATGCGCGTGTTCGGCGTGGACATCGATTCCCGGGACACCACGGAGCTGCTGGAGGCCGCCCGGGCCGTGACCGACGATGAGATCGACGCGGTCATGCCGAAGATCGTCAAGCTGTTCGGCAAGGCCCCGGAGATGGACGACACCGCCCGCCGCTCCATCGCGCTGTATGTCGCGCTGAAGAAGGTCGTGGCGAAGAACGGCTTTGACTTCTACACCATCCAGTCCTTCCCGGGCCTGGGCGACGACTACGGCGCCACCTGCTTCGCCCAGAGCATGATGCTGGACGACGGCGTGCCCACCTCCACGCTGTCGGACTTCAACACCGCCATGACGGTCTACCTGCTGACGAACCTGAGCGAGCGCCGGGTCTACTACGGCGATCTGCAGCACTTCGATCGCAAGACCCGCGAGGCGAAGATCATCGGCGACGGCGCCGTGCCGCCCTCGCTGGCCGACCCCCGGGACCCCGCCGACTTCGCCGGCCACGGCATCCCCACGGAGGGCGCGGCGGGCGGCCTGTCAGTGAAGCTGACCTGCGTGCCCGGCAAGTGCGTGCTGGCCCGCCTGGGCCGCGTCGAGGGCCAGTTCGTCATGACCATCGCCGAGGGCGAGGTCTACGTGCCGGACAACCTGGCCGAGCGCAAGCTGGAGTGCGGCATCCCCTTCTGGCCCCACGCCTTCATTCGCCTGAACGACGATGTGGACGTGGACACGCTGATCGAGGGCTACATGAACGAATACGGCGTGCTGGGCTACGGCGAGCACCTGGCGGGCGAGTTGGAGGCCTTCTGCGACATCATGGGCATTGAGTTCATCAGGGCATAGGGGTGGCAACGATGGCGATGAGGAGAGTATACGCGGACGAGTTCCACCCCCGCAGCGAGTTGGCGCTGCCCCGGCACCCGGAGGCGATGCCGCCCTTCCCGGTGATCGACATGCACGCCCACTTCGGGCCGCTGCTGCTGGGCGAGCGCTATGAAGAGGAATACGACACCCGGCGCTGCTGCGAGGTGCTGCGGGAGATGGGCCTGGAGCGGATCTTCTGCCTGGAGCTGGTGTGGGACGGCGAGTACGACCGCCTCTGCCGCAAGCTGGAGGCCTCCGACGGCATGATCGTGCCCGTCGGCTCGGTGGACGTGTTCAAGGCGCTGGAGCCGGATTTCGAGGACCACGTGTACCGCGTGCTCCGGGATTTGAAGGCGAAGGGCAGCCCGGCGGTGAAGCTGTGGAAGAACATGACCCTGATGGGCCAGGAGCGCTTCGGCCGCAACCTGGCGCTGGACGACCCCCACTTTGAGCCGCTGTGGCAGGCCTGCGGCGAGCTCGGGCTGCCCATCATCATCCACGTGGCGGACCCACCCTGCTTCTTCAAGCCCATCGACACGGACAACGAGCACTACGTGTGCCTGTCCAGGCATCCCGAGTGGTCCTTCTACCGGCCGGGGCTGTTCTCCTTCGAGGAGCACATGCGCATGCAGGAGGCCGTGATCCGGAACCATCCGAAGACCACCTTCGTAGTGGCCCACGTGGGCTCCTACGCGGAGAACCTGCCCCAGGTGAGCAAGTGGCTGGAGCAGTACCCCAACCTGTACGTGGACGTGGCCGCCCGGCTGGATCAGCTGGGCCGGCAGCCCTACACGGCCCGGGCGTTCATCGAGCGCTGGCAGGACCGGGTGATGTTCGGCACGGACTACGAGGGCTGGTTCACGCCGGAGCGCACCCGGGAGTTCTACCACACCCACTACCGCTTCTTCCAGACCTGGGACGAATACTTCGACCATCCCTTCCCGGATTTCCTGGGCCAGTGGAAGATCTGCGGCCTGGGGCTGGAGCGCGGCGTGCTCAAAAAGCTCTATCGGGATAACGCCATCCGGGTGTTCGGACTGTAAGGTTTTTCAAAAAGGCGGCGGCGCGCACTCAGGCGAGTGCGCGCCGCTCTGCTGTGTCATGGAAGGACCTCAGATCAGCCCCCGGGCCTGCAGCCAGTCGTGGGATTCCCGGACCAGCCGGTTGGCATAAGCCAGGTCTTCCGCATGCTTTTCCCGCAGGCTGAAGGCCTCGGTGAACTCGATCTCGATGGAGAAGGGCCCCTCGAAGCCGTCGTCCTCCATGGTTTGCATCAGCTCCGGCAGGGGCAGCTCGCCGCCGCCGAGGGCCGGGAAGTTCCAGACGCCCTTGCCGCCGATCTTGTCCTTGAGGTGGCAGCAGTTCATCCCCTCCAGGCAGGCGCGGAGGTCGGCGCGGGGATCGACGCCGCTCCAGAACACCGCGTTGGCGGCGTCGTAGCAGACGCCGATCCTGGGACTGTCCACGGCATTCACCAGGCGACAGGCGGCCTCGCCGGTGCCGTAGTGCGCGCCGTGCACCTCGATGCCCAGCCGCAGGTCGCAGGCTTCCAGGTCCGGCAGCAGCGCCCTGAGGTTGGCGATCAGCCGGTCCTCGGTGCCGCCGGGGCCAGGTGTAAAGTCGGTTTCGCCAGTGGTGGAAATGATCCATCCGCAGCCCAGCTCCCGGGCCAAACGCATGTTGGCGCGGAAGGCGTCCAATCCCCTGGCATCGCTCAGGTCACAGTGGCCGCTCATGGCGATGATCTCAAGGCCCAGCGCCTTCGCCTTTTGCTTGACGCGCTCAATCTCTTCCCGGGGCCAATCGGGCAGGATGTGCTCGGTCCATCCGCGCAGCGCGGCGATTTCCACATACCTGAAGCCGGCCGCGGCAATGCCCTCCAGCGCTTCGTCGGCGCTGAATCCGTGGTAGGTGTTCGTGTTGATGGCAAACGCGTTCTTCGTGGGAATCACGTCCTTTCATTCAGCTCATGGAGCAGGCGGGTTTCTGAAATCCCCGGCACGAGACCCGCATGCGCGGGCGGTACTTACAGATACATATTATCACAGGGCGGCGTTCGTGCCAACCTTTTTTGCTTCACCGATAAAAATGGCGCGAAAAGCGTGCCGGTAGGTTGACTTTTTGCTGCTTCGTTTGTAAAATATTCATAGACAAAAACAACTTAACCTTTCGACGCGCGGTCTATGGCAGTGGCCGTTCCCGGCGCGTCGACGATGAATCTTTATCGCCGCGGCGGAAGGCACGCCGCGCAATTCGTGGAAACCATCAAGGAGGGGAAGAAATGAACATACTGGCAATTGGCTGCCATCCGGACGACCTGGAGATCGGATGCTACGGCACGCTGGCGAAGTACGTCAAGCAGGGCCACGATGTGGCGGTGTGCCACGTGGCCAACGGAAACCTGGGACACGTGGTCATCATGCCGGACGAGCTGCGCAAGATCCGCTTCGAGGAGGCGGAGCGCGCCGCGAAGGTGATCGGCGCGACCCACTATTCCATCGACATCGACGACCTGTACGTCACGCCGGAGAACGACGAGCTGATCCGCCGCCTGGCCGCCGTGGTGCGGGAGGTCCAGCCGGACGTGGTCATCACCCACTACGAGCGGGACTACATGAACGACCACATGAACACCTATTACGCGGCCTTCCGCGCCACCTTCGGCGCCAGCTGCGGCCACTTCGACCTGTCGGCCACGACGCCCGCGGCGAACGTCTGCCCGATGTACCACATGGACACCCTCACCGGCGCGGACTTCCTGCCCACCGAATACGTGGACATCACCGACACCATCGAGCTGAAGATGGAGGCGCTGAACTGCCATGAATCCCAGCTGAAGTGGATGATGGAGCACGACAACATCGACTTCGCGGACATGGTGCGGACCTGCTCCAAGGTGCGCGGCTACCAGTGCGGCGTGAAGTACGCCGAGGGCTTCCGGCTGAGCCGGAACTACCTGCGCATGGTGCCCTGCCGCCTGCTGCCCTGACGGGAGGCCCTGTCGTCAAATCGAACCAAATGCCGCGCGGCGGCGCAAACATAAGGAGGAATGCCACATGGATATGACCAACACCCTGAAGGGCTCCTATTTCAGCGAGATCCTGCCCGCGGGCTGGGACATTGAAAAGATCAAGGCC
>CADCHI010000024.1 GCA_902801165.1 uncultured Eubacteriales bacterium | reverse complement strand
CAGCAGCTTGCAGTTGTCGAAGAAGTTCATCACGGGCATGCCGATGAAGCCGGCCACGAACAGGTTCACGGGCTTGTTGAACACCTCGACGGGAGTGCCAATCTGGTTCACATAGCCATCCTTCATGATGACGATGCGGTCGCCCAGGGTCATGGCCTCGGTCTGGTCATGGGTGACGTACATGAAGGTGGTGTTGATCCTCTGGCGCAGCTTGATGATCTCCGCGCGCATCTGGTTGCGCAGCTTGGCGTCCAGGTTGGAGAGCGGCTCGTCCATCAGGAACACCTTGGGGTCGCGCACCATGGCGCGGCCGATGGCCACGCGCTGGCGCTGGCCGCCGGACAGGGCCTTGGGCTTGCGGTCCAGATACTGGGTGATGCCCAGGATCTCGGCCACCTCGCGCACCTTCTTGTCGATGACCGCCTTGGGGGTCTTCTTCAGCTTCAGGGCGAAGGCCATGTTGTCGTACACGGTCAGGTGGGGATACAGCGCGTAGTTCTGGAAGACCATGGCGATGTCGCGGTCCTTGGGGGCCACATCGTTGCACAGCCTGCCGTCGATGTACAGCTCGCCGTCGGAGATGTCCTCCAGGCCGGCGACCATGCGCAGGGTGGTGGACTTGCCGCAGCCGGAGGGGCCGACCAGCACGATGAATTCCTTGTCGGCGATCTCCAGGTTCACATCGTAAACAGCCAGTACATTGCCATCGTATACCTTCTTCAGGTTTTTCAGCACAACATTGGACATATCATTTGCTCTGGCAGCCGGGACACCTCCCGGGCTGCCTCGCGTCGCGCATTCAGCGGGCTCCCGAATGGGAAACATTCAGCGCCTTTGCCTTGCGCGAACCGCATTACGGCAGGTCTCCACACTGCCGCACCGCGAGTCTGCGGAACTGCTTCCTCCTTCTTGAATGTGCGAAGAACCATTGAGTGGAGTGGTCCCCCGCCATTGAAATGGGGTCGTTGTGGGCTATCGCAGCAGTCAGTGTTCGTTCAGGATCGCATCCACCTGCGCGGGCTCCGGCATGGAGCGGATCGCGCCCTTCCGGGTCGTGACCAGGTAGGCCGCCGCGTTGGCGAAGCGAAGCATGGCTTTCAGGTCGTCCCGAGCCAGGCCGTCCAGGCCGCGCTCCAGGACGAAGTTCAGCACGCTGGCGCAGAAGGTATCCCCCGCGCCGGTGGTCTCGATGGTGCCTCCCAGCAGGAAGCTGGGCACGAATACCCGCTTGTCCTGATAGTAGGCGTAGCTTCCGTTGGCTCCGGCGGTGACGTTCAGCAGGCGAATGTTCGGGAAGCGTCCGCGAAGGATGTTCGCGCCTCGGTCATAGTCGGAGGTGCCGGTGAGGAACTCGATCTCGTTGTCCGCGATCTTCACCACGTCCGCCTGCGAAAGTCCCCACAGCATCTGGGCCTTGGCCTCGGTGAGGCTGTCCCACAGCGGCGGTCGCAGGTTCGGGTCGAAGGAGATGAGCGCGCCCGCCTCCTTCGCGGCCAGCACGGCGGCCTTGGTGGCCTGCCGCACGGCCTCGTGGGTCATGGAGAGCGTGCCGACGTGGAAGATCCGGGTGTCCCGGAGCATGTCCATTGGCAGCTCGTCCTCGGTGAGCATCATGTCCGCGCCGGGGTTCCTGTAGAAGGAGAAATCCCTGTCGCCGTATGCGTCGGTCTTGACGAAGGCCAGCGTGGTGTGCACTGTGTCGTCCATCCTCAGGGCGCTCACGTCGATGCCCGCGGCCTCGACCACGCCCTTCAGCTGGTGGCCAAACATGTCGTTCCCGACCTTGCCGATGAAGGCACAGGTCCTGGAGAGCTTGCGGAGCATCGCCAGCACGTTGCAGGGCGCGCCGCCGGGGTTGGCCTCGAAGATCGGATTGCCCTGGTCGCTGGCGCCGCTCTCGGTGAAGTCGATCAGCAGCTCGCCCAGCGCGACGACATCAAAGCGCTTCATTTCTCTTCTTCCTCGTCAAAGATCAGGTCGTACTTGTCCACGTCCATCAGCACTTCGCCCTCGGCTTCGAAGCTGATCACGTCCGCGCTCACGGGAGTGTACATCACGAAGCTGGCAGCCTGCTCGCCATCGTTGACGAACAGCTCCAGGCTGTGCTTGTCCATGACGACCCTCATCCGGATGCAGCCGTGCCTGGAATAGACCGGGAACTCTCGCACGTGCACGATGTCGAACCGGTATCCGCAACGCGAGCGGTCCACCCGCACAATGCCCTGATCGGGCTTGAAGCGAATGGTCGTTACGTGTTCGCCGTCCTTGGCCAGGTTCATCCTGAAGGCATGATACATCATGCTGCCATTGGCCGGCCGCACGTTCACGGTCATGTCAATGGTTCTTCCGCGGATGCCCGTCAGGAACGTCTCGGTGGACAGGGGCACGTTCTTATAGCTGATCTTCTCCCCATAGTAATTCGCGATTTCCCGCACAGGCTGCTGAATCAGTCGGCCGTCGCGAATGGACAGCTCCCGGGGCAGGGTCATCTGACCGCAGATGCGGTCGGTGATGGGGTGGCTGCGCGCCGTGTCCCAGTTCTGCAGCCAGCCGATCATGATTCGCCGGCCATCCAGCGCCTTGAGCGTCTGAGGCGCGTAGAAGTCGATGCCGTAGTCGATGGCGTGGACGTTCTCCCGGATCAGGTGCTTGTTCTCGTTCTCCTCGCCGATCATGCAGACGGTGCCGTTGCCCGCGTGGAACTCCAGCCCCATGGGGCTCATCTCCTGGGGGCTGACCAGCAGCACGTCCTTGCCATCCAGCTTGAAGTAATCGGGGCATTCCCACATCATGCCGTACTGGCGATGGTTGGAGGCCACGCGTCCCTGATAGGTCCAGTGGAAGCCATCCTCGCTCTTGAACAGCAGTATGGAGCCGCTGCCATCGGCGGGGCGGTTACCCACTACGGCGTAATAGCTGTCGCCTTCGCGCCACATCTTGGGGTCGCGGAAATCCTCCGTGCTGCCGCCCTTGGGCAGGTCCTTGGCGGTGATCACCGGGTTGGCATCTATCTTCTCGTAGTTCACGCCGTCGCCCACGGCCAGGCACTGGGTCTGCCAGGGCTTCATCGAGCCATCCTCCTGCCGCTCCTCGCGCACGCCGGTGTACATCAGCAGATGGCGTCCGTCGGGAAGCTCCACGGCGCTGCCGGAAAAGCAGCCGTCCTTGTCGTAGGGCATGTCCGGGGCGAGCGCCACGGGCAGCCGCTCCCAGCGGATGAAATCCCGGGTCTTGACGTGGCCCCAGTGCATCGGTCCCCAGATGGCCTTGTAGGGATAGTATTGGAAGAACAGGTGATACTCGCCCTTGTAGACGGAGAAGCCGTTCGGGTCGTTGATCCAGCCGATGCCGCCGGTGACGTGGAATTCCGGGCGCTCCTCCTGGGGCACGTAGGGAATATACTGGGATTCAAAATCCCGCGCCTTCTGCAATGCTTGGCTGATCATATGCGTTTCCTTCCTGATGTGGTAATGGGTATCAAAGGCGCCTTCCTCTCCCTGAAAGGGGAAAACAGGGAGAGGAAAGCAGTTCACGGTTGGCGGACAGGCCGCCGGGGACCGGCGGGCTCACACGGAGCCCGCCGGCAATCATCGTTGGATCAGCCGGCGAAGTAGGCGTCCAGGTACTTCTGGTGGATCTCCAGATACCGATCCAGGCCGTAGGCCTTCAGATCGTTCTGGAACTTCTCCCAGTCAGCGTCGGTGAAGCCGTTCATCACCCAGTCGGACTTAGCGGTGTTGACGCACTTGGTCAGGTCGGCCTCCAGGTTGGAGATCTCCTTGATGTCGTCCGCGTTCATGAACACGTTGGGATACACATAGTCATGGGTCATGTCGGGGGTGTAGACGTCCTTGATCCAGTTCAGGCGGTAGGCCGCGTCGTCGGGCAGGGTGACATACACGCCATAGTAGCTGTCCAGGATGGCCAGGGGGCCGTTCACGCTCTCGGCCTCGCGGACCTCAACGGGGGAAGCGTCGCCCAGCCAGGTGTGCTTGAGCATGGGCTCGCCGGCATCGTTGGTGCTCATCTCGAAGATATCGAACTCGTCGTCCTCGCCATAGGTGCCCCAGTTGTTCTGCGGGGACTGCAGCGGAGCGTACATCTGGTCGATCCAGGAGCAGACCAGCTCGGGATTCTTGCAGGTGGCGGTCACGACGCAGCGGCCGCGATCGAAGCCGGAGGTGTAGGAACCGTTCTGGGGAGTGATGTTGCGCACGTCGGCGGTCAGCGCGGGCAGCGGCACCCAGCCCTTGCCGGCGATCAGGTCATCCATGCTGACCTGGGCGATGTTGGCCACGTCCCAGGAGAACAGCACGCCGTAGCGGCCGGACTTGCCCTTGGCCACATAGGTGGACCATTCCTGCGTGAAGGCTTCCTGGTCGATCAGGCCCTCGGCATACAGCTCATGCAGCCAGGCGATGCCCTTCTTGAAGCCCTCGGTGGTGGCCACGCTGATGACCTTCTTGTCGTTGGTGACTGCGATGTGGCGGCCGCGATCGGGATCGCCATAGCCTTCGCCGAAGCCATTGATCAGAATGGCGGGATCCTGGTCGCCGTCATTCATGATGCAGGACATGGGGATGATGGAGCCATCAATGCCGAACTCGGCCTTCAGGGCGTCGGCGTTGTCGCGGAAGGCGATCAGCACAGCCTTGAACTCGTCCACGGTGGTGGGCATCTCCAGGCCCAGGAACTCCAGCCAATCCAGGTTGATGAAGCTCATATCTCCGATGGTCTGAATAGCGGTCTTCTCATAGCCCAGCTGCTCAATCCAGGGGAACGCCCATATGTGGCCGTTCTCGTCGGTGCACATCACGCGATACTCGGGCGCCTGCTCGAACACCTTCTGCAGGTTGGGCATGCAGGTATCGATGTACTGCTCCAGCGGAATGATGGCGCCCTGCTTGGCGTACTTCAACAGGGAATTGGTGTCAAAGCCGGCGTTGAACACCAGCTCGGGCAGGGTCTTGGCGTTGGACATCTCCAGGGAGATCTTCTCGCCCCACTGGTCGGACTGGATGGTGCGCCACTCGACATGCACGTTGGTGGCCTCCTCCAGGCGCTTGAAGATGGTGCGGTTGTTGGGATCGGATTCGGTGCCCACCGGATAGTTGGTCAGGGCGGTGAAGGTCTCGGTCTTCTCCAGCGGGAAGGTGTAGCCATCGGCCAGGGCGGCGCTCGCCAGCATCGCCAGGCACAGGCACAGGGCCAGGATCATGGAAATCTTGCGCATAGTCTTATCTCCTTCTCTTTATTTAACAGGCACGGCCTGTCAGTTCAACGGGGATCGGTCGGGTTAACCCTTCACGGCGCCGGCCATGATGCCGCTGTCAAAGTACTTCTGGAAGAAGGGGTACATGATCAGAAGCGGCAGGCTGGAAATGATGATCGTGGCGTACTTCAGAAGCTCGGCCAGCTGGGCTCGGGCTGCGGTGGACTGCATGTCGGAAACCATGCCGGGCTCCGGCTGGCTCTGAATCAGTATGCCGCGCAGAACCAGCTGCAGGGGCTGCTTGGATACGTCGTTCAGGTAGATCATGGCGTCGAAGTAGCTGTTCCACATGCCGACGAACTGCCACATGCAGATGGTGGCGATGATCGGCGTGCAGACCGGCAGCAGGATCTTGAAGAAGTAAACCATCTCGGTGGCGCCGTCGATGGAGGCCGCCTCTTCAAGGTCGTGGGGAACGCCCTGATAGTACGTCCTTGCGATGATCATGTTCCAGACGCTGAACGCGCCGGGCAGCAGGATGGCCCAGATGGTGTTGAGCATCCCCAGGTCGCTGATGAGCAGGTACGTGGGGATCAGGCCGCCGCCGAAGAACATGGTGATCACGTAGATGGTATTGAAGAACTTCCTGAACCTGAAGTCCGAGCGGGACATCGGGTACGCCGCCAGCAGCGTGATGATGACGGAGATGATGGTGAACAGCACCGAGTAGATCAGCGCGTTCTTGAAGCCCACCCAAATCTGGGTGTTGCCCAGCACTCGGGTGTAGGCCGTCGTCGTCCACTTGCTGAAGTCAAAGGTCACGCCCTTGTTCTGCAGCGTAATGGGATCGATGAAGGAGGCCAGTATGATGTACAGCACCGGGATGATGATCGCGCACAGGAAGATGCCCAGGATCACATAGGCGATGATCAGGATCGTCTTATCTCCGGTGGGGTACTTGGCAAACTCGCTCTTCTTCTTTCTAACCGTGGTATTCGCAACACTCATTCGCTCTCTCCCCCTTCCTTAAATGCCCTTGCCTTCGTTCATCTTCTTGACAATGGTATTCATGGAGATCAGCAAAACAATGTTGATGACGGTATTGAACAGGCCGACCGCGGTAGAGAAGCCATAGTCGCCGTCCAGAAGACCCTTCTTGTACACGTAGGTGGAGATGATCTCGGAAGCGCCCATGTTCAGGTCGGTCTGCAGGGCGTAGGCCTTTTCGAAGCCGACGCTCATGATGTTGCCCACCGCCATGATGAACTGGATGAGCACGGTATCCTTGATCGCGGGCCACTCGACCGTCTTGATCTGCTGGATCAGGTTCGCGCCGTCGATGACGGCCGCCTCCTTCAGATCCTTGCTGGCGTTGGACAGCGCCGCGGTGTAGATGATGGAGGCCCAGCCAGCGCCCTGCCAAATACCGCTGGCAATGTAGATCGTGCGGAATGCCTGGGGCATGGTCATGAAGTTGAAATTCGTTCCCAGGAACATGTTCACCATACCGGTCGGCGAGAGGATGATGCGGACGATACCGCAAAGGACGATGACCGAGATGAAGTTGGGCATGTACAGCACCAGCTGAACCTTCTGCTTGATCTTGGAGCTGAGGATGCGGTTGAGCAGGAACGCCAGCAGGATCGGAGCCGGGAATCCCCACAGGAGGCCGAATACGCTCAGCTTCAGAGTGTTCATCAGGTATCTCATGAAGTCGGGCGAGGACAGGAAACGATTGAAGTGCTCGAATCCCACCCATTCGCTGTGCCACAGTCCTCGGAAAGGATTGTAGTCCATGAAGGCGATCGCCACACCGCCCATGGGAACGTAGCGGAAGATGATCGTCAACACGAACGCCGGCAACATGAAGATCAGGTAGAGCTGCCAGTGCTGCCGCAGATACACCAGAGTGTTGTGCGTCCTCTGTTTGAGGGGCACCTTTTCCTTGGCAGGCAAGGGCTTGTTCATTGTAATCCTCCTTTTTGCTGTTCTCCCCTAATGTGCATTTGCATCGGCAGGTTGCATTTACACAATTCTATCGGGGGCTACATCCTTATTTTATCATTCCAGCAGGGGCATGTCAATACTAATTCGTTACATATGCACATTTTTTCTCAATTCATTCTGTCGACAACCCTCATAATGGGGGTTTTTCTTCCCGGAAAAATGGAAAAAGCAAGTGTATTTGCCTAAAATGCATACATTTGATTTGACATTTGCATCATCATATGTTACAATATGGTTGAATCGACAAGGAGGCACACTCTTATGAAGAGAGTTACCATACAGGACATCGCGGATGAGCTGGGCATTTCCCGCAACACCGTGTCCAAGGCCATCAACAACACCGACGGCCTCGCGGACGCCACCCGTGAGCGGATTCTTGAAAAGGCCGTCGAGATGGGCTACAAACACTTTTCCTATATAAAGGCGCACTCCGGCATCTTCCCGGAGCACGATGCGCAGGGCAAGGGCGAGATCGCGCTGCTCTGCGGAGGCGCCCTCTCCCCCGCCCACTTCGCCACGCAGATGCTGGACAAGCTCAAGCAGGCCCTCCCGCAGTGGGGCTATACGCTGAACACCTACCGGGTGGAACGGGAGAACTTCCTGTGCCGGACCCTGCCGCTCACCTTCGATCCCCGGCGGATCAGCGCCATCATCTGCGTCGAGATGTTCGACCGGGCCTACGACGAGATGATCTGCGCCCTCGGCCTGCCGGTGCTCTTCGTGGACGGCCCCAACAAGCGGGACGGCATCGACCTGCCCGCCGACCAGCTCTACATGGACAACACCACCGCCATCACGCGGTTCATCAACGACATGCTGGTCCGGGGCAAGCAGAGGATCGGCTTCATCGGCGACTACGAGCACTGCCAGTCCTTCTTCGAGCGCTACACCGCCTTCCGCTACGCCATGCTCATGGCGAACGTCCCCGTGGAGGAACGCTTCTGCATCAAGACCAGCGAGCGCGAGAAGCTGGAGGAGACGCTGGCGACGCTCGTGGACTTTCCGGACGTGTTCCTCTGCGCCAACGACTTCGCCGCCGAGGACGCGATGTACGCCCTGCGCAAGCTGGGCAAGTCCGTGCCGGAGGATGTGCTGTTCTGCGGCTTCGACGACTCCCCCAATTCCCGCATCATGACGCCCACGCTGACCACCGTGCACATACACACCCAGGTGATGGCCGTCGCCGCGATGCAGCTGCTGCTCTCCCGCATCGAGGAGCCCAACCTGGACTACCGCATCGTGCACACGGAGACGGAGCTGATCTATAGGGATTCGACCCGGTTGTGAAAACTTGAAATTTGCGAAGCAAATATCAAGTTAGACAACAGGCAACAGGCATTAGGCAACAGTCAGAGTGCGGCTGCCGCACTTTATCATATGATTGGACAAAACGCGGAAGCGGCATTCTGACTCATGCCTGTTGCCTGATGCCTGTTGACTCAGATGAATTTCAGTTTACCCACCTATCCTTACATCAGGAGGCGTTCCTATGCGATTCCTATCCTATGACAGCAAATTCGGCCAGCTGTTCCTGAAGCTCAGCTACGGCTGCTGCCTGAACGTCATGTGGCTGATCTGCTGCCTGCCCATCGTCACCATCGGGGCATCCACGACGGCGCTCTACTACACCTCCTTCAAGATCGCGAAGGACGAGGGCAGCTACATCACCACCATGTTCTTCCGCTCCTTCAAGCAGAACTTCAAGCAGGCGACCATCATCTGGCTGATCATGCTGGGCGTCGGCGCGCTGATCGTCGGGGACGCCATCCTGCTCTCCCGGCTGCGCGACGCCTCCGCCGGCACCGCCGCCGTGGTCTGGACGCTGCTGCTGGCGTGCATCTTCGCCTGCATGATCGCCTATGTCATCGTGCTGGTCTACATCTTCCCCCTGCTGTCCATCGCCAGCAACACCACGGCCAACATGTTCAAAAACGCCTTCCTCATCGGCACCCACTACCTGTTCGTCACCATCCTGGTGGTCTTCGTCCACTTCGCCATGTTCTTCCTGGTGGTGAACGTGTTCACGCCCCTCATCATATTCGGCGAGGGCCTGTGCGCGGTCATCAGCGCCCATATCCTGCTGAAGATCCTGCGGCCCCTGCTCTACGATCCCAACGCCCCCGAGAACCGCAAGGACGGGGACGCCCTCGAAGCCAGCGAAGCCGACGAAGGGGAGAGTGAGCCGTGAGGCTGACCGAATCGGAGCGGGCGGAGAACCGCGAGGCGCTGGCCAACATGAGCCTGCCGCAGAAGCTGGACCACCTCTTTGAGTACTACAAGTTCCCGCTGGTGCTGATCCTCATCGCCGTGGTCGGCCTCGGCAGCGTGCTGTACTACCGGCTGACCCGCAAGGACGCGCTGCTGTACGTCGCCTATGCCAACATCGCCGTCGGCGACATCGTGGACGCCGCGCTGGGCGAGGGCTTCACCCGCGCCTCCGGCGCGAATCCGGCCAGGGCCGAGGTCAAGCTGTACCGCAACCTGTACCTGAGCCGGGACGCCTCCGTGCAGAACCACGAGTACGCCTACGCCTCCCAGCTCAAGGTGATGGCCGCCATGGCCAACGGGCAGCTGGACGTGCTGCTGATGAACCGTGAGGCCTTCGACATCATGTCCTCCGGCGGCTACCTGCTGCCGCTGGACGCGCTTCTGGAGCGGGACGCCGACCTCTCCGCGAGGATCGCCGACCACCTGGTCGAGAACACCGTGATTCTGGAGGACAACGACATCGAGCACCGCTTGGACGAGAGCATTCCCTACCAGGCCGTCACCGAGGAGGTCGCCAACGGCATCCTCCTCTCCGCCTTCCCCCTGTTCGAGCGCGCGGAGTTTTCCGGGGACGTGTACCTCGGCGTCGTCGGGAACAGCGCCCGACAGGACGTCGCCCTTCAGTACATCGACTATCTGACCGCGGAGCCAACGGGCGACGCGTGATGTCACACCATCGGAGGACGCCATGGCAGACAGCAAGAGCATTACCATGAAGGATGTGGCCCGGGAGGCCGGGGTGGCCCTTGGCACGGTGTCAAAGGTCGTCAACGGCATCCCCGTGGGCAAGACCTACCAGCGGCGCGTGGAAGACGCCATAGAGAAGCTGGGCTATCACGTCAATCCCCAGGCCCGGGCGCTGCGCAGCAGCCGGAGCAATTTCATCGGCGTCATACTGCCCAACCTCCGCAACCCGTTCTTTTCCAGGCTGGCGGACTGCCTCTGCCGGGAGCTGTCCCACCGCTCCCACGAGATGCTGCTGTTCCTCACGGAGAGCAACTTCGACCTGGAGCAGGCGTACATGCTCATGTCCGAGCAGCAGATGGTCAGCGGCATCATCTGCCTGACCTACAACCCCGAGCTGCGCATCCCCAAGGGCATCCCGACGGTCTCCATCGACCGCAGCCTCGGCCCCGGCATCGCCTGTGTCGCCAGCGACAACTTCGGCGGCGGCAGCCTCGCCGCCCGGAAGCTCATGGAAAACGGCTGCAAGCGCCTGGCCTTCCTGCGCACGGGTTCCTCCCTGCCCAACGAGACCGACAAGCGCAGGGACGGCTTCATCCGCGCCTGCACGGACGCCGGCATCCCCTACCACTGCGAGTGCGTCGACGACGGCACGCCCTATTCCGCCTTCGAGGCCTTCCTGGCCGCGCACCTGCATGACGGCAGGCTGGATTTCGACGGCATCTTCTGCGCGACGGACCTGCTGGCCTACAAGGTCCGCCGCACCCTGCTGCAAATGGGGCTGCGCGTGCCGGAGGACGTGCAGATCATCGGCTACGACGGCGCGCAGTGCTTCGGCGACGAGGATTACTATTGCTCCACCATCGTGCAGCCCGTCGAGGAGATGGCGCGGCTCTGTGTGGACCTCGTGCTGCAATCCAGGGCCCGGAGCATCCCCTGCCTGCTCCAGATCCCCGTCACCTACGCCAGCGGCGGAAGCACAAGGGATTGAGCAACGCCCGCAGACAGCAGTCCAGCCTCCATCCAATAGTGGTAAAAACTGTGGTAGAATACCTGCTTATAGACAAAAGAAAAGCCCGAAAACGAAGTGTTTTCGGACTTTTTTGATTGGTGCGGTCGACGGGACTTGAATTGAAAGAGGCATTTGGAATCACTTGGAATTGACTGGATTCGTATAGAAAAAGGCCCCGATAGCAATGGATTCCCGGCAAGCGCATTTTGCATTCTATGGAATGACATGGTATTTCCCGGTAATGTCTAAAGGGAAAAACAAAGGGAAAACTCACGTCTATTTATGCGCCATTGTTCCCCTATTCACTTTGAAGCACTGGAACCGCATCACATCCTTCAATGAATCCAAGAGCGCCGCAAACTCACTTTCTTTCAAATACCATCTTTCATCCTCGTTTTGAATATTGGTCAGCTGATGGACAGCATCCGCGCGAGCAGCCTTTCCAAATTCACTGTCATCGGTGGAAACACTCGAAAACATAAAAACCGGGTGGTCGGACATATCCTTGTATTTGAATCCCAACATTTCAAAAAATGTTTCACGAACTGACATTATCCTCTCCTGCTCTTTTTGCCATTCGGCTAAGGCTTCACTTTCTGCCGTCTCTTGGGATGCCATATAAGCATCCCATGTTTCTGCATCGGGTTCCCCCTGCCAATAAAGATATGTATACCCAAACAGACATTGGAGGTTTTTTGCGATATCCTCCGGCACATCTTGCCGGGCGTGGATGTAGTTGCGTAGACTTGTTTCACAGACATTCAGCTTTTCTGCCAAATCTACTATTGTCAATCCGTGTGATTTCCTTGACACATCAATACGCTTTCCAGCTTCCACCCTACGTCTTTTCGTATCCTCAGTTAAAACCTTTTTTCTGCGTCCCATATTACGACCTCCAAACCGTCAAATATATACCGCAATAAGCTATTACACGCATTTAAATGACACTTTTGATATAATGATACTGCAACAGCAACAACCTGTCAACACCAAAAGGGGGAATATTGTGAAGAATCAAAGTATTAGAAGGGCCATAGCTGCCGCCGGATTGAAATACTGGCAACTTGCAGACGCAATTGGGATCAGCCCTTACACGTTTACTGTATGGCTCCGACATGAGTTAAAAGGTGACCGGCTGAAGCGCGTAACGCAAGCCATTGCGGAATTGACAAATGGGAAGGAGATTTAAATCATGCAAACAACAATCGAAAACCATCCTCTGGTTATCGGGAAGATGGCTATTTCTACGCCTGAATTGGCCAAGGTATTGGGTGTGTGTGAAAAAACAGCCTATGACCTTGCCAACTCTAAGGGCTTTCCGAGTTTTCGACTTGGACGAAGGATATTAATCCCGACCGACGCACTGAGGGAATGGCTCAACAAGCAAGTAATGTAAAGCTACGTAGAAAGGGAACGCTTGAACGATGATTACACTGAATCACGACAGACAAATCACAATTACTGTCGGGGACAGTCGCAAGTCTGTTCATTGGAAGCCGCAAGAAACGACCGTCAGCGGCCTGTATGAGCGTCTCAGCGAGCCCCGGCGGGGAACAGAGACGCTGGCCGAATACCTTGCCATGTCCAAGGCCGACCAGGACGCGCTGAAAGACGTTGGCGGGTTTGTGGGAGGGCGTTTGAACGGTCCCCGCCGCAAGGCCGACGCCGTGCTCGACCGCTGTATAGCCATGCTGGACACCGACACGATCCCGCCATACGGCACAGACAAAATTCTGGAAACGTTGGACCGCATGGGGTACGGTTGTTTCGTCTACTCAACCCGCAAGCACCGCCCGGAGGGCCCCCGTCTGCGCATTGGTTTTCCTTTCGACCGGGACGTAACCCCGGACGAATACGACGCCGTGAGCCGCCGCCTGGCGGCTGACATCGGCATCACAATGATGGACCCCACTACGTTCGAGCCGTCCCGGCTGATGTACTGGCCGTCGTGCTGCGCGGATGGTAAGTATGTGTTCAAATACTGGGACCGGCCATTCGTGAGCGTCGACAAGGTGCTGGCAAGCTACACGAATTGGAGGGACTGGACGGAGAGACCGCAAGTCCCCGGTGCAAACAACTATCAGAAACTTGCCGTGCAGCAGGGCGACCCGGAAGAAAAAACTGGTGTGATCGGTATGTTCTGTCGAGAATACAGCATTGTGGAGGCTATGGAGACGTTCCTGCCGGGCATCTACGCCCCCGTGGACACCGACCCGAACCGATATACCTACCTCAACGGCTCCACGACCGGCGGCGCAATCATCTACGACAACGGCAAATTCTTGTTCTCACACCACGCAACCGACCCATGCGGTAACAGGCTGGTCAATGCATTTGACATGGTACGCCTCCACAAGTACGGGCACCTGGACGCGGACATGGCTCCCGACACGCCCACGAACCGCCTGCCGTCCTTCAAGCATATGACCGAGCTGGCTAGCTCCGACCAGAAAGTGCTGTTGCGTTTGGATCGGGAACGCATCGAAGCCGGTAAAAAGGAGTTTGAGGGCGTTCTCGATAGCGCTGAAAACATCCCCGACGCATGGCGGTTGACGCTGGAGAGGAATAGCAGCAACGGCAGTATTCTTCCCACGATTGACAATGTCGTGCGGATTCTGGACAACGACCCCGAATTGAAAGGGCGGTTCGCGTTGAATGAGTTTGCAGGGCGCGGCGAGGTGTTGGGCCCTCTGCCGTGGCAAACGAAGAACAGCCGCCGCCTTTGGAGCGATACCGATAGCAACGGTCTTTATTGGTACCTCGAAAAGTTCTATAACATCACAAAGCGGCAAAACATAGATTCTGCGTTGGACATCCACGCGGCAGCGCACCAGTTCAATGATGTGCAAGACTACCTCAACGGCTTGGTGTGGGATGAGGTTCCACGGCTTGACACCCTGTTCATCGACTTCCTTGGCGCGGACGACAACATATACACCCGCGCAGTATGCCGTAAAGGTTTTACAGCGGCGGTGGCGCGTGCAATGGAACCGGGCTGCAAATTCGATAATATGGTGATCCTCGCAGGGGCGCAGGGCCTCGGAAAGTCAACCCTGCTTGACAAGATGAGTCGCGGATGGTTCAACGACTCAATCCGCACGTTTGAAGGCAAGGATGCGTCAGAACTGTTACCGGGTGTGTGGCTTGTGGAAGTGGCCGAATTGGACGCTTTTAGACGGACAGACGTTGCCCGCATAAAGCAGTTCCTGAGCCTGCGTGCAGACCGTTACAGGGCTGCTTACGGGCGTCATATGAAGGAGTTTCCCCGGCGTTGTGTGTTCTTCGGGACAAGTAACCAGTTTGAATTTCTTCAGGACACGACCGGCAACCGGCGATTCTGGCCGGTGGATGTGGGGCTACACGAGACGAGGGTCAACGTCTGGCACGACCTGACCGACGAATATGTGAATCAGGTTTGGGCCGAGGCAAAAGCCCGCTGGCGAGTCGGTGAACAACTCTATTTGACCGGCGAAGTGGAACAATACGCGAAACGAATACAGGAACAACATCGGGACGCTGACCCGAACGAAACACTGATCCGGGACTTTGCCTCAAAGCAGATTCCCGTTGACTGGCAGAAATGGGATATCAACAGACGACTTGATTTCTGGGGTGGTGGTATTGTCAGTGAGATCAAGCTGACTGACCGGGATGTGATTTGCCCCCTTGAAGTGTGGGTTGAGCTATTCCACGAATCGAAGATGAAGTTTCCATCCACCGACCGAAAGATGATTCGTGACGCGCTTGAACACACCTCTGAATGGCAACGGGCCGAAAAGCCCATGCATTGCGGCTATTACTACGGCACCCAACGCTGCTTCATCCGAAAGCGAAAAATCTAACAACCCTGTCTTACAATCTAACAATTAACAGAAAGCGTAAGATTTCCGGTCTTACAATCTTACGCTTTCAAAATGGTTTGTAAGGCATTTTGTAAGGCCGAAAACCATTGCGCCGCAGGGGTTTTCAGCATTTTCTTACAATCTTACACTTTTTTCTTATAGACTTGTAAAAACAGGTGATTAGGGGGGGATATATAACGCCTATACACCCTATTTTAATACTCTATAGGAAAACGCTGTAAGTTTGTAAGATTGTAAGAAATTTGACACGACCACGCGCGCGGGAACTTTCGCGGCAGGCCTGACCGCTACGCCTCGCCGCTTCACATAGCCCTTCCCCGTGGGGCTTATCACGGGGCGAAATGTCAAGAGGAGGATTGCTTATGGACGATATTTTTGAACTCAACCAATCCTGGCCGGACGAACTGAAAGAACTGTCCTGCCGCCGTTACCGGGCGGCGTGCCGGGTGGCCAACCTTGAGAACGCTGTCACACATGCCGACCCCACCGCGTTTGATGATGTGATGGACAGGCTTGAAGCCGCCCAGGACGAATTGCGCACCGTCGGCCGTGCGTTTATGGTGGCGCGTCTCGGGTGGGAATCGAAACAAATCGTGGCCGCCAGCGGAGCCCAACACCGCGACATGCTACACGGGGGATCGGAGGAAACCGTCGATGAAAAAGTATGAGTTGACCCAGGACACCTTAACCATAAGTTCCAACATCACGCTCCACCGTATTCGCGCCCTGATCGACATTGACCGCGGTAATGGGCTCCCCGCCATAAAGGCCGGTGATTTGGGCGGGTGGATCGAAAGCAAAGAAAACCTCTCCCATGACGGCTGTGCGTGGGTTCACGACGACGCCCAGGTTTGCGGTTCCGCAAGGGTTCGCGATAATGCTCAGGTTTACGGTTCTGCAAGGGTTTATGATTCTGTGTTTGTCCGGGATGGGGCTCGTATTTATGACCACGCAAGGGTATCTGGTTTAGCGGGAGTCTTAGATCACGCAAAGATTTATGGGAACAGCCAAATTGATGGCCGTGTTCTGCTCCAAGACAGCGTACAGGTATTTGAGGATGCAAAGGTTCTCGGTCAAGCTATAATCTGCGGTTCTGCTCTGGTGCATGGGAGTGTGGTGGTAAACGCCGGGGCGGTGTTGACCGGTGATGCTGACGTAGCACGGGCAGACCATTATTTTGTAGCTGGCCCACTTGACCACACCGCACGACGCGCTACTTTTTTCCACAATTCCGAAGGTGGTATATCGGTTAAATATGGATGTTTTATAGGATCGGTGGAGCAATACCTCGATGAGGTATCACGGTACGAACGGGATGAGCGTTTTGCCCCCGTGCGTGGGTACGCAGAGGTACACCGGCAGGCCGCCGCTGCGGCTACTTCATACATCCGTGCCGCTGACAAGCTGGGGCCCCTGTCCCCCTTTGTGGGGAAGATGATATTTTGACCCTGCGTGAGTTGTCCCGGGTCTACCTGCTGCGGCGGGCTCAGGCGAAGCTACACGGGCGACTGTGCGAGCTGCGGGCGGCGGCGAGTTCGATCCCGGCTTCCCGGGTGGACGGGATGCCGCGGGCACCTTTTCACGCCGGGAGCCGGGTCGAAGGTTTGACCGCCGCTGTCGTGGACCTGGAAATCGAAGTCGCCGGCCTGGAGCTTGAAATCCGGCGCGAAGAATGCGCCTTGCAGCGGTTTGTGTCCACCGTGCCGGATGCCCGGATGCGGCTGATCCTCCAATATCGCTTTGTGGATTGCCTGCCGTGGCCGGATGTCGCCCGGAAACTTGACCCCGCCTTGACCGGCGACGTCGTCAAGCAACAGTTTTCGCGCTTCCTGAAAGGATACCCCCAGAAAGCCCCGTAACGGCCCCTCTGACGGGCTGCGCGGGAAAACGACGGGACGCCCCCACAAGCAGGAAACCGCTTCCAGGGGCGTCCTGACGGCCCGTAGGTGTGTTTTTGTCGGCAAGGGTTGCCTCCGTCCGTGGATGCCCCCCTCCGCTGTTGTCTCGGGACTTCGGTGGATTAGAGTCTGTTTCTAAAATGCCTGAAGCGCATTTTCGGCGTCTTTGACTGCATTTCAGCGTTGATTTCCCTTGACTTAGCCCCACTAAGCCTGCGGGAAATCGCCTTGAAATGCAGCCAAATCCTCTCGAAACTGCATCTCCCAGCATTTAGAAACACACTCTAGTTTTCTGTCGGCAGCGGCAAAAGTGGATCGCTGTCCAACCCTGTTTTCATGGTGGCCTCGGTCAGTGCGCGGGCTTCTTCCTCCGTCTGCACGGCCCGCCATTCGGTTTCTGACAGGCCCATTTCGGCCCGGAGAAGCGCGTTCACAAGGCCGTTGACAGATTCCCCACGTTCACGGGCAAACGCCTCCACGGCCTGTTTACGGCCTTTGGGGATGGTGATTGCAAGCCGGTCATAGGCTTTCAGATTGTATCGATTCTTGACAGCACTTGATGTTTTTCCCATAGTATACGCCTCCATTTCACGACACATTATAGCACAAAAAACATACTGGCGCAAGTATGCAATATGCACATACTAACACAAGTATGTTTGTGTAATCTGCCAATAGACATACTAACACAAGTATGCTATACTGTTCATGTCAGCAAGGGAAGGCACGCCGGAGAACGCAATGGCAGCCCGGCGGTCAAATGCGGACAAGGATTCGTGGACCAGAGTGTCGAGACGTAACGCCCCCGCACCTTCCCAACATCCCCCAACAGAAAAGGAGGTAAATCTCATGAGGTACAATCTTTCCCGCCTGATGTCCAAGGCCTGGAGCCTTTACCGGCAGGCCGCGAAACGGGCCACAATCACCTTCGGCGAGGCGCTGTCCACGGCTTGGAAGTGGCTCAAAGCGCAGGCCGCGAACACTGTCAAGGTCAAAGCGGCAGCCGAGGCCGCCGGATATGCCGATATGGTGTATCACACCTGGGCAGGCTGGAAGGCCCTCGGGCGGCAGGTCATCCATACCAGCGAGGCCGTATTCAAGGTGGAAGTGGCCGACCCCACGACCCGCAAGGGCAGCCGGATTCAGTCCTACTTCACCTACGATCAGACCCAGCCCGCCCCGATGGCATGAACACAAAACCCCTTCCAAAGCGGGCACTTTGGAAGGGGGACAGCCGGATAACGGGAACGCAATCACGATTCCGGACACTTGCATTCTATCACAAACCACACCGATAATCAACCATTAAACGGAGGTAAATACCATGATGAATCCCGCATTTGAAGCACTGTTTGAGGCATTCCTGAACGTCAACCACACCGGCGAAGCAGCTGAAGAAACGCAGAAGATCAGCGCCGAAATCGACCGGCAGATTGACGCCGGGAGGGTAGACGTCGACACCGTAGCGGCATATGAGCTTGCCGCTACCCGCCTGGGCTTCTACGAGGGCCTGAAGGCTGGTTTGCAGCTTGGCTTTGAAGCCGGGGCAGGGGCGGTTAAGGGAGCTTGAAAAGGTCCACCACCGGGAGAGGCATAACGCCTCCCCCGGCAGGATCAGTGAAAGCCGCAAGGGGGCGGGATGCTACACGGCTGAACCGGCAAGCAGGAAACAGATTGGAGGATAAGGACATGGCAAAAGCAAACAAAGGCAGAGCGCCGCAAGGGGCGGGAACAATCCGCAAAAAGACCGTCACCCGCAAGGGGAAGGTATATACTTTCTGGGAGGCGCGAATCACCACCGGCAGAAATCCCGGAAACGGGAAACAGATTCAAAAATCCATATCGGGCAAGACTCAAAAGGAAGTTTTGCAGAAAATGAAGCAGGCATTGGCTGAACTGGATCAGGGTACATATACGGAACCGTCAAAGTTGACCATTTCCGAATGGTTGAACACTTGGCACAGCGAATACCTGACCAGCGTGAAGGAAAACACCCGGACAAGTTACCGACAGCACATTGATAATCACATTGTTCCCGCCCTCGGCGCGGTAAAGCTGTCAGCCCTGTCCCCGGACGCCTGCCAGCGATTCTATAACAGTCTGAGCCGCGATAAGGGGCTTTCTCCAAAGACTGTGAAGAACATACACGGCGTGCTTCATGAAGCGTTGAAAAGGGCTGTACGCCTCGGCTATATTCGTTCTAATCCCGCCGATTCAGTTGACCTACCGCGCATAGAAAAGGCGAAAATCGAGCCGTTGGACGCGCCTGAAATCAAATCCCTGTTGAATGCGCTTGACGATGGGTTGTATTCGACAATCATCAAAGTCGACCTTTTCACTGGATTGCGCGAGGGTGAAATCCTTGGTCTGCAATGGGCGTGTGTGGACTTCGATAAAGGGACAATCACCATTGACAAGCAGCTTTGCAGGCCCCGGAAAAAAGGCGAGGCTTACCGGCTGGCATCGGTGAAGAATGACAAGCCTCGAACCATACAGCCCGCTTCCTTTGTGATGCATCTTTTGAAGCAGCAGCGGAAACGGCAGATGGAGCAAAGGCTTCTCGCGGGTAAATTGTGGAATGACAATGGCATCCCCGATCTGGTTTTCACCTACGATACAGGGAAATATCTTTGCTACTCTGTGATTCTTGACCATCTGCGAAAGGCACTGAAAGCCGCCGGACTTCCTGAGAGGCGCTTTCATGATCTGCGCCACACCTACGCCGTTTCATCCCTTCAAGCCGGGGATGATGTAAAGACCGTTCAGGAAAACCTCGGACACCACACAGCCGCCTTTACCCTGGATCAGTACGGGCATGTTACCGACACCATGAGGCAGGCATCCGCACAACGCATGGACACCTATATTGCGGCGCTGAAATAGTCTTTTGAAAGCTGTAAAGGGAAAACTAAAGGGAAAACCGACAATTCAGCCCATAAGAAAAGCCCGAAAACGTAGTGTTTTCGGACTTTTTTGATTGGTGCGGTCGACGGGACTTGAACCCGTACGGTCTCCCACACGCCCCTCAAACGTGCGCGTATGCCTATTCCGCCACGACCGCATGACCACAGATATTATACATGCGGCTGGGGAGAATGTCAAGAAAAATCTTCCGCACACTTGCCTATTGTTTGTTAAAGTGCCGCTCAGTCTCCTGCGGCATCAGTCTTCCGCCTCCCACGCCGGGCCGGACAGGGTGCGGGTCAGCACTGCGCCGGAGATCCGGGCCGCGGCCCGGGCGGCGGCGGAACCATCCGCGAAGGCGCCGACGACGGTGGAGCCGCTGCCGGTCATGAACGCAGCGTCCGCGCCAAGCTCGCGCATTTGGTCGATCAGCCGCCCGATCTCCGGCATCAGGGCGATCGCAGGCGCGGTGAGGGCGTTGGCGCACAGCCCGTCCGCCGCGGCGAGGTCGCCGTCCGCCACAGCCCGGGCCAGCGCGCGGGTGTCCAGCGGCGTCTCGGGCCAGCCGCCTTTATCCCACAGGCCGAACACCTCGCCGGTGGACAGGCCGCCGCCGGGCGTCACCAGCACCAGGGGTACCTCCGGCGCGTTCGGAACGGGCTCGATGACCTCTCCGATGCCGGACACCCGGGCCAGCCCGCCGGTCAGGCAGAAGGGCACGTCCGCGCCCAGCGTCGCGCCGATGGACAGCAGTTCGTCCTCTCCCAGGCTCAGGCCCCACAGCGTATTCAATCCGCGCAGCGCCGCGGCGCAGTCCGCGCTGCCGCCGCCCAGGCCCGCCCGGGCCGGGACGCGCTTCGCCAGCGCCATCCTCGCGCCGAGGTCCTTCCCGACGTGGCGGCACAGCGCCCGGGCGGCCCGCATCACCAGGTTGCCCTCCCAGGTCTCCGGCGCGCCGTCCACGGTCAGAGTCAGTTCGTCCGCTGGCTCCAGGGTCAGCTCGTCGCACAGCTCGATGGTCTGCATCAGCATGTCCAGCAGGTGATAGCCGTCCTCCCGGCGGCCGGTGATGTTCAGCGCCCAGTTGATCTTCGCCCGGGCCAGCAGCCTTGCCGCCATCGGTCATGCCTCCTTCTATCGCGTGAGCGTCGCGCCGGTGTTTACCAAGGGTGTGTTTCTAGAGTGTGTTTCTAAATGCAGGAAGATGCAGTTTCGAGTGGATTTGGCTGCATTTCAAGGCGAAGTGGATTTGGCTGCATTTCAAGGCGATTTTCCGCAGGCTTAGTGGCGCTAAGTCAAGGAAAATCAACGCAGAAATGCAGTCTAATACGCCGAAAATGCACTTCAGGCATTTTAGAAACAGACTCTAACTGCCGGGAGATGCAGTTTCGAGTGGATTTGATTGCATTTCAAGGCGGTTTTCCGTAGGTTTACTGGCGGTAAATCAAGGGAAACCAACGTAGAAATGCAGTCAAAGACGCCGAAAATGCGCTTCAGATATTTGAGAAACACGCCCTAAGCCATCGCTCGCCATCATCGTCTCAAGCACCTGGATCTCCGTTTCCACGTCCAGCTTCTCGGAGCGGAACAGCCGGTCCTGCTGCTGCTCGATGGCGGTCACCACCTTGCCCAGGGCATCCTCGATGCCCCTGCGGGAGGCCCGTATGTTCTCGCCCTGGTAGCTCTGCTTCTCCATCAGGCTGTAGGATTCCAGCAGCTTCAGCGTGGTGGGCAAGTAGTAGTTCACGAAGCGCCGGACCTCCCCCGCCCGCTCGGGCCGCTCCTGGACCGTGCGGAAGATGCCGGCGGTGAGGGCCTCGATGCGGTCGATCTTCTCGGACACGGTGGCATCGTCGATGGCGTCGTTCAGCGCGCGGATGCGCTTCAGCACCGCCGCGCTGGAGTCCTCCTCCGGCGCTTCGGGTTCGCTGTAAACAACCGCCGCCTGCGGGCGCTCCAGCCACAGCGTGAGGGCGGTCCAGTCCGGCCGCAGGCGCTGCAGGTAGCCCTTCGAAATCAGCTTTTGCAGCTTCCCCGGGGCGTTTTTCACCTTCAGCACCTTGTCCAGCTCCGCGAAGGGCAGGGACGCCTCCGGACGGCGCTCGAGGGCTTTTGCCATGCTGTTGGCGCGGCGCCTGCGCAGCCACCGCAGGAGCACCAGCACAAGCGGCGCGGCGAAAGCGCCGATCACCACCGCGTAGGCCACCACGTCGATGTAGCCCATGGCCCCTTCGGCCGCTTCCTCCACGAAGGCCTCTATGCCCGCCGCGACAAACATCGCCGAGAGCCCCATCACAGGGATCTCCCACTTCCGGCGGATCTTGGCCTTCTCTGTCAGGAAATTGTCCATGCGCAGCGCCTCCTTGCGGGCATCAACCGTTGATCAGCTGGAACTTGTCGCCGATGACCTCGATGATCTCGTAGTAGCTGGCCACCATGCGCTTGTAGTTCTCGTCGTCCATGCCGGAGGGGCGCTCGTTCAGGTACTTGCCCGAGGGCAGCACCGTGACGGCCCCGTTCTGCTTCCAGGTATAGGTCGGTATGTAGCCCACGCTGTCGCAGGTGAAGGTCCCGTCCTGGTGTTCGTTCACGGTGAAGTCCAGGATCACGCCGTTGTCGGTGTACTGCACGGTGTGGTCGCTGATGAAGTTGCCCATGGAGAACATGGTGAACACCTGCCGGGAGCCGCCGTTGGCCGTCGCGACGGTCTGGTAGCCCATGGGCTGCACCATGTGGGAGTGGCTGCCGATGATGATGTCCACCCCGGCCTCGGCCAGCTGCTTGGCGTACTTCTTCTGGCTGTCGTCGGGGGTGCGGACGTACTCCTTGCCCCAGTGGGGGAAGGCGATCACGACCTCGGCCCCCGCGTCCCGCAGCTTCTTCACGTCGGCGGCGAAGTCCGCCTTCTGGATGTAGGGCACCAGGGCCACAGCGTCCGCGTCGGTGCCGCGGCGCTCCATGGTGTTGGTGCTGTGGGTGTAGGCCACGAAGCCGAACTTGATGCCGCCCACCTCATAGATCACCGGCTTGTCCTTCTCCGCCTGGGTGCGGTAGGCGCCCACGTGGGCGAAGCCGTACTGCTCCACCCAGTCCACGGTGTTCTTGACGCCGCCGCTCCAGCGGTCCAGCATGTGGTTGTTGGCCAGCGTCAAGAAGTCGATGCCCGCGTCCTTCAGCGGCTGCAGGGCCACGTCCGGCGCGTTGAACTGGGGATAGCCGGAGTAGTTCGAGCTCTTGTACTTGCCGATGGTGCCCTCCATGTTGCCCATGGTGTAATCGGCATTGGCCAGCTGGTCCGCGATCATCGAGAACTGGTTGTGGAAGTCGTAGCCGCTGTCCCGGGCGTACACCAGCTGGCTCTGGCAGAACATGATGTCGCCAATCACGCGCATGCGCACCGAGCGCAGGCCGCCGTCCGGATTGCGGGTGGAGAACACCTCGTCCACCGCCGGGGGCAGCTCGGGCACCGGCGTCTCCGCCGCGGCAGGCGCTTCCTCCGCCGGGGCCGCCGTCGCCTGGACGGTGTTCTCCGGCTCGGTGCCCGTCATGGCCGCCAGGTCGACCCCGCCCGCCTGGGGCTGGTCCGACTGGGGCGCCTGGGTCTGAGGCGCCTCCGTCTGCGCCGCGGGCTGGCCCGCGCCGGCCTCCACCATGGTGGCCACTGCGTCGTCGCCGCCGCCGTGGGGCTTGAGGATCAGGATTACCGCAACGATGATCAGCACGGCGATGGCCGCGATGATGGCGATGGCGATCCGGTTCTGCCGCTGCTGCGCCTCGTACTGCTGGCGCGTCATGCGCCGGCCCGTGGGCCTCGGTCTCTGCTGCATTCGTATCCCTCCGAATCGGATGTGGGTTCAGTGAACGTTCCTCTCTATTCCCATTGACGGGCTTCGTCGTCCGTGGGCTCCTCGATGTCCGGGCCCTCGTAGACGGGCTCCGGGTCGGCCGCCGGCGCTTCCTCCGGAGACTCCGACGCGAAGTCCGCGCCGCACACCGGGCAGCGCACGTCGCCCTCGGCCCGCTCCGCGCCGCAATTCTTGCAGTACTGCGCCTCGGGGGCCGGCTCCGGCTTCGGGGCGTCCTCCGGCAGGCGCTTGCCGCAGCTGGAGCAGAAACGCGCTTGGGCCGGGTGGACCGCGCCGCAGTTCGCGCAGCGCTTCAGTTCCCGGGCGGCGTCCCGCCTGGCGGTGAGCTCCTCCAGCGCCAGCAGCGCCGCCTGCACCCGCACCGCCAGCTTCTCCACGGCAGCGGCGTCTCCCCTGCCCGCCTTGAGGGCGTAGCAGGCCTCGCCGTAGCGGGCGTAGAGCTTCTCCAGCGCCGCCTCCGCGGCCTTGACCTCGCCGTTCAGCCGGGCCAGCTCCGGGTTCTCCTTCGACTTCTCGGAGACCGAGCGGGCCACATTGCTGAACCGCTTGCTGAATTCATTCAAAAAATCCATGTTCAATGCCTTTCTCTACAGATGGCCATACATAGCCTATTGTAGATATGATAAACCCATTTGATGAAGAAATCAAGTGCGGCCGCGCTTTTCATTGCCGGAAGTCCACCGGGCCAGGTGAATTTATCGTCAAGGATATCCCAAATTTGTTGACCTGCCCGCGCAATTCGCCTATAATATACCCAACGCGCCCGGGCGCGGCCCCGTGCCGCCCGCGGCATTCACCACACACCATGGAGGCATTTTTCGATGAACGAGCTTTTGACGCTGCTTGAAAAGGACTGCCGGCAGACCCCGCAGCAGCTGGCGACCATGCTGGGTCGGGACGAGAAGGACGTGACCGAGGAGATCGCCCGCTGCGAGGCCGAGCACATCATACTGGGCTACCCCGCCCTGATCGACTGGACCAAGACCGACGACGAGCTGGTGACCGCCCTGATCGAGGTGCGCATCGCGCCTCAGCGGGGCGACGGCTTCGACCGCATCGCCGAGCGCATCTATCAATATGAAGAGGTGGAGAGCCTCTACCTGATGTCCGGTGCCTACGACCTGGCCGTCACCATCACGGGCCGCAGCCTGCGGGCCGTGGCGGAATTCGTCCACGCCCGGCTGGCCGTCATCGACGGCGTGACCGGCACCGCCACCCACTTCATCCTGAAGAAGTACAAGGAGAAGAACCACCTGTTTGCCAAGCTGCCCGAGCAGGAAGAGAGGATGCTGTTTGTATGATCGACTATGAATCCGCCCTCTCCTCCCGGGTGAAGGGCATCGCCCCCTCCGGCATCCGCAAGTTCTTCGACCTGCTGGAGAACATGGCCTCCGGCGACGCCATCTCCCTGGGCGTGGGCGAGCCGGACTTCGTCACCCCCTGGCACATCCGCGACGCGGGCGTCTACGCGCTGGAGAAGGGCTTCACCAAGTACACCTCCAACGCCGGCCTGGCGGAGCTGCGCCGGGAGATCAGCAAGTACCTGCACCGCCGCTTCGCCCTGGACTACGACCCCATGAAGCAGATGGTGGTCACCGTGGGCGGCAGCGAGGGCATCGACATCGCCGTGCGCGCCATCGTCAACCAGGGCGACGAGGTGATCATCCCCGTGCCCTCCTTCGTGTGCTACGGCCCCATCGTGGAGCTGGTGGGCGGCGTGCCCGTCTACGTGGAGACGAAGGCCGAGGACGAGTTCCGCCTGACCCCCGAGGCCCTGCGCGCGGCCATCACCCCCCGCACCAAGCTGCTGGTGCTGCCCTTCCCCAACAACCCCACCGGGGCCATCATGGAGAGAAGCGATCTGGAGGCCATTGCGGAGGTATTGAAGGGCACCAACATCATCGTGCTGTCCGACGAGATCTACGCCGAGCTGACCTACGGTGGGCACCACGTGTCCATCGCCAACATCCCGGAGATGTACGAGC
The DNA here is from genome assembly GCA_902801165.1 of uncultured Eubacteriales bacterium. Taxonomy (GTDB): domain Bacteria; phylum Bacillota; class Clostridia; order Christensenellales; family Aristaeellaceae; genus UBA2862. The sequence goes on along the minus strand of CADCHI010000024.1, from coordinate 32,013 downwards.
GCACCCTGGTGGTCAACGGCTTCTCCAAGGCCTACGCCATGACCGGCTGGCGCCTGGGCTACGTCTGCGGCCCCCAGGAGCTGATCAAACAGATGCTCAAGATCCACCAGTACGCCATCATGTGCGCCCCCACCACCAGCCAGTACGCCGCGGTGGAGGCCATGCGGGACGGCGACGGCGACATCCAGATGATGTGCAAGGACTACGACTACCGCCGCCGCTTCCTGCTGGACAAGCTGCGCGGCGCGGGGCTGGAGTGCTTCGAGCCCCGAGGCGCGTTCTACATGTTCCCCTGCATCAAGTCCACCGGCATGACCAGCGCCGAGTTCTGCGAGCGGTTCCTGCTGCAGGAGCACGTGGCCGCCATCCCCGGCACCGCCTTCGGCCAGGGCGGAGAGGGCTTCGTGCGCATGTGCTACGCCTCGTCGCTGCAAAACCTGTCCGAGGCCATGGACCGGCTGGAGCGGTTCCTGAAGACGATCTGAACGGAACCGACGGGACAGGCGCAACCATTGACCGCGGCTTGACACCGCGCCATCCCCTCGCCCGACGGTATACAATCGAGCCAAAACCTGCTATAATGTCCGTGACAGCGCCCCGGCCTGCCGCGGACATTTTTGGAATTGTACAGGATCAGGGCGTGTTCCGATGGAATACGCCGACAATCATCATGGGAGGCACCATGAACGACACCGATTTCATGCGGGAGGCCCTGCGCGAGGCCGAAGCCGCCGCCCGGGAGGGCGAGCTGCCCGTGGGCTGCGTGATCGTGAAGGATGGCGCGATCATCGCCCGGGCCCACAACTGCTGCGAGGCGTCGCGCGACGCCACCGCCCACGCGGAGCTGCTGGCCATCCGCCAAGCCAGCGCCACCTGCGGCGACTGGCGGCTGAACCGCTGCACGCTGTACGTGACGCTGGAGCCCTGCCCCATGTGCGCCGGGGCGATCATGCAGGCGCGGGTCGGTCGGCTGGTCTACGGCGCGGCGAACCCGGAGCAGGGCTGCGCAGGCAGCCTGTACCGCATCCCGGAGGACCCGGCCTTCCCCCACTTCTGCCCGTCGGACGGTGGCGTGCTGGCGGAGGAATGCCAGGCGCTGCTGGAGCACTTCTTCGCCGCGCGGCGCGGCCGCAGGGACGGCATGCCTCCTGCATAGATACATAAATATTCAATAATTATGCATACAATTAACGGCAAATTTCCATAAATGCGGGTGTTTTGCGTTGACATCCCGCATTTTTGATGTATAATATACACATCGACCGAACGAGAGGCAAGCGCCTCCGCCCGAAAATACACCGCCGCGCCGCGGCGAACAGGAGCGTTTAAAATGAAAAAGAAGACCAATAAAGAGTTCAAGAAGATCGTCCTCGCCTACTCCGGCGGACTGGATACCTCCATCATCATCCCCTGGCTGAAGGAAAACTACCCGGGCTGCGAGGTCATCGCCGTGTCCGGCAATGTGGGCCAGGTGGGCGAGCTGGACGGCCTGGAGGAGAAGGCCATCAAGACCGGCGCCTCCAAGCTGTACGTCGAGGACCTGAACAAGGAGTTCATCGAGGAGGTCGTCATCCCCTCCATGCAGATGGGCGCCAAGTACGAGAATACCTACCTGCTGGGCACCTCCTTCGCCCGGCCCATCATCGCCAAGCGGCTGGTGGAGATCGCCAAGAGGGAGGGCGCGGACGCCATCTGCCACGGCTGCACCGGCAAGGGCAACGACCAGGTGCGCTTCGAGCTGGCCATCAAGGCCTTCGCGCCGGACATGCCCGTCATCGCCCCCTGGCGGATCTGGGACATCAAGGGCCGGGACGAGGAGATCGACTACGCCGAGGCCCACAACATCCCGCTGAAGATCAGCCGGGAGACCAACTACTCCAAGGACAAGAACATGTGGCACCTGTCCCACGAGGGCCTGGAGCTGGAGGACCCCGCCAACGAGCCGAAGTACGCCGGCAACATGGAGATGGGCGTCACCCCGGAGGAGGCCCCGGACGAGGCCGAGTACGTGTCCATCGACTTTGAAAAGGGCTGGCCCGTGGCCGTCAACGGCGAGAAGATGAACGCCGTGGACCTGGTCTGGAAGCTGAACGAGCTGGGCGGCAAGCACGGCGTCGGCATCATCGACATCGTGGAAAACCGGCTGGTGGGCATCAAGTGCCGCGGCGTCTACGAGACCCCCGGCGGAACCATCCTCTACTTCGCCCACGAGATGCTGGAGCAGCTGTGCCTGGACAAAGCCACCCAGCACTACAAGCAGCGCATGGCCCTGGAGTACGCCGACCTGGTGTACAACGGCCAGTGGTTCTCCCCGCTGCGCAAGGCCATGACCGCCTTCTGCGAGCAGACCCAGCAGACCGTCACCGGCACCGTGAAGCTGAAGCTCTACAAGGGCAACATCATCGGCGCGGGCATGACCAGCCCCTACAGCCTCTACGACCCGGAGATCGCCACCTTCGACGAGGACAACGTCTACGACCAGACCTGGGCCGACGGCTTCATCACCCTCTACGGCCTGCCCACCGCGGTGTACGCCCGGATGAAGGCGAAGAACGGCCTGTAAGAACGCGAGCCCCGGCGCGCGCGCGGCGGCAAGACGGCTGACGGGCCAAAGCCGCGGCGTGTGAAAAGACAAACGGGCAATCATCGCAGGGGCGCCGATTGGCGCCCCTCGTTGCGTGTCGCCTCAGGCATCATGCGTGTAAAATCGAAAACTTGCGAAGGGCATGGCCTCCGTGTATAATAATGGAAAAGCGATTACAAGGAGGCTGAGCACATGGAACGGAGCAAGCTGTATGACAGGATCGCCGGCTGCCTGATGGCCGGGGCCCTGGGGGACGCGCTGGGCTATGCCATTGAATTCGACGGCTGGAGCTCCATCCAGCGCCGCTACGGCGAGGACGGCATCACCGCCATGCCCGTGGAACGCGACGGCAAGGCCCGCATCTCCGACGACACCCAGATGACGCTGTTCACCAACGAGGGCATGGTGCTGGGCTACTGGCGGGCCGATGCGCGCGGCATCGGCGCGGAGGTGGAGCACTACATCTACCACGCCTACCTGTGCTGGTACATGACCCAGGGCTGCCGGCCCCCCGAGCGGCCTCTGTGGGAGCCCGTCAGCAAGCTGCTGCAAACGCCGGAGCTGAACACGCGCCGCGCCCCGGGCAACACCTGCCTGGCCGCCCTGAGCAGCGGGAAGATGGGCAGCGTGGACGAGCCCATCAACAACTCCAAGGGATGCGGCGGCGTGATGCGCACCGCCCCGCTGGGCTTCATGCGCTGCTGGGGCTCCGCCCTGGAGAAGGGCGCCGAGGCCGCCGCCATCACCCACGGCCATCCCGGCGGATGGGCCCCCGCGGGCATGCTGTCCGACATGGTCCAGCGCCTGGTCTACGACGACTCCGACGCGCCGCTGAAGGACGTGGTGCTGGCGTCGCTGAAGGCCACCGAGGCGCGCTGGGACCTGCCCGACGTCCACAAATTCGCCGACATGGTGATCCGGGCCGCCAAGCTCAGCGAGACCGACATGCCGGACGTGGCCGCCATCCACGCGCTGGGCGGCGGCTGGGTGGGCGACGAGGCCCTGGCCATCGCCGTCTACAGCTGCCTGAAGCACCCGGACGACGTGAAGGCGGCGCTGATCAGCGCGGTGAATCACTCCGGCGACAGCGACTCCACCGGCGCCATCGCGGGCAACATCCTCGGCGCGAAGCTGGGCCTGTCCGCCCTGCCGAAGGACTGGATCGACCAGCTGGAGCTGACGGACGTGATCCTGGAGCAGGCCGAGCTCATGACGAACGCCGTCGCGCACAGCCTGCGCCTGTCGTGATCACTCTAAGGCCAAAGGAGAAATCCCCATGAAGAGATTGATCGCGCTGCTGATGGCGCTGCTCATCGTCGTTCCCTGCTCAGTGGCGGAGGAGGACCCCAACGCCGCCCTGGTGGACATCGCCCGGGAGGTCGCGCCCCGGCTGAGCGGCCTGTGCGCCATCGACGGGTATCCGGAGCTGTTTTCAGCCAGCGGGGACATCCTCGACCTGGTCCGCCAGTGGGGCGGCGACTGGCCCGCTGAAACGCCCCTGATCCGCGCCGGGGCAGCCTTCGTGCCCCAAACCGCCTTCGACGCCCTGCTGGGCATCCTTGTCGACCAGGGCCTGATCGCCCCGGAGCTGGCGGACTACGGCGACTTTCTGCTGACACGCGCCGCCACGGTTCCCGCCAGCCTGCTCAACACCCAGCTGGGCACGACATGGATAGCGGCCAGCTCGGTGGCCGCCTATTCCGAGGTCCGGTCCATGGACGTGCCTGATGCCGGCTGCGCCTGGGTGCTGCTGGACTACGGTTCGGAGCATCCGATGGTGCTGGTCAGCTTCTGTATGCGGGCGGAGGGCACGGCCTCCATCAATGCCGCCTTCGTCGATCCCGGCGCCATCGCGGAGCCGCTCTTCACCGTCCTGAGCGGCGCCGTCGACCTGAAATCCATGCTCACGGGCCTGGCCCTCGGCGCCCTCTCGGCGGAGGACGAGGCCGCAGAAATCCTGAACGCGCTGCTGCCCCTGCTGGACGAGCTGCGCCTGAGCGCCTACTGACGGCGACGGGACTGCCTCAAAATAAACAACATTGCGGAACGCATTCGTAGGGACGGCAGAAATGCCGCTGGGAGCGGACCTTCCGCCGCGGGCGCCAATTATGGCGCCCCTGCGATGCTTTCTGAATCATCGCCCGATGGTTCCTTCACAATTCGATATTTTGAGACCGTTTCCGAACCGGTTTCCGAACCCAACGACCACCGATAAAGGAGAAACAGAACTATGAAGCTATGGGCAGGCCGCACCGGCGGCGACGTGGACGAGCGCCTCAGCGCCATCAACAACTCCATCGGCTTTGACAGCCGCATGTTCCGGCAGGACATCACCGGCTCCATCGCCCACGCCATCATGCTGGGCAAGGTGGGCGTCATCACGCCGGAGGAATCCGCGCAGATCGCGGAGGGCCTGAAGGGCATCCTGGCGGACATCGAGTCCGGCGCGCTGACCATCGACATGACCTGCGAGGACATCCACACCTTCGTGGAGGCGACGCTGACCGCGCGCATCGGCACGGCGGGCAAGAAGCTGCACACCGCCCGCAGCCGCAACGACCAGGTGGCGCTGGACATCCGCATGTACCTGGCGGACGAGATCGACCGGCTCTCCGGCCTGGCGAAGGACCTGATCTCGGCCCTGTGCGACGTGGCCGAGCAGCACCTGGAGACCGTGATGCCCGGCTACACCCACCTGCAGCGGGCCCAGCCCGTGACCCTCGGCCACTACCTGATGGCCTACGCCCAGATGCTGCTGCGGGACGTGGACCGCCTCGCCGACTGCAAGGCCCGCACGCTGGTGCTGCCCCTGGGCAGCGGCGCGCTGGCGGGCACCACCTATCCGCTGGACCGCGCCTACACCGCCGAGCTGCTGGGCTTCAACGGTATCTCGCTGAACAGCCTGGACGGCGTCTCCGACCGGGACTTCGCCCTGGAGCTGCTCAGCGACCTGTCCATAATGATGATGCACCTCTCCCGCTTCAGCGAGGAGATCTGCCTGTGGTGCAGCTGGGAGTTCAAGTTCGTCACCCTGGCGGACCGCTTCTCCACCGGCTCCAGCATCATGCCCCAGAAGAAGAACCCCGACATCACCGAGCTGGTGCGGGGCAAGACGGGCCGCGTCTACGGCGACCTGATGACGCTGCTGACCGCCATGAAGGGGCTGCCCCTGGCCTACAACAAGGACATGCAGGAGGACAAGGAGGCCCTGTTCGATGCCATCGACACCGCCGACCTGAGCCTCTCCGTGCTGGCCCCGATGCTGCGCACGGCCACCTTCCACCCTGCCAACATGAAGAAGGCCGCCGCCGCCGGCTTCATCAACGCCACGGACTGCGCGGACTACATGGTGCGCAAGGGCGTGCCCTTCCGGGACGCCTACGGCATCGTGGGGCGGCTGGTGAAGCACTGCATCGAGCGGGGGCTGACCCTGGAGGAGCTCACCCTGCCGGAGTACCGGGAGTTCAGCCTGGTCTTCGACGAGGACGTCTACCAGGCCATCGACCTGCTGACCTGCGTCTCCCAGCGCAAGCTCCCCGGCGGCCCCGCCCCCGAGGCGGTGCGCGAAACCATCCGCGCGACCCGGGAGAAGCTGCAATAGTCCAAAACAAAAGATCGGCCCGGAACGCCGTTTTCATAGCGTTCCGGGCCCGTTTTTTGTCTGTTTGCGGCGATCAGGCCAGCAGTACCTCCACGCCGGCGCTTCGCAGCGCGTCCAACTCGCCGGCGTCGGCCTCGCGGTCGGTCGCCAGCATCAGCGGCGCGGCAGCGGCGCACATGCGCACGAAGCCGGTGCGCCCCACCTTGGTGTGATCGGCGACGATCACGCCCCGGGCGGCTCGCTCCAGCATGCCTCGGGAGACCGCGGACTCCTCCGGGTGGCAGATCGACACGCCCTCGGCGGCGGAGATGCTGTCCACGGAGACGATGGCCCAGTCCGTCTGGTAGCGGGCCAGCTGGTTCAGTGTGTCCTCGCCGGAGGTGAAGTCGCCGCCGGCGCTCACGCTGCCGCCCAGCAGCACCACATGGAAGCGGTCGCACAGCATGGCGGCCACGGGCGGCGAGTTGGTGACCACCGCCAGCTCCCGGAAGCGCCTCAGCTCGGCGGCCACGGCCCTGGAGGTCGTGCCGGAGTTGATGAACAGCCTCTCGCCGTCCCGGACGCGCTCCGCGATGGCGCGCCCGATTGCCGCCTTTTCCCGGGGCCAGCTTCCAAAGCCCGGCTCCGGCTCCACGGCCCTGGCGCCGCCGCGCACGCGGCGCAGGCGGTTCTCCCGTTCCAGGGCCGCCAGGTCGGTGCGGATCGTCACGGTGGTGGCGCCCAGCGCCTCGCTGAGCTGCGCGACGGAGACCTGGCGGTCCCGGTCCAGCAGCTCGAGGATCCTCGCGCGGCGCAGATCAATTTTCAGTGTCTTTCCAGCCATGGGCGTTCTCCGGGCAGGCACGGGTTCAGCGCTTCTGCTGCAGGGTGTAGTGGACGTCCTCCGCCTTCTCCTCGTCGGTGTACTTGCGCAGGGTGTTGATGACCTCGCCGTTGTTCCACTTGCGGTCCTCAACGTCCTCGGTGGTGCCCATCACGGTGATGTTCAGCTGGCGATGGCGGGCGCGCACGTGGTCCCAGTCGACGAAGTAGATGTGGGCGAACTCGCCACCGTCCAGCACGCCGTCCTTGATGGTCAGCGCCTCGCTGCGGCCGAAGAACACGCTGCGCAGGTGGCCGTCGGTGTTCATGGAGGTGAAGTCGCCGGGCTCGTTCACAAAGCGGCCGTACTTGAGGTGAATCGGGCCGGGATGGCGGTACTGGTGCTCCTCGGCGAAGTCCGGGATCATCTTGCGCATGATGTCCAGCAGGTCGTGCTGGAGGTACTCCAGGTCAAAGCTGTCGATGTCGTGGGAGCACTCCTGGATCATCACGGAGCAGGTGGTGTGGTGGGAGGCCACGGTGCAGGTGCCGTTCTTGACGCCGGAGGCGGCGACGATCTCGTTGACCTCCTTGGTCACGTCGTGGAAGGTCGGCACCCAGCCGCGGGACTGCAGTTCGAGTTCCTTCTGATAGACCTTGAATTCCATGTTGTGTTTCCTCCTTTATGTTGTGTGCAATTGATTGACTGGCTGTGCGCGCCGTTACGCGTGCCGCTCGTCCCAGGCGCGGCGCACGGCGCTGATCATCTCGTCCACCATCGCGGCCCGGTCGGCGGCCTTGGCGACGCCGGACGAGGAGCCCGTGGCGTCCGCGCCGGCGGCGATGATGTCATACACGTCCTGGCCGTTGGCGATGCCCGCCGCGGTCAGCACCAGGATATCCGGGTCCACGTCCTTCACGGCCCGGGTGGCGGTCTTGACGTATTCCGGCCCGCAGGAGACGCCCGTGCCCACCAGCTCCGACGGCTCGGCCACGATGATGTCCGGCTTCAGGTGGGCAATCATCCCGGCCTCCGCGCAGGAATCGGCGCAGACGATGGTCGTCAGGCCCACTTCCTTCGCCCGCTCGATGGTCGCCTTCAGCACGCTCAGGCTCAGCGGCTTTTCACAGTGGTTCAGCATGACACCCTCCGCGCCCGCGGCCACCAGCGATTCCGGCAGCGTGTCCGCCAGGCCCCGGCCCGGACGCAGCGGGTCCATGTGGGGGGCGAAGACGTGGATGTGCCGGGTCGCGGCCTTGACCCGGGCGATCTCCACCACGGGCGTGGTGAAGATGATGTCCACCCCGTACCGCTCGCTGGCGGCGTCGGCAGCCACGGCCAGGTCGATGACATCCTGCCCGTAGAGGTAGGACTTCGGCCCGATTTCAAAGAAGGGAGCCTTGATATTCGTCATAAAAAGCGCCTCTCTTTCAGTTTTTTCTATTGTCATTATATCGAATAAATCACAGCTTGTCAAATTTTTGTTTTTCGACCATTTCATTTTCATATAGAAAATATTATTTTTCTTTTTCCTATTCAGTTTTCCCTCTGGGCCGTGCGCTCCGTCACCCGGGCGCTCCCCTTCTGAGATTTCCAAAATCAAAACTAAAATTCAATACTGCGCGGCTTTTGTTTGTGCTTCTTTCATAATTTTTTGCGTTTTATTCTATCGATTTTGATGATAATGTACAATACCCAAGGGAATTTTGTTGACAAATATGAAAATTACAGTTAAAATATCACCATGGAATTTATCATGGGAAGCGAGGCGGGCACATGACTCTGAAAGCTGGTTTCGCTCGAATGGATATCACGCCCCTGATGGGCATTGGAATATCGGGCTACTATGTCCCCAGGACCGCCGAGGGCGTGCTGGACCCGCTGGAGGTCAACGTCCTCGCATTGCGCTGCGGGGAGAGCGCCCTGGCCTTTGTCAGCGTGGACAACTGCGGCCTCGCGCCGACGGCGGTGTACGACCGCTGCCGGGCCCGCGTCGCCGAGGCGGCCGGCATCGCGCCGGAATGCGTGTTCATCTCCGCCACCCACACCCACACCTCCCCCTTCTGGGGCGAGGGCGACGACCCCGCCGTGGCGGAATACACCCGCTGGCTGGAGGCTCGCCTCGCCGACGCCGCCCGCGCGGCGATGGAGGACCTCAAGCCCGCCCGCATGGGCTGCGGCACCGGCCGCGCCCCGGGCGTCGCCTTCGTCCGGCGCTTCCGCATGCGCGACGGCGGCATCCGCACCAATCCGGGCGTCAACAACCCGGACATCCTCGCCCCCATCGGCGAGGTGGACGACCGGGTGAACGTGCTGCGCTTCCAGCGGGAAGGCGCGCCGGACATCGTTCTGGTCAACTTCGGGAACCACCCCGACGTGGTGGGCGGCAGCCGGCTCTCGGCGGACTGGCCCGGGTTCCTGCGCCGGCGGGTGGAGAAGGCGCTGGACGGCGTGCGCTGCCTGTTCTTCAACGGGGCCCAGGGCGACGTCAACCACGTCAACGTCCACCCCGTGGGCGGCGACCTGAACGACCTCTTCATGGATTTTGACGACGTGGCCCGGGGATACGGCCACGCCCGGCACATCGGCAACGTGGTGGCCGGCGCGGTGCTCCAGGTCTACGACAAGGTTTGCTGGCGCGAGGTCGACCGCCTCGCCGGCAGGATCCGGCGCATCGAGGTGCCCTCGAACCTGCCTCGCCCGGAGGAGCTGGAGACCGCCCGCCGCTACGAGGCCCTTCACCGGGCCGGTCGGGACGCGGAGATCCCCTTCGAGGGCATGGAGCTGACCACCGTGGTGGCCGAGGCGGAGCGGATGCTCCGGCTGGAGCACGGGCCCAGCGCCTTCGAGATGCCCCTGACCTGCGCCGTCATCGGCGACGTGGCGCTGGTGGGCCTCCCCGGCGAGCCCTTCACGGGCATCGGTCGGGCGCTGAAGCAGGCCCCGGACTGGGCGCTGGTGCTGCCCTGCTGCATCACCAACGGCTACGAGGGCTACTTCCCCATGCGGGAGGCCTACGACGAGGGCGGCTACGAGGCCCGCAGCTCGGTCTACGCCGCGGGCGTGGCGGAGCGGATCATCGACGAGGGCCTGGCGCTGCTGGACGAACTGAAACCAGGAAAAGAAGGTGCATAGCGTGAAGGCCATCGTCAACGCGACACTGGTGATGCGCGACCACCTGATTCCGGAGGCCGTCCTGTTCATCGAGGACGGGATGATCGCCGGCTTCGGCGAAATGCGCACCACGCCGGTCCCGGAGGGCTGTGAGACCCTCGACGCCGGCGGCCTGTTCGTGGGCCCCGGGCTGATCGACATCCACACCCACGCCTCCGACCGGGTATTCTTCATCGACGACCCCATCGCCGCGGCCCGGCACCACCTGCGCCACGGCACGACCACCGTGCTGCCCGCGCTGTACTTCAGCATGGACCAGCAGGGCTGGCTGGACAGCATCGCCTGCATCCGGAAGGCCATGGCGGACCCCCGCTGCGCCAACATCGGCGGCCTGTACATGGAAGGCCCCTACCTGAACCCCAAGTTCGGCTGCGACAAGGAGAACAACCCCTGGCGCGGGCCGATCGAAAAGGCGCAGTACCAGCCGATCATCGACGCCGCCAAGGACCTGGCCCGGGTGTGGTGCGTCGCCCCGGAGCGGGAGCACATCCTGGATTACGTGCGGGACGTGAAGGCCGCCAATCCCAACGCGGTGTTTGCCGTCGCCCACAGCGAGGCGGAGCCCTTCCAGCTGGACGCGGTGAAGCCCTACGGGCTGCGCATCGGCACCCACCACACGGACGCCACAGGCACCATCGAGAAGTACCCCGAGGTGAAGGGCGTCTGCGTGGACGAATACGTGAACTTCCACGACGACATCTACGCCGAGCTGATCTGCGACAGCCGGGGCATCCACGTGGACCCCTTCATGCTGCGGCTGGTGCGCAAGATCAAGGGCGATGACAGGATCATACTGATCTCCGACGCCTACGCGGCGGACGGCCCCACGCCCCCGGGCTATGACGGGGTGTACGACATCAACTTCGACTGGACCGGCGAGATCGCCGGCTCCAAGCTGACGCTGGACGTCGCCTGCCGCAACATGATGAAGCACACCGGCGCCTCCATCGTCAACGTGTTCCAGTTCGCCTCCTACAACCCCGCCCAGGCCACCGGCTTCACGGATCGCGGCGAGATCGCCGTGGGCAAGCGGGCGGACCTCATCCTCACCGACTATAATATGGAAGTCAAAACCATTCTAATAAAAGGAGAAGAGCAGCCATGAAAGACATCATCTTTGATCCTCCGACGAAATTCTACTTCAAATCGGGCGACTATGTGCCGTTCAAGGATCGTGAGGTCTGCGAGCGCGTGCGCCTTCTGACCCGCGAAGAGCTGGAAAAGCACGAGGATTGGCAGCACCCCGAGTTCAAGGTGAAGGTCATGATGAACCCCCACCCGGTGCTGATCGCCACGCTGTTTGCCCGCCTCAAGGCCGCCAGCGAAGCCGGCAGGAAGTTCTCCATGATCCTGGGCAACCCGGAGCCCGAGACCTACATCCCCCTGGCGCAGCTGATCAACTACTTCCAGGTGGACTGCTCCAAGGTGCACATCTTCGCCGAGGACGAGTGGGCTGACGACGAGGGCAACATCGCCCCCGAGACCTACGAGGCCGGCTTCGTGCACTCGATGCTGAAGTACCTGGTGTACCAGATCGACCCCAAGCTGCGCATGCCGCTGGAGAACGTCCACTATCCGACGAACGCGAACATCGGCCACTACTCCAAGCTGATCAACGACATCACCGAGGGCGGCGCGGACATCATCTCCACCTCCCCCGGCTGGACCGGCCACGCGGCCTTCATCGATCCCGTGCCGGAGTTCGTGCGGGACGACATCGACGAGTGGCTGAACCTGGAGGCCCGCATCGTAACGCTGCACCCGCTGACAGTGGCGCAGAACAGCCTGCACGGCGTGTTCGGCCAGTCCGGCTACGTGACCAGCGTGCCGCCCAGGGCGGCCACCATCGGCCCCGTGGACGTGAAGCGGGCCAAGGAGCGCATCGAGGTGCACGCCCTGCTGACCAACAACACCTTCTCCTCCTGGCAGCGCATGACGTCCCGCCTGGTCACCCACGGCCCGGTGACGCCTCTGGTGCCCAGCTCGATGCTTCAGACCATGAAGACCCAGGTCTACATCAGCGAGGAGGTCGCGGCGCCCTTCGAGTGCTGGGAGAAGGTCGGCTACTGATCGCCGGTGAAGGCCACAGAGTTGTTTTGAAGAATCGGGAGGACTGATTGAATGAATACTGCGAGCGTTTCCACCCCCAACAGAATCAAATCGTTTGTCAAAAAGTGGATGTCCCTGGTGGGCATCGCGCTGCTGGTCATCGTGTTCACCATACTGTCGTACGTGAAATTCGGCGCGCAGTACTTCCTGACCTGGCAGAACTGGAAGACCATCCTGCTCCAGACGGCGACTGTGGCCATCGTGGCTCTCGGACAGTCCATCATGCTGCTGACCGGTAACTTCGACCTCTCCCTGGGCCGCCTGGTCTGCCTGACCAGCTGCGTCGGCGGCATCCTGATGAAAAACGCCGGCTGGCCCATTCTGCCGGCAATCCTCATCATGTTCTTGATCGGCATCTGCGTGGGTTCCCTGAACGGCCTGCTGGTCTCCTACATCGGCGTGCCGGCCATGATCGCCACGCTGGGCAACCAGTACATCTGCTACGGCGTGGCCAAGCTGATCACCCAGGCCGTCCCGATCCCGAAGATGCCCAAGGAGATCTCTTGGCTGGGCCGCGGCTACGTGCTGAACGTCATACCGATCTGCGTGGTCATCATGCTGGCGCTGTACATCATCGCACAGTTCGTCACCTCCAAGACCCGCATCGGCCGCAAGCTGTACGCGGTGGGCGGCAGCCGCGAGGCCGCCTTCTTCTCCGGCATCAACGTGAAGCTGATCCACTTCGGCACCTTCGTGCTGGGCGGCATCCTGGCCACCTTCGGCGGCCTGATCCTGATGAGCCGCCTGAACTCCGTCGCCGTCACCAACGGCCAGAACTACGAGTTCGACGCGGTCATCTCCTCCATCATCGGCGGCGTCTCCCTGGCGGGCGGCAAGGGCTTCGTGCTGGGCACCATGTTCGGCTGCATCTTCCTGAACACGCTGTTCAACGGCTTCTCCATGATGGGCGTCGATCCCTTCGTGCAGGACGTGCTGAAGGGCATCGTGCTGGTGCTGGCCATCGTGCTCGACGTCGTGTCCAACCGCAAAAAGTCCTGACCTTGACAGTGGACGATGAAACTGAGAAAGGTTGGGATGAAATGAGCAGGGATATCATATTGAGCCTGAAGGGCATCACCAAGGAATTTCCGGGCGTCAAGGCGCTGGACGATGTGACCATCAACATCGAGCGCGGCACCATCCACGGCCTGGTGGGTGAAAACGGCGCGGGCAAGTCCACGCTGATCAAGGTGCTGGCGGGCATCTACCACCCGGAGCACGGCGAGATCGTGCTGGAGGGCCAGAGCCGCAAGTTCGCCTCTCCCATCGAGGCGCGCGCCGCCGGCATCAGCGTGGTGCACCAGGAGATCAAGCTGGCCGAGCCGCTGTCCGTGGCCGAGAACATGTTTCTGGGCAACGTGATGATGAAGGGCCACCTGGTGGACTGGAAGGGCATGCGCCAGCGCGCCCGCGAGATCGTGGACGACCTGGGCATGGACATCGACGTCAACGCGCAGGTGTCCAGCCTGACGGTGGCCAAGAAGCAGATCGTCGAGATCATGCACGCCATCAACAACAACTCCAAGATCCTGGTCATGGACGAGCCCTCGGCCGTGCTGACCAACCGCGAGCTGGAGGTCATGTTCCGCATCGTCCGCCAGCTGCGGGAGAAGGGCATCACCATCATCTACATCTCCCACCGCCTGGACGAGGTGTTCGACCTGTGCGACAACGTGTCCGTGCTGCGCGACGGCCGGCACATCGACACGCTGCCCATCGGACAGCTTGACCGCACCAGCCTGATCAACATGATGGTCGGCCGCGAAATGGGCCAGGAATACCCGAAGGAGCCCGGCAACATCGGCGGCACGATCCTGGAGGTCAAGCACCTGTCCCGGGGCATCCTGAAGGACATCAGCTTTGAAGTGAAAGCAGGCGAGGTCTTCGGCATCTCCGGTTTGGTCGGCGCAGGCCGCACCGAGCTGGCCCGGGCGATTCTGGGCATCGACAAGCCCGAGTCCGGCGAGGTGTTCGTGCGCGGCAAGAAGACCCACTACCGCACCTTCGCGGACGCCATCAAGGACGGCCTCGGCCTGATTCCCGAGGACCGCAAGCTGCAGGGCCTGGTGCAGATCATGACCGTCAAGCGCAACACCACGCTGGTCAACCTGCCCCGCATCGCCCCCAGGGGCGTCATCAAGAGCGACCTGGAGGAGACGCTGAGCCAGGAATACGCCAAGAAGCTGCGCGTGATCACGCCGTCCATGGACACCGAGGTGCAGTACCTCTCCGGCGGCAACCAGCAGAAGGTCGTCATCGCCAAGTGGCTGTTCCAGGAGGCGGAGATCCTGTTCCTGGACGAGCCCACCCGAGGCATCGACGTCGGCGCGAAGTCCGAGATCTACCGCCTGATCAACGAGATGGTCAAGGAGGGCAAGACCGTCATCATGATCTCCTCCGAGATGCCCGAGCTGCTGGGCATGTGCGACCGCATCATGGTCATGCACGAGGGCCACAAGATGGGCGAGCTGACCGCCGAGGAGGCCACCCAGGAGAAGATCATGGCGATGTGCGTGTAAACCACAGACCCGTCACCTCCGGCCTCCCGGCCGGACCCATTCACGATTTTTAAACAGGTGCGCCTGTTTAAATAAAAAGAGGAGGTTGTATCCATGAAGAAGCTGTTTTCCCTGATCCTGGTGCTGGCCATGCTGCTGACCAGCGTCGCCGCGCTGGCGGAGACCGTCGACACTTCCACCCTGTCCGGTGATGAGAAGGCTGCGGCCCTGGGCATCCCGGCGGCGGTCCAGCTGCAGGACACCGACGTGCTGGAAGGCAAGCGCATCGGCTGCTCCATCGTCTACAAGGGCGACGAGTGGTGCGCGGCGGTTGCCAGCGGCCTCGAGGCGCTGGGCGCTTACTACGGCGCTGATATCACCGTCGAGGACGGCGACCTGAACGACGAGACCCAGACCAAGCAGATCGAGAACATGATCTCCAACAAGGTGGACATCATGATGGTCGACCCCACCACCTTCACGGGCGTCAGCGAAGCCCTGAACGCCGCCTATGATGCTGGCATCCCGATCATCATCTTCGACGGCGAGTGGCGCGACGAGGAAGGCAACACCGAGACCGAGAAGGTCATCACCACCGTGACCTGGGATCAGTACGACACCGGCGTCATCACCGCCAACTACTTCCTGGACTATCTGCGCGCGAAGGGCCAGACCGAGGCCACCATCATCGAGCTGACCAACGCGGTGTCCGAGCACTGCCAGATCCGCTTCGAGGGCCTGCATGACACCTTCAACGCCGCCGACGACATCAAGGTCAACATCATCGACAAGTACGACAGCCAGGGCAACCGCGAGACCGCTGAGAAGGCCGTCGCCGCCGTGGTGCAGCCCTACGAGTACATCATCTCCGACGTTGACAACGGCGCTCAGGGCGCTGTGTCCGCGCTGGAGCAGCTCGGCAAGGACGACGTGAAGGTGTTCTCCATGGGCGCCTATGGTTCCGAGCCCTTCGGCCTGCTGCATGACGAGGATCCCCACTACGCCGCCTGCCTGAACGTCGATGCGTGGGTTCTGGCCCAGTTCATCTTCGACGGCGCCATCGCCTACTACAATGGCGAGGATGTCCCGGACAAGACCAACATCGATCTGTTCATGGTCGACAGCACCAACGTCGAGGACTTCTGGACCTTCGACTAATCCTTTCAGAAACGGGAGAAGGGGCCTCGCGCCCCTTTTCCTTATCCCGAGCGGCTGTTCCCGCCTCCCCCCGGGAGGCGGACGCGCCGCGAGTCGTCCGCGGGCATCCCGTCGGGGAAAGCTGCCGCCGGACGGGCGCGATCCATGAGCGACGGTTCATGGACGGCGCCCCTTCGGGGGACCCCAGGGGGGGCCGCTGTGCGCCGCCCCGGCAAGCCCTGTAAAGCGAGGGCTTGCCGGAAAAGGCGGCGTCAAGGCAGGTCTCCGGGGCGTTTATGGGTGAAAAGGCCCTTACCACAAAGACCGTCAGGAGAGTGTATTGCTATGAAGAAAATTCGCTGGGGCGTCATCGGCGCGGGCGGCATCGCGGATCGGCGCACGATCCCGGGCATGCTGCTGTGCGACAATGCCGAGCTGGTGGCCGTCATGGAGATCAACATGGAGCTGGCGGAAAAATGCCGGGCAAAGTGGAACTGCGCCCGCGCCTATGACAGCGAGGCGGCGCTGCTGGCCGACCCCGAGATCGACGCGGTGTACATCGCCTCCCCGGTGGTATTGCACGCGCGCCAGGCCATGATGGCCGCGGACGCGGGCAAGCACATCCTCATCGAAAAGCCCCTGGCCATGTCCTCGGAGGAGGGCCAGAAGGTGCTGGATTACTGCGAGGCCAAGGGCGTGAAGATCGCCGCGGGCCTGATGATGCGCTTCGGCGCCTATGTCCAGGCCATGAAAAAGGCCATCGCCGAGGGCAAGATCGGCCGGCCCGTCTCCGGCTTCTCCCAGTTCACCTGCTGGTATCCGGACATGCCCGGCGTGTGGCGCCAGAGCAAGAAGGCCGGCGGCGGCGGCGCGATGATGGACATGGGCGTGCACTGCATCGACCTGATGCAGTACGTGCTGGGCACCAAGGTGAAGCAGGTGGCCGCGTTCCACGACACGCTGTCCTTCCACTACGAGGTGGAGGACTCCTCCATGGTGATGCTGCGCATGGAAAACGGCGTGCAGTGCATGGTGCAGTCCAACTTCAACATCCCGGACGAGGCCGCCCGCTGGCGCCTGGAGTTCTTCGGCGACCAGGGCCGCCTGATGGGCCAGAACGTGATCGGACAGGTGGACGGCGGCGAGCTGGACGCGCTGTTCCTGGGTCCCCAGGGCGGCTACGACGCCGTGCAGAACTCCAAGACCGCCCAGGGCGAGCACATCGACGTGACCTTCGGAAACCTCTACCAGCGGGAGGTGGAGAGCTTCTGCAACTCGCTGCTCACCGGCGCGCCGCTGGAGGTGCCCGCCTCCGACGCGGTACAGGTGCAGCGCGTGATGGAGGCGGCCTATCTCTCCAACGACACGGGCAGGATCATCGACCTGTGATCGTCAAACCCCTCGCACGGAACAAGCGAAGCGCGGGAACATGAAAGTATGCTGCCGGCGCGGCTTCTCCAGCCGCCGCCGGGATTCCCGACCGTTCCTCTGAAATGACCACGCAAAACCAAATGGCACATCGCGCCCCGCGGCGCGGCAGAAAGGAGCATCATCTATGGCGAGCGACAACAAGAAAAAGGCATCGGACTTCAGATACAACACCGGTGAGACCCGGGTCCCCTGGGCTGCCGTCGGTGAAAACTACAATGCCGAGGACGTCATGGAGGTCATTCGCTTCATGATGCAGGGCAAGGGCGAGGAATACGACAGGATCATCGCCGACGTCCAGAAGGACATCTTCGCGCTGGACAAGGTCTCCGAGCCGCCGGCCAAGCTGTCCCTGGACAACGTGGTGGCCCGGGCGGAGAACATGTGCGACGAGTACCTGCACACCACCGGCTCCACCTTCGTGACCAACTGCACCGCCGGCTTTGAGATCGCCTACAAGTACGTGAACCTGGAGCCCGGCGACGAGGTCATCGTGCCGGCCATCACCTTCATCGCCACCATGGCCTATCCGCTGTCCATCGGCTGCAAGCTGGTGTTCGCGGACGTGGATCCCCTCACGCTGAACATGGACCCCGCGGACGTGGCCCGCAAGATCACCGACCGCACCCGCATGATCGTGCCGGTGCACATCGGCGGCTATCCCGTGGACATGGACCCCATCATGAAGCTGGCGAAGGAGCACAACATCCTGGTGCTGGAGGACGCGGCCCACGGCTTCGGCGGCATGTACCACGGCAAGATGCTGGGCACCATCGCGGACTTCGGCGCCTTCAGCTTCCACGAGGTGAAGAACATCACCTCCTTCGGCGAGGGCGGCATCCTGTGCACCAACATCGAGGCCTTCAAGGGCGACATGCGCCGCGCCCGCTTCCTGGGCACCGACTTCTCCCGCAAGATCAAGGACTGGCTGTATGACGTGACCGCCTGCCAAGGCTGGAAGAAGCCCTTCGTGGCCGGCAACGCCTCCACCACCGAGATCCAGGGCCTGGGCCTGTGCCAGCAGATCAAGCGCATCGAGGAGATCATCGGCGCCCGCCGCGCCTGCGCCACCTACCTGAACGACCGCCTGAAGGAGGCCGGCGACGCGCTGAGCCTGCAGGACCTTGGCAACGAGGACATCAAGCCCACCTTCCACCTGTACAAGCTGCTGGTGAACCCGGAGAAGGCCGGCGGCGACGTGCAGCTGCTGAAGAAGAAGTTGGACGCCCGGGGCGTCACCAACATCCCCCACTTCGGCCCGCTGTACCGCTTCAACATCATGCAGACCTACGGCTATGACGAGGACGCCATCGCCGAGACCTGCCCGAACTGCGAGGAAGTGTTCTACAAGCGCTTCACCCACTTCCCGGTGTACGGGCTGACCAAGGAGCAGGTCGACTACATGGCCGACTCCATCCTCGAGTCCGTCTACGAGATGCAGCGCGGCATCTGATCCGATCACAAGGGGGCCGACCTCGCGCCGGGATGAGACCGCCGCCCACACGGGCGGCGGCCCTTCCCGCCGGGGCGTCCCCCGTTTTCATTTTCCATGCGGCGAAACGGGAAGGATGGCGCGAAAACCATGAAGAGCTACAACCGCGATTTCCAGCGCTACGTCCTGCTGAACCTGATCAACGCCTTCGGACCCATCAGCCGCACCAAGCTGATGGAGATGTCGGGCTTCCGGCTGGCGACGGTGGGCGAGATCGCCAAGGAACTGCTGGACGAGGGTCTGGCCGTCGAGGCGGGGCTGTCCGCCCACAGCACCGGCCGCCGCCGCCCGACGGTGGACCTGAACCGGCGCGCCATCTGCGCCGTGGGCATCTCCATCGCCCACAACCGCGCGACCGCCGTGCTGGCCCGCCTGGACGGCACCATCGTCCGCGAAGAGGTCTGCCAGGGCGACCCCGGCTGCGGGCCCGACGCGCTGACGGAGCTCATCGCCAGGTGCGTGGAGCGGCTGCTGGCCGATGTCGGGGACATGCACATGGTGGGCATCGGCATCGGCGACCCGCTGGTCGACCCCGCCGGCTACCAGAAGGGCAGCCCGATCTCCGCGAACTACCGCCACTTCAACGACTGGGTGCACCTGCGGCTTAACCCGATGCTGGAGGCGCGCTTCGGCTTGCCGGTGCGGACGCTGAGCGCGGTCACGCTGCCGGCGCTGGTGGAGCGGCAGTACGGCACGGCCAAGGGCTCGGACAACTTCATCTGCGTGGAGCTCTCCAACGGCATCGGCACCTCCATCTACTGCAACGGCACGCCCATCAGCGGCGCCCACGGCGTGGCCGGCGAGCTGGGCCACACCGTGGTGGATTTGAACGCCCGGGAGCTGTGCTACTGCGGCAAGGCGGGCTGCGTGGAGACCGGCGCGTCCTTCCCGGAGCTGGCCCGGAGCATCGCCGCCGCCATCGAGCGCGGCGCGAGCACCTCCCTGGGCCACGGCGACCTCTCCCCCCAGGCCCTGCGCAAGGCCCTGGAGGCGGGCGACAGCCTGTGCCGCCACTACGTCGACCGCGCCGCGCGGCTGGCGGGAACGGCCATCGCCAACGCCGTGAACCTGCTGAACCCGGAGCGGATCGTGCTCTACGGCTACATGCTGGAGCTGGGCGGCTTCTACCTGGACCGCCTCGGGGAGGCCATTCGCAGCCAGACCCTGGAGCTGTCCCGGGACTACGAGATCTGCACCTCCCCCGAGCTCGAGAGCCGCATCCCCCTTGGCGCGGCGGCGGAGATGTTTACCCAATTCCTGCACAGCGACGAATACCGCTGGGTGTACAGCATGCTCAAAGAAGGGAGTACCCCATGAAGCAATACCACATCGTCCGCGTCAGCGGCAAACCGGACTGGAGCTCCGTTCCGGTGCTGGACATCGACGAGCAGCTCTGGCGGCCTCGGGTGGACATCTCCGCCTGGGCCCAGATCGCCTGGGACGGCGACCGGCTGTATGTCCGCCTGAGGGCCCGGGAGGCGAACATCCGCGCGGAGCACACCGGCCCGCTGGGCATGCCCTGCGAGGACAGCTGCCTCGAGTTCTTCTTCTCCCCCACCCCGGGCGACCCCCGCTACTTCAACATCGAGTTCAACCCGAACGGGAGCCTGTACCTCGGCTTCGGGGACGGCAAGGAGGCGGTGCGCCTGCTGCCCGAGCGGGACTGGCTGGGCGTCGAGACCCGGCGTACCCCGGACGGCTGGGAGGTGGAGTACGCCGTGCCCTTTGAGTTCGTGCGCGTGTTCGTGCCCGGCTTCGCCCCGAAGGCCGGCGACGGCATCCGCGCCAACTGCTACAAGTGCGGCGATTTGACCGTGGCCGAGCACTACCTGGCCTGGAACCCCTGCACCAGCGACACGCCGAGCTTCCACCGTCCCCAGGACTTCGGCCTGATGATCTTTGACTGAGGAGGAACGCCCTATGATCAGCGCAAGCGCGCTGGCGGCCGCGAAGGCCGCCTATGACATCGAACGGGACTGCATTGAGGAGATGAAGGCCTTCTTTGACGACGACGCCTTTTCCGAGGCCGTCCGCCTGCTGAAGGATGCCCCCCGCATCGGCACGGCCGGCTGCGGCCACTCGGGCATCGTCTGCCAGCACATCGCCCACCTGCTGTGCTGCATCGAGCGCCCCGCCCGCTTTATCTCCCCGGCGGAGGCGGTGCACGGCGCGTCCGGCTTTCTCCAGGCCGGTGACGTGATGATCTTCGCCTCCCGGGGTGGCAAGACCAAGGAGCTGCTGCCGATCCTCGACATCTGCAAGCAGAAGGGCGTGTCCGTCATCACCATCACCGAAAACACGGAGTCGCCCCTGGCCCAGGCCGCCGACGTCGTGCTGGTGCAGCACGTGAACCGGGAGACGGACAAGTACAACGCCCAGGGCACCACCAGCACCACCGCCCTGTGCGTGATCGCCCACGCCCTCCAGGCCGCCCTGATCGAGGAGACGGGCTACCGGAGCGAGCAGTTCGCCCGCATCCACCCCGGCGGGGCCGTCGGCGAGCGCCTCAACGGCGCGCCGCAGGCGAAGGGCTGAACCCCTGCGCCAAGCAGATCATGCTGTCGTCAAACAAGGAATGGAGAGAAACCTCGGCGCTGCGCCAAGGCCAAGGCCGCGACTCCGTTTGCTTGACAAGCGAGTCGACGTCATCCTGAGCGAAGCGAAGGATCTTCTTCCCGCAACTAAAAACGACATCAAAACAGAGCAAAACCCATGCTGAACAAACGGCATGGGTTTTGCTTTATCGCATCGATTGTATCGGCAGGCTACAGCAGCGGCAGCAGCACCGACGCCCAGAGCCAGCTCAGCGGCATGACCAGCACCATGGCCGGGAGCATGTTCGCCACGGGGATCTGCCTGACCTTCATGATGGTGAAGCCGGTGGCCAGCAGCACGATGCCGCCGCAGGCCTTGAAATCGGCGATCATGGCATCGTTGGTCAGCGGCAGGATCAGCCGAGCGCCGAAGAACAGCAGCAGCATGATGGCCAGCTGGGGAACGCCGATCAGGCACACCGTCCGCTTCAGCTGGCAGGCGAAGATCATGGCGGTGAAGAAGTCCAGCGCGGCCTTCGCGATCAATATGCTGTGGTCGCCGGTCATGCCGGACATCAGCGAGCCATAGATGCCGGTGCCGCTGGCGCAGAACAGCACCATGGCGGTCACCGCCAGTTGCAGGTCGATATTTCCGCCCAGGCGCATCCGCCCCAGCAGCGCACGGGTGCCCTTGCGAATCTGGGCGTCGATGTCCACCAGCGTGCCGATCAAGGTCCCGGCGATGACCGCGAAGATCACCGCGGGCAGGTTTTTCATCAGCACGACGGTGGAAACGCCCATGGACATGGCGCAGATGCCGAACACGACGGTCATGTCCTGCTTGAGTCGTTCGGACAGCCTGTCTCCCATCGCGCTTCCCAGCAGCCCGCCCAGCACGACGGACAGCACGTTGATGATCACGCCGGTCGGCATGGTTCACGCCCCCTCGCTTCGATAGCTGTCAGCTCGTTTCCATACAACCGCCGACCCGGAAAACGTTCCGCTTTCCGGGTCACGTACAAATCCAATGACAGGCGTCAGATGACCTCCACCTTGATCAGGTTGGTGTTGCCGGACTTGCCGTTGGTGACGCCGCCGGTGATGACGATCTTGTCCCCGGGCTTCAGGCCCAGCTTTTCCTGGGCCAGCTGCGTGGCCACGTAGAACAGTACGTCCGTGGAGGTGTACTCCACGCTCATGGCGGGCACCACGCCCCAGGAGAGGGCCAGCTTCCGCATGGTCTGCTTGCTGGTGGTGACGCCCAGGATGTCCACCGGCGCGCGGAAGCGGGAGATCATGCGCACCGTCCGGCCCGACAGCGAACAGACCACGATGGCCTTCGCGCCGACGTCGATGGCCATGGCGCACACGGCGTGGGAGATGGCGTCCACGGTGCTGTGGGTCTGGAAGGTCGCGTCGTAGAAGCGCTGGGCGTAGTCGATCTTGTTCTCGGTGGCCTCGGCGATCTTCGCCATGGCGGCCACGGCCTCCACGGGATACTTGCCCGCGGCGGTCTCGCCGGAGAGCATCACGGCGCTGGTGCCGTCGTACACGGCATTGGCCACGTCGGAGATCTCCGCTCGGGTGGGCCGGGCGTTGTAGATCATCGACTCCAGCATCTCCGTGGCGGTGATCACCCGCTTGCCGATCAGGCGGCACTTGGTGATCAGGCTCTTCTGCACGGCGGGCAGCTCCTCGTAGGGGATCTCCACGCCCATGTCGCCGCGGCCGATCATGATGCCCTCGCAGGCCTCGCAAATCTCCTCCACGTTGTCGATGCCGGACTGGTTCTCCAGCTTGGCGATCAGGCTGATGCTTTGGCCGCCGTTGGCGTCCAGGAACTGGCGCACGTCCAGCAGGTCCTGCTTGCGGGAGACGAAGGAGCAGGCCACGTAATCGACCTTGTTCTCGATGCCGAACAGCAGGTCGGCCTTGTCCGCCTCGGAGAGGTACACCTGGTTGAGCACCTTGCCGGGGAAGCTCATGCTCTTGCGGTCGGACAGCTCGCCGCCCACCGCTACCACGCAGTGAATGGCGCTGCCCTCGATCCGCTGCACGTCCAGCGCCAGCAGGCCGTTGCTCAGCAGCACCCGGTCGCCCGGCTCCAGGTCGTCGGCCAGGCCGGCGTAGGTGACGGAGACCTTGGTCTCGTCGCCAGGCACGTCGTCCACCCGTAGGGTGAAGGGCGCGCCCTCCTTCAGTGTGATCTTGCCGTTTTGGAAGGTCTTGATGCGGTATTCCGGTCCCTTGGTATCCAGCATGATGGCGATGGGAAGGTCGAGCTGCTCCCGCACGCGGCGGATGGTCTCCACCTTCTTCCGGTGTTCGTCGTGGGTGCCGTGAGAGAAGTTGATGCGGGCGATGTTCATGCCCGCCTGGCACATGGCCGTGAGCACGGCCTCGGATTCGCTCGCCGGGCCAATGGTACAGATGATCTTGGTCTTTCTCATCGTATCTCCCCCTCGTACTCCATTGGATTTGTAAACATTATAACACAGAATACCGCTAAAGGCCAGCCCATAATGCAGGTTATTCCGCCGATGCAGAGCACAGAAAGAGCCCCGATTGCACGTCGGGGCTCAAGCCGATATAAGCTTTGGGTAAAATCGATCAGAAATCGACCTCGGTGTCGTAGTAGCAGCACTTCAGCAGCTTCTCCATCTCCTCCTGGCTGGGCTGGCGGGGATTGGAGCCGGTGCAGGCGTCGGCGATGGCGTTCTTCGCGATCTCCGGCAGCCGCTGGAGGAACACGTCCTCCGGCACGAAGCCCTGCTCGCAGGGATAGCTGTCCGCGCCGTAGTGCTGGATGCAGTGCGGGATGTTCAGCTGGTCGTTCATGCCCCGCAGGAAGGCGATGAGCTTCTGGACCTTCACATCGTCGGAATCGGCCTTGTCGGCGATGCCCATGTAGTCCACGATCACGCCGTAGCGCTTCTTGGCGGTCTCGTCCTTGGCGTTGAACGCGATGACCTTGGGCAGGTACATGGCGTTGGCCGCGCCGTGGATGATGTGCGCGCCGTAGTCGGCGAAGATGGCGCCGGTCTTGTGGGCCATGGAGTGGACGATGCCCAGCAGCGCGTTGGAGAACGCCATGCCGGCCAGGCACTGGGCGTCGTGCATGTGGTCGCGGGCAGTCATGTCGCCGTTGTAGGAGGGCACCAGGTCCTTCATGATCATCTCGATGGCGTGGATGGCCAGCGGATCGGTGTAGTCGCTGTTGGCGGTGGACACGTAGGCCTCGATGGCGTGGGTCATGGCGTCCATGCCGGTGTGGGCCACCAGCTTCTTGGGCATGGTCTCGGCCAGCTCGGGATCGACGATGGCCACATCGGGGGTGATCTCAAAGTCCGCGATGGGATACTTGATGCCCTTCTGGTAGTCGGTGATGATGGAGAACGCGGTCACCTCGGTGGCCGTGCCGCTGGTGCTGGACACCGCGCAGAAGTGGGCCTTGCGGCGCAGCTCGGGGATGCCGAACACCTTGCACATGTCCTCGAAGGTGCACTCCGGGTACTCGTACTTGATCCACATGGCCTTGGCCGCGTCGATGGGGCTGCCGCCGCCGATGGCCACGATCCAGTCGGGCCCGAAGTCCTGCATGACCGCAGCGCCCTTCATGACGGTATCCACGGAGGGATCGGACTCGATGCCCTCGAACAGCGCGACCTCCATGCCGGCCTGCTCCAGGTACTGCTTCGCGCGATCCAGGAAGCCGAAGCGCTTCATGGAGCCGCCGCCCACGCAGATGATGGCCTTCTTGCCCTTCAGGTTCTTCAGGTTCTCCAGAGCGCCCTTGCCAAAGTAGATGTCACGGGGCAGAGTAAAACGTGCCATAATGCATTCCTCCTCAATATCAACGCGGCTGCTTGAGCCAGCCACAATTCGCCCGCCCGAAGGCGGACCGCCGGCGCTTTCGCGCCGATTCTTACAATAGCTATTATATAACCACGGGCGCGCGTTGTGAAATATAAAATCGGAGCCTGTCATATCACATTTGATATGGCAGGCTCCACATCCTTCAATTCCCGTGCCTTTCCCGAACGAAGGCCGCATAGCCCCGCTCGATGTCGTTGAGCTGCTCCGGGGCGACGGACACCAGCGCGTTGCAGTAGTCCACCCGGTTGTCCACCACGCTTCGCTGCACCAGGTTCCAGCGCTCCAGGTCCTCCGGCAGCACCGATGTGGACCACATGAAGGCGTCGGGCACCCGGGAGACCAGCATCAGCTGCGCGTGCCGATCCACGGAGTGGATGCGCTTGCGCGGCCCGCCGGAAACGCTGTGGGCACGGAAGGTGTCCCCGTGGATGATCTCGGTCAGCGCGTCCAGGTCAGCCGCCGCGATCTCCTCGCGCCGGGCCAGCGGATGGTCGCGGTGCAGGGTGATGCGATAGCGGTAGCTGTTCAGCAGCTCGAAGTCCAGCCGGTTTTCCGCGGCCTGGTCCTCGAAGTAACGCTGGTATTCCGCACGATAGCGGATGATCGCCAGGTCGGCCTCCCCCGCCGCGATGGAGTCGAAGGCGCGGCGCACGTGGCATTCCCGCAGCATCGCGTCCAGCGCGCGGTCTGGCGGCAGGGTGTTCAGGTAGTCGATGGTCATCGCCATGATCCTGGTGGACCGGGGCATGCAGATCCGAAAGCGGTCCGGCTGGCGCCGGCCGACGCTGATACCCTCGATGGCCTCCACTTCGCTGAGGATGCGCCGGGCGTGCCGCAGGAAGGCGTTCCCCTCCTCGGTGGGGCGCACGCCCCGGCTGGTCCGCTCGAACAGGGCATAGCCCAGCTGCTCCTCGATCTCGCGGAGGATCCGGCTGAGGTTGGGCTGGCTCAGGAAGAGGTTGGCCGCCGCCTGGGTGATGGAGCGCGTCCGCTCGATCTCCACCATGTATCTCAAATAACTCGTCTGCACAGCTTCCCTCGCTGATCAATACAGGCTCGCGATGATCTCCGCACACTTTTCGAGGCCCAGGCTGCCGCTGTCCAGCGCCAACTGGTAGTTCTCCATCGCGCCCCACTTGCGGTCCGTGTACAGCTGGTAGTAGGCCCGGCGCTTGCGATCCTTGTCCTTCAGTCGCTGGTAGGGATCGCCGTCCCGCTCGCCGTACTGGCGCACGATGCGCTCGGCCCGCTTCTCCATGGAGGCGTGGATGAACACCATCAGCACGTTGTCGTCCTCCCGCAGGATGTAGTCCGAGCAGCGCCCGATGATCACGCAGGATTCCTTCTCCGCCAGCTCCCGGATCACCTTTGTCTGGGCGGCATAGAGGGTGTCGTTGATGGACCGCCCGTAGAAGTCCCTGGCGCCGGCATAGCCGAACCAGCCCCCGCGGATGTCCTCGGAGTGCTCGGCCACGAACTCGCGGACCAGGCCGCTCTCCGCGGCAACCTTGTCGATCAACTCCTGATCGTAGCAGGGAATGCCCAGCTTCAACGCCGCCATCCTTCCGATGGTCCTGCCGCCGCTGCCGAATTCGCGGCTGACGGTGATGATACGATTGCTCATCTATGCTTACCCCCTCAGCGCATGCGCTGCGCCACGTCGCCGATCCTGGACAGGGAAGCCAGGGCCTCGCGGTTCACCTGCACGTCGAAGCTGTTGTAGCGCCCGCTGAACCTCAGCTTCAACTCGCCCGCCTCGGCCGCGCCGGCCAGCGCCGCCACCATGCCCT
Source organism: uncultured Eubacteriales bacterium (assembly GCA_902801165.1). Taxonomy (GTDB): domain Bacteria; phylum Bacillota; class Clostridia; order Christensenellales; family Aristaeellaceae; genus UBA2862. The sequence continues at coordinate 4,988 of CADCHI010000024.1, read as the reverse complement.
CGTTCAGCAGGGCGGTGCCCTGCTCCAGGGAGTTGACGCCCTCCAGGGTCGCGCTCAGGTCGTCGATCGTCGCGGTGCCGCGCTTGGTGCCGGACTTGACGATGATCGACTCCAGCACGGGCCTGCGCACGCACAGGCAGCTGACCTGCACGGCGGGCTCGACGGACACGGTCCCGTCCTCGCGGTCCTTCACCAGCAGGCCGAAGCGGGCCGTCAGCTGGTAGCGGTCCAGGTCGGAATCGCCAGAGACGTCGAAGTCCAGCGTCTGCCCGTCGGTGATGAAGCCCACGCCCGTCATGTCGTCGTAGTCCAGCACCAGGCCGCTCTCGTAGAGCACCTGCATGTCCACGTCCGTGCGGTCCGCGATGGCGGCGTACATCTCCTCGGGCGACATGGGAACCTCGATCTCCTGGGCCGGCTGGGCCATGGAGATGGCCAGCAGCTGCAGGCGTCCGTCCGCGATGCCGGTGGGCTCCAGGCCCTGGGCGGTCTGGAAGGCCTGCACCGCGGCCTCCGTGCCCGGGCCGAAGTTGCCGTCCGCCACGCCGTTCAGCGCGCCGATGGCGATCATCGCCGCCTGGAAGGCCTGCACGGCATCGTTCTTGGTGCCCCTCGAGACCGGCTCCATGCCCTCCACGGAGCCCAGCTGCGCCGTAGCTTCAGCGTCCAGCAGCGCCACCACGCCGGAGAGCTCCTCCGGCGCCACGGCGTAGAAGCCCTGGTCGGCAAAGATCAGGTAGTTGCCATTCTCATCGTAGCCCAGCAGCTGGTACTGCTGCACATCGAGGCTGACCTCCGCGCCGTCCGCCTCGCTGACGGCGGCCAGGGTGTCCGTGCCGTCGGTGTATCGAACGGGCATGGCCAGCGCGCAGGTCCCCGCCAGCAGCATCGCCAGCGCCATGAGCATCGCAATCATCCGCTTCATATTCATCGTTCCGTCCTCCTTGTACTGTGCGCCTGAGCGCTGTTCTATCCCGATATGGCCGCCCCCGGCGGATCAGTCCACGCGCCAGCCGCCGGAACTGTAGTGCGTCGCCGTGCGGGCGCCGGTCGCATCATAGCTGTATTCGGTGATCGAATACCTTCGATTGCCGCTGTAGGGCTGGCCGTTCTCGCCGTAGGTGTACTCCCGGATCAGCCGGTCCCTGTCGTCGTATTCCAGCACCCGGCCATACACGAAGGAGCGGTTCCGGGTGGGCTGGTCCTTGCCGTCCAGGTACTCCTCCTTCAGCAGGAGGGTGGTGCCCAGCTTGTAGGTCTTGCGGATCTTGCAGTAGCCCATGGAGGTCCAGCCGGTCAGCGTCCTGCCGGAGGCCCCGATGTAGGACTGCTCCTCCACCGTGTAGTCGTCGCTGTACCAGTAGTTGATGCCCGCGTAGCCCGCATTGTTCTCCAGCAGCTCGCCGGAGGCGTTCAAATACTGTTCGGACAGCATCTTGCCGTCATCGTTGTACACCCACACCTTTTCCGCGCAGCCGCCTCGGCTGGGGACGATCAGCTTGTCCTCGGCGTTGTAGTAGCTCTCCCGCAGCTTTGTGCCGCTGCTGTTGTAGACATAGCGGATCGTGGCGTACTTCCTGCCCTTGGACGGCGTGGGATTGCCCGCCTCGTCCAGGAAGGTCTCCTCGATCGCCTTGTTCTTCTCGTTGAACACCCGCCGGATGCCGGCGTAGCCGTCCTTGAGGGTCAGGGGCTGGTTTGCCTCGTCGAAGTAGGTCTCCTGCACCACGTTGCCCTTGTCGTCCCGCAGCGTCACGATCCGGGCATAGCCCTTCTTGGTCATCATCATGCCGCCGTCGGTATCGAAGTAGGACGTGTCCAATACCCGGTTGTATCCGTCGTAGCTGTTGACCACCGCGGCATAGCCGTCGTCGGAGCAGACGCGCATGCCTTCCGCGTCGTAGTAGCTCTCGGAGAGCACGTTGTCCTTGGCGTCGTAGGTGTAGACGATCTGGTGATAGCCCTTCGTCGTCGCCGGCGCGCCGTCCGCGCCGAAGTAGCGGCGGCTGGCGGGTTTATTGCTCGTACCGTAGTCCACCAGCATCACCGCGTAGCCGGCCTTGCTGTCCACCCGCGCGCCTTCCGCGTCGTAGTAGCTCTCCTCGGTCAGGCGCCTCTGCTCGTCGTAGCGCCGAACGATCGTGGCGTAGCCCTGGCCGTTCAGCTTCTGCTGCTGGTCGCGGTCGTACTGCTGCTCCATCACCACGTTGCCCGCGCTGTCGTAGCGCTTCGACGTGCGGTGCACGCCGTTGACCTCCATGGGGTTGCCGTCCTCGTCAAAGTAGGCTTCGGAGATCACATGCCCGGCCTCGTCGTAGTCCCGCGTGAGGGTGGCGTACTTCTTCTTGGGATTGATCATCGAGTTCCCGTGAATGTCGAAGTAGCTCTCCCGCAGCACCTGGTCCTTGTCGTCCAGCGCCCGGGAAATGGCGGCGCAGCCGTTGGTGCCGTCGATGCGCAGCTCGCCCGCCGCGTTGCGATACTCCTCGTACACCGCGACCTTGCCGCCATCATACTGGCGACGCACGGTGGTCACGCCCTTTGCGTTGTCCGCGGGCACGCCGTTGGCATTGTAGTAGGTCTCCAGGGTCACGTTGCCCAGCTCGTCATATTCCCGGACGATCTTTGCGTAGCCGCCCTCCACCAGGCAGAGGCGGCCCCGTTCGTTGTAATAGGCCTCCGACAACTTGTGCCGCTGGTCATCGAAGACGTACTCCGCCGCCGCCCAGCGCGAAGCGCCGCGCATGGGCTTCCGGTCGCCGTCCAACAGCTGCGTGCGGCACACGTTGCCGTATTCGTCGTACTCGCGGCACTCGATGCAGGCGCCGATCGAGGGCAGGACCATCGGCTGGTTCGCCGCGTCGAAGTAGCGCAGCTCGGCCACCTTGCCCTCGTCGTTGTAGCCCGTCTCCACCGTGATCACGCCGTTCTTGTTCGCGCCGATCTCGCCGTTGAGGTCGTAATAGGTCTCGCGAATCACCCGGCCGTCCTCGTCATATTCCCGGTCGACGCCGCTGTAGTCGCCCCTGTAGAGCGCGGGCTCGCCGTCGACGCCGTAATACCGTTCGGAGATCTTCTGCTTCTTCTCGTTGTAAGTCGTGGTGTGCTCGCACCAGCCGTCCGGGTGCAGCGCGCGGTTGCCCGCGCCGTCCAGCACCACCTCGCGGTTCATGTTCCCCGCCGCATCGTAGCCCTGCTCCAGCTGGTAAACGCCGTTCACCGCCATCGGCTGGCCGTCCGCGTCCAGATAGCGCACCTTCACCTGCCTGCCCTGCGCGTCGTACTCGCGGGCCGCGGCGATGATGCCCTCCCGGTTCGGTCCGACCTCGCCGCTGGCGTCGTAGTAGCGCTCCAGAATCACGTGGCCGCTCCCATCAAACCGGCGGTCGACGCCGCTGTAGCTGCTCTTGAACAGGGCCGGTTCGCCATCCACGCCGTAGTAGCGCTCGGAGGTCTTGTTCTTGTTCTCGTCGTACTCCGTGACGTGCTCGCACCAGCCGTCCGGATGCAGCGCACGATTGCCGGAGCCGTCCAGCACCACCTCGCGGTTGATATTTCCCGCCGCGTCGTACCCCTGCTCCATCTCCGTAACGCCGTTCACCGCCATCGGCTGGTCCTCGGCGTCCAGGTAGCGATACCAGGTCACATGGCCCGCGCCGTCATAACGGCGCTCCACGGTCACTATGCCGCCGCTGTTCGCGCCGACCCCGCCGGTGATGTCATAGTAGGTCTCCCGCAGCACATTGCCGTCGGCATCATACTGCCGATCCACGCCGCTGTAATTGTTTCGGTACAGCGCGGGCTCGCCGTTTACGCCATAGTAGCGCTCGGTCAGCTTTCTTCCGGCGGCGTCATAGGTGGCGGTATGCTCAGCCCAGCCATCCGGGTGCAGCGTCCGCTGGCCCGCGGCGTTGTAGACGATCTCGCCGGTCAGGTTTCCGGCGTCGTCGTAGCTCTGCGCCAGGGCGCTGAAGCCGTCCAGCTCCATCGGCCGGCCGCTGGCGTCCAACCAGGTCTGGCGAATCTGATGGCCCGCCAAGTCGTATTCCCGCTCTGCGATCACCACGCCGCTGGCGTTCGCGCCGACCTCGCCGGTGATGTCGTAGTAGGTCTCGCGAATCACCCGGCCCTCGGCGTCAAACATGCGGTCGATGCCGCTGTAGTTCTCCTTGAACAGGGCGGGCGCGCCGTCCACGCCGTAGTAGCGCTCGGAGACCTTCCACTTGTTCTCGTCGTATACCGTGTCGTGCTCGCACCAGCCGTCCGGGTGCACCGCGCGGTTGCCTTCGCCGTCCAGCACCACTTCGCGGTTCACATTCCCCGCTTCGTCGTACCCCTGCTCCAGCTGGTACACGCCGTTCACCGCCATCGGCTGGCCCTCGGCGTCCAGGTAGGATTGTAGGATCTGCCGGCCCTCAGCGTCGTAGACGCGGGTCACGGTCACGATGCCGCTGGCGTTTGCACCGACCTCGCCGTTGATGTCGTAGTAGGTCTCCCGCGTCACCTTGCCGTTTTCGTCGTACTCCCGGTCGATGCCGCTGTAGCTGTTCCGATACAGCGCAGGCGCGCCGTCCACGCCGTAGTAGCGCTCGGAGACCCTCCGCTTGTTCTCGTCGTACACGCTCGTGTGCTCGCACCAGCCGTCCGGATGCAGCGCGCGGTTGCCAGAGCCATCCAAGACCACCTCGCGGTTCACGTTCCCCGCCGCGTCGTAGCCCTGCTCCAGCTCCGAGATGTTGTTCACCGCCATCGGCTGGCCCTCGGCGTCCAGGTAGCGGTACCAGGTCACATGACCCGCTTCGTCGTACCGGCGCTCGATCACCACCACGCCGCTGGCGTTCGCGCCCACTTGGCCGGTGATATCGTAGTAGCGCTCCGCGATCACCCGGCCGTTCTCGTCGAACCGCCGGTCGATGCCGCTGTAGTTCTCCCGGTACAGCGCAGGCTCGCCGTCCACGCCGTAGTAGCGCTCGGAAACCTTCTGCTTC
>CADCHI010000023.1:68997-72820 GCA_902801165.1 uncultured Eubacteriales bacterium | reverse complement strand
GAGCTGCTTCCCGGGCTCGCCGCCCGCGTCAGCCTGGAGCCCGGCACGCTGGTCAACGTCGGCACGCTGGATCACTTCGCCGGCATGATCGGCACCGGCGCCACCCGCATGGGTCGGCTCACTTTGTCGACCGGCACCGTCATGGCCCTGGCAACGATGTCCGCGGAACCCGCGCCGCGCCGCAGCGGCATCGCCATGCACTACGGCTTCCTTCCGGACACGCACGTGATGCTTCCCGTCGTGGAATCCGGCGGCGTCAGCCTGGAGTGGTTCAAGCGCAGCTGCCTGCCGAACACCGACTACGACGCGCTCAACGCCGCCCTGCTCCAGCGGAGCGACAGCGGGCTGTTGTTCCTGCCGAACATCGTGGGCACCAACGCGCCCGCCTTTGACCAGGACGCGACGGGCGTGTTCTGGGGCCTGCGCCAACACCACGACGCCATCGACATGGCCGGCGCGGTGATGGAAGGCGTTTCCTTCGTGCTGCGGGAAAACTGCGAGGCCCTGGCCGCCAGCGGCGCGACGGTATCGGAGATCATCGCCACCGGCGGCGGCGCGAAGAGCCCCGTCTGGTGCCAGCTGCACGCGGACTGCACCGGATCATCGCCGCCACCTGCGCGGGACGCTTCCCGAGCTTCGAGGCCGCGGCGAAGGAATGCATCCACATGGAGCGCACCTACGTGCCGGGCGACCGCCGCGAGGAAAAGTACCGCCGCTTCCGGAAGCTGTACAAGGCCTGCCTTGCCGTGACAACGTAATGCCAACACGAGCGGCGCGCCTGAAAAAGGCAAGCGCTTCACGGACAGTCGGGAATAATGCCAATCACTGGGTCGGCAATAAGTGCAGATCCTTTGGTTTGCAATGCTTGCGATCCAAAGGATCTGTTTTTTCGCCAGCCAACAGCGCTGACAGGGGCATCTCATGGATCGTTTCTTTCACCAGGCTTTTCCCGCGCGGCCTGCTCCGCGCTCTCCAGGAGATCAAACAGCGCGTCCTGGGACAGCACGCCGCGCTTCAGGTCCGGGGGGAATTCGCCCCTCTCGTCGGCCTCGTAGTCCTCCCGCCATTCGCCGGAGGTGTAGTAGGCGTCCAGGAGGCGGAGCTTTTCCGGGTCATGGGACGCCGCCGCCTCGTCAAACAGCCGCTCGTACTTCTCAACCCGCTCGATGCGGTCCAGCCGGTAGAACCGCCGGTAGGTCTTTCCGCCCCGCTCCACGGTCTCGTTCCACATATCGGCGGGGCGGACCCACACCCCGTGGTCCCCATAGAGCGTGCGATAGACCACCATCGCCTCCTCGGTCTCCGAGTGGCGGGCGATGGCGATCACCTCATACTCCTTCCCCTTGAAATGGCGATAGCGGCCAAGCGGGATGGCGGCCACGGCCTCCTCGTAGGTCGGGAGGATCTCGACCTTCGCGATCTGGCTCCTGTAGATCACAAACTCCCCGATCCGGATGCCCTCCTCTTCCTGACCGTACTCGTGCAGGGCGTACTCCGCCGGAAAGGCGTCGGCCTCGCCGGTGAAGGTGTTGCCCTGGTCGTCCGTGAGCCGGATCAGCTTTCCGTCGTACATGCTGAACAGGGTCATGTCATCCGCTCCTTCCCGATCACTTTGCGTACTTTTCAAACCAGCCGGTGATCTCCTCCAGTCGGCGGAGGCGGTGCGCCGGCTTGCCGGTGCGGGAGAGCTCGTGGTTTTCCCCGTGGAACACCACCATCCTGGCCGGGACCTTCAAATACACCAGCGCGGTGTACAGCTGGTAGCCCTCGGCGATGGGGCAGCGGTGGTCCTCTTCGCTGTGGATGATGAGCGTCGGTGTCTTGGCGTTCCGCACGTATTTCAGCGGGGAGACCTCCCACATCTCGGCGAGCCCCTTCTCGGAATACGGGTCCGCGCTGCACACTTCAAAGTTGGAGATCGGCGGGATGTCGCTGATGCCGTACATCGTCACCCAGTTGGAAATGCTGCGCTGCGTGGCGATGCAGCAGAAGCGGTCCGTGTGCCCGAGGATCCAGTTGCTCATGTAGCCGCCATAGGAGCCGCCGGTGCAGCAGAGCCGCTTCGGGTCGATGGCCGGATAAGTCTCCAGCACCCTGTCCGTAAAGGCCATGATCTGCCGGTAGTCGATGCTTCCCCACTGGAGATCGAGATACGAGAAGGCGTTGCCCCTGCCATCGGAGCCGTGGGGATTGCAGAAGAACACGATGTAGCCCTTCGCGGCCCAGGCCTGCATTTCATGGAAGAACACCGGGCCATAGGCGCACTTGGGGCCGCCGTGGATATCCAGCACCGCCGGATACCTCTTGTTGGGGTCGTAGTCCTCCGGCAGCAGCACCCAGCCGTCGATCTCCTCGCCGTCCAGCTCCGCCATGATCGGCTGGGGCTGCGCCACGTAAGTATCCTTCAATACCTCCGCGTTCCATGCGGTCAGGCAGCGGGGCCCATCCTCGCCCGGCTCGTAGAGCTCGGGCAGCTTCATGTCGAACATGCCCGCGTACATGACCCTGCCCCCGCGCACGTCCCAGTCGCTGAACAGTCCCGCCGTTGAAACCACGGTTTCGATCCTGCCGTCCAGGCCGACGCGCTTCAGCTTGCAGCCGTCCCTGTCCAGCGCGGAGAAATAGACGAAGTCGCCGTCCGCCTTGGTAAAGCGGGATTCGCCGTATTCCACGTCGGTCAGCATGGCGTTCCCGAGGCTCTCGTCCGCGTCGCAGAGCAGCTTCAACGCGCGGGTCCGGGTGTCGAAGGTATAGAAGCGCGGGTTTTCATTGTCGCCGAACCGCTTTCCGTCCGCGCCGATCACCACCAACGTGTCCCCGATGAACTCTATGGCGTAGATGATCAGCTTCGGGCCCAGCGCCTGCTCGGTCTTCCCCGTCTCCAGGTCCAGATGGTACAGGCAATCCCGGTTGGGGCAGCGGTTCCGATAGGTGACGCCGCTGAACCAGACGTCCTTCCCGTGGACGCGGAATTCGCCCACGTTCGTCCACTTGCCCGTCAGGCGGCGGAGCTTCTTCTCCTGGACCTGATAGAGGAACAGCGCGCTGCGCTTCCCCTGGATCAGGCCTCGGCCATTGGCGACGAAGGGCGATTCCGTCAGCACCTCGTAATCCTTGTCCTCGGCGATCTTCTTCAGCGCCTTCTCCCGCTTCTCCCCCTCCAGGCGGTACAGATCGGGGTTCTCCGTGCTGATCTCCCCGGTCATCAGCAGGTTCCCGTCCGGCAGGCGCTTGAAGCCGCCGGCGTCCAGAGGGAGTTCATAGGCCTTTTCCGCCTCGCCGCCGGTGAGCGGAAGCCGGTACAGAACGGTGGACGCGCCCTTTTCCTCGTCATCCTCGTCCTTTTTCTCCGCGTCGCGCTTGTCCGTGGCGAACAGTATGTGCGACTCATCCTCAAAGATGAATTCCCCGACCTTGCCGTCGCTGACCATGAGGCGGTCGTCCTCGCCGGCGCGCAGCCGAAGCCGGCTGACATACTCCTTCTTCTCGCGGTCGATCCCGGTCAGCACATAGGCCAGCTTCCCGCCCTCCGGGGACCAGGTCAGGGACGAGAGCATCCGAAAGTCCATAAATGCGTCAAGCGCGATCTTCTTCATGGTGCGTTCTCCTTGCGTCGCTGTCTTCAAATCCGCGCGTCGGGCGGAATACGCGATTCACCGATGACGGTTCCTCGGTCCTGCTGAAATCAAAGCCACCACAGCATCCTATTTTTCTCCTGGCGCGCCTAGAGTGTGTTTCTAAAATGAGGGATGTGCAGTTTCGAGCAGATGATCATTCATTTCAAGGCGATTTTCCGCAGGCTTAGTGGGGCTATAGCAGTCGC
>CADCHI010000023.1:19178-68960 GCA_902801165.1 uncultured Eubacteriales bacterium | reverse complement strand
CGGGATTGTCGCCTTGAATCCAAAGGATTCGCGCGGCGCTGCCGCCGCTTCCGCGTCGCGGAGTAGCGGCGGTGCGTAAAAGTCAAGGGAAATCAACGCTGAAATGCAGCTCAGGACGCCGAAAATGCATCTTTCCGAATTTAGAAACACACTCTAATTCCTCACTAATCGTACATGAGCATATCGTCCTTGCCGCGCGGCTGTGAAAAGGCGGCCATCCCGATACAACGCGCCGGCCTCCCGGAGCATTCGTGCAATAGTGCAATGGTCGATGCGCCTGGAAGGCCGGCTTTTGCCCGTTTTCTTTTTTATGTATTTTATCCTTTTATCAATCGTAATCTTTGTCCTTCCGTTTCCCCCGCCCCGCTCATGGAAGCGTCGTCCGCGCAGGGCGAGGGTTCCCGACAGAACGGAGCTTCAAGGTCACTCAAAGGAGCCGTAGCGGGCAACCGCCTCGTCGATGGTCATCGCGCCGATCCCGACCCCGTAAACCGCCTGCCTCAGCTGCTTGACCGCGTCATCCGTCAAGCCGAACACCTCCGGCGACAGGACCCGGGATTCCGGAACGTCGCCGAACGCGGCATACATGCTGTTAAAGGACAGGCCCTTGGTCGGGGACACCAGGCCCTTGTTCAGCGCCATCTCGTTCAGCTCCCGGGACGTGACCAGGAAGCGCATGAATTCGTTGGCCATGTCCAGGTTCTGGCTGTCCTTGTTGACAGAGAACTGCAAATTCGGCATGTCGAGGAAATAAGCGCCTTCGTCCGCCATGGGAACAGGGGCAAAGGTGTAAGTAAAGGGATTGGCGATGAACGCCTCGGAACGTTCCTCCCGCTTCTTGGTGCCGGAGACGGTATCTCCGGAGCAGGTCATCATGGGAACGTCGCCCTCAAAGAAGCGAAGGATCACGGCGTCATAGTTGTTTTCGATCTCCGCGCAGGCCTCAAGATTCACGCAGCCGTCGTCCAGGAACTGCACGATCTTCTCGAGGGAGGGCCGCATGTACTCGCCCGCCGAGGGATCGAGGGCGTTGAGCTTCTTGATCGCCTCCGCGTCGTTCGCCACGGTTCCGCAGAAGAACGGATAGATCGTCACGGTGAAGAGCGAAGTCGTCTCCTCCCTGGAAAAGCCCATCATCGGGCTCTCATAGCCCTTCTCGCGGAACGCGTCGCACACGGCCACCAGCTCCGGATAGGTCGTGGGAACGCTCAGCCCCTCTTTTTCAAACAGATCGTTGTTCACGAGCATGCCGTAGGTGTTTGAGAAGACCGGGACCATCGGGAGCGTGCCATCGTCCGTATTCAGGATGATATTGCCGCGGATGCAGTCCAGATCAAGCGCCAGCGCGGGGTTGGCCAAATCCTCCGCGTGATCGATGGAAGCCTTGTACGGCTCCCGGCCATACATCCAGGAATAATTGACGTAGATGTCGGGGGCGGCGTTTCCGTTCAGGATCGTGCCGACCATGTTGTTATAGTCGTCGATCTTCGTGAACGCCAGCTTCACATTCGGGTAATACTCGTTGAAGCGGTCAAATTCGGCCTCCAGCGCCTCAAAGTTGCTGTAGCCGCCGATAACGTCGATTTTGCAGTCGATGGAGGTATCCAGAGACGGCTGGAAGCCCTCCTCCGCTTTCGCCCGCAATTGCGTGAAGTCGCACAGCGTCAAACCCAGAATCATCAGCACCGCCAAAACCACACACGTCGTCTTCTTCATACTTAGCTCCTTCCTTCCTTGATCCTGCGGATCTCTTTGATGACCAGTTTGATATCAATGGGCTTCGCAATGTGCCCATTCATCCCGGCGTTCAGGCATTCCGTGACGTTTTCGGAGAACGCGTCCGCCGTCATCGCGACAATCGGGATGGAGGATCTCCAGGCGCCCTCCAGCTTCCGAATCGCCCGGGTCGCGTCGAGGCCGTTCATCTCCGGCATCTGCACGTCCATGAAGATCAGCGTGTAGGCGCCCTCCGCGGCCGCGCGCATCTTATCCACGCAGACGCGGCCGTTTTCCGCGCGCTCGCTGGTCATGCCGAACATGCCGAGCATGGTGGAGATGATCTCCCAGTTGACGTCGTTGTCCTCCGCGATCAGGATGTTCAGCCCCGCCAGGTCGGAATAATCCTCCTCCGGCTCGATCGATTTGGACTCCGCGCCGATGACCGCGTTGATCTTGTCATACAGGGTGGACCGGAAGAGCGGCTTGCTGACAAAGCCGTCCGCGCCTGCCTCCTTCGCCAGCTCTTCGATATCCGACCAGTCGTACGCGGAGATCAACAGTATGGGGATCTTGGCGTCGACCTCGGCGCGGATCCGGCGGACGGTCTCGACGCCGTCTATGTCCGGCATCTTCCAGTCAATGATCACGACGCTGTAATCCTTCCCGGCTTCATGCCTGTGGACGATCATTCCCAGCGCTTCCAGACCGCTGCGCGCCTGCTCCACCGCGGCGCCCAGGGATTCAAGCGTATCCGTCGCCGTCTCCAGCAGGACGTCATCGTCGTCGACAATGAGGGCGTCGATCGGATCGAGCCGCATGTCCTCCCGCTGCTTGTCGGCCACGGGGATGTCCAGCACGACGGTAAAGGTCGTTCCCTTGCCCTGTTCGCTCTGGCATTCGATCGTTCCGCCCATGAGCTCGACCATCTGCTTGGTGATGGCCAGGCCGAGGCCGGTTCCCTGAATGCTGTTGACGCGGCTGTCCGTCTGGCGCGAGAAGGGCTGGTACATGGTCTTCATGAATTCCGGGCTCATGCCGATGCCCGTATCCGCCACCACATAGGTCAGCCGCACGCAGCCGGGCGCGGCGCTCTCCTCTTCGCGCATATCCACGCTGACGCGCCCGCCGGGCTCCGTGTACTTGATGGCGTTGGAGAGGATGTTGATGTAGATCTGGTTCAGCCGGAGCTGGTCCGCGTACAGGTATTCCTTCTCCATCCGGTTGATGTGGAAGAAGAACTCGATGTTCTTTTCCTTGACCATCGGCTGCGAGAGGTTCACGAGGTTCTCCACGGTTTCCACGATGGAGAACGTCAGCGGGCTCATCTTCAGTTTGCCGCTCTCCACCTTGGAGATGTCCAGGATGTCGTTGATCAGCGTCAGCAGATGGTTGCTGGCAAGGTTGATTTTCCTGAGACTATCTCTCGTTGACCCCACATCCCCCAGGTTCTTTTCCGCAATGGTTGTCAGACCGATGATGGCGTTCATGGGCGTGCGGATGTCGTGGGACATGGTGGAGAGGAAATCCGTCTTCGCCTTGCTTGCGGATTCCGCCTCCCGGACCGCGACCTGGAGGCGCCTGTTGAAGTAAAGCATATAGAACAGGTCAAACAGGAACAGGATCAGCAGGCCGGCGGAGACGACGCCCGTCAGCAGCCAGTTCTCCCGCTTCACACTGAGATCCTTCGCCGGTATGAAGCTCAGCAGCGTCCACCCGGCCGTGGCGGTAACGGGGGCAAAGGCAAGTATGCACTCCTGCCCGTGGGAGTTGAGCATGGAAATGGAGCCGGTGGACGACGTGATCCTGTCGAACAGCGCCGTCGCCGAGGCCTGCTCCGTGGGATTATAAGATCTATAGAACTCAAAGAAGCTGGAATTCTTAAAGCTGTAACCCTTGAGGATATAGTCGCCGTTGGCGTCGATCATGGAGAGCTCGGCATGCGAAAACTCCGCCTGCGGAAAGACCCATTTCTCCTCGAGCTCCGAGACGGGGACCACGCGCATCAAAACCGCGTCTGTGATAGTGTCGCTCTCCGGGTCATTCAGCGAAACCCTGTTGCAGAAGGCCAGCGATTGTTCGCCGTTCATCGGATTGGTATAGGATCGGGTGATGTTGATCGCTGCCCCGATCTCATTGATCCAGCTCACATCCTCGAGCAGACCCACCCGTTGATAGGAAATGTCATAGTCGTCAGCCGTGCCCTGCTTCGGGCGCGTGGAGAGACCCGTGAGCGTTTCAAGCGAAATCAGGTGCGCCGAGGTGTTTTCAAGCACATGGGAACTGCGGATATACTCGGCCGCCTCCTCCATGGTCATGGCCTTGTTGTTGATATAACGCGCCCACACGTCGCAAATGCGCTGCTCGCCCTCCAGATAGTTTTCCGTCACATGTTCCATGGTGACCGTCGTGTTTTCAAAGTTCTCTATCTGTCTCTGATAGGCGTCTCTGCTTTCATACCTGGAATAGAGCACAACAAAGACCAATATGGCAGCCATGATGACCGTGTTGACGATGACAATCAAAGGCTTCTTCATGTTCAGATCTCCCTTGAATAGCGAGGCGATGACTGCGGGTGCCGCGGCATTTGGCCGGAAAAAGGTTCGACCGCTTAATTATATACAGGTAAAATCCAAAGCACGTTTCCATGGGATTTGTTCCATTATATCATAAGAATCTTCGAAAAACAATAACAAAAACCCTGAATCAGCCCCGACATCGGGCGACCCAGGGGAATCATCATAACCGGGATCCTCTCCGGCCGAACCTGCACATACGAGCAGCGCAGGCCCAGCTTCTGCATCGCCCTGCCGGACTTGGGGTTGTTCACATCGTGGCCGGCATAGATGCGGTTCGCGCCGACCTCCTCAAAGAAGAATCGGACGACCTTCCGGGCCGCCTCGGGCATGATCTGTTTCCCCTGCGACGTGGTGCTGAACCCCCCGTCCCCCCCGGGGAGGTCCCACCGGCGCCGGACGCGTTTGCCGCGCGCCGGCCCGACCGGAACTACATGGACATACTGATTCACGAGCAATGCTTATCCCCAATTATCCGTAAAACCATTATCCGCGAAGCGCCAAACTCATGTTCTCCTCACGAAAGCCGCCATTTCCCTTTCCAGAAGGCGGAACACGTTGGCAATCAGGTATCCGTCCGCGACCGCGTGGTTCATCCGGACGCTGACAGGCATGAGCAGCCTTCCGCCTTCCTCGCGGTATTTTCCCCAGTTGACGATGGGGAGAAAATACAGGTATCCGTCGGGCAGCTCGATGTTCAGCGAATCGTAGGAAAGCCAGGGAATATAGGATGCGTCGAACCAGTTGGGATGGTTCGGGGCGTCCAGGCCATATTCCCGAGTCAGCTTCGCCTTCTCGATGTCTTCTCGGGCATGGCGGTAAAAAGCATCGTAGTCTTCCCTGTATTCCGTATAAACCGGCGTGCAGGTTTCCGTGTCCTCATGGAACACATACTGTGTCGGATGGATGACATCGTAGCAAATCAGTTCGTCCGTCTGCCACAGATAAGCCATCCGGTAATCCTCCCGGGAATTGAGAACTTTCGACAGGATGTAGAGAAAGTTGAGATAGAATCTGGTTCCCGTCTGTTTGCTGTGCGCCGCGAGGGCTGTCACGTCGATCCGCGCCGTCATGGAAGTGGAGCACTTGCAGTCCTCCGTGAAATGGCGATAGACGCCCCTTCTGTAATAGGTCTCTCTGTCAATGGTCCTGTAATTCATCATGGTTTCCTCCTGCCGCGATTCATCCGTTTAATCAAACAGCTGCCCCGGCAGCTTGAGCTTTTCCTTCGGCGGGAAGGCCGCGTCGAAGGCTTCCACGTCGTCGGCGTCCACGTAGTAGCCCTTGGGCGTCTGGTACACGCCGGTGATGCCGTCCAGGTAGCCCGGAATCAGCTCCCGGCACAGGAAGAACGAATCATCCGCGCCCTCCGCCAGGTCGTGGTAGCGGATGCCGAACTTCCGGGCGTAATCGAAACCACAGTGGCTGTAGAACTGGATGTTTCCCTCGAAAAGCACCGCGCCGAAGCCCATGGCCGCCGCCTTGTCCAGGCAGAAGTCCAGCAGCTTTTTTCCATAGCCCTGCCGCTTCAATTCCGGCGCGATGCCGATGGGACCCATGGTCAGCACGGGCACGGTCCGCCCGTCGTCGGCCTCGATCACCGTCTGCATGAACATGTTCTGTCCGATCAGCTTTCCGTCCTGCTCCATCACGAAGTCCAGCTCCGGGATAAAGGCGGGATCGTCCCGCAGCACGTGCATCACATAGTGCTCGCTGCAGCCCGGGCGGTAGACGTTCCAGAAGGATTCCCGAATCAGGTTTTCGGTCTCCCGGTAATCCTCCGTTTTCTCCCGTCGAATGATGCAATGCTCCATGTTTTTCATTCCCCCCAGGTTTGTTGTGTGCCAAATTTCCCCCTGATTCTTCATTCTGCGAGATCGGGGCGCGCGGTTCCCATGATTTTTTCACACAGGAAAAAGCTGTGTCCGTACATATCGGCTTCGCCGCAAAAATCAAAGCCCATTCTTCGATAGAGCTTCTGCGCAGGGATGTTCTCCTTCGCGACGGCAATGTGGATCGCGGCAGCGCCCTGCCTTTGAAGCTCCAGGACCACGCCCTGGACCAGATGCCGGGACAAATCCTTCCGCTGGTGATCCGGCCGCAATACGACCCTTGCAAACTCACGGGCGTTGTCCTTGACCATCCAGCAATCAAAACCATCCATCTCGTTGTCTGGAACAATGGAGATCGCGCCGATGATTTCCCGGTCATCTTCCAGCACATAGAGCGTTTTCGCCAAGAGATCGCCCGTTATTTCCGTCTCTCCCGGATAGGATTCATCCCACGTGCAAAACGGCGTTCCGATCACGGCCCGGTAGAGCGCCCTGATCGCTCCGGCTTCACGCATCTCAGCCTTTCTGAAAAGCATTTTTCCACCTGCCTTCCAACCCGCAAAGCGCATCGTCATCATTGATCGTCGCGATTCGGGTCTCGCAGTTCAGCCCGCAATAGGCGACGTACCTGCCGGTCAATGACGTCGATCACGTGTATCTCCTGGGGTGCGGCTTCCTTCATGCCCTCCAGGAAGGCCCTGGTGATGTGCAGGGTGTCACACCTCTCCCGCTTGGGGCTTCCGTTCAAAACAAGAATTCTCATTGCAGCATCTCCCTTGGTGATTTCCCTCGCCCGGAATCCGGGTCTGTCTCATCCTTGCGAAAACAATGCACATATATGCGTTCCGCGCTGTCCATCGCCGTCGTGCGGTGCGTGTCCACCGCCAGGTCATAGCCGTCCTTCGGGAATAGGTACGCGGCAGAGGCCTTCGCGGAGCCCGGGCAGCGATTCCCACGCGCCGCCTCCCGTTCCCGCAGGACCTCCAGGGGGCATGACACGCGGATCATCCACACCCTGTAACCGCGCAGCGCGTCCGCCAGCTGGTAAAAGATGCGCTTGCTGGTGATGACGTGATCCACGATCACCCCGGCCTCGGTCTTCAACGCCGCCGACGCCGCCTCGCAGAGGTCCCGCGAGATTGCGTACACGTCCTCCTCATAGATGACATCCTGCGCGCTCATGGTCAGGAAGTCGTCAATCGAAACGATCTCATAGCGCTCGCGCCGCCTTGCCAGGATCAGCCCCTGCAGGAGCTGTGCCAGCGAGGACTTCCCGCTGCTGGAAGGCCCGTTCAAGAGAATCACCTGTTTTTCCATACAGCCCCCCTGTGTGCCTTCCGGCGTCAAGGGCCGACTCCGGCTACCGAATCAGCGCGGCTGCAATCAGGCTGACGAACAAAAGGTATCCCAGTATGGCCCGGGGAAAGAACCGCTTCATCTTCTTATTCCCTTGTCCTTCTCCCCGCAGACAGCGCGCCGGCTATGCCGCCTGCACCGTCAGGTTCTTTACCCACTTCTCCTTTTTCAGCCACAGGTGGGCGACGGTGATCTTGACAAAGTCCGTCAGCTTCAATGCGCCGTACATCGCCACCGGCCCCCAGTCCGTGAAACGCGCCAGCAGCAGTATGCCGGGGATGACCACCGCCAGCGTCACGCCGCCGTCCACCACCGCGCCCATGACCGTGTCGCCGCCCGCGCGGGCTATGGAAAACTGCACGTTGCTGTAGACCCACAGAGGCATATACAGCGACACCAGCAGCACCAGGTCCCGGCAGATGCCCTGGGCCACCGGCGAAAGATGGCCGAACACCAGCGGCGTCAGCAGCGTCACCAGAGCGCCTATTGCCGTCATGAACAGCCCGAACACCACGGCGGCAGACAGCATCCACCGGCTCTGCTTCCGCGCCTCGTCCAGCTGTCCCTTCCCCAGCGTCTTGCCGATGATGACGGAGGTGGCCGTGTTGATGCCGCCAAAGGACACGAACAGCAGGTTCACGATGGCCCAGCCCGCCGACATGCCCGAGACCACGTCCGCACCGCCCCGCCCGTTGTACACGGCGGTGGTGACGGTTTCGGAGACCACCCACAGCACCTCGGAGAACAGCATCAGCCAGCCCCGCCGCAGGATTCTGCCGAACAGACGCCAGTCCGTGGGTATCTTTTCTGCGTGCTTTCCCATGAAGGGCTGGGGATTGCAACGCACATAGATCACATACAGCGCCATTTCGATGAAACGGGCGATCAGCGTCGCGTAGGCCGCGCCTCGTACCTCAAGCCTCGGCGCGCCGAGGTTGCCGTAGATCAGCACACAGTTCAGGCCGGTATTGATGAGCGTGCCGATGACGGAGATCACCAGCGGCACGCGCACCTGGCCGATCTCCCGCATGGAAGTGGCCAGCACCACGGAGACGCAGAAGGGCACGCCCATGAAGCCCATGAGCCGCATGTATTCTACGCCCGCGTCCAGGATCGCCTCCGCCTCGGCATTGCCGATCACCATCAAACTGAGAATCTGCCGGAAAGCTCCCGAGCAGGTAAAACTTGAACCGCAGCGCCTGGCGCATGCCCGCCCGGTCCTTCGCCCCGGAGAACTGCGTCATGTAGATGCCGCCCGCCGCACAGATGGCGTTGGACAGCACCATGAACACAAACAGGATCTGGCCCGCCACGCTCACGCCGGACATCTTCACGTCCCCAAGCCCCGCCACCATGAAGTTGTCCACCAGGGAGACCAGGGACTGGATCAGCGATTGCAGCATCACGGGAATGCCGATCATCAACGCCTGCCTGTAAAAGGACAGGCTGCCAAAGTATCTCTTCATAAATCAACCTTTTATCGAAGCGCCTTTCTCCTTGCCATGCTTGGCTTCGTCAATGCGCTCTTCCAGTATTCGCAGCTGCGCGATGTTTCTCCCGCCTTTGTCCCGCGGTCACAGCCGGCTTGTCATTTGTCCACAGTTCACCACCATTATCTCAGATAACGCCTGTTTTGTATACTCCTATTTTATTCCTGGATGTGTCAATTCTGATTATCCGAATGCTTTCTCCAATGATTGTCGACGTGTTCCTACGGAACCCGCCGACCCGGAAAACGTCCCGTTTTCCTAATCATGTACAATTCCAATGATTGTTGGAAGGTATCCCGCCAATTCTCGCCCCAGGTCGCCTCGCAGTAGGGGGACAGCTCCTCCTCGAAGTCGCGGAAGGCGTTGTAGGCCGCGCCGGCGCTGATGCCGAACACGTCCGAGCCCTCGCCGCCCATCAGCTTCACGCAGAGCTGGTCCTGATGGGAGCCTGAACCGACATACACATAATCGACATGGATGTCGGGATTCTCCGCTTCAAAGGCCTCGATGATCTGGTAGATCGGGCTCTCCGGGCCGGAATCCGCCGGGTTCCAGGTCTGGAAGGTGACGGTGGTCTTCTCCTCTGCCAATACCGAAGCGCAGCTTACGACCATCAGCAGGCAAATCGCGGCCGCGATCGCTTTGAGCAAACCTCTCTTCATGGAAATTCCTCCTTCTTCTCACTCGCAGGACTCTCGCGTCCCTGTTGCCATAATTATCGCCGATGACCCGCCCCTTCGTATAGTGCCGTTTTATTCTTCTATGTGTCGATTTTAGCCGAAAGCGGTCGCTGCCCTTTCATTCCAGACAGGCAGGATTGTCCCTGACAGGATTCAAAGGCACGCTTCGCGCAAATCCAGTCAAAACCCCTTCCGCAGAATTGGCGCGCCACGTCGCCCCGATATCATTCAAGACCTTGCCAGGCAAAGCAAATCCCCGGAACCCCCCTGTTGTTCACAGGATCGTTCCGGGGATTCGGCTTCGGGGGTATCCATTTCCAGCGCCTTGACGCGGCAAACGATGGGCGAATTTGTCTGTGCCGCAGTATAAACCACGACGAGGCGTCATTGTAAGGGGCAGACAACGAGCAAAGCAGGTTGCCCCGACATGGGCTGTGTACTCAGCAACGGCGGAAAGTTCTTGCTCCTCCACGCTTTATCTCAGCAGCATCCGATCGTTGTCCAGCTCTCTGCCGGAGCGCTCCCTGAACAGCTCCAGGAGGCCGGATACCGTCATGCTTTCGCGCTCCCGTCCCGAGACATCCAGTATGACGCGGCCGCCGTCCATGACGATGGTGCGATTGCCCAGGGCCAGCGCGGACTGCATGTTGTGGGTGATCATCAGGCAGGTCAAGCCCCGCTTCGACACGATCTCCTTCGTCAGCGCCAGCACCTTCTCCGCCGTGGCGGGGTCGAGCGCCGCGGTGTGTTCGTCCAGCAGCAGCAGCTTCGGCTCGGCAATGGTGGCCATCAACAGCGAGGCCGCCTGCCGCTGGCCGCCGGAGAGCAGCCCCATCCGGGTCTTGAGCCGGTCCTCCAGCCCCAGGTCCAGCTCCTTCAACAGATCCCGGAAATGGGCGCTGTCCCTTCGGTTGACCGCGAAGAAGCTGCGGCTGGCCTTGCGCGTGTACGCCAGCGCCAGGTTCTCCTCGATGGTCATGTTCGGCGCGGTGCCCCGCAGGGGATCCTGGTACAGGCAGCCGATGTTCAGCGCGCGCTGGTAGTCCCTTTGCCGGGTGATGTCCTCGCCGTCCAGCAGGATCTGTCCCCGGTCCAGCCTGAATTTCCCCAGTATGGCGTTGAACAGCGTCGATTTTCCCGCGCCGTTGGAGCCCAGCACGGTGATGAAATCGCCCCCGGCGACCTCGAGGTCCACGCCGCCGAGCGCGACCTTCTCGTTGGGCGTGCCGCGCTCAAAGGTCTTTTTCACGCCGATGAGTTTGAGTCCCTTCATTCCGCGTCCTCCTCCCTGTCCGCGCGCCGCTGGGCTGCCAGCCGCCGGAGGCGCGGAATGGTCAGGGCGATCACGACGATGACCGCGCTGAGCAGCTTCACGGCGTAGCTGGGCATCTCAATCTTATAGGCGACCTGGAGGATCACCCGGTAGACCAGCGAGCCCGCCACCGCGGAGGCGATGCCCAGGGTGACGCCCCGGTTCCCGAAGAACACCTGGCCGATGATCACCGAGGCCAGACCCACCACCAGCATGCCCGAGCCGAAGTTGAGGTCGGCATAGCGCTGCTGCTGGCAGAGCAGCGCCCCGGAGAACGCCACCAGCGCGTTGGAGATCATGATGCCCAGCACCCGGGACCGGTCGGCGTTGATGGAGGAGGACCGCACCATCTCCTCGTTGTCGCCCGTGGCCCGTATGGCGATGCCCGTGCGCGTGCGGAAGAACACCGCCAGGATGGCAACCGTGACGGCCACGATCAGCGCCGTCACGATCAGGGCGCTCAGGTTGCTGTCGAACTTCTTATTGTCCGTCAGCGCGGCCATGAGGCTCCTGAACGATTTATACAGCGTATCGCTGGCTACCTGCGTCTCGGCCCCGGCGCTGTTCAGCTCCGCGCGCTGCAAATACAGGTTGGACTGCCCGCCCAGCAGCATGAAGTTGACGGTGTAGAGGCCCGTCATGGTCAGTATGCCGGAGAGGATCGGGTTGATCTCCAGCTTCGTCTGCAAAAGGCCCGTTATCAGCCCCGCCAGCGCGCCGGCCAGCAGCCCGCACGCCAGCGCAAGGATGGGATGGCCCGCGATGGCGAACACGACGCAGACGCACATGCCCGCCACGAAGCTGCCGTCGATGGTCAGATCCGGCGTGTTCAATACCCGAAACGCCACAAAGACGCCCAGCGCCATGGGCGCGTAGATCATGCCCTGGCTGAGCGCGGATACCAGCAAACTCAATGTGTTCATAGAGAGCCTTCCATTCTGTCGATGGGAGTGGGACGGGAAATCCCGCCCCGACTGTGTTACTGATGTTCGGTTCTGAGGATAAATGGTTGTTTACTTTAGATAAATACCAATTCTCCCCAAGACCGAACCGTTACTATCATTCCCCGAAATGGCTGGTGCCGTCGGCCTCGACGAGCACGTTATAGGAGGCCAGGATGTCTCCCGACACCTCGATGCCGATGCGGTCCGCCGCCTGGAGGTTCACGAAGCGGGCGTAGTCCGCCAGCGTCTCATAGGGGATGTCCTCCGGCTGCTCGCCGCCCGCGACGCGCGCCACGATGGCGGCCACCTGCCGGTCCAGCTGCACGTAGTCCACGCCGATGGTGGCAAAGCCGCCGTCCGCCACCATGGAGTCCGCCCCGCAGTACACCGGGATGCCGTATTCGTAGGCTACGTCGATGTAGGTGGACATGGCGGAGGCGATGGAGTTGTCGTTGCCGGTATACAGCGCGTCCACGCCCTTGGAGATCAGCGTCTCGACGGCGGTTTGCAATTCGGACAGGTTGGCGATGGAGACCTCCTCGTAGGCGATGCCGTTTGCGTCGCAAAAGGCCTTCGCCGCGTTGATGGTGGAGACGGAGTTGGTCTCCGAGGAGGTGTACAGGAACCCGATGCGCGCGTAGTCCGGCTGGAAGTCCGAGATCAGGTTCACGATCTCACCGGCGGGGATGTTGTTGGAGACGCCCGTGATGAACCCGCAGTCGTCGCCGGTCAGGCCCGCCGCCAGCGCCCGCCCCACATGGGACCCCACGTGTCCCGCGCCTATAATCGCGATTTTACCGTGCATTGCTCCATTTCCCTCCAATAAAAAACCTGTCCCAACAATTCCTTGTCAGCGCCCGCTCTGCGCATACATTCATATGCCGGCCCTTGTTAACGAAGTGCCCGCTCCGTCTCGCATACTCGCCCGGAGGCTTTCTGTTCGCCCTCGAAAGGCCATTCATCGCGATCGTCCTGCCGCATTTCCACCATCGGCGGCTCTCTGTAAGGGACTCAACAGCGATTACTTACCCTTCCTCATCGGTTTAGCCCATTATACCGTGGAATTCGCCTCGTGTCAACGCTTTATCATGTTAAATTATACCACATCAATAGGCTGTCCAGCATAGCCAAAGTTCCATCCCAGGGTCATTGCGCGTAGTAGATCTGCGCCAGCCCGCCGTGGCTGGTTTCTCGGTACTTCTCGTCCATGTCCCGGCCGGTGCGGTACATGGTGGCCACCACCTCGTCGAAGGAGATCTTCCGGGTGGAGAACAGGAACCGCGACAGGTTCACAGAGCTGATGGCCCTCATGGCCGCGACGGCGTTGCGCTCGATGCAGGGGATCTGCACCAGGCCCTTCACCGGGTCGCAGGTCAGGCCCAGGTTGTGCTCCATGGCGATCTCGGCGGCGTACTCGATCTGGTCGATGTTCAGCCCGTACAGCGACGCCAGCGCCGCGGCGGTCATGGAGCAGGCGCTGCCGATCTCGGCCTGACAGCCGCACTCCGCGCCGGAGATGGAGGCGTTGGTGCGGATCACGTTGCCGATGATGCCCGCCACCGCCAGCGCGTCCAGGATCTCCTCCTCGGGGAAGCCACGGTCCATGTGCATGTAGTACAGCACCGAGGGCAGCACGCCGCAGCTGCCGCAGGTGGGCGCCGTGACCACGATGTTCTCGTCGGCGTTCTCCTCGCTGACCGCGTAGGCGTAGGCGGCGATGACGCGGTTCATGGTGACGTCGGCGCTCTCGTTGTAGCACCGCTTTTCGTACAGCAGCTTGGCCTTGCGGGCCACGCCCAGGCCGCCGGGCAGTATGCCCTCGGCATTGAGACCCCGCTGGATGGACGCCTTCATGGCCTCCCACACGGTCTTGAGGTAGTCCCGCAGGCGGTCATCCTCCATGCGGTAGATGAACTGCGCCAGGTTCATGCTGCGCTGCTTGCAGATGTTCAGGATCTCGGTGAAGTTCTTCTGCGGATAGACCTCGATCTCGTCCTCGGAGGTCTCCCCCTCGATGCGGATGGAGCCGCCGCCGATGGAGAAGATGCGGTTGGAGCCGATCAGCTGTCCATCCTTGAAGGCCTCAAACAGCATGGTATTGGGGTGCGGCAGGTCCTGCTCCTCGCGGTTGAACACCACCTCGGCCCCGGGCAGGCCTGACAATATGGCCTTGCCGGTGCCGTGGCCCTCGCCGGTGTAGGCCAGCGATCCGAACAGCGTCACCCGAAAGCGGTCCGCCTCGGGGTAGCGCTGGCCGAAGATCGTCGCCGCGTGGAAGGGGCCGACGGTGTGGGAACTGGATGGTCCGTTGCCGATCTTGTAGACGCTCTTGATGGTTTTCATAAACATCCCTCCTTACAGCGGCAGCTTCTTGCCCTGCTTCTTCCAGTCGCGGAACTCGGCGGTGGCGGTAAACAGCACGTCGCCGGAGGAGTTGAGCGCGGTCTCCAGGGAATCCTGAATGACACTGATGATGAAGCCCACGCCCACAAGCTGCATGGCGATGTCGGCGGAGATGCCGAACAGAGAGCAACCCAGCGGCACCAGCATCAGCGAGCCGCCCGCCACGCCGGAGGTGCCGCAGGCGGAGAACGTCGCCACGATGCTCAGGAAGATGGCCATGGGAATGGTCACGGGCACGCCCGCGGTGAAGGCCGCTACCAGCGAGAAGATGGTGATGGTCACCGCCGCGCCGTCCATGTTGACGGTGGAGCCCAGCGGTATGGACACGGAGTACAGGTCCTCGTCAAGGCCCAGCTCCTTGCACAGCTGCATGTTTACGGGGATGTTGGCGGCGGAGCTGCGGGTGAAGAAGGCGGTGATGCCGCTCTGCCGCAGGCAGCGGAACACCAGCGGATAGGGGTTGTGGCGAAGGATCAGGCCCACGATCAGCGGATTGATGACCAGCGCCACGAACAGCATGGTGCCCACCAGCAGGCCCACCAGCTGGCCGTACTGCTTGAAGATCTCCGCGCCGCTGGTGGACACGGCGGTGAACATCAGGCCCAGGATACCGATGGGGGCGCAGCTGATGACCCAGCGCACCGCGGTGGACACGGCGTTGGACAGGTCGTCCATCATGGCCTTGGTGGCCGGCGCGGCCAGCTTCAGCGCGATGCCGAACACCACCGCCCAGAACAGTATGCCGATGTAGTTGGCCTTGGCCAGGGCGTCCACCGGGTTGACGACAATGCTCTTGAGCAGGTTCAGCACCACGTCCGCCATGCCCTGGGGGGCGGCCGAGGCATCCACGGCGTCCAATCCCGTCAGCGGGATGGTGACCTTGAAGGCGAAGCTGGTGAACACGGACACGATGGCCGCGCACAGCGTGCTGAACAGGTAGAGTATGATGACGGTCCGGAACTTCTCCATGTTGCCGCCCTTGGAGTTCGCCAGCGACGACGCCACCAGCACGAACACCAGGATCGGCGCGATGGCCTTCAACGCGCCCACGAACAGCTCGCCCGGCACGCCGATCCACGTCGCCTTCGGCACCGCGAAGCCCAGGATCGCGCCGATGACCAGGCCGATCAGTATGCGCAGGATCAAACTCATGGAATTCCATTTCTTGATGAGACCCATTAAAAACCCTTCCTTCATTATCCTTGTGTTAATCATATCACAAAACAAAGGATATGGCTATAGTGAAAACGCGGTTCAGACGGGTTTTTCAATATTTTGATGAGCGATAAATCTCACGGGAACCGAAGGCGAGTCGTTTTCATCGGGAATGCCGCCCGGATATCCGGCTAACAAGCGCCTTAGCCGCCCCCCGGTTTATCTCCATTCTGTTGTCATTGCCTTCCTACCCATGCTTATGTTATAATGATTAGGAAATCGAAACAAAAGAGTGATTCCAACCATGAGCATAACCGTTGCCAAATTCGGCGGCACCTCGCTTTGCGACGCCCAGCAGTTCAGGAAGGTGCGCGACATCATTCTCAGCGACCCCAGCCGCCGCTTCATCGTGGCCTCCGCGCCGGGCAAGCGCTTCGACGCCGATGAGAAGATCACCGATCTGCTGCTGAAATGCCACGCGGCGGCGGTGGTCGGCGCCAGCTTTGAGGCCCCGTTCCGGCAGATCCGCGAGCGCTTTCACGAGATCATCAGAGCGCTGGGCATCGCCTTCCCGCTGGACCAGGAGATGGAAGCTCTGCGCCAGCGCCTGAAGCGGGACCCCCAGGCGGACTACGCCGCCAGCCGGGGCGAATACCTCTCCGCCCGCATACTGGCCAGCTACCTGGGCTTCACCTTCGTGGACCCGGAGTGGTGCGTTTGCTTCGACGCGAGCGGCAAGCTGGACCTGCCCATGACCCGGCGCACGATGTCCGCCGCGCTGCGGCCCCTGGAGAACGCGGTGATCGCCGGCTTCTACGGCGCGGACATGAACGGCCGCATCCGCACCCTCTCCCGGGGCGGCTCCGACGTGACCGGCAGCCTTGCCGCCGCCGCCATACAGGCCGACCTGTACGAGAACTGGACCGACGTCTCGGGCCTGCTGGCCACGGACCCCCGAATCGTGGAATCCGCCAAGACGGTGCAGTACGTCACCTATCGGGAGCTGCGCACGCTGTCCTACATGGGCGCGTCCGTGCTGCACACCGACGCGGTGATGCCGGTGTCGGACCTGGACATCCCCATCAACATCCGCAACACCAACCGCCCCGAGGCTCCCGGCACCATCATCGTCCGCCGCCTGCCCAAGGGCGAGAAGAAGGACCCCATCATCGGCGTGGCCGGGCGCAAGGGCATGTCGGTGATCCAGGTGGAGAAGGTGATGGTCAGCGACGAATCCGGCTTCACGGCCATACTGCTGGACATGCTGAAAACCCGCCAGCTCCCGTTTGAACAGTGCCTGACCGGCATCGACACCGTGACGCTGGTGATCCGAAGCGACCTGCTGGCCCCCTGCAAGGCGGAGTTGTTCGACGAGATTCGCCGGGTGCTGTCCCCCGACTACCTGGGCCTTACGGAAAACCTGTCCATGATCGCCGTTGTGGGCGAATGCGGCACCGAATCCAGCGACGCCAACGCCAAGGTGCTGGCCGCCCTGGCCCGGGCCGGCCTGCCCATCAACACCATCAATCAAGGCGCGGGCAAGCTCAACCTGCTGATCGGCGTGCCCGAGGAAAAATACGAGGAAGCGATTCGCGCCATCTACTACACCATCGACGAAGAGGCGTAGCCATGCGCCGTTGAACGCGGGCAGACCCTGTTAGTGGCCCGCAGGGCCGGATGAGGTGTTTTCATTCCCAAGGTTTCCGTAAAGAGCCATCAAAAGCGTGGGCCGACCTGGAGCAATTGCAGGTTCAGGCGCCACGCTTTCGTTTTGGTTATATATCCCGGAGGCAGTCCCGGTTGAGGGTCGGGCAGTCCGCGCCGCTGACGACCGTCAGGATCAAGGCGAAGTATATCGGCACGTTGACGAAGGCGGCTCCAGCAAGGTCCGGAACGGCACGTCGGTCTCTCCAGAGAAGCCAGCCAACACCGCGGCGCGCAGTATCGAAGCATGCTGCACGATTCCCCACTTGCGGCATAAAAAACGGGAAACACTGTTTCATCGGGAATACGTAGTATTCAGGACGATCATCAGTGTTTCCCTGTCTCGTCATATACAGTTGAATGACGATTCAGCTTTTAGCCGGTTATTTCAACAGACTTCTCCGTCTTCAGGAACTGGATGTAGGTCACGCCCGGATTGAACTGAACAACGTTGCCGGCGTCATCGTAGTAGATGGTGTTCACGTACAGGCCTTCGCGCTCCCAGTGACCGCTGAAGTGCTTGCCGCCGATGAAGTACTCGCACTTGTTGCTGCCCACGGTGCCCACGCTGGGACGATCCGACTCGCCGGAGATCCAGCTGTAGTCCACGCTCTGGACGATGACGTTGTCAACCATGACCTGCTCGTTGGTCGCGCCGTCGATAAAGGGCTTGTCGCCATAGAAGCGCAGGTAGCGGCCCGAGGCAGCGTCCCACTGATAGGACGGGGTGTAGCTGTCGCGATAGGCGATGCGGAAGCTGTTCACGTTCTCGCCGATCTCAGGCACGGTGTATTCCGCGTTGAAGCGCAGGGGGCTCTTTGCCAGCACGGTGGACCAGTCCACGCGATCCATGATGTTCGGCAGGATGCAGATCACGTTGTTGGGGGCCTTGCGGCTCTTGTCGCGGTAGAAGGTCTTGCCGCCGTCCTCAGAAATGCCGTCGATGCGGGTCACGTCGCGCAGGATGCCGAAGTGATCGTAGACGTTGCTGCCCGGATACTTCTGGCCGCCGAAGTGCACGAACACGCCGAAATAGTCGGTATAGATGTCGGCGTTCACGATTCGCGCGGAACGAATGGCCTCGACCATGTCCGGAATGGTGTCGTTGAAAACAGCGGTATAGCGGGTATAGCCGCCATTGTACAGCTCAACCTCATACACGATGTCCGCGGAGCCAATGCCCTTCTGGGGGCGCGCGCCGGGCTCGTTGTCCAGCTGAACGATGACTTCATGGTTCGCGTGATCGATATTGCGTCCGGATGTCAGCGAGACCTCCGCGGAAGCAACGCTGGTCAGCATGAGCATGACTGCCAGGGCGATGATGATTATCTTCTTCATTGATATTATCTCCTTTCGAATCGAAAAAAGTTGTAATGGCCTTGGTTTGGGTTTGCTTTGGCTCATCCACCTCCCTTAAGTGAGTTTCGCTGTAAGGAAAACTCCAGCGGCGCTGTCTGCGCATGTTGGAGTGCTCACTCAACGATTCACAGTGGTATAGTGGTTTCATTGCGCATTTGAAACGCTGCGCTACCCTTGCGCCCACCCTTGAACGGACGAGGGTATGCACATCCCACAGTCAAACCACAACGATCATCACAGTCTACCACGAATATAGCATAGATTGTATTCCACTCTTCGTTTTTTGTCAAGTCATCGCATTCAAACGTACTGCTTTTTCCTATTTTTCGAAGGAATTTGTCAAAAACCCAGGTATTTTCGCCAAAACGCCTCGGAAGTGATCTCGTCGTGGCGGGCGCGGAACTCCGCGGCGGCCTGGTCGAAGCGCTCGTCCACGGCCTTGAGCGTCCTGCGCAGATGGCGGATCACCGACAGGGCGTCGCGGTAGCTGCGCCTCGAGACGAGCCCGAGATGGGTGTCCAGGTCATACTTCACCACCGTGCCGGCGCAGAAGTAATACTGCATCGGAGACCTGAACTTCTCCACCACCACCGCGCGGCGCTTGGCGGGCAACAGCCAGCCGTTCAGCAGCAGCCAGCGCAGCCGCCGCTTGAGCGGGTTCTGGTCGATGTCGCTGTTCCGCAGCACGTCCTTCGGGTCGAAGGCCACGGGGAGCTTCTCCGCCGGCAGGATCGGGTCCGCCGCGGCCAGCATCTCCCTGTGCAGCGCGGCGGGGTCCTGGCCGGCCAACCAGTCGACGCCCTTCAGGAAGTCCTCGATGCCCCGCAGGGCCAGGTGTGTCCGCCTGTATTCATAGCAGAACAGCATGTGCATGATGTCCTCTTTGAGCATGCGCTTCAGGTGGCCGCCATCGAACTCCGGGTAGTACAGCAGGCCCATGATGGTGAGGTTGCGGTAGTTGTAGTAATAGCGCGTGTCGTTCTCCTTGTGCTCCAGGGGATCGTGCCAGCAGCAGACGCCGTTCAGGCAGATCTTCTCCGACTCCGGGCAGCGCAGGCTGAATTCCACGTCGTCAAACTGCACGAAGAAGGGCATGGAGAACTGCTTCCGCTTCAACAGCGGCACGGGGATGCAGCAGTACCACCAGCCAAAGTAGTCCACGGGGATATCCGTCTCCTCCAGCAGCACGTACCGGATGTCCCGCAGGTCCCACTCCTCCTTGTCGTTCTTGATGCCGTGGAGGGTGAAGCGCTCCCCCGCGGCATACAGCAGGTGCCGCTTGTCCGCGTTCAGCATGGTGCCGCCCAGCAGGCTCAGGGCGTATTCCGGGCGGATGAGGCTGACGAAGCTGTGGTTGCGCTCCAGCGCCCAGACGTTGAAGGAGATGTCGTCGTCCATCAGGACGACGTGGGTCGCGGGAAAGCGGTCGTCGTGCATGGCCTCGATGGCCGCGCGGCTGAATCCGCCGGAGCCGCCGCTGTTCTTGTTGGGATAGACGCTCACCGGCAGGTCGGCGAACTGCCTGGCGTCCAGCGACTGGCCGTTGTCGGCGATGTAGACCCGCAGATGCTCCCGGATCGGCGAATCCGGGTCATTGAACACGCCCTTGCGCAGGGCGTCCATGCTCGCGCCGACATAGCCCTCCCGCTTGTAGGTGCAGATGGCCAGCGCCAGCTTGGCGGGCGCCGGCTCGGGCGCGTCCACCGGCGTGCGATAGGCCGCCCTGCGGAAGGCCGCGCCGCCGGACAGCGGGCGAACGGAGAAGCTCAGTCCCGTCGCGCCGTCGATGTCCGGATAGTCCAGCGTCACCGGCGTGAAGTCGTCGAAGTGGAAGCGCTCCGTGCGCACGACGGTCTCGACCGCGTCAAACTCCGGCTGCTCCAGCCTGGCGGGCCGGGCTTCCAGCTCGCCCCGCAGGTCGTGGCGCAGCAGCGCGACCTCCGCGTCGCCCTTCAGTTCCAGCGTCAGCGCCACGCCCTCCAGCAGGGTGTACTTCCTCCACTTGATCAGGGAGAAGGCGTTGAAGTAGGTGTCAAAGCGGACGGCGTTGCCGTGCAGGTGAAAGGCGGCGGCCTTCGGATCGAGCTCGATGGTGCCGTCCGTGCGGTAGAACAGTTCCCGGTCCTCGATGCGGTCCGGCCAGCCGATTCTTTGCAGTATCATGGGAGCGCTCCCTTCTTCGCGCGGATAAGGGGGTCTGGTTCAAATTCGAAAGTAATGATCGGACAGATGGACTTGATTGACAGGCTGATGATACCGTCTTATCTGTCGTAGTTGGTAGAGATGGCAGTGTCGCTATAAAAACTCCGATATCTGCTTATTTATCCCGTTCAAATAACAGCTTGCATCAGGAATCAAGTTTCTACCCTTTGCGAGACCGCATGACAAACATTCTTGGACAGGAGGTGACTACACAAACATCTATTCTGTCTTACTGCATCTGGAAACATAGTGAAAATTCCTGCGCCTCCCCATTTACAGTGGCTGGCGGCAGCACCTGCGATTTCTCCACTGTATGACAGCAATACAAAGCGCCACTCTTGGGCGTCACAATACCCTGTACGGTTAGATGGTATTCCACACCTGCTTCAAGCGGGATCCTTGGCAGCTTGATCAAATAGTTTTCATTCTTGTTCACTGAAGAATTGCCCATCACTCTCTCAAATAATACTGTGCTGTCATCTGCCTGTGTGATTCTCACCTGAAAGCGGCCCCGGTTGTTGCGGCCGTTGTCTGTTAGGTAAAACTGCAGCGCCAGCTGTGTCGCCTCCTGGCCCTCAACCACCGTGAAGGCCTGTTCCACTATCGTCCCCATGGACAAATCTTCCCCGAATCTCAGGCTTTCTGCCTGGGCAAAGTCGCCACTGCTCAGAAGTGTGTTGACAAATGGAACCTTACCTGGAATCAGCTCAACTGCTACCATCACCGCAGTCATGGCAATCAGGGCTGCAATCCGTGTTCGCAGACTGGCCCGCACAGAAAAGTGGCATTTAGACTTCACCTCAGGAAACCTGGGGTGATTGATCACCAACAGCGCCGCGAAGCAAGCAATGTACACCGTTTGCACCAATGGCATATAATCCGATAGGCCCAATGTGTTGATCATTTGGTTGAACCGTCCATACATCAGGTGCTCCGGCCGCTCCACCCACTTTAGCATTGTTAGCATTTTGGTGTTCACTCCGGTGTTGTATATCCAGTGATTATACATATGCCACACCGCTCCAGCCACTGAGCCGATAGTGTGCAGCAGCATGTTCACCCACATCTCACCGCGTCTATCCAGAATCAGCAATAACAAAAACGGCTCCGCCAGGATCATCCAGTAACTGCGTATAGGCAGCAGCACCAATGTCATCACCATGACCACCGCAGGATAGTACAGCGCAAAGTGCTTATCATATGGCCGTACATACGTAGCTATGCAAACCAATATGAATCCCGCCAGGAATGGACGTATTCCGCTGTCTCCTAAACTCACCCACGTCCCAGTGATCATATTCATAGCATCCCTGTTCTGTGATCCCAGCAAAAAACCGTGTGCCGGATCTCCGCGATACAGCACTCCCAGAACCAACGTGATCATCAACTGCAGGACGGTACACAGCCCGATGTACCACACCCGCTTTTCCCGCATCAGCAGTAGTGGCATAAAGATAAAAATGGAAAAGCTCTTTAGTGGAAACGCCAAGCAGAACATGAGCAAGAACCGCCCGAAGCATCCCTTTACGCAGAAATACAGTCCAGCAAGCACAAAGGCTAACATGATGCAGTCATACTGGCAGGCCATAAAAGCAGACAAAAACACAGTTGGCGAACTCAGCAAGGCCCCAAGGATAACCCATCGGCACACCGGTGTGGAATCCTCCTCTTCGCACACTGTCTGGTATATTTTATAGATGAGCCAAGCACACACCAATAATGCTACCAGGATCAGGGCCTTACACCACAAAATCGCCCAGGGATTATCAAGAGACGGTGCCCCGTTCACATACGCAATGGCTGCTGGCAGATTCCAAACAAGAAAGATAAAGTAGATCGGCAACTCATAATTCGCTGCAAACACCGCCTCCGCGTGTTCAAGCGAGTATGTATAGAACTGGCTGAATTCCCCCTTCACTATACTCTCCAACATCAGCGCGGAATTCTCCAGCGTGTCCGTCATATCCGTATAGTAAAATATAAACATCGCTGCCACCAGCGCAATCCCCAGCGCAATGCCTAATGCTACAGCATCTGTCTTTCGCCTCATGAGTGTCGCGTTTGTCTTTCCTATCTCCATGTTACTCCTTCAATCCTGGTTTCCCAGCCCTAGCACAATCCTTCCGTCTGTATTTCTTTCTCGATCTTCCCATGCCACAGCAACACAGCGTCCACATCGCCCTTTAGCTCCAACGTCAACGCCACGCCCTCCAGCAGGGTGTACTTCCTCCACTTGATCAGAGAGAAGGCGTTGAAGTAGGTGTCAAAGCGGACGGCGTTGCCGTGCAGGTGAAAGGCGGCGGCCTTCGGATCGAGCTCGATGGTGCCGTCCGTTCGGTAGAACAGTTCCCGGTCCTCGATGCGGTCCGGCCAGCCGATTCTTTGCAGTATCATGGGAGCGCTCCCTTCTTCGAGCGTGCAAGGGGTGTCGGGTTCAAAATCAAAGGCATGTCGATTGCTTCAGGCCAGGGTATTCCATTCGGAATAGACGGTCCATGAAAACCGGCATGCCTCATGCGGCGCTTTATTTCCTCTATTTCTCTTCTTGTTCTTCGGTCCTCTCGCTGATGATGTACCGCGGCCGGGCCTTGGCCTCGATGTACGCCTTGCCCACGTACTCCCCCACCACGCCGATGGCGCTGAGGGTCGTGCCGCCGAAGAAGCAGATCAGGCAGGTCAGGCTCGTCCAGCCGGACACCGTACGCCCCGCGATGGACATGATGATCGCCCACAGTATCCCGATGAAGCTCAGCGCCATCACAATCAGCCCGAAGGCGGTGATCAGCCGGATGGGCTTGATGGACAGGCTGGTGATGCCGTCGAAGGCCAGCAGCAGCATCTTCGACAGCGGATAGTGGCTCTCCCCCGCCAGGCGCTCCTTGCGCTCGTAGTACACCGACGTGGACTTGAACCCCACCAGCGGAAACATGCCCCGCAGGAACAGGTTGACCTCCCGGAAGTTGGCGAACTCCTTCAGCGCCCGGGCGGAGACCAGACGGTAGTCGGCGTGGTTGAACACGACCTCCACGCCCATCCGGTTCAGCAGCCTGTAATAGCCCTCCGCCGTGGCGCGCTTGAAGAACGTGTCCGTGTCCCGCTTGCTGCGCACGCCGTAGACGATCTCGCAGCCGTCGGCGTAGGCGTCCAGCATGGCGTCCATGGCGTCGATGTCGTCCTGGCCGTCGCAGTCGATGGAGATGGTGACGTCGCACTTCTCCCGGGCCTCCATCAGCCCGGCCAGCACCGCGTTTTGATGTCCCCGGTTGCGGCTCTGGGCGATGCCGGTGTAGTGGGCGTCCCGCGCCGCCAGTTCCTTGATGATGTTCCAGGTGTCGTCCTTCGACCCGTCGTTGACGAACAGTATCCGGCTGTCCTCCGCGATCCGCCCCGCGTCGATCAGCGCCGTCAGCTTCTCCAGGAACATCGGCGCCGTCAGCGGCAGCACCGCCTGCTCGTTGTAGCAGGGGATCACGATGTACAGCGTCGGTTTGCTCATTCTTGACTTCCTTCCATAAAGATTCCCATGAACAGGCTCTTGCGTCGATCCGAGCGTCAGCCGCCCTGTTCAGTCCCCCGCGCGCACCGTGATGCCCCGGTAGGAGCGCTTCGCTTCCTCATAGCTGTCGAGACTGCCAATGTCATAGCGCCGGCCGATCATCTTCCAGGCGTGCACGGGGACCTGGCCGCAAAGCCAGGCTATAAAGCTGCCCGGCGCATCCACCCCGCAGCCCGCCTCGATGCCTCGCCGCACCATCGGCAAGTCCCGCCGGGCATAGAAATAGATCGGCGGCGCGCACCACTCACTGATCGGCTCGGGGGGCTTTTCCTGCATTTCCAGCACCCTGCCCGCTTCATCCAGCCGCAGCACGCCGCTGCGGCGACGGCGCTCCAGGCTGGGCTCCACATAGCGCATCACGCAGGTGGTGCCGACCTCGCCGGCATATCGAATAAAGCTTTCCAGGCTGAAATCCAGCAGGTTGTCCCCTGCGATCACCAAAAGGTCGTCGTCCAAGCCCAAAGAATCAATGGCAAACTGGATGTCGCGCACCGCGCCCAGGCGCTCTGCATTGGATTGACTTCCGTCATCCAATATCGTCACAGGATTAAGCCGCGTTTCCCGCCAGGCCTGGAAATGGGGCTGGTATCGGTGGTTGGTGACCACCGCGCAGCCGTCCATCATGCCCGTGGCTTCCACGTCGTCCAGCAGCCAGTCCAGGATCGGCTTTCCGCCCACCGGCAGGAGCGGCTTTGGAAAGTTCTCCGTCAGCGGATACATCCGTGTCGCATAGCCCGCGGCCAGCACCAGGCACCTCATCTTCCCACCCCCACGCCGTCTGCGCTATGGCAGAAAAAGGCACTGTACTTGCCCTCAAGATGCGGGAAGGATTTCAGGTAGGCTTCGGTCACCCGCCTTTCGATCTGTTCGCGGTAAGACGGGTCGATCAGCGCCATACAGCAGCCCTTGAAGCCCGCACCCGAAAAGCGCCCGCCATAGATGCCGTCGGTTTCGCGCATGATCTCATACAGCCGGATCTGCTCCGGCGCGCCGGATTCCCAGTTGTGGATAGAGCTCCAGCCGGACTCGAAGGACAGCTGCCCAAAGGTCTCGATGTCCCCCCGCCTCCAGGCCTCTGCGCCGGCCTCCACCCGCGCCACCTCGGTGTACCAGTGCTCGCAGCGTCTCCTCCAGATCTCCGGAAGCCGACTGGCATACTGGCGGTAAACCTCGCAGGACACGCTGCGGGCATTGGTCTGCGAAAACTTGCCATAGTCCATTCCCGCAAAGGCCTGCAGGGCATACACTCCCGCCCGCAGCTCGTCCACCCGCAGGTTGTACTTGCTGCCCGCCAGGCTGCGTTCCAGCCCGCTGAAGAAGATGGCGATCTCGTAGGGCTTCATGTCGGGGCTGGTGGGAATCAATTCATAGTTGTCATTCTTCGTGTCCAGGTACAGAAGGTGATCCTTCCGGCTCAGCACAATGCAGGACTGGTCCAGCTTGCCCACGGAGACGCCCACGTACTCCCGCTCCGCCACCAGCGCCATTTCCATCAGCTCTTTGTCGGAGAGCGACAGCCTGTTCACCGCGCTCAGCGCCGACAGGAACGCCAGCGTGACCGCCGCCGAGGAGGACAGCCCACCGATGGGCAGCGTGCCCTCAATGACGCCACTCAACCCAACCTCCAGCGGGTGGCGCTGCGAGAGCGCCAGCGTCGCCCCGCGCAGGTAGTCCGCCCAATCGTTTTCCTTTGTCTTCGGCACCGATGCCACGTGCCACTGGGCGCGCTTTGGAAACTGCAGGCTGCGCAGCTCCACGACGCCGTTCCGCTTGGGCCGATAGGCGATGCGCACACCCCGGTCGATGGCCAGGCCCGTCACCTTGCCCAGGTTGTGGTCCACATGAGCCCCGATAGGGCAAACGCGATAAGGCGCGAAGGCCATTCCTTCCGGCTCGCGGCCATATATCTCGAAAAAGGTCTGTTCACAATTCATATGTCTGTCCATTCCAGCGACCATCGTCGCCTTTGTCGTTTATCCTTATGTGATCCGACTCCGTCAGGAAACAGCCACTCCGTCAGGAAGCAGCCGCTCTGTCAGCGCGACGCCGATGATCCCCGCCGCGACTCATCCTTGCGCAAGCCCTCATTTTCCAACCTTCTGAACAGTCAGCCCGCTGATATACAGCGGCTCGTCCTCCGCCACGACGGCAAACTCCGTGGCCCGCGCGTACCCTGCCGAAAACCTCAGCGTGGCTGTCAACCTGCCGTCCGCGTCAAAATCTCCCCGGTAGACCGGCTGTACCTCGAGCGTGTTCTCGCCCCAGTAGGTGTTGACCCGGAGCGTGCACACCTTGTCCGCGTCCTCGCCCGCCCGCTCCGGCAGGAACAGGTCGAACCTGACCTCATATTCCCCGGCGAACAGGTCCATGTAGGGACCCTGGTTCAGCGATTGCAGCGGCCCGTCCAGGAGCACGCCGTGTTCATCCACGGTGAGTCCGTTCAGCGCGGCTTCGCAGCCGAGATCCACGCTCACCTTCGTCGAATAGTAATCCGTCACAGAAAAGCCCGCCGCCGCCAGCGCTTCCGCGGCATCCGGGTCGTTGGTATAGATGCCGTGGATGCCGGAGATCTGTGCGAACCGGAAGTCGTTCTGGAAAAAGGCGTTGTACTCCGGCGCCGCCATCGCCAGCACCGTCGCGCCGTCCAGCCTTGCCAGCTCCTCCGTCGGGAGGATCGTCGGGCGAATCCCCGGGTACTGTCTTCTGTAGACGTCCGGCGCCACATCGGAATAGACCCCGCCCTTCGCGGAATACAGGACGCACTCCAGCGCCGCGGCATCCTCCTTCACATTGGGCGCGTAATCCCTCTGGGCCTGCGCGACCACGCCGCCGCTCCACAGCCAACCCCCGACGCCCAGGCAGAGGCACACGCCCAATGCCAGCACCGGAACAAGCTGCGGACGCCGGCGCTCAACCAGCCGGTCAGCGATGCGATACAGCGACCTCGACAGCGCGATCGCCGTCCACACGGCGCACAGCGCAATCAGCAGCACCGGCGCGGCGTTCTGGCCGCCGTTGTGCCAGCCCTTCGCCTCGAATACCGTTCTCAGGCGGGTGACAAACCCGGGCAGGAAGATCATCAGCGCACAGAGCAGCGCAAGGACGATCCCGGAAGCGATATACCGCTTTGTATACTGGCCGCGCTGCAGCGGCTTCGGTTCCGGTTGCGTCGCGATCGACGCCAGCGGCATCGCCAGCAGGATATTGTAACCAATCTCCATGAAGTGATGCTCCAGCATGGAGTGGAACGCGATCAGGCCCAGCGCCATCGCCAGCCTGCGGTGGCCGTTCGCGATGGCCCTTCGCGTCAGGTACACCCATGCCGCGCCCAGCTCCAGCAGCATCACCC
Source organism: uncultured Eubacteriales bacterium (assembly GCA_902801165.1). Lineage (GTDB taxonomy): Bacteria > Bacillota > Clostridia > Christensenellales > Aristaeellaceae > UBA2862. The sequence goes on along the minus strand of CADCHI010000023.1, from coordinate 41,326 downwards.
ACCCGTGGCGCAGGAGGATCAGCATATACGAGCTGTCCACGAAATAGTAGTCGCTCGGCGGGAACACGGAATAACCGTTCCCCATCATGTCAAAGGGCGTCCCGAAGGCGGTCAGGCCATGATCCCGATAGGCCTGCAGGCTGAGTCGCAGCCGGTCCGACAGCAGCGCGTTCAGCTTCTCCGCGAGGGGCGTATTCTTCGAATAGACGAATACGAGCAAAATGATGGCGCCTGCACAAATCGGCAGCGCCAGCGTCAGCAGCCAATCCACGAGCCGGGTCAGGCAGCCCTTGCTCGTCTGCCGCTCTCCGATCCAGTATGCCAGTATCAGCAGGGCAAGCAGCGCGCCGCAGACCAGGCTGTTGCGCGACCGGGTGACGAACGCCGTCAGGGCCACATACCCCAGGCTGATCGCCAGCATGACGGGCGTCGGGACCTTCTTCCAGGCCGCCCAGAGCGCCAGCAATGCGAACAGCGAGATCGCCGACAGGTCCGTCGGATAGCAGATCCCCAGGCTGCTGCGAAAGCCGTCCCGATAGTATACGATGTTCGCGATGCCCCCGGCCAGCGCCGCAAGCACCGTCGCCAGCAGCAGGCTGCCGACGGTCGCGAGGTAGGTCCACAGGATCTTGCGGTAGTCGATCCCGATGAACCCCAGGGTCATCACCGCGAGATAGTACAGGTGCCGGTAGCTGCCCGTCCGATGGGACAGATAGCACACCGCCGCCAGCGCCAGGCCGAGCCAGGGCTCCCTGCGGCGAGGACCGATGAGCACCAGGCGCGCCAGCGCGACGACGGTCATGAACCACAGCAGGGTCGCCTCAAACTCAGCCGGAAATGTAAGGCCAAACGTCGTGATGCCCGAAAAACAGTAGAACAGGTACATCGCGGTCAGGAAGAGGAAAAGCCGCTCTCCCGCGGCCTCGAATCCCGCCCTGACCTTCTGTGAAAGGGGCATCCATTTCGGAGAATAACGCACTATACGTCCTCCTGTAAGCATTGGCAGTCATGCCCGACGACCGGTTGTCACACCGCCTCGTGGTTCACCATGCCGCCGAACGCCGTTTTGAACAATATCTTCAAGTCCAGCGAGAACGACCAGTTCTCGATGTACCAGATGTCATGCTCGATCCGCTTGGGGATGCTGGTATCGCCGCGATAGCCGTTGATCTGCGCCCAGCCGGTGATGCCCGGCCGCACCTGGTTCTTGACCATATACAGCGGCACCGTCTCCCGGAACTGCTCCACGAAGAACGGGATCTCCGGCCTCGGCCCCACCAGGCTCATGTCCCCCCGAACCACGTTCCACAGCTGGGGCAGCTCGTCCAGGCTGAACTTGCGCAAAAGCGTCCCGATCCGCGTCCGCCGATCGTCATGGTCCGTCGTCCAGGCCGTGTCCTGGGTGTCGTTCACGCGCATGCTGCGGAACTTCAGCATCATGAAGTTCTTCTTGTTCAAGCCCACGCGCTCCTGTCGGAAGAGCACGGGTCCCGGGCTTGACAGCTTGATGGCCGCCGCGATCATCAGCAACAGAGGGCTCAGCACGATGAGCGCCAGCAGGCTGACGCAGATGTCGAAGGTGCGCTTGAGCATCGCGTTGAAGGGCTCGTCCAGCGGCGTCGTGCGCAGCTGGATCAGCTTGATGGGGCCGATGTTGTCGATGGTCGCCTTGGTCGGGATGACGTCATTGTAGAAGGGGATCACGCTGACCTTGGTGCCGCTCTTTTCGCACAGCTGGATGACCTGCACCGTCACCCCCAGCTCCTCCGGCTCCAGCGCCAGCACGACTTCGTCGATGCCGTCGCCGTGAAGCTGCGCCTCCAGCCACTCCTGCCAGTCGTCCCCCTTCGGGGGGATGATTCCCGCCAGGTGGACGCCCAGCGACTTGTCCTCCGCCACGATCTCCGCGTAGCGCTTGGCCAGGTGTCCCCCGCCCACCACGAGGTTGTGCTTGAGGTTATAGCCCTTGGCGCGGAAGTACCGCAGCGAATACCGCACGACCAGGCGCTTGGACACCATGGCGGTGACCACCGTGGCGTAGAACACGATAAGGACGCCTCGGGAGAAGTCCTGCAGCCGGAACAGGTACAGCAGCGCGGCCGCGCTGACCAGCGCGAGCAGGTTGCCCAGCGTGATGCTCCGGATCTCCTGGCTGATCTTCTTGATGCGCGTAAAGCGATAGACCCTCAGCCAGCTCAGCACGATCACCGTCCACACCGCGTACAGCGCCGCCGCCATCGCGGGGCCGTTGCGCAGGTTGGACAGGGACGCCATGTTCTCGTCGTGCTTGATCACTCCCAGCCACAGCCAGGAGGCGAACAGGTATGACAGGAACACCAGCAGGGCGTCCGTCACGATGTTTATTCGATTCAGTTGTCTTTGGTTACGGCGAATCATCTGTTTCGATCCCTAATCAAGATTATTGCAATCTGTCTGCAAGGCCTGTTCCCGCACGGCGCTCGATTCGGCGCGCTCAGCGGAACACCCAAAACCTGCTGATGCAGTAGTTCAACAGTATGACCACAATCTGCGCGACGACCTTGACGATCATGTTGTCCATCCCAAGCCATGTGACGCAGACCAGTATGATCAGTTCCTCTATTATCAGCGTGGACAGCCTGCCGGAGACAAACCGCATGGTCTCATGGATCACATCTCCAGCACCCGTGGCGGTCTTCTTGAACACCCAATTCCGGTTGGTGACATATGCAAAAGCGACCGCCAGCACCCACGAAAACACATTGGCGACGAGGGGGTCTATCATCAGCGTTTCGGTGAACAGCGCAAAGCTCCCAATGCTGATCAGGAGCGTGAACACCCCAAAGAATTCATACAGAAGGAGTTCCTTGAGCCGCTCGCGCAAACGCCTGGTCGTTTCCTTATTGAGTAATCCCATCGCTTCACCCTGATACTCATTGACGTTCTCTTCCAAAGTTCCCGTTACCCTTCTCCCTTTCGATCGTTCCAAAACCGGCGCGGATTCCCGCTCCTTCACTTATTCCACCATGCATTCGCCGCGGCCCAGCATGGTGCCGTAATTGACATCCGTGCCCAGATACATGTCAATGATGTACTGGCCCTTTTCGGCATGCTCGCTCAAATCCACCGTGACGCGCTGCGAACCGCTGCCATCGTCGGAAGCCGTATACCAGGCCAGGTCATTCTGTCCGTCCTCCGACCCCCAGACGGCAAAGTACAGCACCTCGCCCTCCAGCAGGTTCATGGGAACGGCAATCTCCATTTTTGCCTGCGCCTCATTCAATGCGATATCAATCTCGTAAGGGGTAGGCGTCTTTGAAACATAGCAGTTTTTTCCCGCAATGTAACTGCCGGGAGTCGGCCTCTGATCATCGCCAATGTACTCATGAATCAGATAGGTTCCGGAATCGCCGTGGTTGATGAGGGGAACGACGCAATGCGCGACGCCCTCAAATGTATAAACCGGCCTGTACCACTTGATATCGTCCTGCTCATTCTGGCCCGACCAAACGCCGAACCACAGGCGCTGCCCCATTTCAACCTGGTGTGTCGAAATGATGGACAAGTACCTGCTGTCGCTGGACGGCGTCACATCAAAATCATAGCTGTCGTCGTCTGTGCTCGTGTTGATGCTGACCGCGAAGTATTCCATGATCCGCTCGAGGGCGTCTTGACGCATAGCGTCTTGAAGCTCGATCTCCTCGCCCAGGTCCGTCCTGTAGATGTAGGAACCGTCGAAGAAAATCCGGTCAAAGGGCAGTACGTCCTCTCGCACTTCCTGTCCCAGGCCAAAGAGACTGTCACCGAGGAAATAATTCGGTGCGGAAACATCGATATAGTCCAGCACGGTGGGCGCGAGATCCAACGTGTTCCTGCCCTGCGCGTCCACGCGCTCGGATTGAATGCCCGGGTAGTACAGTATCAGCGGGACGTGATCGATCTCGGTGCAGTAGCGGGGATAATCCGGGAAGGCCTCTGTAAAGGCTTTATCCTGGTAGGTGCAGTGGTCGCCCGTGATGACAATCAACGTGTCCCGCGCCAGCTCGCCCTGCTCGTACCGTTCGAAAAAGGCCTGCAGCTGCGCATCCAAGTTGTAGAACTTATTGATTTCCGGCGTCGTGCCATCGCCATACATCAGATCCGGGCTGTTCAGCGATGCGTGCGTGCCAAAGGAATACATGGACAGGAAAAAAGGTTTATCGCCGTCATGCAATTCCAGGGCGGTCTCATACAGTCGATTAAAAGCCTCCCTGTCACTGACATACAACAATCCATAGTTTGATGTCATCCATTCGTCTTTTGACAGGAGTTCATCAAAATCCATCCTGCCCAGGTATGCCGTGAACTGAACATTGTCCGGCTCAGTGTTTATAAAGGTGGTAGTATAACCCAGATCCCCGAACATACTCTGCATGGAGACCAGGGAGTTTGAATCAAAATCCGAAAGCTGGAAACCGGAATAGAGCTGGCCGATCAGGCCGCGATAGGTCGCAAATGTATGGTTGTAGTAGTTCTCAAAAAAGAGCGACTTTTCCTCCAGCGATGCCAGGAAGGGCATGATCGCCCTTTCGTCCTCGACGATGCTCTGGGAGAGCCCCTCCGCAAAGATCAGAATAACGTTGGGCTGTTCCGGCAGGTCGCCCGGCTTGGCGCGGTTATCAGCAATTCCAGCCCTGTAGAATTGCGACCGATCCACCGCATCGTTGTTCTGGATCTCGGCCCGCATGTTGCGCTGGTCAACGGCGTCCCTGACCACCAGCCCGGCGCTGATGAGGGGCGAGCACGAAGCGCTAAACCCCAGTACCGTGCCCAGCCATATCAGAAGCGCAGCGCCAAGCATCAGCCACCCGCGCTTCCGGCGCAGTCGCACGGTCACCATGGGATAGAACAGGATGACCAGCATCGGGATCAGCAGCATCAGGTAGACCCCAAAATTGCCGCTCAAATCCTCCAGGGAGACAAGATTGGTCAGCATCAGCAGCGTCGTAAAGGAGTTGCCGAAGTACATCACCAGCATCTGTCCACCAAAAAGGAACAGAAGCAAGAAATGAATGATTTGTCCTAACGGGTTCACCAGGTTCAGCAGGGCGTTGCTTACCGTCCAAATCAGAAAAAGCTCCGCAAGGCCGACAGGCAGCAGCGCCCAATTGTGCACCGCTGTGCACGCCATGACCGTCGCCATAACGGAAAAACCATACTTCAATACCGCAAACAGAATCCCGACCTTGCGCCTCTTCTGCTTCTTTTTTGTCATAGTACCCACCATTCTACCAAACCCTTGTGCTCCCCACTGTCGTCTTCATCTTCCTTGAGAGTAGGTATTTTACGCACTCAGCCTGCATGAGCGAATCCACGGGAACTGCGCCTCACAGGAACGCAATCTGTGCCAGATACCTTCTCACCGCGTCCTTCCAGTCCGGCAGCGGCTCAAAGCCGTTCTCGACCAGCTTCCGCTTGTCCAGGCGGCTGTTGAACGGGCGGGCAGCCTTGGACAGGCCGTACTCCGCGGTGGTCACCGGCGTCACCGTCACGCTCTGGCCGGACTGGCGGAAGATCTCCATGGCGAAATCCGCCCAGCTGATGTAGCCGCCCTCGTTGGTGGCGTGGTAATAGCCGTACTTCTCCGTCTCGATCATGTCCACCAGCAGGCGGGCCAGGTCGAGGGTATAGGTGGGCGTGCCGATCTGGTCGTTCACCACCCGCAGTGTGTCGTGGGTCTTGCCCAGCTTGACCATCGTCTTGATGAAATTGTTGCCATTCAGGCCAAACACCCACGCGATGCGCACGATGAAGAACTTCTTCACCGCTTCGTGAATTGCCAGCTCGCCGCCCAGCTTCGACTCGCCGTACACGTTCAGCGGCGCGTAGTCCTTGCAGTCCGGCTGCCAGGGCTCCGTGCCCTGGCCGTCGAACACATAGTCGGTGCTGATGTACATCATCTTGCAATCCAGTGTCTGGCAGGCCCGGGCGATGTGACGGGTGCCGTCCACGTTGATGGCCCTGACCTTCGGCTGGTTCGCCTCGTCCTCGGCGGCGTCCACCGCCGTCCAGGCGGCACAGTGGATCACTGCGTCGGGCCGAACGCGCTCCAGCGCCTCGCGGACCGCGGCTTCATCGGTGATATCCAGCTGCACATAGGGCATGGCGCACACGGCGCTGCCGTCCTGGATGCCGCTGTAGGCCGGGGCGATGTCGCTGCCCACGCCCTCATGGCCCCGCTTTGCCAGTTCATTCATCACATCGTGGCCCAGCTGTCCGCAGACACCCGTCACAAATACCTTCATGCTCTCTTCTCCTCACCGATTGCCGTACATCTTCTCGTAGTAATTCTGGTACTCGCCGCTAATGATGGTCTCCCACCACTCCCGGTTGTCCAGGTACCACTGGATCGTCTTCTTGATGCCGTCCGCGAACTTCGTCTCCGGCAGCCACCCCAGCTCATTGTGGATCTTCGTCGGGTCGATGGCGTAGCGCATGTCGTGGCCCTTGCGGTCCGTCACGTGGGTGATCAGGCTCTCCGGCTTGCCCAGCTCCTTGCAGATCAGCTTCACGATGTCGATGTTCCGCATCTCGTTGTGACCGCCGATGTTGTACACCTCACCCACGCGCCCCTTGTGGATGATCAGGTCGATGGCCTTGCAGTGGTCCTCCACGTACAGCCAATCGCGCACATTCAGGCCTTCGCCGTACACCGGCAGCGGCTTGTCGTTCAGCGCGTTGGCGATCATCAGCGGGATCAGCTTCTCCGGGAAGTGATAAGGGCCGTAGTTGTTGGAGCAGCGGGAGATGGTCACCGGCAGCCCGAAGGTGCGGTGATAGGCCAGCACCAGCAGGTCCGCGCCCGCCTTCGAGCTGGAATAGGGACTGGAGGTGTGGATCGGCGTCTCCTCCGTGAAGAACAGGTCGGGGCGGTCCAGCGGCAGGTCGCCGTAGACCTCATCCGTGGAAACCTGGTGATAGCGGGTGATGCCGTACTTTCGGCAGGCGTCCATCAGCGTGGCGGTGCCCAGGATGTTCGTCTGGAGGAAGATGCCCGGGTCTTCGATGGAGCGGTCCACGTGGCTCTCTGCCGCGAAGTTCACCACGATGTCCGGATGCTCCTCCTCAAACAGCTTGTACACGGCCTCACGGTCGCATATGTCCGCCTTCACGAAGCGGAAGTTCTGGTTGTCCATCACCGGCGCCAGCGTGGACAGGTTGCCCGCGTAGGTCAGCTTGTCCAGGCACACGATGCGGTAGTCGGGATGGGCCTTGAGCATGTGGAAGATGAAGTTGGAGCCGATAAAGCCGGCGCCGCCGGTCACGATGATATTCATTTGTGCATTCCTCCTGTGTCAAATCTCTCCGTAGATGAAGTTGCAGTCGCTGTCGTCGAGCAGCGGCGAGGTGGTGTCCTTCTGGCTGAGCAGCTCCTCGGTCACCTCGCCCCAGTCCACGCCGATGGTGGGGTCGTTGAAGCGGATGCCCCGGTCGCACTCCTTGCTGTAGAGGTTGTCCACCTTGTAGCAGAACTCCACGTTGTCCGTCAGCGTCTTGAAGCCGTGGCCAAAGCCCCGGGGGATCATCAGCATGCGCTTGTTCTCGGCGGAGAGCTCCACGGCCACCCACTGCCGGTAGGTTGGGCTGCCCTTGCGCAGGTCCACTGCCACGTCCAGCACCGCGCCACGGGTCACGCGCACCAGCTTCGCCTGGGCATAGGGCGCGTTCTGGAAGTGGATGCCCCGCAGCGTGCCCTTCTGGGCGGAGAAGGACTGGTTGTCCTGCACGAAATCATAGTTCAGGCCCAGCTCCTCAAAGTTGCGGGTGGACCAGGTCTCCATAAAATATCCCCTGTGATCGCCGAACACCTGGGGCTCCACGATGACCACGCCGGGCAGTTTCGTCTCTATCTTTTTCATCAATACCTCACCTTTCCGTCCGCGACCGCCTTCAGATGCTTGCCATAGGGGCTCTTGCCGTAGCGCTCCGCGGATTCCAGCAGTTTTTCCTTGGAAATCCAGTTGTTCTTGTAGGCGATCTCCTCCGGCGCGCTGATCTTGATGCTCTGGCGCTGCTCGATCATCCGCACGAAGTCCGCCGCCTCCACCAGGCTGTCCATGGTGCCGGTGTCCAGCCAGGCAAAGCCGCGGCCCAGCAGCTGCACGTCCAGCAGGTCCCGCTTCAGGTACATGTCGTTCAGCGTGGTGATCTCAAGCTCTCCCCTGGCGCTGGGCACGACCTCGTGGGCCATCGCCGACACGCCCTTGGGATAGAAGTACAGGCCCGTGATGGCATAATTGCTCTTGGGCTGGGCGGGCTTCTCCTCCACGGAGATCACCTTGCCGTCGGCGTCGAACTCCACGATACCGAAGCGCTCCGGGTCGTTGACATAGTAGCCGAAGACCGTGGCCCGGCCGTTCTGCTCGGCGTCCGCGGTAGCCGCGCGCAGGATCTTGCTGAAGCCGTTGCCGTAGAAGATGTTGTCGCCCAGCACCATGGCGCAGGCGTCGTCGCCGATGAACTCCTCGCCCAGCAGGAACGCCTGGGCCAGGCCGTCCGGAGAGGGCTGCACCACATAGCTCAGATTCACGCCGAACTGCGCGCCGTCGCCCAGCAGGTGCTCGAAGCGGGGCGTGTCCTCCGGCGTGGAGATGATCAGGATGTCCCGGATACCCGCCAGCATCAGGGTGGACAGCGGATAATAGATCATTGGCTTGTCGTACACCGGCAAGAGCTGCTTGGACGTGACCATGGTGAGCGGATACAACCGCGTGCCGGCGCCGCCGGCCAGGATGATGCCTTTCATTGTGTCATACCTCCTGCTTTCTCGATTCTCATTCGTCGAGCACGGCGTCGATGGCGAGTTCGATCGCCCGGACGCATGCCTGCTGTTCCTCCTGGGTCTGCGCGTACTTATACTGGATCTGCGGCTGCCAGCACAGGCAAATGGTATTGTCCGTGCGGGTGCCAAAATACCTGTCATCCATCCCGGCAAAGAGATAGCGGGTGTTCTCATCCGCGCCGGCGATGGCATAGCAGTTGGGAATCAAACCATAAGGCGCTTGCAGCGTCACCTCTCCCAGTTCTGCAAAGGATTCATCCACCGGAGTCAGAATTTCCTCCGCATGAAGCGCCTCCCTCGCGGCGATGTCAAACCACCCGTCGCTCCAGGAGCCCTGGTTGACGCCGTAGGCATCCCACTCACCAAAGCGGAAGTCCTGGATGGCCTTGCCGCCTGCAGACAAGTAATCCTCGATTGCCTGGCGTACTTCCGCGTCCACATAGAACTGCCCGGGAAGTACGACCAGGTCATATTGCCCAAGGCGCCCATCCAGCACGGCCTCATCGCAGAGGATATCGACGTTTCGCCCCAGCTCGAACTGGATAATCTTGTACATCTGTACCAGGCAGTCGTCAAAGTAATTGATCAACGCGGGGCTTTCCCCGTGGCTGTGGTAGAAATTCCACTCGCTGGCATAGATCGCGATCCTGGCGGGCGCCTGTCGCTCGACCTTGCCATAGGACAGCCCTATATCGACGCTCCCGTCCTCCGAGGCATGGAGGCTGTGTTGCAAGCCGCCGATCTCCACGCCCCCGGCGCTCCCGTCCGCGGCGATGTAATCGATGGCTTCCTGGAGAAATCCATAGTCATTCATGCCCGCGTAAAACAGTTGTTCCACGTAGAGTCCGGACCAAACCTCCGCGTAGCCGGCGGTCTTCATGTAATTTGCCATCATGGCGGGCAGAGCGCAATCCAACACCAGGCCGTAACCGTCATAGAAATTGTAATCGATCACCGCGACATCCACGTAATCGTGCAGTCTCGTGGCGACTCCAGCCGCATAGATCCCGTCGTGGGGATGCAGCACCTGTCCGAAATAGGAGAATGTCTTGTATCCCGCATTGTGGATCAGGTCATAGACCGGAATGAGGTACTGTACCAGCTCCTTTTCCCGGAACAGTTGATAGTCGACGTACAGCGGCGCTTCAACCAGCTGTCCGTTCGCCAGGCTGTTGTTGTAGTTGATGATCGGCAGCATTGGCTCGGCAAAGCTCAGACAGCTCGTGCCCAGCGCATTGTTCATCGCTTGGACCGTCTGGTACTTTTCCTTCAGGAAAGCGCGGAAATGGTTCTGCGCGTCCTCGTTGAAATCCACCCAGGCAAAATTCTCCTGGGGATATTTGATCTCAAACTCCGGCATGACTCCCGGCGCAAAGCCGAGGATCGATTCTCCGTACCGCTCGTCGAATGCCTCGATGGTCCTTCGGCAGAAGTCCAGGTACAGCGCCTGGTTGGCCGGATAGGAATAGCTCAGCGACCCCCTCGCGCTGCCCGTGCTGCCGATGAAGTCCAGCATGGTCATGGCGCCCGGCTCCTGATAGACCCACTCGGGAATAGAAGTGCAGACTACGACTTCCTGTTCGTTCAGGATACACCTTGAGGAAGCGTCGAGCAGGAAGATGAAGTCAAACCCCTGCTCCGCCAGTATGTCCAGCTTCTCCCAATAGGAATCCACCTGGAAACTGCCCTTTTCCGGCTCCAGTATCGACCAGGCCAGCGGCACCGTCAACACGGTGACGTCGCATTCCCGCATCAGTTCGATCGTGCTGTCCAAATCCAGGTACTGAACATCTGCCAAAAAGAAGGATACCGGCACGTCTTCACCGCTTTCCGCAGAGCCGCTGACCAAGGAAGGGGATGAAACGACGACGGGCGCCGTCACTTCTTCCGCAGCGCCTGGCGCATCGACCTCCGCCTCGCCCGCCTGAGCCTCCGCCCCTGCTTCGCCTGCTGCCTGCGTAGCCGCCCGCCTGGGCGCCACGACCTTATTTCCAAAGAAGTACGCGCCGACAAAGAGCAGGAGCACCATAAGCACGGCAGTAATTCTTTTCCTGTTCTGAGCAATTCTCTTCATGATCAGTTCCTCATCGCCGGATACCCAGATAATCGAGGTACCGGGTCACGCCTTCTTCGATCGAACAACAGGTGCACCCCAGCGCGGCGACGATCTTGTCGTTGCTGGCGATGTTGTACTTCGCGTCCACCGTCCTGGCGCTCAGGTAATTGACCCGCACAGGAAGACCCAGCTTTTCAAACAGGGCGATGATTTCATTTTGGGATGTGCCCACGCCGGTAGAGATGTTAAAGGTTTGCAGCTTGCCCTCGTAGTGCAGCAGCAGCTCCAGCATGTGGCACACGTCGTCGATGTAGATGTAATCGCGCACGACGCTGCCGTCGCCCCACACCTCCAGCGTTTGATCGTTCATCACGCTCTTGACCACGGCGTCAATGAAGCCGACGCCCTTCATGTAATCCTGGCCCGGCCCGTAAGGATTGGTGATTCGGCAGGACAGGAAGTGGGTGTCCTGCTGTTCATTGAAGGCGCGCATCGCCGTCTCCACGCAGACCTTGACGCTGCCATAGTGGTTGATCGGGCGCAGCGGGTCCTCCTCCCGGAAGGGGTGATCATTATAGCGGCCGTAAACCGTACCCGCGGAAGACAGATAGAGCAGCTTGCCCCTCGTCTGGCTCAGCCTGTCAAGAAGATGGATGGTCTGCAGAAAATCCCCGCCATACCCTCGCATGTAAACCCGGTTGGAATTGCCGGGAGTCACAGTAGAAAGCGCGTGGATGACAATGTCCTGGCCCTCAGTCAACACATCCAGAGACCTTTCGTCAAAAAAGTTTCCTTCCATGTAGCGCACTCCGGGCACAGGATTCTCAGGCGCTCGCATATCGAAGACGGACACGTTGTAGCTCTTCCGGCTCAAGTAGGCTGACAGATTGCTCCCGATGAAGCCCCCGCCGCCCAAAATCATCACATTACAGTTTTTGTTCATCTTCTCGAATCCCCTTGACAATACTCTGATAAACCTTGTCAGTCTCGCGGTCCCAGTTGGTGGAAGCAGCATACTCCAATCCAGCCTTGCGCAGCTCCGCCAGCTTCTCAGGATGGTTCAGGTAATCCTCCAGCTTGGAAGCGATGTTCAACGGATCGCAATCGACGATGATGGCATTGCGCTCATCCACCATCCAGGAGTTGTTTTCACCGCCCTGCGTGGCGATGACGGAGTTGGACGCCATGACTTCAAGCGGCAGCAGCGACAGGTTTGTCAGCGACATGACCAGGCAGATATCGCACTGCGCGTACAGATCGGAAAGCTGTGCCAGCGGCACGCTGCCCGCGTTCAGATGGGTAAAGGGAATGTAGTAGTTGCTCACATCCCAGCCGGCGAACACGACCTCGATCTCCGGGACCCGCCTGTGCAGCTCGAGCAGGGCCAGCATGCCCAGTTCAAACGCGCGCCGCGGCGTGACCGGGCGGGCGTAGAAGAAGATGCGCTTGGTATTGTCCCGCTTCTCAATGGCGTGGTACAGTTCCTTGTCATAGGAAAAGTGGAAGCTGTCGCAGGGCATGGCGTATTCCCTCTCCAGCTTGTTCTTCAGCCAGTCACCCGCCGTGATGCCCCGGAAGCCGAAGTTGTACGTGTTTTCGGCCAGCATATACTCCGAACCCACGGCGTAGAAGCTGCTCTCGTAATCCTGCACGAAGTAGAACTTCGACACCGCGTTGTTGAAGCGCCTCACAAAGTAGGCCGTCGTCCAGGAGGTGGCCACCACGCCATGGCAGAACGGCATGTTCTCAGTTGAGCAGTGTACCTCAATGTTGCTGTCCAGGATGGGATAGGCATCCGCCAGGAAGTTCCGCAGCGCGTCATCCGTATGGTAGTTGACTGCCCGCTCAATGTAAATGCGGTTCTTGATGCCCTTGTGCTCCAGGGCAGAGATGAACCGGAAGATGTTGATGTGCCCCCCGGACCCAACCCCCATCTCAGGGATGACCCAATTCAGCTGCAACGGGCCGTCCTTGGCGGCCAGATAATCCTCGCGGTTGAAGGGGGTGATGGCGTTATCCAGCGCCATGCCGAATACGTCCTCCACGTGCACCTTCGGCGGCTCCTGGGTCTCCTCAAGCACCGACTCGGGGATGCCGTGATTCTTTCTCAGGTAGCGCACCGCCTTCTTGCAAAAGGCCCAGTATTTCTTGAGCATGAACCTCTCTCCCATCTTCTTCTTTTTCTTGCGATTGCGTTGCTGGTATTGCTGGGAAAACAGCTCGTCCATCAGCTGCTGCGTATCCGGGGCGGCATCCGCGTACTTGCCTCCCAGGTAGCCTGCCGTATTGCGGTCGATGTCCCGTCGGAAGGCGTACACCCGCCAATACATTTTCTTTAGGAAGGGCAAATCGGTGCCCCGGATATATCGGAAGTCGCTCTTGATCAGGGCATAGGCAGCGCGGGGTATGTCCCTGGCCCGTCGCACGATTCTGTAACCATGCAGCTCCCGCAGGCCCTTGTACTCGTCAAAGTAACGGCGGAAGTATTCTCTCAGGGGAAAGTTGTGGGAATGGTAGACCGGGGCATAGGGGCAATACACCTTGTGATAGCCCATTTCCATCATTTTCTTGGTCCAGATCTGGTCCTCCGCAAACTCCACATCCTCGTAGGGGTATTTTTCAAACACCGAGCGGCGCACGCAGGCGTTGTTGTCCGAGGAGAAGGCCAGCAGATGCCGGTAACCCTCCTCCCGGGCATAACGCTGGCGGTCGTCGAGCCAATAGTAGGTGTTCTCCATGCCGAAGCCGTTGAAGTGCATGGTGATGTCCCGGGCGTCCAGCAGATTGCATCCCGGATAGGGATAGTGGATGCCGAATCCCAGCGCGCATTTGTCGTCCTTGCGGATGGCCCGGATCATTTGATCGAGCCACTCGTCGGAGGCCGGCAGTGCGTCCTGAGTGATGAAGTAGATAAATTCCCCCGTGCCGTGGGAGGCCGCGAGGTTCCGGGTCCTGCCGTGGCCAAACTCCGACGGCTGGATCTGGACGAGCTTTACCCGGGGGTACTTTTGGATGATCTCCAGCGTGTCGTCCACGGAACCGGAATCGACGCATACCACCTCGTATTCCAAGTCCGTCTTTTGGTTGAACACGGCCTCCAAAACGCGATCCAGCTGCTTGCCACCGTTCTTGGTTGGTATACAGATCGTTACGTCCATCATTGCCTCCGTATGGTAATCAATGCCTGCGCCAGAATGGCGTGGTCTTTCGTATCAGCTCTGCCAGCTCAGCACGGGTGGACTCCAGCGCGCTCTCCGCGGAAGCGACCCGCTTCCAAAGCTCATCGTTTGCCGCGTGGTACTCGTCCCGCTGACGGGTCAGCTCCGCCGAGGCCTCTGTTTGCGCATCCAGAGCATTGCGATATTCGTCCCGCTGGCGCGTCAACTCCGCCGAGGCTTCTGTTTGCGCGTCCAGAGCATCGCGATACTCGTCCCGCTGGCGCGTCAACTCTGTCGAAGCTTCTGTTTGCGCATCCAGAGCATCGCGATATTCGTCCCGTTGGCGCGTCAACTCTGTCGAAGCTTCTGTTTGCGCATCCAGAGCATCGCGATATTTGTCCCGCTGACGCGTCAACTCCGCCGAAGCCTGCGTTTGCGCATCCAGGGCGTCCCGATACTCGTCCCGCTGTCGGGTCAACTCCGCCGAAGCCTGCGCCTGCTTTTCGTAGGCATCCCGGAATGCCTCCATATCCTTGGAAAGCCGCCGGGATTCCTGTAATGCAAAGAGAAGCTCCTCCAGGCTGGCTGTCACAGGCGCCTCGCCCAGCTCCTGGTTTTCAAACTGTTCCAGCTTGTTGTTCTCTCCGGATACATAGCGCTGGAAGCACAGTTCCATCTCCCAATAAACCTTGCGCAGCACCTCGTCGATCCCCAGCCGGGACCATACGAATTCGCGCTCGTCGTCGGGGAAGCGCGCCATGTCCATATTGACCAGAAGCGCCCGGTAAAGCACAAAGGACAGCGGCACGGGAACGGGCAGAACCCACTCGTAGTCGACAATGATATAGCGGTCACCGTCAATGAACACATTGTCGAAGTTCATATCCAGGTTCGTCACCCGCAGCGCTTCAAGTCCCTCCGGCAGCTTCGCGCCGCCGAACATGGCCTCAAACGCCTCACCCCCCTCGAACCTCGCCGTGCCGAAGGCGTCGACCAGGGCCTGCCTGAAACCTTCCACCACGTCTGAAAAGGCCTGAACGTCTCCGCCGCAGCGCGACAGCAGATCGCGCAGCGTTTCGTGGGGATAGAAGGGAAATACGATCGTACCGTCCGGACGGACCATGCACGGCGCGATATCTACCCGGGCTCCGGGCAGCAGCGCCTGCGTCAGCGCTTCCCGGCAGCCATCCATTGAGCGAAGATGCGCCTCGGCCTCCCGGGACGCCGCCTTCTTGTACACGGACCGGCCCTCCGGGCCCTCCATGATGATCGTGTGATGCCGATACTCCCGCCTGCGTTCCACGGACGACTTGACATAGAGCGCCCTTGTTGCCTGTTCATCCGGCTGCCGCGTCAGGCGAACCAGGAAGGAATTGGCAAATTCCGATGCCAGCCCTGCGTCCAGCAGGACGTCGCTGGCCTTGCACTCATCAAATAGCCGCACCCGGCTCGCGTCAAAGTTCTGCCAGTTGCGATTCAGTTCTCCTTTGGCGGGAAGCTTGCGATCTGAAAAGATCTTGATCGGGAATTTGTAATCAGGATATGGATAGAAGAACTCCGGTGTGAATCCACACGAAGTAAACAGCGCGGCCAGCTGGCTCCTGCTGAAGGTCACGGGCCCATCGCGATGGGGATAGCCCTCCACGCCTTCGAAAAAGCGCCCCGTATGGTCTTCCCGGCATCCAGCCAGGTACTTTATGCCCAGCTGGTTCTCAATCGCAACGATCAATTCGCCCTCGGGCTTCAGCACCCGCTCAATGCACCGCAGCATGTATTCCTGGGGTGCTTCATGGGAGGAGAACATCGCCGCGTACTCCAGCACGCCGATCAACAGCACGTAGTCGAACTGCGCCTCGATGTTCTGCAGCACGTCCTCAATCGCCCCGACGAAGATCTCCAGGTCGTCACAGTTGGCGTGGCGCTCGGCATTGATCCGGCAGCGGCGGAGGGAGAGATCCACCGCGCTGACCTGAAGGCCCCGATCCAGCAGCGCGCCCGTCACCGCGCCGCACCCGGCCCCGAGCTCCAACACCCTGGCGCCCTCCCGGAAGGGATACCAGCCGATGATGTTTTCACGAACAGGTGACAGGTGGTAGAGCAGCGGCCACGAGCCCTGGCGCATGATGATCCCGTTGTAATCCTCCGGAGTGTGCTGACTGACAATGGACAGCAGCTCGTTTTCGGCGGAATCCCCGTCCGAATAGGAATCACTGCCCCGATACCAGCGCTTGTTCAGCCGGACCTTGCCAATCACTTCAATCGTTTCCATCATTGCAGATTGCGCCCCTTAGCCCTTCAAATTCTCATAGCTGACCGTCGATTCCACGTCGTATACGCCGATCGTGTTGTAATCCGAAACCACCTGCAAGTGGCAGATGTCATACAGCCGATGATGCACCTGCAACTCCTCGCCCAGGTAACTGGTCGCACCCAGTGACAGGAAGTACTGGCCGCCCTGCAGCCGCATGACCTGTTTGAAGCGCACCACGCCGCTGCACCCTGCCGCTGCGCGATCCAGCGTCTGCCCCTCGAGCATGGTGTTGGTGCCGCAGAGGTCCGTGCCCTTCGGATCCTTGATCGTGAAGGCGAATATCGGGTTTACGATCGTCTTGTTGAAGTGGAACTTCATCACGATCGAATAGGTGGTACCCTTCATCAACACGCTGGAGACTTCGCCGTCCTCATTGATGATGCCGAAGTCATCTATGACGACGCTCTGGTCTCCGTATTCCACATAGTTCGGGTTTTGGAGCACCGCGTTCTTCCAAACGACCGGCGCGCCTTCCTCCGCCTGCTCCTCCTGGGCGTCGGCCTCCTCCACGCGCACGGAAGCCAGCCCATTGTCCTCGTCGTACTGGTCCACCAGGATCTTGCGGTAGACGTCCACAACCTCCTTGCAGTCCCCCAGGGCGATCTGCCTGCCCTTGTGAAGCAGAAGGCAGCGGTTGCAATACTTGATGACGCTGCTCAGGTCGTGGGAGACAAACAATATCGTCTTTCCCCGCTGCATGAACTCGTCAAATTTCCGGTAACACTTCGTCTGGAAAAAAATGTCGCCGACGCTCAGCGCCTCGTCGATGATGAGTATGTCCGGGTCCACGTTGATCGCCACAGCAAAGGCCAGCCGCGCAAACATGCCGCTGGAGTAGATCTTGACGGGCTGATTGATAAAATCCCCGATCTCAGCGAAGTCCGCGATCATCGGAATGCGTTCGCGCATCTCTTCCTCGCTGTAACCCATGATCTTCCCGTTGAGGATGATGTTTTCGATGCCGGTATAATCCCCGTTGAAGCCCGCGCCAAGTTCCAGCAGCGCGCTGACCTTGCCGTCCACGTTCACCTGCCCGTCGGTCGGCTGCAGCACACCCGTGATGATCTTCAGCAGCGTTGACTTGCCGGAGCCGTTGGTACCGATAATGCCCAGGCATTCGCCCTTTTCCAGCTGAAAGCTTACGTCCTCCAGCGCCGTGAACTGGCTGTGAAGCTCCTTGTGCCGGAAGGAGATCGCCTCCCGGAAGCGATCGCTCTCCTTTTTATAGGTGTTATAGGTTTTCCTGATGTGTGAAACCTCTACTACGGCCATAAACCGATACTCTCCCCTATCAGATCAGATAATGTCGGCGAAGTGGATGCGCAACCGCTGAAACAGCTTCTTGCCGCCGAAATGCAGCACGATGACAATCGCCCAGAAGTACAGCGTCAGCCAGGGGCTTTCAAAGAACCACTTGCCGTTCATAAACGACTGCCTGTAGCCGTCGATCACGTAGTACATCGGATTCAATTTGAACAGAACGACAATCTTCTGCGGCATCATGGCGATGTCCCACATCACCGGGCAGGCCCACATCAGGACCATGAGCACTATTTCCAGCATCTGCGTAAAGTCCCGAAAAAACGGCACCAGGGCACAATTGATCCTGGCCAGCGCCGAGGTGATGCACAGCGTGCAGAGCATATAATAGGGAATCTGCAGCATCGTCCAGCTCAGCGGGAGCCCCCACAGCAGGTATAGAAACAGCACAAACAGCACAAAGAAGATGTGAACGATGGACGCTGACAGCACCTTCACCATCGGCAGAATTTCGATGTCGAACCGTACCTTCTTGACCAGATAGGAGTACTCCAGCAGCGCGTTCGCTCCGGACATGACGCCTTCGGAAAAGAAGAACCACGCCACGATACCCGGCAGCAGCCAAAACGCATACGGATAGGTGTTCCCAACCGGGGCCGATCTGGCGATGATCGTGAACACAAAAATATAGACGCACGCCTGCACAATCGGCTTGACAAACGCCCAGAGCACGCCCAATTGAGAGCTGGCATACTTGCTCTTGAAATCATTGGATGCAAGGGACAGCGTCAGCGCCGTTTTCTTCCGATAGCCGTGTCCCCGAAGTGTTATTCTTTTCAAGATGGAATCTGTCTCCCTTCTATCAATGCCGACGCCTCTCCACCATCGAGCGGAGCCGGCCCGTCAGCTTCTGGACCGCCACGACCGGCGTCTTGAGGCCGTTGCGCCGCACCTTTTCCGCCACCGAGCGGCAGAGGTTCTGCACCTTCAGCCAGCCCAGCGCAGAACCGGCGATCGCCTGCGCCTCCAGGGGGCGGAACAGCTCCCCGTGAGCCTGAAACAGCTCCCGTCCGATATAGGACGGAGACAATCTCTCGCCCGCCCAGGCGCAGCACTGCCTGCGGTGCTCCTCCCGGCCTTCGTCGTCCAGGATCTCCGCGCGGATCTGCTCGTACCAGGCCTCCGGGGTGTTCTTGCAGAACCGGCCGAAGCGCTCCTTCTCCGGGATGAACACGTAGGGCTCGCTGTCGGTATAGATCCCCGCGACGCCGGCCGCCGAGTACTCGCAGAACTTATTATAGTGCTTGCAGGCGTGGAAGGGCGTGATGGGCATGGGCGCAAGCCCGATGTCCCAGGCGAGCTCATTCAATTTACGGCGGTAGTGATCGTAATCCTCCGTATAGGGGATACAGGCAGCCTCCAGCTGCCTGGCGAAGCTGGGAATGGCCCCGAAGAATTCAAACCGCACCCGGTCCCCGAACTCCTCCTTGATGCGAAACAGCGCCTTGCGAAGGATTTCCTCAATGTCCGAAACCCGGTCGATCGAACCCGCAAAGCCGATCTTCAGCGGCCTTCCCGGGTTCCGCGGGCTGTAGGATACCGGCTCCAGCGCAGGCTCCTCCATTTTTACCGCCAGCTTGCCATCGGTGGCGTACTTGGCCAGCAGCAGCGGCGAGGGCGAGAATATGACGCCGCTCATGTCGAGCATCGCCCGGATATTCCCCTGGACCGCCGGCTGCCCGTAGTAAGCGGCGCTGGTGATGGCGGGAGGGATGTTCAGCAGGTCGTCGTCGATGATGTAGACGAGCCTGCGCCTGGCGTCGTGCAGGATCTGGGCCAGCCTGCGCTCATACCAGCTGTCCAGCCGTCCCAGCAGCACCGTGTCAGCCCAATTCATGTCCGCCCGGGTCAACTGCATCTCCTGCACGGCCCGGTACTCGAGCAGCCCCTCCCGCGCCAAGGCCTCCATCTGGCTGTGGCCGCAGAGCCGCACCGAGGGGATCATGGCGCGATAGATCAGCAATACATGGCATTTTCTGTTTTCAGCAGCTGATTCCAATGGCGTAACTCCTTCTTGTCTTCTCAGCCCAGCAGCAGCATGCCCACCCTGCGCGCCGTTCCATGGATGAGCCCCATGTGCCGCAGATAGAACCCCATGCCGCTGTGCTTCCTGGCAAATTGACGTAGATAAAGCGCTTCCTCGTCGCTCAGCCTGTCCTGATAGGCACGGCGGAAGGTCTCGGCCTGGGCCTTCTTGCGCAGAATACTCCGCCTCACCTCGCCCAAGGCGCTCAGGCGCTCCGAGATGTAGCGCGCGCTCCCCACCGCCTTGGCGCCCACGGCGTTGTCCCCGTGCTGGCGGTAGGCGCCCAGGGGCTCGTCGAGGTAGATGATCCTCCCGAACTTTGCCGCTACGACGGCCAGCCACCAGTCGTGCATGATGATGGTCCCGGCCTCCCGCGGCGGCCTGGCCATTTCCGCCAGGGCGCGGTTGATGCCCATGGCGCCGCCCGTGACCACATTCTGCATCAGCAGGCTGCGAAAATCGAAGTCCTCGCGGTACTGGTTTTGATAGCGCATCAGGGAATCGGCCAGCGGGTTCAGCGCCGCGTCCGTAGGAACCTGGTCGCTGAAGACCAGGATCGGCGTCCCGCTTCCATACTTCTCCGCCGCGTCCAGCAGCGCCTGTCGGGTCTTTTTCACCTTGTCGGGATACCACACGTCGTCCTGGTCGCAGAACAGCATGTATTCCGAATCGCAGCGCTCCATCAGAAAGAAAAAGTGGTCGCGCGCGTTGCCGAAGCGCCTGCCCGATCGAAGGTGAGCGATCTTATCCGGGCAGCGCCGCGCGTAATCGTCGATGATCTCCCTCGAATCATCCGTGGAGCCGTCGTCAGAAATCGTCAAGTGCCAGCGCCCATCCGTCTGGCGGATGATGGAGTCGATCTGCTCCTTCAAAAATGCCGATCCATTGTGGACCGCCATCAGAATCTCCACGCCGCCGTCCCGAGCGCTCATGTCTTCGACCTCCGAACGGCACGTCGGCCCCTGCGATTGCCGAGCAAGCGTGCCGCGCAGCTCGCCCCAAAGGGCAGTATTTCCCAAAAGCGGCCTCCTGCGATCAGCTGGCGAACGACGCTACGAACCAGGCGCATGCCCTCGCTGGTGTCGCTCGCACCCGCGAAGTGATCCGCATAGGTCTCGAGAAAGGCCCCCACCCCGTAGTTGCGGAAATACTCCTCCCGCATGGAGTGGTTGTGCGAGTGCCGCACCCTGGCCTGGCCCTGGTAGGCCAGCTTATACCCGGCCTTCAGGAAGTCGGCGGCGATCAGCATGTCCTCGTTCGTGCGCACCCCGTGGGCAAAGCCGCCCACCGCCTCGTAGGCGTCCCGGCGATAGGCGCTGCAGGTATCCGACAGCAAAAAGGCGCGCATTCCCAGCCCCGGGATGTCCTCCTGGGACCAGCGACGGTCCTCCGCCGGATAGCGGTATTCCCGAATCGCCTTTTCCCGGGCGGTCGCGTCGGGATAGGCGACCTGCCTGCCGCACACCGCGGCGATCCCTTCGTCATCTTCCAGCGGAGCCAGCAGCGCCTCCATGCACCCCTCGTCCATCGGAAGCGCATCCTGGGTCATCAGCACCACATACGGCGCGTCCGTCGACCTGACTGCGATGTCGCGGGTCGTTCCATGGTCGAACTCTCCCCGGCGCACCGCCATGACCTCGACCCCATCGAAGGACCGGGACAGGCGGACCGTATCGTCGCCGGACTGCGAATCCACGATGAGGATGCCCTCCGGCGGTCTCGTCTGGTCCCTCAGGGCCCTGATCAGCCGCTCGATCTGCCTTGCCGCATTCAAGGTGGGAATGATTACCGTATATCTGCTGTCGTTCTGCATATTTCCCAGCCTGCCGCTCTGTTTTTGCCCGTTTCACAGGCCACGCAGCCGGCCGTCTCCGGTTCCCGCATGTCAATCCGCGCTGCGATGGACCCTTGTTCCATCCAATGAACGCAGCGGGGAACTTGCCCGGACCCGCGAAATGGGTTCGAGGCCTCCCCTTCTCCGCCGGCTGTGCCGGCGCCGCCTCACGGGCCGCAAGTCTGCGCGGAAACAGAAACATCGGCATTCCGCCCCCAAGCAGCCCTTTCAAGACATAGCTTCGCCCTGCGGAGGGCAATCAACAGCAATCATGCCCTTCGCCTTGAGCAGCTATTTCTCAAGTTCCGGCAGCCCGCCAATCCAGCTGGTACTGCTTTTCCTCTGTCTTTGGTCGGCCGCAGAATTCAGCCTCTGCCGCCCCTTATTCCGGGCTACAGTTTAACCATTTTAACTGAATACTACAACCCTATTATATTATATCGGAAACCCGTGCTTTCGTCAATTTATTTCTTGGTTTAGACAATGCACACATAACGGAGCGGGCCTCGCCCCCGCCCGGCGCGTCATCGGCGCATTTCGTGGTTTAGAGTGTGTTTCTAAAATGAGGGATGTGCAGTTTCGAGCAGATGATCATTCATTTCAAGGCGATTTTCCGCAGGCTTAGTGGGGCTATAGCAGTCGC
>CADCHI010000023.1:0-19146 GCA_902801165.1 uncultured Eubacteriales bacterium | reverse complement strand
AGTAGCGGCGGTGCGTAAAAGTCAAGGGAAATCAACGCAGAAATGGAAGATTAGATGCCGAAAATGCATCTTTCCGAATTTAGAAACAGACTCTAATTCATTCGTTGTCAAATGCAATTCACGGGGCTTCCATTATTAACAGATATGCGCTATAATCCATCTTGAACAGGGCAGTTTCACTAAGGGGGGCTCAACGGTGACGCGCAAAGAATTGAAAAGGCTCCGAATCGCCGCGGCAATCGTGCTGACTGCGGCCATCTGGGCGATCTGGTTTCCCCTGGTCACCAGCAGCAATTTCAGGGCTGACAGCGACCGGATGCTGTACCATGCGGAGGTCGCGCTGACACAATATGTCAACGAGGGCAGGGCCGGCCTCGTCTTCCTTCTCCGCCTGCTCGGACTCGACCACTGGCATCCGGTTCTGAGCGGCGTCATTTTTCTCATCTGCTTCGCCGCGTCCGGCTGGCTGATGGGTTACTACATCTACCGGTTTTCCGGCAGGCAATGGAACGACGCCAACCTGCTCTTCGTGATACTGTTTGGGACCTCGCCCGTATGGGTCTTTCAGGCCTATTTTGTCCTGCAAATTGCGGGAATCGGCATCGGAATGCTGCTGCTGACGCTGCTCGCGGGGCTCGACGTCTGCGTGTATACACGGGAAAAATACGGCCTGGCGGCAAAATGCGCCTGCGCCTTGCTGTCCTCGGCGCTGCTCTGTTTTTCGATAACCATCTATCAGGCACTGATCGTCTACTACTTCACGGTCATATTCCTGTGCCTGGCCTGCCATTTCCGGTCGGGCAGAGGCATAAAGCCCTCCCAGGCCGCGATCTGGCTCCTCCAGGTGCTGGCCGCCGTCGCGGCGTACTGGATCATCCAGCGGCTGACCCGCGGCGGCATGAGCGAATACCTCATGCAGCAGTTCGAGTGGAAAAACGCCTCGGTGCTGAGGTGCATTCGCAATATCATCGAGGAAGTCGTGCGGACGATGATCCTCTATCACGCGAATCACGCCTCGCTCTATCCCCTGTGCGCCATCATGTTCCTGTACATGGTTTTCCTCGCCATCAGGAAGCGCGGCACGGGCACGGCGCCCGGCGCCATGGAATTGCTGTCGATCGCCGCGCTGCTCGTTCTTCCCTACGCCATGAGCGTGCTCTACGGGACCCAGGCCAATACGAGGACGCAATTCGCGCTTCAAATCTCCGCCGCCTTCATCCCGGTTTGGTTCCTCTCCCGCACGGAGAACGGCCTGTTGAAAAAGGCGCTCGTGGGCATCTGCGTCATAGCTGTCCTGTGCCAGTCGCTCATCGTCGTCAGGTTATGCTATACCGATATGCAGCGCAACGAGAGGGATGTCCGGATCGGCCAGGACATCCTCTCCGAGTTGGAGGGCATGGATACGGAGGCCAAGCCCCTTGTCGTGCTTGGCGCGCTGCCCTTCGAGGACAATACGCCTCTGATGGAGAAGACCGACGTATACGGCATGTCGTTCTTTGAGTGGGCCAATTTCCCGGATCGCCCCGGCAGCGGAACGCTGGCCGTCATCCGCCTGTTCGAGGCGATGACGGACCGGACCTTCCCCGCCTATAACTACGATCATCTGCATGCGGCTGTTGAAGCCGCGTACGCCATGCCCGCCTACCCTCAGGAAGGATATGTGTGCGAGTTGGATGACTGCATTGCAGTCAAACTATCTGAATAAAACTTCAATACCGCCCGTTCTCCCTTCGGGCATATCCGGCATGAACCGCCATTGATCGAAACGGCTTCCCGGCCGCGAGGGAAGGGCAATCACTCTATACTCAGGACCATTCCCTTGACTTAGCGCCACTAAGCCTGCGGGAAATCGCCTTGAAATGCAGCCAAATCCACTCGAAACTGCATCTCCCAGCATTTAGAAACACACTCTAGTCCTTTTTCTGGATAAGGGTTTGACGGTTTACTCATAGCTATAGGCTTTTGGGAATCCCCGCACGATGCGGGGGGCGTTGTACAAGAAAGCCCATACCGTTGCGACGACAACGGCATGGGCTTTCCCTTTGTACCCTTTATAGAAAGTATATGTCTATCTCCCTCGCTTCATCAGAACGATATCGGGATCGTTCAGCTCCGCAAGGATCAAATGCGCCCTCTCGTCCGTCCCCCTTCTCAGAGCAAGGCAAATATCCACGCGGTGACAGCGCTACCAATAACGATCGACACGCACTGCCGCGCCTGCTGCCTGCGGTTGTAGCCGAAGTCCTGCCAGCCCGCGCAGCCCTCGGTCTCCGGGAAATAGTGCTGGAAGAAATGGGTCTTCGTCAGCAGGAACCAATCCAGGGCGACGATGTCAAAGGCCTTGACGACCGCGCCGATGGTGAAGAACCGTAGGAAGAACTGCCCGAAGGTGAAGCCGCGCTTCAAGCCGTCGATGCCGCCGACGATGAACAGCGCCAGATACCCAGCGACAAGCAGAAACAGGATCATCCAGCCCAGGACCCGCTTCGGGGACATGGGCAGGCTCTCAAGCCTCGGCCTGAGCCTCTCCTGCACGTCCTTCGGAAAGTTCTTTGCCAGAAGCCTAGTGGGCAGCGTGACCGTCACGCCCCAGATGGCGAGGAACAGCAGTGCGCAGCCCGCGATTGCAAGAACCAGCGTCAGAAGCATTTGCCCGTCCCTCCCGCGCTTCTCATCACCGCCACGGCGCAGGGGATGCGCCCCTCGGCCAGCTGTATCGACACGTCTTGATAGCCCGCGTCCCGGAAGAATTGCCGGTAGCTTTCCACCGTGAACTGCCGTTTGAAGTCCGCTCCAGCCTTGCCAACGGCGGTGGCAAAGCCGCTGGTGCCACCCCTTTTATCCCGGTTCATGTAGGTCGGGATGATCAGCCGGCCGCCCGGCCTGCACACGCGGTCCAGTTCGCCAAGCGCCTTCAAGGGATTGTCCAGCAGGTGGATCACGTTCCCGGCGACGACCGCGTCGAAGCTGCCGTCCGCGTATTTCAGCGCCGTGATGTCCGCCGGCTCAAAGGTGATGTTGTCGAACGCGGCGCAGTTCTTCTTCGCCCTTGCCAGCATCTTCGGCGCGAAGTCCGTCGCTGTCACGCGGTCACACCTTCGCGCGATGACCTCGGTGAGCAGCCCCGTCCCGCAGGCGCACTCCAGCACGCGGTCGCCCGGCTGTATGAGGCCCGCGACGATCTCCCTCAGCGCCACGTGGGTCCTGCGGTTGACGACATTGACGAAGACATCATAGACCCCGGCCACGCTGTCCCAGAACATATCCTCACTCCCCTATCCCATGCGCGCCGCGATGGCGTCCAGTATGGGCTGCGTCCATTGGGTTTGGAATATCCACGCCTCGTGCTGCATGTCGAAGCGGATGATGTCCGGGTCGCGGAAGTGCTGCAGGTACCGCTTCTCGTACTTCGGCCCCATCTTCAGCGCGTAGATGACGTGCACCTTGGTGCCGTCCACGTGAATGTCGTCCTCGAGGGGCGTCACATAGTCCGAGTAGAACTCCCGTGCCACGGTCTTCGGGTGCAGGGACACCATGCTGCCCGCAAACTCATCCATGAAGGCATCCGTCTCCGGGTCCATGTCCATGCCGAAGTTCTTCACCAGCATGTCCTTGAGCTTCTGGCGCTTCCTGTCGCTCTTCGCCGCGCCGGCGATCCAGCGGCCCACGATCCCCGTCATGATCCGGGCGACGATGGGACTGCCCTGGTCCAGGTCGGATGAGCCGATGAAGCCGTGGTCGATGTGAATGCGCCTGCGCTGGATCAGCAGGCCCACAAAGCTGCCGCCCAGCGAGGAGCCATAGGCCCCGTCCACGCGGCCATTGTGATTCTTGATGATGTAGTCCTCGATCTTCCCGGTCACCGTCAGCATGTCCGTAAACGGCCTTGTCGCCTTCTCGTCGTCGAAGCCGTCGTAATTGACGCAGATCAAATGATACTGCTCCGCCAGCCGGTCGATGACCGTGTGGAAGTTGATCTCCCAGGTGCATGCCGTGCCGGGCAGCAGCAGCATGGTCCTGCCGTCCGGCCTGCCCATCTCCGTGAATTTCATGTGCCAGCCCTCGCTTGTTGTTCGCTTTTTCCTTGATTTCCCCGCCAAGCAGGTTAGATTTACCTCACTTTCATTATACCCAACAAACCACGGAACGCAAGGGATATTTGTTAAAACTAACACAGTCATATTGAAGTTTGGCGGCCTCAGCAGTAAAATGTAACTAACTGATGAAGGAGCGATGGAAAATGAGCTTGAAATATGAAGTCCTGAAGCGCCTGGTGAAGGCGTCCGGCCTCAAGAAGATGTGGGTCGGCCGGAGCACGGAAGAGCTGCTGGACAACCGGCGCAAGCGGAATGCCCGGAACAGGATCCCGGTATTGAAGGACGATGCCTTTGAGATCAGCCAGATCGAGATCATGGGCTGCCCGGTGGTCAGGATGATCCACAAACAGCCCGCCCGTCGGGCGAACCTTTTTATCATCGGCGGCGGCATGATCAGCGCGCCGAGGCCCGGCTCCATCAAAAAAGCGCTGCGCTTCGCCAGGGAGACCGGGCTCGACGTGTTCATCCCCTACTATCCCCTCTGCACGGATTATCCGCTGACACGGGCCTATGCCATGATCCACGCCACCTACAGGGAAATGCTGAGGAGCTACGCCCCGGAACACATCTCCGTGCTGGGCACATCCTCCGGCGGCAACCTGGCGCTGGGCATGGTCCCCTACATCAACAACGGGCACGCGGATACGCCGATGCCCGGCCACATCATGGCCATCTCCCCGGGCACCTGTGTGGACACGGACGAGGAATGGCAGCGCATGCTGGCGCTGGACAGGCTGGACGTAGCCATCCCCGCGCAGTACATGAAGACGGCTGTGGAGATCATGCGCCACGGCGACGACAGCGTCCCGGAATACATGATATGGCTGCAAAGGGCCGATTTCACGAACTGCCCGAGAGTGACCTTCATCTACGGCAGCCATGAGACGCTCTACGCCTGCGCGCCGTCCTTTGAGGCGGCAATGAAGCGGTACGGCGTGGATTACCAGATGATCGTCGGCGAGGGCATGTTCCACTGCTATCCCGTGTTCCCGGTCTGCAAGGAGGCCAAGGCGGGCTGGGACCGTATGGTGCAAATCATGAAGAGATGAGGAAACAAGGCATTGGCATACGGCGCGGGCGCTGTTAAAAGCCATCCCGCCCATATCCCCGTCGCCCACACGCTTCTCCCAGCCGGGCGGCAGCGCCGGTGCATGATGAACAGGATCACAAGCGCCTGCTGGAAGCCGTGCGGGAATCCCCGCGCGCCGTTGATCGCGCAGGCGCAAACGAACACAAAGCCCAGTGTGCATGCTTATGTACACCGGGCTTTGTGTTGCTCTTCACGGAAAGTTGGGCTGGAGTGTGTTTCTAAATTCGGAAAGATGCATTTGGAAACACACTCTAGGGATTGGAAATAGCTGCTGCCGCGTTTTCCAAGGGCTCCCCGCTGGGGCAGGCGGGAATCCATCGGATTCCCCGTCGCCTCCGGCGACTTCACGATTCATTCCGAAGGACTGAATCATAAACCGGAAGCTGGCCCACGCGGCCGAAGGCTTGGCGAAGCGTTCAGCGTGACTGGCGTAAGCCTATCGCAGCGTCTGAGGGGAATTGGCCCCGCCTTTCCGTGATGAGCCAAACAAATCCCCGGAACGCCTTCTATTGAAAGGATTATTCCGGGGATTTGCCGTCGGGCGTTATCCAATTCCGATGTCTTGACGTGGGTTACGGCTGCATGAACGCGGCCTCCATGCCGATGACGCGCCGACGGATCGTTTGGGCGACAATCTCCGCCGCGGTCGAACTGCTTCCGGGATAGAGCTCCGCGAGCAGCGCCTCCCGGGCGATCTGCCAGTCGTGGAAGGCGAACAGGTCGGCGGTGACGGCCTCCTGTGCGGCTGTGTCCGCGGTGCGCGCGAGGACGCGGCCCAGCCTCCGCAGCGCCGCTTCCCAATCCCTCTGTGCCCGGCGGAACGCCTCCGCAACCGCCGCGTCTGCGACCATGCCGAATATGGCCGCTTCCAGACGCCGGTCAATGTCCGCATGCGCTTGGCACAGCGTTTCGGTGCGGGTCACCGGACTGCCCTCCGCGCCGCCGGAGTATTCGATTTGGCAGCCCTCCAGCACGGCTTCCGCGCCGGCAAGCCGGGCATATTCCCGTTCCAACAGGCTGTCCGCCCGCGCGGCCGGCGCGGTGTGGCGAACGCAGCAAAGGTCGATCAGATTCTCCACCAGCTGTTCGGAAACGAGGCGGGCCGCAATGGCGGGATTCGCCGTGCTCGCCATCAGCGCTTCCAGGGCATCCAGCTGCGCGAAGAAGCTGTCGCGGTCCGCCGCCAGCAGGGCCTTGGCCGCTTCGCCCGGCAGCGCGTCATTGAGCCGGTCGTATTCCTCATTCACGTCAACCGTCAGGATGCCCTTGGCGGCCTGCCACCGGAGCAGCGCCGCGGTGTCATTGTCGGCGCCTGTTAGCGTCTCCGCGAAGGCCTCGAGCATCTGCCGGTGTTCGGCGCAGCCGATGAGTTCGAATTGGCTGACGCCCTCGCCCCATCCGGTCAGGCGGCGCCGGCAAAAGCCGACGTCGAACGCCTCCGAAGCGGTAGGCGTCGGTTCGGGCTGTGCCTCCGGCTGCCCAGGCTCAGGTTGGCCGGTCTCCGGCGGCACAGCGGTCTCCGGCGGCGCGGTGGTCTCCGGCGGTACAGTTATCTCCGGCGGCGCGGTGGTCTCCGCCGGTACAGTTATCTCCGGCGGCGCGGTGGTCTCCGGCGGTACAGTTATCTCCGGCGGCGCGACCTCAACGTCGCCCTCTTCCCCGCTCTCATCGGCTTCCCCATCCCCTGTAAAGGAAGGGAGGGGTACCGTGACGCCGAACTCGGCGAACACGGGCTCGAAGGTCTCCGCGTCCAAGGCGCGGCCGATAAACGTCGCGCGCACAAAGCCCCGTGTGACGTCCTCCGCGGTAAGGCTGTAACCCCAGCCGAAGGGCAGGGTGTCGCTCGGCTCGAAGGACCAGTCCGACCAGGAGGCGATGTCCGCGTCGACCAGGATGTGGTTCTCCTCATCCCGCAGAAGCGCTTCGGCGCTGAGCTGGGTCAGAGGGCGTTCGCCGGTGTTCCGAAGCTCCAGCTGGAAGGTAAGCTCGTCGCCCTCGCCATAGCCATCCGCGCCATACCCGCCGGAGACGGACAGCGCCGCGCCCTCCGCTGAGCCGCCCATGCCCGTGGGCAGGTCATACATGATGGTGTCGCCGCCCAGGTCCCGGGTGTACAGGTCGCAACCCGCATCCGCGTCCTTGGGGCCGATCTCATCCGTCGCTTGGGAATGCGCCATGAAATTCAGGCGGACCGCGCCGCTGGCGACATCCCCGTCCGTGATGGTGTAGGGGTAGACATGCACGATGGCATTCCCGGGTTCAAGGCCGTCCCAGGTGCCTATGTAGCTGCCCTCCGGCGCGTCGGCCCCGAAGCGGGCAACGTCCACGTCCAGGGTCACCTCGCCCAGGGTCACCTCGCCGTCGTTGCGGACGGTCACGGTGACGTAGGCCGTCTCGTTCGCCTCGTAGATCCTTTCCTCTTCGAGCTCACATTCGACGCTCAGGGCTGGCAGGTCCGATTCAGCCCGCGTCAGTGTGTGGGTCCACTCTGCCGTCACGGTCTCGCCCGTGTCCACGCTATGCCCGGTGACGGTGACCTTCAGGGTGATGGAATCGCCCTCGCTGCCGTCGGGCGTGCAGGACAGGGGAAGTCTCTTCCCCGAGCCCGGCCACAGGTACCGGTTGTCCTCGAAGAGGGGGAAGCTCGTCCGGCTCGTCTCGCCCTGGGCGGGGATGATCTCCTGAATGATTTCGCAGTTCATGAGCGCCGCGCCGCCGGTGTTCTTCACATTGACCGCGCAGTCAATGCGCTCGTCCGGGGCAAATGTGTCGGCGTCCGCCTCGCCGGCGAGGGAGATGCCCGCGGGCTGGGCCATGGGGAACACCAGCATCCTATCCGTGAGTGCGTGCTCGCGTCCCGCCCAGGTATTAGCCCTGAAATGGGCGTACATGGTGCCGCCTTCCAGTTCGATCGTGGGCCAGCAGAGGAAGTCCTCCCGCCAGACGGTCTCGCCGGGCTGGATGGGCTCGTCTGTCTGGAATACCACCTCGACCCAGTTCGGGACGTTCGCCTGCGCCAGGGTGCCGCGCCGGCAGTCGACATCGACGCCGTCGAAGGGCACAGAGCCCTCGTTTTTGACGCCGACCCGGAACACGACGGGCAGCTCAGGCGTGTATCTCTGGACATTCGGCTCCAGAATCAGCACCAGTCCGATGTTATTGTCCACGGTGCGCACATGCACGCGGGCGGACCGCTCGAAGTATTCGCCCGTCGCAGGGTCTTTCGCGCCGGCGATGAGTTTCATGTCGAAGCCTCCCGACCGCGCGGCCTCGATGGGAAGGGTCAGCGCTTCGTAGCGCTCGACGCGCAAGGCGTCGCCGGGGCCGAAGCCCTCGGCATAGGCGGAGGTGTCGAGCATGAGATCGCCAAAATACTCGTAGATGAAGGAATCGGTGCCCGTGTCCACCGGATCCAGCCAGGCCGTCAGGCCCTCCAGGGGATGGTCGCCCTCCGGCGTGATCTCAAAGGCCAGCGGTATGGGCTCGCCCGCCCTGTAAAGCCGGTCGCCCTCCGGGAGCGAGATGCTGACGGACAGGTCGCCGGGGGTGACCTCGGGCAGACCGTCGGTCGCCACGGTCTCCGTCCAGGTGTTCCAGGAAAATATCGGCAGCTCGCCGCTGTCATCGCTGATGACGAGCACGCCCTCGGCCCAGGCCAGGAAGGTGATGGAGCCCAGCGCGCGCTGCTCGGGCGTCAGTTCATATTGCAGGTACGCGGCGGTTTTTCCGCCGGGGCCGATCCCGGTCTCTTCAGGGTCCAGCGTCAGGGTGTCCAGGCAGCTGCCATCCGGCGCGAGCACCTGCACCTTCACGCGCGCGTCCTTTATGTTCAGGATCAGGTCGTCTTCCCCGTAATCGGGAATCGTGTTCAGCACGGAGTACGTCGCATTGAAGGCGCCGTCCGCCAACCCGTCCGCCGCGCTGCAGGCGATCTCCATGGCGTTCATGGGCATCCCGCCCTGAAGGGGAATATGAGCGATCAGGCTGTGCGCCTCATCCGCTCCGGCAGCCGTGATCCAGCGGAGGATCATGCCGTCTTCCGCCTCCTGTTGGGTGGGCTGCAGCCACGCGCCGAAGTCCAGGGTCTCGCCGGGGTTGACAAAGTAGACGCCGGAGCCGCTGCCCTGCCACTGGAAGTTGAGTCCGTCCTCGAGCGAGTCGTCCTCCGCCTCCATGGACATATGGATCTCCAGTTCCTCGTCGGTCGGGTTTTCCAGGCGCAGCTTCTGCAGGATGGTACCCATCTGCCGGTCGCGCACGACGTTGCCCAGCGACAGCCGGAAGCCCAACTCCTCTGGGATTTCCAGCGGCACGCGCAGCTGGCACAGGCCGACCACTTCAATGTCGCCCTCGCCTGACCCGATGAGGGAGATGGTGCGGTTCACGGCGTCGCTCAAGGCGTAATCCCCGCCGTTGATGGTCGTTTGGTAGATGAATTCGAAGGATTCGCCGGGGGCGAGCCCGATATCGGCGTCCTCCAGCGGCACCGCCCCGCCACTCACCTGCAGGCGGAGGCTGTCCTCCACCAAAATGTGAGGGCCCACCGGATTGAAGCCGCCGCCTCCGAAGCTGGTCAAAGGCACGTCGCTTTGATTGGTCGCCCGGATCTTCGCGGTCACGATATCGTCCTCGCGGCTCACCTCCAAGAGGGACAGCTCCAGGCCGAACTGAGCCTTGAGATCATCGACAGGTCTTACGATATTGGCCAGCGTCAGTTGCCAGCTGCCGTCGTAGTTGTCCAGGCCCCAGGCATTGCCGGTGTACGTCGCGAGATCGTAGTCCCGCGTGGTCTTGAGTTCCACATGGCTGGTATCGTAGCAGGCCATGCCGGTGTCGAGGCTCTCGCCCATCACGATGAAATTGAACGCGATCCTGCCCCGCGAGACATCCAGCCGCTTGACGGGATATTGGATCTCGTGGGATCCCGTCTCGCCCGGCGCGTAGACGCGGTTGTTGAGCCGGATGAGGGTGGTGTGGCCGATGGTGTTGTCTCCGGGATTGAGCTGCTGCGCGCAGATGCGCACGTTCCTGATGCGTTCAGAGGAGATGTTTTCAAAGCGCACCACCACGGTCGCCGTCTGGTCCAGGGCGTAGACCGCGCCCTCCTCCTGCTCGGTGGTGACGCGCAGGCCGGGATTGCCGTCCTTGACCGCGCCAGCCGGTGACAGCGTGAAGCCGCCGGTACCCTCCACCAGCCGCCCTTCGCCCGCACTCTCGCCGATGGCCATCCAGCTGTATTCGGAGCTCGTGCCGTTTGCCCGGTCGACCTGCCAGTCCTCGTCGCTGAGCATGGTGAACCACTGGGCGGTGCGCTTCTGGCCGGGCTTGAGCAGGTTCTCCCGGCTGCCGGAGAGCCGCGCGTCCATCTTCCCGTCCAGCAGGTGCACGTCCTCCAGGGCCACGTTGCCGGTGTTTTGCACCGTGATGGTATAGTAGACGGGCACGCCGGGCACGTAGTACCAGCTGTCCGGCTCGGCGGTGACGGACAGCAGCGGCGATTCTGCGTCAGGCTTCAGCGTGGCGTTTGCGGTCGCCTCCAGCGCCTTGCCGGTGGTGGAGAGGGCACGCAGTGTCCAGCTCAGGTTCCAGCCCGACTTGTTTTGGTTCCAGATCTCCCTGGTGGGGTGCACGGGCACCATGGCGCTGCACGATTCACCGGGCGAGAGCAGCGTATCGACGCTGCCGAAGGTCGCCTGACTGGGCAGTTCGTCGTCCAGCAGCAGCCGCTTCAGCGGCACCGTGCCGGTGTTCGTGGCTGTCAGATTGATGAGCACGTTCTTCTCGGGAAGGAAGGTCTTCTCCAGGGGCTCAGCGGTAAGGGTCAGCCCCACCGCGTCCGTGGCGCGCAGGACGTAGCATTCCCGGCCGGCGGTCACGACCTCGCCGGTCTCGGAGTGCTTGCCCTTGGCCCTAAAGGTGAAGTGCAGCTGGTTCTTGTTGACATCTTCCAGCGCAGGCGTGTAGGAGAAGGTGGTGTTCCACTCCGCCCCGGGCGCGATCTCACCGGGCCAGGACGCAAAGGGCGGAGCCTTGCCGTCCTTGTTGCCGTCGCATCCCGGTTTCAGGGAGAGCGACAGGCCCCTGACAGGGACCGAGCCCGTGTTTTTCACATTCAGGTCGACCTTAAGCGACACGCCGGGCGCGAATTTCTCGGTCTGCGCCTTCGCGGTGACTTTGAGCGCGGCTTCCGCTGCCCCGGCCTTGGTGTGCACCGTGATCCGGTCGCGCACTTCGCAGTATTCGCCGGTCTCGGGGTCCTGGGCCTGGGCGACGACGTCCACGTCGAACGAGCCCAGCTCAGCGACCACCTCGGGGAAGACCAGCCCATCGTGGTACTTTTCCCAGATCTCGTGCGGGTTTAGGCCGATCAGGCCGGTGTTGAAGTCGTAGGTGTCCAGGCTGCCGACGCCTTCGATGTACTCATAGATATAGGTATCCGTGCCGGCGTACATCGGCTCCAGCCAGACCTCGAATTTCTCCAGCCGGGTCGAGTTCAGGCAGATGACGGTGATGTCCATGGGCACGGGCTCGCCGGCCCTGTAGGCGCGGTCGGGGTCCGTAAGCTCCGCCGTCACGATGAGCGCCGGCAGATCCAGGTTGATGAGCTGGAAGTCCGGGTCCATCGGCAGATCGCCCAGGACGAACTCCACCGTGTCCGCGCAGTAGGCGCCGACGCCCGTGGACGTTCCCTCGGCGCGCACCAGCAGGTAGATATACCCCTCTGCGGCCTCTTTCTCGGTCACGACGTGGTTGATGGTGACATTCGCGGCCCCGTCGGGCTCCAGGACCAGTTCCGGGAAATCGAGCGCAGCGTCGTCCAGTATGTCGTCGTCCTCCACGCGCAGCAGCTGAACCCCGATCTGGGACAGCGGTTCCGCGCCGACGTTCGTCAGGCGGTAGTTGACCTGGAGGAATTCCCCCGCGGCATAGGCGCGTTCCTCCGTATGCACATCGGTGATCGAGAGCGCGGCCATGGGCTTTTCAACCTCGCCCTCCTCCATCGTGAAGGAGAAATTGACGCCGTCGTCCAGCTCCCTGCCGGAATCGACGCCCCGCGCCCTGGCGAGGATGCGCAAGCCGATCCAGCCGCGCGCCACGTCCTCGTCGGTGACGTCGTAGGTCAACCGGATGTTTCGGGATTCGCCGGGTTCGATCCGCCTCCATCCCTCCTGCGGGATCACGCTTACGCCTGGTTCATAGGTGTAGTCCGGCAGCATGTTCTCGCTGTACGCCTGGTAGACTTCGATGGCCTCGTCGCCGGTGTTGGCGATCGTGCCGTAGACGGTCAGCGTGTCGCCGGGGCCGAAGGTCGTCTTCTCCGGATAGCCGGAGACGATCATGCCCTCGCCGCTGCCGGCGTCCTGGCTCTCATAGGTATCCAGATGAAGATCGGCCGTCGTGGTCAGCCACTCAGATTCGGTGCGGGCATCGGCGCAGATCGTCAGCAGGAGCTCGCCCCGCTCCACGTCCGCGTCCGTCACCACATACTGATACGCCAATTCCCGGATCTCGCCGGGCAGGAATCTCGCGTCGCCCAGATCCTCGAGGACCTCGCCGACGCCGTACTCCCCGGCGCCATAATCATAGAGCATGGCGCTCACGCTCAGCTGCGTCATCGGCAGGGAGCCGGCGTTCTTTACCCGTATGCCAACCTGCACGGTCTCGCCGGCGGTGCAGGGCCGCTCTTCCGCCTGCAGCTCCACGATCAGCGCGTCCCCGCCTGCATCCGGCTGTTCGCCGGCCTGCAGGGGGAAGCCCAGCACGACGCTGCTGACAAAGCCCTGACCCGTCACAGGATCGATGCCCTCGGCGGTCACGGTCCGCTCGATCCAGTCGCTCTCGAGCTCCTCCGCCGTCGGGTTCATCAGGTATCTGAATCCCCTTTCCTCGCCCGGGGCGAGACGCACGGAGCCTTCGCCGTCCTCCGGCCAGTCCCCGAAGAAGCCGTCGATGGGCATCTCCTCATCCAGGCCCTTGACGCGCACCCAGACGTCCAGATCGGAGTCGCCGGTATTGGCCACGGTCAGCTGCGTGACAAACTCCGCGTCCTCCGAAGCGCCGCGCAGGGTGTCCCCGGCGGTGAGTCGTATGCGCCCGACCTCGGCCTCGCCGTAGTCGATGTCAGGATCGCCGTTCAGCAGCTTGAGCACGCCCGGCCAGGCGATGCCGTCGGGCTCGATGCCGTTCGCTTCCTCGAAGGCCTTCACGGCGGCCTCGGTCTTGCCGCCGAAATCGCCGTCCGCCGCGCCGCTGTTGAAGCCCGCCGCGTTCAGGGCCTGCTGCAGCGCCCTGACGCCGTCGCCCTTGTCGCCGCGCCTGTACATCGGGGAGGGCGCGTCCTCCTCCTCTTCGGCGATGCCGCAGCGGTCGCAGACGCGCCGGCGCAGGCCGATGGAGAAGTCAGTCTTGACAGACAGGACCTGCCAATCCCCGAACCGATGGCCCAGCACCGCCTGGGTCTGGGGCCAGGCCACGCCGTCCACGGCGAAGCCCTCGGCCTCCTGCACTTGCTTGACGGCGCCTTCCGTGCCGGGGCCGAAGCGGCCGTCCGCGCCGCCCGCCTTGAGGACGCCGTAGCAGATCAGGCCCTCCTGCAATCTCTTGACCGCCTCTCCCCTGGCGCCGCGCCGCAGCGTGCCTTCCGGGTCGAAGCTCTCATTTTCGCTCGTGCCGCAGACCTCGCAGGTGCGCGCGCGCTCGCCTGCGGAGTGGTCGGTCGCCGCCGTGACGATCTGCCATTCGCCCCAGGTATGGGGGAGCCTGGCGATGGTGTCCTGTTCTACGTTCCCGCAGGCCTTGCACCTGCGCGTGCGGATGCCGGTCTCGGTGCAGGTGGCCTCCTTCGTCACGGTCCAGCTGTCGTAGCTGTGGGGCAGCATGTCGATGGCGCGCGTTTCCGTCTGCCCGCATACGCCGCAGGCGCGCGTCTGTTCCCCGGCGGCCGTGCAGGTGGCCTCGCGGAGGGTCTTCCAACCGCCCCAATCGTGCTCGAGTCTGGGAATGTTTTCCGTCTGCTTATAGCCGCAGCCGTTCTCGCATGCGCGCACGCGGCTGCCCTCGCTGGCACAGGTGGCCTCGTGGACGGTCTTCCAGCCGCCCCAGCTGTGCCTGCCGTCGGTGCTGTAGGGGCAGAAGCTGTCCGTCGGTTCGGGGATGCCGTACTCCGCCCCTGCCGTCACCGTCGGCAGCATGCCGAAGAGCAGCAGGAGCGTCAGCACCAATGCCGTCCATTTCCGGGCCTTCATGGAATCTCCTCCTCCCGTGCGGGTCGCGTCCTCGACGCAGCATTGCGTATTCTTCTATTCTGCATTATATAAAATTTACAAATAAAAATCCCCCTCAGAAACAACAGTCCTGAGGGGGTAGTTTATTATTTGTGTCCTTCTATCGGATCCCGGGAATGGTGATCCCGCTGCGCACGGCCTTCACCGCCAGCTCCGTGCGCGAGGCAAAGCCGGTCTTGCCCATCAGGTTGCCCACGTGATAGCGCACGGTGGTCACGCTGACGAACAGCGTCTCGGCGATCTCCCTGTCCGTCAGGCCCTCGGCCAGCAGGCGCAGCACCTCCAGCTCCCGCTCAGTGAAGTCCGTGCTCTTCGCCAGGCCCAGCTCCGTCGTCGGCGAGCTGTCCGGCCAGACGCGCTCCCCGGCCAGGGTGCGGTCCAGCACCTCCAGCATCGGCGCGGCCTGGACCTCCTTGTACCAGAAGGAATCCACGCCGACCTGGCGGGCGCGCTTCAAGAACATCGCGTCCGGCATGGAGGTCACGATGACGATCTTGATCTCCGGAAAGGACTCCTTGATGCGCGCGGCGGCGTCCAGGCCGGAATAGCCGTCGTCCATCACCACGTCCATCAGGATCAAGTCGATCTTCAGCTTTGCGCACCAGGCGTAGGCCACCTTTGCTGTATCCAGGGATACCGCGACCTCGTAGCGGTCCGACGCGCCGATGATGCGCTCGAACAGCTGCCGGGGCACGGTCTGGTCATCCACGATCATTACCTGGCAAGCCATGTTCATCCTCCTTCGGCAGCTCCAGCGTGATGGAAAATGCGGGCGTCGCCTGCGCCAGCATGCAGCCCCCGGCGCGCTCGACCAGCGTCCGCAGGGAGCTCAGGCCGCCCCGCTCGCGGATGGGGCCGGACGGCTGCTCGCCGTCGTTGGTAAAGCGCGCGCAAATCCGGTGGTCGTCCTCCGAGACGCGCAGGGCCAGCGCGCTGCCGTGAGCGTGGCGCAGGGTGTTGGTAAAGCATTCGTGGATGGCCACGGCGAGGATGTGCCGGGCGGGCTCCCACTCGGGCAGCTTCCCCTCGATCTCCACGCGCACGCCCAGGGTCTGAGCCGTCTCCAGCATCAAGGCGCACTCGTCCCTCGCCTCCGGTCCGCGGCCGCTCTTCAGGAAGGCGACGTTCGTTCGCAAGCGCTCCACGATGTCCGCGCGGTCCTGCTCCGCCCCGCCCTCCAGCAGCCAGCGGCGGATGGCCAGCAGGTTGCCGCCCAGTTCGTTGTGGATCATCACCTTGGCGTTCAGGATCTCCCGCGCCGTGGTCAGGGCGACGATCTCGCGGTTGTAGTCCGTCAGGCGGCGATTGAGGGCCGTGACCTCCTCCCGCGCGCGGCTCAGAGCCCGGGTCTTGTTGTAGAGCTCCGTCACGTCCGCGGCCACCAGCAGATCCACGCAAAGCTGCCCGTCCTGCAGCCGCCTGCGGGAAAAGCTCCAGGCCGCGCCGTCCGGCAGCAGGATGAGCGGCTCCCCCGGGGAGCCCGCCCGCTGGCAGCCCTCCGGCAGCGCCCCGCCGGAAAGCGCTTCGAAGAACAGCCGGCCGTTCACCAGCGCTTCGCCCGTAAGACGGCGGCACAGCGCCTCCATCGCCCGGTTGACCAGCAGCACCCGGCCATCCTCCCGGCAGAAGCAGAGGCCGGAGGGCAGGGTGTCCGTCGCCTCCTTGATGGAGGAGGGCGTGATCCGGTCCGCGTCGCCGCGCCGGAATCCGCGCCACAGCAGGCAGACGCCCGCCGCCATGCCCAGGCAGAGCGCCAGCGGGAACAGCCCGTTTCCTGCGGTGAAGCATGCGACGAAGGCCGCCTGGCCCGGCGTCGACGCGTTCTGCTGCATCCGGGCAATGGCGCACTGCAATACGATATAGCTGAGCACCAGCAGCGCCGCCGCGCTGAAAAGCGCCCTGCCGCGCCGGAAGCGAATGGCCAGAGCAAAAAGCGTCACAGCACAGAAAAACAGCAGAAGGGCCGTCAGGCCGAGCATCGTCCAAAGCAGGCTCATGCCGCCACGCCCCCTTTCGTGAGGATGAGCGTCACGAGGGTGTCCGGGTTGTCGGTGCTGACGGTGAGCTGCCGCGTGAAGCCCGCATCCTCCGGGTGTGGCCGCGCCGCGTATTCGATGGCGTCCGCCTGCAAGAGCATGCGCAGGGTCAAGCGGTCCTCCTCCGCGCGGAGCACCACCAGCAGCTCGGTGAAGGAATCCATCGACGCTTCCACGATGTCCTCGAAGTGCTCGTAGGCGGCGACGATCATCCCCGCCGGGTATTCGCCGTGCCCGACGATCTGCAGCGCCGCGCCCGCGCCGCAGAGGCGGATGTTCTCCAGCGACTCACGAATCGCGGCTGCCAGCTCCTCCAGCGGCAGCCCGTCGGCGGCCATGAGC
Source organism: uncultured Eubacteriales bacterium (assembly GCA_902801165.1). Lineage (GTDB taxonomy): Bacteria > Bacillota > Clostridia > Christensenellales > Aristaeellaceae > UBA2862. Next base: position 2,297 of record CADCHI010000023.1, on the reverse strand, counting down.
TCCATGTTGCTGCGGCGCTTCACATAGGCGCACAGCACCGCGATCCGCGGCAGCTGCGCCTCAAAGCTGGCCGCGCCGTCCGCCGCCCGGATGCGGGCCTCGATCTGGTCCAGCTGCGGCCGGACGATGCTCGAAACGCGGTCGTACAGGCGGCTGCGCGTCTCCAGCTCGGCGCGCTCCTGCCGGGTCTTGTTTTCCTCGGCGAGATAGGCGTTTCGCGCTTCGATCTGCTGAATCGCCTCGGCGAGGCTTTCGTTCAGCGTCCGCAGCGAGCCGATGTCCGTAGTCCAGCGGATACTGCCGCCGCGAATGGCGTGGGCCTGCACCCGCGTATCGGCGCTCCCCGGAAAGGGGTATCGGGCGCTTGCCGTGCGGTAGACCGGCTCCTCCCGTTCATTCAGGATCACGGCGGGCAGCTCCGCCAGCGCGAACAGCTGCTCGTAATCCTGGTTGGCGGGGATCAGGCCGATCTGGATGCAGCTCTCCAGAAAGCCGAGGACGCCGAAGGTGAATATCTGTCCGTCCTTCCAGAGGTCGATCCCGTTCAGGCGCGGCTTAATGCCCAGGATGCTCAGGAGCAGCAGGAGCGCCGTGGCCAGCAGCGGCACCGCGGACAGGGCCTGCAGGCGTCGGCCGACGCTCTTGCGGCATTTCCGGGCGGTGACGACCAGCGTGAACAGCATGAGCAGGCCGAACCAGGCGCAGTACAGGAAATACAGCCAGCTGCGGCGCTCATCGCCGTTGTCGTCCAGGATGCCCGAGGGAAAGCGGAAGGCGAAAAAGTGGCGGTCGTTTGTGAGGAAGCCGATCACCATCAGCGCGGCGACGACGGCGAGCGGCCCGCAGAAGCGCGGCAGCGGCTCGTCCTCCGGCCGGTGAACGTACAGAGCGGTGAAAAAGCAGAGCAGCGGGACGGCGATCATGGGAATATAAAAGGCATACCACAGATAGCGCTCGAAAGCCATATCTTCACCGCTCAGGGAGTAGCGCAGAAGCTGCAAAATATTGTACAGCAGCATGAAGGCGGCCGCCAAAATCAGCGTCCTCCGCAGCCGACCGTCCGTGACGCGCCGCTGCACGGACAGCGCCCAGAGCACCAGGACCGAGCCGCAGAACAGCTGGGCGATGCAGTCCGCAAAGAACACGCCATAGAGAAATACGTGGATCAGACCGCTGAGGAGAAACGCGGCGGCGAGCAGCGCGGCATAGCGTCCGGACGAGCTGAAACGCGGCATGGCGGTCCCTCCTTCCCGAGCACAGGTATGGCGAATAGCTTCCCCCTTCATTATACACCTGTTGCGCGTATTTGTCCCCCTCATTAACAATAGGAGCATGGCCTCGCGATCACATCTGTCAGGATTCCCTACTGCCGCGTCAAAACGTGTCTGCCCTGCGAAGTATTACGCCGCGCCGCAGCGCGAGCAGGCTCATCATGCGTCCCGCGGCGCGTCCGCTCTCCAGAGTGTCGGCGTCGTCCTGCGGAAGCCGCAACCCTGCCAACCGCGCTCTGTGCCGGTTGCCCGATGGTGCCCAATTCCAAAAAGCGCGGGCCTGTCACATCTGACAAGCCCGCGCGACTGATTTTGAAAGCATTCCCATATCACTCGGCAGCGCGACCCATTTGCGCCTCGATGGCCCCGTTTACTTCGGTATTCCCGTCCGCCTCCTTGGCACATTTCCGGGAGATATGTCATTGCTGCGGAGATTGATCTATTCGTCCATCAGCGCGAAGGTGCGCATGGCGTCCTTGACGTTTTCCTTCATGGCCTCCCGGGCGGCCACCATGATGGCGGAGAAGAAGCGGGGCTCGTTCTTCTGAAGGCCCTTGAGGTACTCCTCGTCCGCGGTGCCGCCGCTCTTGTCCATGTAGGTGAAGTAGTTGATCTTGCGCACGCCGGAGCGGACCGCGTTGTGGAAGTCCTCCTTGCTGACGCCGGAGCCGCCGTGCATCACCACCGGCAGGTACTCCGTCATGCCGCGCACGTTGCGCACCACGCTGAAATCCAGACGGGGCTCGGTCAGGTAGATGCCGTGGGTGGTGCCAAAGGAGCAGGCCAGCGCGTCCACGCCGGTTTCCCGGACGAATTCCTTGGCCTGCAGGGGATCGGTGTAGATCTTGGTCTCGTCCAGCTCGCCGCTCTGGTCGCCCTTTCCGGATTCCCGGCGGCCCATGGAGCCCAGCTCGGCCTCCACGCCAGCGCCCTTCATGGACGCCATCTCGACGGCCTTCTTCGTGTTCGCCACGTTCTCCTCATAGGGCAGGTTGGAGCCGTCGTACATCACGCCGGTGAAGCCCA
>CADCHI010000022.1 GCA_902801165.1 uncultured Eubacteriales bacterium | reverse complement strand
TTGAAAAAGCCTGCAAGGCAAGGCGGCAAGCCTGCAAAAAAGGGAGTTTACCCAGTCGTAAATGACCGCATTTTGCAGGCGCTGCCAACGCAGCAAGCAGGAATCCCACCTGTTTTTCTTCCATCAGGTGGGATTCTTGCGATTGTGGGCTTTGTCAGCGGTCTGAGCCGCCCGGCTCATTGAGCCGGGCGGCAAAATCGTCTGAACCCTCGGTGCGGATTGCGGCATCCGCAAGGAGCATCCCGAGGAGCACGCCCGCCGGTTCGTGGAGGCCGACATGGCGGGGCAAGCCAAGCCTGCCGCCTCCAGCCCATCGGGCTGTTTTCCAGGCGCCCGGTGTCTCATTTCTTCGTCAGTTCCCTCACCACTTCCCCGGCAATCATCAGACCGGCCACGGCGGGCACGAAGGCCGTGCTGCCGGGAGTGCTGCGCCGCCCAGGCGTTCCGGGCCGCTGTCCGGGCTCCTGTGCCGATGCGGGCTCACTCGCCGGCATCGGTTCCTCCACCGGCGCGCCGGCAGGGGGCAGCGGCGGCTCGTCGGACCACACCACCTTCAGGTGTCGGATGCCCCGCTTCTTCAACTCCCGGCGCATCACCCGGGCCAGCGGGCACACGCTCGTCTCGGAGATATCAGACACGCGAAAGCGGCCGGGGTCCAACTTGTTTCCCGCGCCCATGGCGCTGATGATGGGCACCCCCGCCGCCGCGGCCCGCTCGACCAGCGTCAGCTTGGCGGCCACGGTGTCCACCGCGTCCACGATGTAGTCGAAGGTGTCAAACGGGAAGTCCCCGGCGTTCTCCGGCAGTATGAACCGCCGATGGGCGATGACCTCGGCAGCGGGATTGATGGACAGTATCCGCGCCTTCATCACGTCCACCTTGTACTGGCCCAGGGTGTCCTCCGTGGCGATGATCTGCCGGTTCAGGTTGCTCAGGCTCACCCGGTCGTCGTCGATCAGCTCCAGCGCACCCACGCCGCTGCGGGCCAGCGCCTCGCAGACATAGCCGCCCACGCCGCCGACGCCAAACACCGCCACCCGGGCGGCAGCCAGCGCGTCCATCGCCGCGTCCCCCAGCAGCAGCCGGGTCCTGGAAAACCGCTCGTCCATCACAGCGCCGCCTCCCCCGCTTCGCCCGCCGGGCCAATCTCCCGACAGAGCTCGTACATCATGATGCCCGCGGCCACCGCGGCGTTCAGCGACTCCGCGCCGCCGCGCATGGGCAGCTTCACCAGCATGCTGGCCTGGTCCCGCACGGCCTGGGAGATGCCCCGGGCCTCGTTGCCGATCACCAGCACGAACCGCTCGCCGGGGTCGGGACGGCTGTAGAAGTCGTGCCCCTTCAAATCGGAGGCGATCACCGACCACCCCCGGGCCTTGAGCGCGGCGAGGGTCTCCGGCAAATCCTCCGCCGCCATGAAGGGCACGCGGAACCCGGAGCCCATGGCCGCCCGCTGCACCTTCGGGGACAGGGGATCGGCACAGCCGCTGCCGAACAGCAGGCCGGAAAATCCCGCCGCATCCGCCGTGCGCCAGATGGTGCCCACGTTGCCCGGGTCCTGGGTGCCGTCCAGCGCCACGATCCGCGCCGGGGCCCGATCCAGCGGCAGCGGCACGGGCAGGTCGAAGGCGGCGCAGATGCCCTGGGGCGTCCGGGTATCGCTCACCGATTCCAGCAGGCTTCGGGGCACGAGGCAGGCCCGGGCGCCCAGGGCGGCGAGCTCCTCCGCCAAGGCCCCGTGGGACTCCTCGGCGACGGCCTCCCGCACGGCGAGGCCGCACTTCAGCGCCTCGCGGATCATGACCTCGCCCTCCACCAGGAAGCGCCCCGCCTCCTGGCGGCCCTTGCGCTCCCGCAGCGCCTTCAATCCCTTGATCAGCTCATTCTTCGCGCTGGTGATCCTCTCCATAGCCGCCTCCGAAATCGCTAAAATGCATCCTCATGCCAAAACCCATGCCAAGCGCAACACAAACAGGAATGATTAGAATTCTCAGGCGTCGGGCTCCTGCGAATCCGGCTCCGCCACCGCGTAGCACAGCAGGTACACCGCCGCAGCGCCGCCCTCCCGCAGCGCCTTCGCGCAGGCGTTGGCGGTAGAGCCGGTGGTGCACACGTCGTCCACCAGCACGACCCGCCTGCCGCGCACGTCTCCGACGACCTCAAACGCGCCGTCCATGTTCCGGCGGCGCTCCTCCCCGGTCAAGCGCGCCTGCTGCCGGGTGTTGCGCACCCGCGCCAGCGCCTCCGCGGCGGGCAGACCCAGCCCGGTCCCCGTCCGTTCGGCCAGGACCGCGGCGTGGTTGAAGCCCCGCTGCCGCAGCCGCTTGGGGTGCATCGGCACGGGGACGAGCAGCTCCGCGCCCACGTTCCCCAGGCCCTCGAAGGCCTGCGCCATGGCGCGGCCCATGCCCTCGGACAGCTTCCGCACGCCCCGGTATTTCAGGTTGCGCACCATCCCGGCGGCGGGCCCGCCGTATTTGTAGCCGTATGCCGCGCCGTCGAACAACCCGCCCTCCGGCGCGTGGCCTGGGCCGGCCCAGCGGCTCGCCAGCGCCACGCGGCACTCCTCGCAGAGCCAGCTGCGGGGCATGCCCACCCGGCTGCCGCAGCCCATGCACTCGGCGCGGCTGGGATAGACCAGCTCCGCCAGCCCCTCGGCCAGCCGCTTCAACGCCGCCTTCATCGCTGGCCCCTCAGCCGCAGGTCCAGGGCGCTGTAGCGGCGGGCGATGTGGTTGTTGTCCACCATGGCCCGCACGCAGCCCTCCCGGCCCACGATCACCACCAGGCGCTTGGCCCGGGTCACCGCGGTGTAGAGCAGGTTGCGGGTCATCAGCATCGGCGGCCCGCTGACCAGCGGCAGCACCACCGCGTCGAACTCGCTGCCCTGGCTCTTGTGCACGGACATGCAGTAGGCCAGCTCCAAGTCGTCCAGCAGCGATTCGTCGTACTCCGCCACGCGGCCGTCGTCGAACTCCACGGTCAGGGCCCGCTCCTTCCGGTCCACGGCCAGCACGTAGCCGATGTCGCCGTTGAACACGCCGTCCCCCTCCTCGCCCTCGCGGCGCCAGGAGAGGTCGTAGTTGTTGCGCACCTGCATCACCTTGTCGCCCCGGCGGAAGGTGATCGCCCCGTGGTTCAGCTCCGGCGCGCCCTGCCCCGCCGGGTTCAGCGCCGCCTGGAGCAGCGCGTTCAGGGCATAGACCCCCACGTCGCCCCGCTTCATCGGAGCCATGACCTGGATGTCCCGCAGGCCGTCCAGCCCCATGTAGGCCGGCAGCCGCTTTTGCACCAGCGCCACCACCGAGGCCGTCACCTCGGCGGGCGTCTGCTTGCGCTCCAGGAAGAAGTCGGTGCCCCGGGTGCGGATCTCCGGATACTCGCCCCGGTTGATCCGGTGGGCGTTCATGACGATCTGGCTCTCGCCCGCCTGGCGGAAGATCTCCGTCAGCCGGACCACGCGCACCACGTCCGCCTCGATCACATCCCGCAGCACGTTGCCCGCGCCGACGCTGGGCAGCTGGTCCACGTCGCCCACCATCACCAGCCGGGCCCCCGGCCGCAGCGCGCACAGCAGCGAGCGCATCAGGAAGATGTCCACCATGCTCATCTCGTCCACGATGACCACGTCAGCGTCCAGCGGGTTCTCCTCGTCCCGGGCGAAGCCCTGGTTCTCGCCGTTGTACTCCAGCAGCCGGTGGATCGTGCGGGCGGGGCAGCCGGTGGCCTCGCTCATGCGCTTGGCGGCGCGCCCGGTGGGCGCGCAGAGCTCCACGTCCCCCAGGGCACGCATCAGTCGTATGATCACGTTGATGGAGGTGGTCTTGCCGGTGCCGGGGCCGCCGGTGATGATGCACACGCCCTCCTGCATCGCGGCCAGCGCCGCCTGGCGCTGCTCAGCGCACAGGTTCACGCCCAGCGCCTGCTCCTGCCGGGCGATCTCCGCCAGCGCCTCGGCCTCGCTCTGCCGGGGCGCGCGGATGCTCCGCTTCTGGCGCAGCAGCAGCCGCGCCGCGTCGCACTCCGCCCGGTGGAAGCGGGGCAGGTACACCGCTGTCTCCTCGCCGATCTGCTCCGCGATCAGCTCGTCCGCCAGGATCAGACCCTTCAGGATGCTCTCCACCAGGTCCTCCTCGGCGCTGAGCACCCGGGCTGCCTGCTCCACCAGCACGCCCCGGGGCAGGTACATGTGTCCCGCGCCGTTGGCGGCCTCGGACAGCACGTACTTCACACCGCTGCGCAGTCGGAACTCCGACTCCCGGCCAAAACCCAGGCTCATGGCGATCTCGTCCGCCGTGCGGAAGCCCACGCCGTTGATCTCGTCCACCAGCCGATAGGGGTTGGAGCGCAGCACGCTCTCGGTCATGTCGCCGAAGGCCCGGTAGATCTTCATGGACAGCGTAGGCGTCAGGCCGTAGTTCTGCAGGAAGATCAGCGTGTTGCGCATGCCGTTGTGCTCCTCGAAGGACTCCGCGATCATCGCCGCCCGCTTGGGGCCGATGCCCGGCACCTCCGTCAGCCGCTCCGGCGCGCTCTCCAGTACCTCCAGCGCCCGGGCGCCGAAGTAGTCCACGATCTGCTTGGCGGTGGCGGGGCCCACGCCCTTGATGAGCCCCGAGCCCAGGAAGCGCTCCACGCCGGAGCGCGTTTCGGGCCGGGTCGCCTCATAGGAGGCCACGCGGATCTGCTGGCCGTAGTCCTTGTGCTCGGTCAGGTCCCCGTCGAATATGGCATGCTCGCCGGTGGAGAGAAAGGGCATGACGCCCACCGCCGAGATGCGCTTTTTGTCGCCGTCCAGGCGAATCGCCGCCACGGTCCAGCCGTTCTGGTCGTTTCGGAATACGATGTCCTCCACGGTGCCCTCGAACTTCGACATGCCCTCTCACCTCCCCCTGTACGCATTGTAAGTGAACCGGACCGCATAAGCCTTTTCATCCGGGCCAGCGCAACCGCGCTTCCGCCCGGAAATCGCCGCCCCATGTACAAAGGGCGCCGCCGTCCGCCCGCAGGCACGGCGTCCCGGTGCCGTTCCGGCGGGCGACGGCAGCGCCGCCCCGTTGTGCGCGGATCACCTGTTCACCGCGTTCTTTTCATAGATCAGCCGCAGGCCCTTCAGGGTCAGCAGGCCGTCCATCACGTCGATCACGCTGGACTCCCCGGCCACCAGCACGGCCAGGCCGCCGGTGGCGATCACCTTGATCCCCGGCACGCCCATCTCCCGCTTCATGCGCTCCACCAGATACTTGATCTGGCCGATGTAGCCGAACACGATGCCGGCCTGCATGTTGGTCACGGTATTGCGCCCGATGGCGAACTCCGGCTTCACCAGCTCGAACCGGGGCAGCTTTGCGGTGTTCTCCGTCAGCGCGTCCGCGGCCAGCTTCAGGCCGGGGCAGATGGCGCCGCCCAGGAACTCGCCCTTGGCCGAGATCGCGCCGAAGGACGTGGCCGTGCCGAAGTCGATGGTGATGCAGGGCCCACCGTAGAGCTCGTAGGCGGCCACGGCGTTGGCGATGCGGTCGCTGCCCAGCTCCCGGGGGTTTTCATACTTGATGTTGATGCCCGTCTTGACGCCGGGCTCGATCTTCATCGGCTCCATGCCGAAGTAGTTCCGGCACATGTGCTCGATGGTGAAGTTGATCTGCGGCACCACCGAGGACAGCATGATGCCCTTCACGTCCGCCCGGTCGATGCCGTGGTGGTCCAGCAGGTTCATCATGGCCATGCCGTACTCGTCAGACGTGCGGTTGCGATTGGTGGACAGCCGCCAGTACTGCTTCATCTCCGTGCCGTCAAACAGCGCGGACTTCATGTTGGTGTTGCCGATGTCCAGCGTCAGTATCATTCGAACACGCCCTTTATATCACTTCTCGTTCCTAATGTAACCCGCCTTGACCAGCGCCAGGCCCACCGCCGAGGACAGCAGGGTGGACACGATCATCTCCACGACGCCGTTGATGCCCACTGCGGCCACGATGTAGGTCAGCATGCCGCGACCCGCCATGGAGGTGCGCATGTAGTCGGTATTGCCGAACAGCCACACCAGCGAGGTCATGAACAGCAGCGTGTTCAGGAAGGCCGCCATAAAGCCGGTGACGGCGCAGCTGACGGGCATGCCCGCCTTCAGCTTGTCCCTGAACAGGCGGAATATCCAGCCCAGCAGCCAGCCGTCCAGCAGGCGGGGCACAAAGCGCTGGACGAAGGCCAGGAAGGGGTTGATCCCCGCCAGGATCGCGCCCATGCCGGAAGAACCGCAGATGCCGAAGCACTGCATGAAGCTGATCAGGCCGAAGGCGCCGCCCACGACCGCGCCGCCCACGGGGCCCATCGCCATGGCCGCGATGGCCACGGGGATCATGTTGAAGGTGATGGACAGGCCTGCCGGCTGGGGGATGTTCACGTACCCCAGGATCACCAGTACGGCGATCAGCATGGCGATCAGCACAAAGTTGCGGGTAGAGAGCTTATTCATTTTTCATTCCTCCGTTCGAGTTCCACAAGAGATACCCTACGAAAATACCTTCCGGGACACCATGTTCGGCTCCCCTCGGGGATGCCGACAGGGGTATTATATCATATTTGCCGGCAAACGCAAACCCATTCGTGTTAAGAAGAATTTACTTGTATGCGGGCCAAAACCGTACTATAATGAGGTTAAATCACAGGTGCTTGGAGCATCCTGAACAGGAGGCGTTTTCATGATCACCCGCAAGGAGCATCAGTCCCACAGCCTGCGCGAATTCATGCGCGGCGGCAAAAAGCAAGTTGAGCTCACCGAGCTGTCCAAGGCCCTGCCCGAAAAAATGCGCATGTTCAACGTGCTCAGGCTCATTCCTGGCGCTTCCATCGGCTATCACGTACACGAGGGCGAGAGCGAGCTGTTCTACTTCCTGGAGGGCAACGGCCGCGTGCAGGACGACGACACCTTCGTCGATGTCAGCGCGGGCGACTCCATGGCCACCCTCAGCGGCCACGGCCACAGCGTCGAAAACACCGGCGACAACGACCTGGTCATCCTCGCGGCCATCGTGAAGGACTGATATCGTTCCAAAATAAAAAAGTATTGACGAAATCCTTCGCTTCGTTCTGAACGGCGGTTGAAAGTCGCCATTCCGAACGAAGCGAAGGGTCTTGTTTATTCTTTCTTGCTCGTGAACAGTACGACTCCTGAAACCGACAAAGCGGGAGCCCGGGGCGCGTGCCCCGGGCTCCCGCTTTGCGCTTCCGCGCTATTCGTCTTCGGCTTCCTCTTCCTCTCCGCCGTCCAGGCCCGTCCAGCCCGCGCAGTACAGGCCGTCGGCCGTGGGATCGAAGCGCACGTAGTTCATGCCGTCCACGTCCTCGAACTGGGCGGGCAGCACGACCACCTCGTCGCGGTCCGCCGCGTCGTCGATGGTGGAGATGTACAGCATCCCGGCGTCCTCGGGCGGCTCGTCCCAGTCGTCCAGGGGCATCAGGTACAGCGCCAGGCCCTCGGGATAGCAGTTCTCCGGCATCGGGTCAAACTCCACGTTGTCGATGGGCAGGGCCATGCCGCTGTCCGCGGCGCTCTGGCGCAGCGCGTCCTCCCGGGCCAGGTCCTGCTGGGTCATCGGGCGCACCCTCAGCCGGAAGGCGGAGGTCAGCGGCTCGATGCTCTCCAGCGCGCCCAGTTCCCGGTCGGTCAGGCGCAGCACCTCGGACTGCTCCACGCAGAAGTCGTAGGCGGCCACCTGCACGGCCTCGGGCGCGATGTCCATCTCCAGCTCCTCGTCGTCGCCCTCCAGCTCGGTGTCGTCCTGCTCCACGTCCAGGGAGGTTCCCGCGCCGCCCAGATCGGCGTCCAGCGGGATCTCGCTGCGCAGGTTCTGCAGGGGAATGCGCAGGTCGGCGCTCTCCAGCTCGTAGATGATCTCGGTGTAGCCCAGCTCCGTCAGGCCGCGGATCGTGGGCAGCGTCAGCCGCAGATGCAGCTCGTCGTACTGCTCGCGCTCGCCGTCGTCCAGGAACAGCGCCTCGCCGGTCTCATCGTCCAGCAGCGGGTCGGCGATGATCGTCAGCACCTTGCTGCCGTCCGCGACCTCCTCCTCGAACTGGGAGAAGTTCCAGGGTTCGCCCAGGGTGTTGAACAGCACCAGGCCGTAGTCGTTGCCCTCCAGGAACAGCATGCCGGTCTCGCCGGGCTCCTCGTCGTCCTCGTCGTCGCCCTCGCCGTCGAAGTCCTCCATCTCCTCGTACTCGCCGTCCTCGAAGCCGTAATAGCCGTAGTTGGCGGACTCGCTGTCGCTGTTGAAGTTGACGCCGGAGGAGATGTTCAGGATCCTGAACGCCGATTCGCGGCTGCCGGTGTAGTTGCCGATGCCGGTCAGCTTCACCGTGGCGGTGCCCGGCTGGATGTTGTTCTCGAAGGCCACCTTATAGTCGGTGTTCTCCACCAGCGTGTTGCTGCCGAAGCGCAGCGTGACGTCGGGCGTCACCTCCTGCCCGGTGTAGCGCTGGTTGCCGATGGTCACCAGGCCCACGTCCGTGCTGTTGATGGACTTGCGCTCGATGGTGAAGGATTCCTTCAACACCTCGATCTCATAGTTGTCGCCCGCGCTGATGGTGCCCGCCAGGATGCGGTATTGGCCGGCGTTCTCGCCGGTCTCGCGGCTCAGGCGGCCGGTCATCTTGTCGCCGGAGAGCAGGCCGCGCACCTTGCCGGTGATGTAGGCCGGGTCTGCGGAGCCATAGGTCTTCTTCTGGCCCACGGTGGGGGTGATGATCAGCGGCTTCGGGGTGATCCTCGCGGAGAGGGTCAGGTCCTTCGCCTTGTAGTGCTTCGCGTCGTCGCCCTTAAGCGTAAAAGAAACCTTCAAATTGTAGTTCCCTACATTCATCTTTTCGAAATTGGAAATGTTTAATTTCCCAATTTCCACTGAATCGCCGGCCTTTACTCCGATAAGGTTGAAATCCTTAATCCTTATAGGCTTATCCAGCAACCACGATCCGTCTGTTGGGCTTTTTACATTCCTCGTCTTGTCGTATACCTTGCTTCTCGTTCCACCTGTATACTCAACTCCCAGCTCGATCACATAGTCGCCGTCCTCGAAGCCGCAGACGGTGCAAACGCCGTCCTGGAAGCTGTGTTCGGTGACGTAATTGCCCTGAGGCGCGTTGCCGCCGTAGGTGCCCGCGCAGTTGATCAGGGTGCCGGCGACGTTCAGCGCGCCGCTGTTGGTGATGGCCCCCAGGTTGACCAGCGTCCGCTGGCCCGCTACGTTGAGGGTGGAGCCCTGGGCCACGGTCAGGTGGTGCTCCGCCGCCACGGTGAAGTCACAGTCCACGGTGAAGGCCAGGTTCAGCGCGTTGACCTCGATGTCCGTGAAGGGCATCGGGAAGCGCACCGACACCGGGGTGGTCACGCCGTCGATCGCCACCAAGCGCTGCACGGAGTCCGCCGCCACCAGGCTGCGGTCCAGCCCGGCCTTCAGCACGAAGTTCTTCAGCCCCGCGTCGTCCTTCAGGGTGTCCAGGCCGATGGCCTCCACAGAGTCGGGCACCAGCAGCGTCTCCAAAGCCGGGCAGCCCGAGAAGGCGTTGTCGGCGATGGTCCTCAGGCCGGCGGGCAGGTCCAGCCGGGTCAGCTTGCCCTTGTTGGCGAAGGCCCCGGGGCCGATGCCCACCACCGCGTGGTTGTCCAGCAGCTGGGGCACGATCAGCTCCGCGTCGGAGCCCTTCCAGGCGATGATGGTGGCCTCGCCGGCGGCGTTCAGGGTGTAGGTATAGTCGCCGCTGGTGTACTGGCGCACCGTGCCGGTGAACACGGCGGTATACTCGGCGTTGGCCGTCGCCGGCACGATGGCGGGCGTCCAACCCGCGAAGGCATACTCCATGTCGGGCGTCGCTTCCTTCACCGGGGCGTCGTGGACGGGCGTCGCGCCTTGCTCCACGGCGGTGGTGTCGATGACGGTGCCGTCCTCGTTCTTCCAGGTGATCGTGTACAGGTTCACCCACTGGGCCTTCACCGTCAGGTCGCCGGCAGGCATGGTCTTGGGCAGCTCCGGGCTCCAGCCCTTGAAGGCGCAGTTCGCCTTTGTGGGGTTCGCCGGGGCGGTGACCGCCGCGCCCGCCTCCGCGGAGATGGCGGCGACGGCGCTGCCACCGTCGGTGTCGAAGGTGATGGTGTACAGGGTCTTGTAGCAGGCCTCGGTGTGGGTGTGCTCCTCCTTGGTGCAGGTGAGCTCGACCGCGTAGCAGGCGTCGGTGTGGGTATGACCCTCCGTCTCCGCCTTGCCGCAGCTCAGCACGTCCTCATAGCAGGCGTCGGTGTGGGCGTGGCCCTCCGTCTCCTCCTTGCCGCAGACGATGTTGTCCGTCAGGGTGTAGCAGGCGTCGGTGTGGGTGTGGCCTCCCTCGCCCTCGGCCATGCCGCAGCTCAGCACGTCCCCATAGCAGGCATCGGTGTGGACGTGGCCTCCTTCGCCCTCAGCCTTGCCGCAGCTCAAGACCTTCTCGCGGCAGGCGTCGGTGTGGTGATGCTCGTCACTCTCCGCCTGCCCACAGATGTAGTTGTCCGTCAGAGTATAGCAGGCATCGGTATGGACGTGGCCCCCATCGCCCTCATTCTTGTTGCAGGTCAGCTGCCGGGAATAGCAGGCCTCGGTGTGCTGGTGCCCGGGGCTCTCCGTCTTGCCACAGCTTAAAACCTTTTCGCGGCAAGCATCGGTGTGGTGATGGGCCTCCACCGCCTCCTGGTTGCAGATCAGCGTTTTGGTGTAGCAGGCCTCGGTGTGGTGGTGAGCCTCGACCGCTTCCTGGCCGCAGGTCAGCGTCTTGGTATAGCAGGCCTCGGTGTGGGTGTGCTCCTCCTTGCCGCAGACCAGCACCTTCTGGCCGCCCTCGGCAAGGGCCGGCAGCGCGGTCACCAGCAGCGCCGCGCACATCGCCAGCGCCAGTCCAATCCACGGGATGCGGTGTTTTCTGTTCATATTAGCCTCCTGTATAAGCCTCCTGCCTTGCGGCGTTCCTCGCGACAAGCGCGTGATGACACTTCGTTAACCTATATAATATTCGCGGTTTGTGGGTAAAATCCTGCTTTGATGGCCTGGTTTATGGAAAAGTGCTTCCTTTTGACCCGCGCCCGCCACTGTTTGACCGCTCTCAGCCCTGAAAGGTTGCATAAAACTTTCACAAACATCCAAAAACAGGGCCCTGACCCCTTGATTTTTTTGATGAAAGCATATATTATAATTATGGTCTTTTATTTTTTTGCGCCGCGACTAAACCGTTTTAGTCGGCGCCATTGAATGGGAGGAGGAAGTCTCCATGGAATACGGACACTTCGACGATCTCGCCCGCGAGTACGTCATCACCCGGCCCGACACCCCCTCGCCCTGGATCAACTACCTGGGTAGCGAGGCCTTTTTCACCCTGATGAGCAACACCAGCGGCGGCTACAGCTTCTACAAGGACGCCCGCATGCTGCGCCTCACCCGCTACCGCTACAACAACGTGCCCACCGACGCCGGCGGACAGTACTTCTACATCAACGACAACGGCAGCGTCTGGACCCCCGGCTGGATGCCCGTGAAGGCGAAGCTGGACAGCTATGAGTGCCGCCACGGCCTGGGCTACACCCGCATCACCGGCGTGAAGGACGGCCTGAAGGCCGAGCAGCTCTCCTTCGTGCCCCGGGGCGTGAACGCCCTGGTGACCCGCGTGCGCCTGACCAACGAATCCGACGCCGCGAAGGACATCTCCCTGTTCAGCTACGTGGAATTCTGCCTGTGGAATGCTCAGGACGACTCCACCAACTTCCAGCGCAACTTCTCCACCGGCGAGGTGGAGATTGAGGGCAGCGCCATCTACCACAAGACCGAGTACCGCGAGCGCCGCAACCACTTCGCGGTGTACGCCGTGAACGCCGACATCGACGGCTTCGACACCGACCGCGCCTCCTTCATCGGCTACTACAACGGCTTCGGCGAGCCCCAGGTGCCCCTGGCCAACAAGAGCAACAACAGCGTCGCCAGCGGCTTCTCCCCCATCGCCAGCCACTGGATCAAGCGCAGTCTGAAGGCCGGCGAGACCGTCAGCCTGATCTTCGTGCTGGCCTACTGCGAGAACCCCGAGGACCAGAAGTTCATCGCCCCCGGCGTGATCAACAAGGCCCCCGCCTACGCCGTGCTGGACCGGTTCAAGACCGACGCCCAGTTCGACGCCGCCTTCGCGGAGCTGAACGCCTACTGGGCCGAGCTGCTCTCTTCCTTCCAGGTGGACAGCGGCGACGCCCGCGTGGATCGCATGGCCGGCCTGTGGAACCAGTACCAGTGCATGGTCACCTTCAACATGAGCCGCTCCGCCAGCTACTATGAGTCCGGCATCGGCCGCGGCATGGGCTTCCGCGACTCCACCCAGGACCTGCTGGGCTTCGTGCACCTGATCCCCGCCCGCGCCCGCGAGCGCATCCTGGACATCGCCGCCACCCAGTTCCCGGACGGCAGCGCCTACCACCAGTACCAGCCGCTGACCAAGCGGGGCAACAACGACATCGGCTCCGGCTTCAACGACGACCCGCTGTGGCTGATCTTCGGCGTGGCCGCCTACATCAAGGAGACCGGCGACACCTCCATCCTGAAGGAAATGGTGCCCTTCGACAACGACGAGAAGCAGGCCCAGCCGCTGATGGAGCACCTGCGCCGCAGCTTCCACTACACGCTGGAGCACCGCGGCCCCCACGGCCTGCCGCTGATCGGCCGCGCCGACTGGAACGACTGCCTGAACCTGAACTGCTTCTCCAGCACCCCCGGCGAGAGCTTCCAGACCACCGAGAACAACGAGTCCGGCGCGGCGGAGTCCACCTTCATCGCCGGCATGTTCACCGGCGTCTGCCCGGACTACGAGGTCCTGTGCCGCCTGTACGGCTGGACGGAGGAGGCCGAGCAGGTTCCCGGCTGGCACGACGAGATGGAGAAGGCCATCCTGACCCACGGCTGGGACGGCGAGTGGTTCCTGCGCGCCTACGACGCCCACGGCGACAAGGTGGGCAGCCATGAGTGCGAGGAGGGCAAGATCTACATCGAGCCCCAGGGCTTCATCGTCATGGGCGGCGTCGGCGTGAAGGAGGGCTACGCCCAGAAGGCGCTCGATTCTGTCAACAAGCACCTGCTCAGCGAGCACGGCGTGGCCATCCTCACCCCGCCCTACACCCGCTACCACCTGGAGCTGGGCGAGATCAGCTCCTATCCGCCGGGATACAAGGAGAACGGCGGCATCTTCTGCCACAACAACCCGTGGATCGCGCTGGCGCAGGCGCGCCTGGGCCACGGCGGCGCGGCCTTCGACATCTACCGTCGCACCTGCCCCGCCTGGATTGAGGACCAGGAGCTGCACTTCACCGAGCCCTATGTGTACAGCCAGATGGTGGCCGGCCCCTACGCGCCCCACTTCGGCCAGGCCAAGAACAGCTGGCTGACCGGCACCGCGGCCTGGAGCTTCTACACCATCAGCCAGGGCATACTGGGCGTCAAGCCGGACTATGACGGCCTGAGAATCGACCCGTGCCTGCCCAAGGAGCTGACGGACCTGCATTTGGTGCGCAAGTTCCGCGGCAGCACCTACAACATCCACATCGTCAACAAAGCCGGCGACGAGAAGGGCAAGCTGACCCTGACCGTGGACGGCAAGCCCGTGGATGGCGGCGTCATTCCCGCCGACGCGGCCCCCGCGACCCACGAGGTCGAGGCCGTGCTGGCGTAAGGTGCAGCCTTCCCCCGAAAGGATTTTCGGTGGGTTCCACGGGAACCCGCCATCGGTAAAGAACGGGGCTGTCACGGAACGACCCTTGCAGGTCGTTCTGAGACAGCCCTGTTAATTATAGAAGATCGCAGGCATTTCCAATTATTCCCTGTTTTATCCTCGCTCCAGTATGTACTCCATCGACGATTCCGTCCTGCCGTAGCGGGTTTCCCAGGAGATGGTCTTGACATAGCGGAAACCGCACTTCTCGATCACCCGGCGGGAGCGGTCGTTGCGAACGAAGTGGCCCACGAGGATGAAGTCCAGCTTCACCTCGTCGAACAACCAGTCGATAACGGCCCGCACGGCCTCCGTCATCAGCCCGCGCCCCCAGTAGTCCCTGGACAGCACGTAGCCGATCTCCCGGCCCCGCTTCCGGACCAGGTCCAGCTCCGGGTAGCGTTCCTCCTCGTAGGTCTCGATGCCCAGTGATCCGACCCCCTTCCCCTCATATTCCAGGGCGAAGGTCTTCTTCTCGCGGATGAACATGTCGAGGATCTCCCGGGACTCATCGACGCTCCTGTGGGGCAGCCAGCCGGCCATCTGGCCCACGCCGTCCACCCGGGCGTATTCGTAGAGATCCCCGAGGTCGGATTCCCGCCAGGGCCGCAGCACCAGCCGCTCCGTCCGCAGCACGACGCCCGTTATGTCAATCGGCGCGTTCACGCGCTCACCCGCCTTCAATCCCCAATTCTGGTTGTATATTGTCAGTCGTCTCGTTCCACTAACTCAATTTCCAAATACGTCATGTCAGCCGAGGCATCCTTTAATTCTCAATTCTTCGGGCCTTCCGGCCCCATCTCGCTGAAAACAGCCCACCGGGCTGTTTTCCAGGCGCTCGATGTCTCAATTCTCAATTAATTCCCAATTCCTCATTCCTCATTCCCCAGGTACTTCCTCAGCACCTCCATCCCCGGCGTCGGCACGCAGTACACGTCCCGCCGGGTCGGCAGCTCGGCCCAGGTCGCCTCCAGGTCGAACCAGTCCACCCGCTCCACCTCGTCGGCCTGGAGCGTCAGCTGTTCGATGTCCACCGGCTCCATATAGACGAACACGTGGGCCAGCTCGTTGTCCCGGAAGAGCTTGCCATGGAACTCCTTCTCGAAGCGGATGTCGAAGGTGCCCGCCGGACGCAGCTGCTCCGGCGCGGCATGGATCCCCAGCTCCTCCGCCAGCTCCCGCAGGGCGGAGGCCAGCGGCGCGTCCCCGGCCTGGATGTGCCCGGCGGAGGAGGTGTCGTACTTGCCCGGGAAGGAATCCTTGTTCGCGCTGCGCTTTTGCAGCAGCACCTGCCAGCGCCCATCCACCCGGCGCACCACCCACACGTGGGCCGTGCGGTGGCGAATGCCCTCCCGGTGGGCGACGTCCCGGGCCACGATCTCGCCCGTAGGGTTGCCCTGCGCGTCGCAAACGTCGAAGTATTCCATGTCCTTCATCTCTCCCCTGTGTCGAGGTCCGGCGGGGCCTCCCGCCTCAGTCGATCATGTCCGCAGGCACGTAGCCCCGACTGTTGAACTGCTCGCTGTCATCGTAGAACTCGACGAACGCGAACTCCCCGTCGTACTCCAGCAGCGTGACGGACTCGCCGGCGTTCAGCCAATCCCGCTCGGCAGCGGCCCAGTCCGGCGCGGCGTAGATGGTGCCGGACCAGTTCGCCCGGACGCGGGTCCCCAGGTGGTCCGCCCAGGGAATGTCGCCATGCACCGTCATGCGCTTCAGGCCGGTGTAGCCCCGGCACAGCTTGCCGTCCTTCCAGTACTCGATCAGCACCCAGGTGACGCCGTTGCCCTTTTCATACTCCAGCGCGGTGATCTGGGTCGACTGGGGCATGTGGCCCAGCCACACGCTGTGCCGGTCCGGGCAGCCCCGCAGCGCCAGCCGCTGGTTCGGCGTGGCCGGGACGCCCTCGATGGCGTCGTGCCCCGCGCCGTCGTCCAGCCAGAAGCCGACGCCACCGCCGAGCATGCCGCTCTCACCGTTCTGCCCGCCGTCATCGTCGTCGTACTCCCCGCCGAAGCCGCCCAGCATGCCGCTCTCGCCGTAAAGGCCGTCGTCCAGCTCCCAATCGTATATGTAGCCCCGGCTGTCCGCGCCGTTGGCCTGATCGTAGAACTCGATGTAGGCGTAGCCGTTCTCGTAGCCCAGCAGCGTCACCGCGTCGTCCTCGGACAGCTTGGCCCTCCACGCGCCCCGCTCCGAAGGCGCGGCGTACACCGGGCAGTCCTCCGTCAAAGACGCGCTCTGCCACAGGTGGTCCGCCCAGGGAATGTTGCCGTTCACCGTCATGCGCTTGAGGCCGGTGTAGCCGCGGTAGAGCTTGCCGCCGCTCTCATACTCCACCAGCACCCAGGTGACATCGTTGCCCTCCTCGTACTCATAGGCGATGATCCGGGTGGACTGGGGCATCATGTCCAGCCACACATAGCGGGTGTTCGGCCCCGTCCTGAGGGCCAGGTCCTGCTTGGGCGAGGCGCTCACGCCCGCCATCGCGCCGACGGCGGACAGCGCCAGCAGCAGCGCGCACACCCAGGTCAACATCTTCCTCTTCATGCCGATTCCTCCTCGCGCGGGAGCTTCGCCCCCTCTTTCCATTTCTTGGACGGCGCAGTCCCGCCGTGGGTTGCAGCTTTGGAGAAAATCTTTGGTTTTTTTGATAACCCAAAGGGGCCGCCCCTTCGTGACCGCGATTGGTCATTTGGGGGCAGCCCCTTCATCATCCGTCAGGCGGTGGGCGTTCCGACGCTCCAGCTGCCGTCCGAGCCGCGAATGTAGGCGGTGTCGGTCCTCAGCAGGTCGTAGGTCGCGGTGTCCACCGGCTGGCCATTGGCGTTGCTCAGCGTAATGGTCTCGCCCTCGCTGCTCAGCCGGAAGCCGGTGTGCAGGTGGGCCGGGTTGTCCAGGCGGTTCATGCCGGAGCAGTGCACCAGCAGGGTGCCGCCCGCGGGCACCACCACGCCGCTGGGGAACTTCCACAGGCGAGGCAGCTGCGGGTTGTCCGACAGATACCAGCCGCTGATGTCCACGTCGGCGCCGGAGGTGTTGCGCAGCAGCACGTAGTCCTGGGCCACGCCGTTCTCGTCCAGCCCGTACTGGGTGTTGGAGGCCACGATCTCGCCCAGCTGCACGTTGGCGGACTGCACCACACTGGTCATGGCCTGGTAGTTCTCATCGGTGTTCAGAAGGCCCGGCGTGGTCCGCGTGTCCTTGGCCCAGCTGTTGCGGTCCCGGCGCACGTAGGCTTCGTTCTCCGCCAGCGCGGGGATGTTCACCGTGTCCACGGCCACGTCCGCCGTATTGAACAGCATCAACACGTCGCCGCCGGAGGACAGGCGGAAGGGCGCGTGCAGCTCCTCCCCAAGCTCCGCCTGGAGGGTGCTGTCGGCGTAGACGATGGCGCACTCGCCGGCCTGGAGAATCACGTCCGGGAACACGAACACGTTGCCCGCCTTGGCGCTCTTGGCCAGTATGTAGCCCTGGAGGTTGACGGGACGGTTGCCGATGTTGGCCACCTCGATCCAGTCGGGCGTGGCGCCGTTGGCATCCACCAGCACGCCGCCGTTGGCGCTCATGATCTCGTTGAGGCGCACCGGGCCCTCGCCGTGGATCTCGGAAACCTGGGCGGCCACGGGCCGCTCAGCCTTGTCCTGGGTCCCGCCGAGGCTGAAGCCGCCGGGCATCAGGCCCTGGAGCACCAGTCCCAGCGCGATGATCGCCACGCACACGCCCAGCAGGGGCACAAAGCCCCGGGGCAGCCTGCCGCCGCTGACGCCCTGGGGCGCGGCCTTCGGGCGCGGATTCGCCGCCGGACGCGGAGCCTGGGCCGCCGGCCTCTGCGCGGGACGCGGGCTTGCCGCGGGGCGCTGGCTGGCATAGGCCCTGTTCCCCGCGGGCGCCGCGCCGCGCTGCGCCGGGCGGCTGTCGTTCAGGTCTCCGAACCGGCTGGGCTGCCCGCTCGACTGCGGGCGCACCGGCCTGTTGTTATCGGTCAAGAGGATCACTCCCAATTATCAGATGTCGCCGGTTGGATCAGACGGCCTCGCCCTGATAGGAGACCAGGGTCGCGTCGTAGACGCCGGGCACGCCGCGCAGCTTGTTCAGCAGGGCGTCGGGCTTCTCCACGCGCACCTCATAGGTGGCTTCAATGCCGTTGCCGGTGACGGTCTTGCTCTTCAGCTGCTGCACCTTCAGGCCGTTGACCAGCTGGTTGGCCTGGCGCTCGGCCTCCTCGCCCATGCGGATGACCAGCAGATAGCTGTTGATGCCCTTGGACTGGATGTGCACCAGCAGGGTCAGCAGCAGGCCGATGCCCACCACCGCGCAGGCGGTCAGGAAGAACTGGCCCGCACCCAGCAGGATGCCCATGGTCAGCGCCCAGAACATGTAGGCGGTGTCCAGCGGGTCCTTGACAGCGGTGCGGAAGCGGACGATGGACAGCGCGCCGACCATGCCCATGGAGAGCTGGATGGACTCGCGAATGCACATGACCACCGGGCAGGTGATCAGCGTCATCATCACCAGGGTCAGCGTGAAGTTGTTGGAGTACATCACGCCGCGATAGTTGCGCCGGTAGATCCACGCGATGAACAGGCCCGCCGCCAGCGCGAGCACCAGGGAGAGCAGGATCGTGGGAAAGGACGCGGGGGTGATGGTTTGGGAGCTGAAGAGATTGGCAAAGATGCTGTTCATGGGCTTTCTTCCTCCTGTTGATCTGAATGTATATCAGGGATAGTCTCTATCCAAAGGTCACGATGTGCGCTTATGCCAGGGGCTCGTAGCGCCGGCAGAGTATGTACTTGGACACGGCGCTGCGCTCCGCCTCGGTGCCGCTAAGCAGGGCGGCGATGTAGTCCGGCAGGTAGTTGTTGAACTTGACCTCCAGGATCTCCACGTTGCGGTCGTGGGGGCAGACGGTGGGCAGGTTCGGGTTGAACAGGTCCCGGCTGAACAGCCCGGAGCGCAGGCTCAGGTCGAAGGTGATCCGCACGTCCTCCGCCGGGTGCAGGTAGGCCTCCCGGGCGTAGTCCACGATCACCCTGGGCCGCAGCAGCCGCGTGCGCATCTGCACGTACACGTCCTGCAGCAGCGCGTTGGAGGACTTGTGCAACCCCGCCGGGTTGCCCTCGATCAGCTGGTCGCACAGCCGCCGGGTGATCTGCACGGAGGACTTCTGGATCAAGTCGCCGAGCTTGCGCTTGCGCTCCAGGAAGATCTCCTTGTCCGAGTAGCGATAGATGCGGATGCGGTACTTGTCGCGGTGCATCACGCCCGACTGCTTGTCGTAGAAGGCGGAATCCTCTATGTCGTCAAAGTACAGCGACCGTATGACGTAGGGCTTGCCGCCCACGCAGTGGCTGTCCAGGGTCAGCGCGCCGCGAAGCCGCGCCCGCAGGGCCTCCAGCTCCGCCGGATTGATGAAGTACTTCAATTCATGCCGGGCGGGCAGGCCGTTTCTCTTCTGCTGCATACTCAACCCTCTCCATAATTGCCGATGTCCGTGCCGTCCCGGGCCGAAGCCCGGGCGGCGAAGCGGGATCACGTCGGCTTCTTGATGTCCTCGTAGCTCACGCCCAGCTGCGTCATCACCGTGCCGAAATACTGCTCCATCTGCGCCTTGCTCAGCGGCAGATAGTCGTTGTACTTGATGAACTGCAGCATGCGTCCCGGGCGCGACTGCGCGTAGCGGATAAACCTGCGCACCTCCGACTTGTGCTCGGATTCGGTGAAGTCCCACCGCGCGTAGTGGTCCGGCATCAGCGGCTCGATGGCGTTGTAGAACTCCTCGGCCATCTTCGTGATGTTGTCGGCGCTGTAGGTGGTCGCCATCTTCTCGCCCAGGAAGGTGAGGAACCGATCGCAGAAGGTCGGGTTCTTCATGCAGGCGATGAACAGCGTGTTGTCGGTGCGGTTCTTGTTGCCCATGCCGCCCGGCGTCAGCCAGCGCTTGGGGGAATTGGTGTCGGTGTAGAAGGCCCAGTCCAGGTCGAACAGCACCCAGCGCCACTTGCCGTCCGTCTTGGGGTTCCGGTAGCGCTTCACGTTCAGCGTGTCCGTGTTGCCTGTGTACATCTCCACCGCCATGTATTCGATGTAGTTCTGCACGTCGATGGCGCTGTCGATGACATTCCAGGCCTCTTCGGTCTTCATGTCGTGGCTCTTGACCCAATCCAGCAGCTGGACCATGGTGTCGTTGGAGCCCTGCATCACGTTGGTGTTGGCCTTGATCAGGTCCAGGTCGTCCTCGTCGCCCTCCCAGCCCTCGAACTGGCAGATGTTGGCGGTGTTGATGCGCTCGCGCAGGTTGTAGTGGCCCCAGTACTGGCCGTCGATGTACAGCACGCCGATCTCGGTCTCCTGGTAGTCCACGTCGCCGCCCTCCGCCAGCCGCTGCAGCAGCGCGTCGCGGAAGCGGGTCTTGTAGCCGTCCTCGCTGGACGAGCGCAGCAGGAAGGACTGGTAGTCCGTATAGGGCCGGTGGGAGAAGATGGCCGCCTGGAAGCGGTTCGCGCCGTACTTGCTGCGGGCGATCACCTTGAAGGCCTTCTGCTTCTCGGCGCGGCTGTACTGGCCGTGCAGCTTGATGCCGCACTCCTGAGAGATCATCGTGCTGCCGTCGGGGTTGAACACCTCGACGTGGGCCTCGCGCTCCCAATCCATCCAGAAGTTGGCACCCTTGTTCATGGAGCCGTAGGGGTAGTTCGGCAGGGCGTTGGGGCCCTTGACCATGATGCCCGCCTCGTCGCTGGTGAGGTTGTAGGGATCGCTCACCAGGGAGACCACGAACACGGTCCCTCCCCCGTTGTTCACGTCGTACAGGTAGCTCTGGGTGTCCATAAAGGACTCCAGGTAGCCCTCGCCGTAGACCCGCGTGCGCAGGATCGTCGTCCCCGTGACGGTGATCGGCCCGGTATAGAGCGTGGAGCTCTCGGTGGGGTCGGTATAGTCCAGCGTGTAGTAGGCCCGGCAGCCGGAGGGTACGGACAGCTCCACAGACAGCGTGTCGCCGGTCTTGTACAGGCCGCCCATCACCGAATAGATGGGCTTCGGCGCGCGGCCGTAGTAGCTGGAGCTGTCGTTGGGCGCGCCGGGCGTCACCGTAGTGAAGTAGCGCACCGCGTTCTGGGTCTCCATGCGGCCGAAGGAGATGTCCTCATACTGCATGGGCACGAACAGCCGGTCGATGATGTGCCCGTTGGGCTCGGAGAGCACCACGGAATAGCCGCCGTCGGCGGACAGGTTGTAGTTGGTCTGGATGCGGTCCGCCGCGGAGGTGTTCAGCCCGTTGGCGAACACGCCCAGGTACTGGCCCGGCTGGATAACCGTGCCGGAGGGGAACTGCCACTTCCGGGGCCGGTCTGCGTTGTCGGACAGGCCGTAGCCGGACAGGTCCACCGCCTCGCTGGAGTTGTTGTACAGCTCGATCCAGTCGTCGGACTTGGAGGAGGAGGCCAGCACCTCGGTGATGGTGACGCCCTTCGTGTTCGCGCTGTCGATGCTGCTCGCGGCGGCATCCGCCCCCTCAGGAGTGTTGGGGTAGTTCGGGGAGGGCGAGAACTGCTTGGTCCAGCCGGTCTCCAGCAGCGAATAGGCCTGGTCCGGCTCCATCACCGGGGTCTTCACGTGGCTGACCGTGGCCCCGTCCGGGTCGGTCAGGAACACGTTGTCGCCCTTGTTGGAAATCTTGAAATTGGCGTGCAGGTGGCCCTCCACCGAGCCGCTCCTGCCGGAGCAGTGCACGGCCAGGTAGCCGCCCGCGGGCAGCGTGACCGAGGGGAAGCGCCACCGCATCAGCTTGTCCGAGCGGTCGGACAGGTACCAGCCCTCCAGGTTCACGCTGGAGGCGGAGGTGTTGTGGATCTCCACGTAGTCCGGGCAGGCCCCGGTCTCATCCGGGAAGAAGGTGGCGTTGTCCGCCATCACCTCGCTGATCTCCACAGGTCCCTGCTGCAGGACGATGGGGCGATCCTCGCCCTCAGTGCCGCTGAAGCGCTCCACGCGGTTCGCCTGGCCCGGGGTGGGATAGTCGCTGATCTGCCACGCGCCGGTGGCATCCCGGCAGTAGACCTGGTCCCTGGCCAGGGACGGGATCTCCACCAGGTCCACCCCGTCGCCCCGCTTGTCCAGCAGGGCCAGGTTCTCGCCGGAGGCGGGCAGTGCGAAGGACGCGTGATAGCCGTCCTCCTGGATCTCCTGCCCGCTGCCGTCGGCGTAGACCACCACGTACTCGCCGGGCTGGAGCACGCCGCTGGGGAAGGCGAAGGCCTGGGCGGGCTTGGTCTCCCGCATCAGGGCGTAGCCCGTCAGGTCCACCGGCTTCGAGGAGGTGTTCTGCAGCTCGATCCAGTCCACGATCCCCCCCGCGTTGCCCACGCGGGTGGAGGCGTTCGCGGTCATGACCTCGCTGATGCGCAGCCCGGAGGCCTCCTGGGCGGCGGCGCGGGTGGCGCTGCCGGATAGGGGGCTGTTCTGCGCGAGATAGGTGACCAGTATGGCGACGGCGCCCACCAGCGCGATGAGCGCGGGGGCCGGGCCCAGGGGCCTGGGCCGACGCCAGACGATCTTCTTATTCTTATTTGAGGATTGCTTTGCCACTCGGCTGCCTCCGTACATGCTCTTCGGGGTTCTGTTGTGCCAATACCTTATCCATATTATAATACACTTTATATATTATAATATGATGGCGACATTCCAACAACCGCGTAAAAATTTGGAGTGTGCTTCAAAGTGCCGGTAGATGCATTGTCGAGCAGATCAGGTTGCGTTTCAAGGCGCTTTTCCGAAGGCTTACTGGTTGCAAGTCAAGGAAAAGCAACGCAGAAATGCAGCCTCAGATGCCGAAAATGCGCTTCAGGCATTTTAGAATCACACTCCAATGTCTCCGTCACCTGCGGCGACGGCGGCGGCGATGGCCCAGCGTCCTGTAGGCGTACCAGCCGCCCGCGCCCACCGCGGCCACGCCCGCGACGATCATGCCCACCGCCAGCGCGGCGCTGCCGCCCGAGGACTCGTTGGCCGGACGTGGCGCGACGGTGACCGCCGGCTGGGGCGTCTCCATGGCCGGGGCGGGTTCCTCCGCCGGGGCCTCCGCCACGGGCTCCTGTGCGGCGGGCTCCCCTTCGGCGGATTCCGCGCCCGTCTCTCCCCCGACGTCCTGCTCGGCGCCGCCATCGGAGGCGGCGAACACGTCCGCTTCTTCCTCCTCAGGCGCGGCCGCTTCCTCATCCTCCGGCGCGTCGCCCTGGCCGGCGTCCTCGTCCTCGTCCTCGGGAACCTCGGGCACATCCTCCCAGAGCTCCGCGAGCTCCCGCACGCCGTGCTCCGCCAGGTAGTCCGCGGAGGCGTTGGGATCGATGTTCTCCAGGAAGTCGTTCTTGGCCACGTCCTCGCCCACGGTGGTGAAGTACAGGCCGAACTTGGAGTTGTCGTACTTGCCGTGGCTCTTCACCGCGTAGTATTTCAGCTGGGAGGCGTGCTCGTTCATGCCGATCTGGGCCACCTTCAGCGGGCTGTAGCCGTTCAGGCTGTCCAGCTTGGTCTCCCAGTCCATCTGGATTTGGTTCTCCTTGTACAGGTGGTGGTAGAGCTTCTTCACCTGCCACTCGCCGTACTTCTGCTGGGACTCGGGATACTGCGTCGGGTCCGCCGCCGCCTCGATGGCGTACATCATGGCTCGGGCGGTGATCTGGTGCTGGATGTGGCCGTATTCGCCGTTCAGGTCCTGGGTGACGATGACCTCCGGCTTGTAGCGGCGGATGCGCTCCACCAGCGCGGACAGGATGTTGTCCTTGCCGCCCCACAGGGCGATGCCCTTGTTGATGCTCTCCACCTTCTTGTCGGTGAAGTTGATGAACTCGGGATAGGTCCTCACGCCCATCACCCACAGCGCGTTCAGCGCCTCGTTGCGGCGATAGCGGGAGCAGTTGGTCATGTAGACTACGATGGTGGGCTTCTTCAGCGCCGTGGCGTAGTAGGGGATCGTGCCGCCCAGGAAGATCAGCTCGTCGTCCTGGTGGGTGGAGACCACCATCAGGTCGGCCTTCTCCACGGGCCGCTCCCACACCTGGACCTCCTTGGGCAGGTCCCCCGCGGAGTACACCCGCAGGTTGCCGATCTGCTGGTTCTTCGCCGTCATCTTCAGCTGGAGATAGGAGGTCTCCGGCAGCAGCTCCAGCATGGTATAGATGTTGGGGAAGGTGCAGGTCTGGTCCCGGGTGCGCAGCTCGTTCAGGTCGGCGTCGTACTCGATCAGCTCGAAGCCCTTCGGGTCGTAGAGCCACTCGATGCGCAGCCATCCCGCCCGGGCGTCCTTGGGCAGGTGGATGCCCACATAGGCGTCGGCCCGGCTGTATTTCCACATGGACCGGATGTTCTTGTCGTACAGGTTGCCCCGGTCGCCCTCGGACACCTTGAACTTGCACTTCGACGTGATGTCCGCGGCCTCCTCCGCCAGCGCGCACCCCGCCGCAAACGCGGCGCACAGGCACAGCGCGACGACCAGCCGCACGATCATCCTCTTCATTCTTTCGCCTCCAGGTTTCCGCCCGCCCCGCGCGGGCAAACACATCTCTCATTCGTCCCCGAGCAGCTCCAGCACCACGGCGTTGTGCAGCTCCAGGCCCCGCAGGGTCAGCTGCAAAAAGCCGTCCCGCCGCTCGACCAGGCCGCCGGCCTCCAGACGCGCCAGCGCCGCCTCGCGCCCCCGCTCAAAGGGGACGCCGAAGCGCGCCTGCCAGTCCGCAAGGTCCAGCCCCCGCGCCGTGCGGGTGGCCAGCATCACCGTCTCCTCCCGGGCGTCGGCCTCGGTCAACTCCTGGACCTCCTCCGCCCCGCCGCCGGCCAGGTAGTCCTCCAGCCCGACGGGGCTGTGAAAGCGCCGCCCCTCGAACAGCGAGTGGGCCGCGCAGCCCAGCCCCAGGTAGTCGCCCCGGAGCCAGTAGACCAGGTTGTGCCGGCACTCGCGGCCGGGCCTGGCGTAGTTGGATATCTCGTACCGGCCGTAGCCCGCCCGGGCCAGCCGGTCCACCGCCGCGCGCTGCATGGCGTTCACGGCGTCGTCGTCGGGAATGACCGCCTCGCCTGAGGCCACCCGCGCCGCCATGGGCGTGCCGTCCTCCACGATCAGGCTGTAGGCGGAGATATGCTCCACCCCCAGCGCCGCGGCGGCGTCCAGCGTCCTTTGCCACTGGTCCATCGCCTGCCCCGGCAGTCCGTACATCAAATCGAGATTCAGGTTTTTAAAGCCCGCCTCCCGGGCCATCGCCACGGCCTCCCCGACCTGCGCCGCGGTGTGGATGCGGCCCAGGGATTTCAACAATCCATCGTCGAAGCTCTGGGCCCCGAGGGACAGCCGGTTCACGCCCACTTTCCGGTAGGCCGCCAGCTTCTCCGGCGTCAGCGTGCCGGGATTGCCCTCCAGGGTGATTTCGACATTTTGGGCAAAGGGAACGACGGCCCGCGCCCGCTCCAGCGTCTCCGCGATGTAAGGCGTGTCCACCAGCGTGGGCGTGCCGCCGCCGAAGAACACCGTCGCGGCCTCATGGCCGCGCAGCCGTTCCCGCCAGCGCTCCAGCTCGCGCCACAGCGCCTCGAAGTACCGCCGCCATGCCCCGTCCCGGTTCGGCCAGGAGGCGAAGTCGCAGTAGGCGCACTTGCTTGCGCAGAAGGGCACGTGAATATACAGCGAAAGGGGCTTCATCCGTCACACCTCAACCGCGCTTCGCGGTCAGGCCCGTCTTCTGCTCGATGAAGGGCAAGAACTCCACCGCGCTCCCCTGCACGAAGCGCGCCTTCGGCAGCGCGAAGGCCGCGCGCTTCTGGGGATAGAGCAGGAAGTAGTCCTTTGCCTCCACCAGCTTCACCAGCGCGGCGTACTGCACCACGGAGTGCTCCACCGCGCAATCGATGCGCAGGGCGTCCTCGCCGAAGCCGTATGTGACCTCGCCCACCTTCTTGTTGTAGCTCCGCAGGATGATGCGCGGGTTCAGCAGCTTGTAACCCAGGGTCAGCACCGCGAGCCAGCCGCAGATCAATCCCCAGAAAACTATGTCCGCGTCCTCGAAGACGAATATCATCACCGCCGCAAGGACAATCGCCAGCGCCAGCACCACCCACAGGAGGATGTGAAAGGCGCGGTTGGTGGCGCGGTCGATGGCCTTCGCCGCCTCCAGGTCGAACGTCGCCTTGACTACAAATCTATCGTCCAAATCTGTACACCTCATATGTCACGCCGGGGCGAACTCCCTCAGCCACCTGCGGTGACAGGGACGTTCTAAGAACAGTCAACATTGCGCAATCCATCCGCAATGATAAAAATGCGTCTTTAGAGTCTGTTTCTAAAATGCCTGGAGCACATTTTCGGCGTATTAGACTGCATTTCTGCGTTGATTTCCCTTGACTTAGCCGTAGGAGCCAATTCGAGCATCCCTGCGACGGTATTCTGAATCATCAGTCCGGACGCCAATTATGGCGTCCCTACGAAGGGCTATCGGATTGCGCCGCTGACTTTGCTTCTGAATAACAGCCTTTATAAATCCCCTTCATTCCCATAAACCAGCGCGGCAGCAAAAGGGATTCTCAAGGGACGAATCCCTTGAGCAGGGGGTCCTGAGGGGGACGGCGTCCCCCTCAGTCCATCTTGAGTACCGCCATGAACGCCTCGGACGGCACGGCCACGCTGCCCACCTGGCGCATGCGCTTCTTGCCCTCCTTCTGCTTTTCCAGCAGCTTCTTCTTGCGGGAGATGTCGCCGCCGTAGCACTTGGCCAGCACGTCCTTGCGCAGGGCCTTGACGGTCTCTCGGGCGATCACCTTGCCACCGATGGCGGCCTGGATCGGGATCTCGAACAGCTGGCGCGGAATGGCGTCCTTGAGCTTCTCGGCGATGGAGCGGCCTCGGGGATAGGCCCGGTCGCGGTGCACGATGATGGACAGCGCGTCGCACTGCTCGCCGTTCAGGAGCATGTCCAGCTTCACCAGGTCGCTGCGCTCGTAGCCCTTGAGTTCATAGTCGAAGGAGGCGTAGCCCCGGGTGCGGGACTTCAGCTGGTCGAAGAAGTCGTAGATGACCTCGTTCAGGGGCAGGTCGTACTTCAGCAGCACGCGGCCGCCCTCGATGTACTTCATGTCCCGGAAGGTGCCGCGCTTGTCCTGGCACAGCTCCATGATCGCGCCGACGTAGTCCTGGGGCGTGATCACCTGGGCGTCCACCATGGGCTCCTCCATCCAGTCGATCTCCTGCACCGGCGGCAGGTTGGTGGGGTTGTCGATCATCAGCTCCGTGCCGTCGGTCTTGACGACCCTGTACACCACGCTGGGCGCGGTGGTTACCAGGTCCAGGTCGAACTCGCGCTCCAGGCGCTCCTGGATGATCTCCATGTGCAGAAGGCCCAGGAAACCGCACCGGAAGCCGTAGCCCAGCGCCACGGAGGTCTCCGGCTCATAGGACAGCGCCGCGTCGTTGAGGCGCAGCTTCTCCAGCGCGTCCTTGAGGCTCTCATAGTCCGCTCCGTCGGCGGGATAGATGCCGCAGTACACCATCGGCAGCACCGGCTTGTAGCCCGGCAGCGGCACGGCGGCGGGATTGGTCGCCAGGGTGATGGTGTCGCCCACGTGGATGTCCGCGATGTCCTTGATGGAGGCGGCGATGTAGCCCACCTCGCCGGCGCACAGCTCGTCCTTGGGGCTGTAGCCCAGGGGCAGGTAGGTGCCCACCTCGGTGACGTCGAACTCGCACTTGCCCGCCATCATGCGGATGCGGTCCCCCACCTTCACCCGCCCGGCCTTGAGCCGCACGGAGGAGATGGCCCCGCGGTAATTGTCGTAGTAGGAATCGAAGATCAGCGCCTGCAGCGGGGCGTCCACATCATCCTGGGGGGCGGGCACGTTCGCCACGATGTCCTCCAGCACGTCCTCGATGCCGATGCCCTGCTTGGCCGACACCAGCGGGCAGCCCTCGCAGTCGATGCCGATCTCGTCCTCGATCTCGCCCTTGACCACCTCCGGCCGGGCCGAGGGCAGGTCGATCTTGTTGATCACCGGGCGGATCTCCAGGTCGTGCTCCAGCGCCATGTACACGTTGGCCAGCGTCTGGGCCTCGATGCCCTGGCTGGCGTCCACCACCAGCACCGCGCCTTCGCAGGCCGCCAGCGCCCGGGACACCTCGTAGGTAAAGTCCACGTGGCCGGGGGTGTCGATCAGGTTCAGCACATACTCGGTGCCGTCCTTCGCGGTGTAGGGCATCCGCACCGCCTTCGACTTGATGGTGATGCCACGCTCCCGCTCCAGCTCCATGCTGTCCAGCACCTGATCGGTCATGTCCCGCAGCTTCATCACGCCCGTCTTCTCGAGGATGCGGTCCGCCAGCGTGGACTTGCCGTGGTCGATGTGGGCGATGATGCAGAAATTGCGGATTCGGCTCTGATCGTACTTCAAATTGCAAACGCCTCCGTCGCGTGAAATGTCTACATTATATCATAGCCTGTTCGTGTTAATTAATCAAGCGGCAATCAGGCAACAGGCAACAGGCATGAGGCAACAGGCAACAGCCAGAATGCCGGGAAAGGAACAAGCCTTGGAAATCGAGAATTGAGAATTGGTAATTGGGAATTGAGAATTAATGGCTGTGTGCCATCTTAGCAAGCAAGCGTTTTTATACATATTTCTTTGTATATATATGCAGCCACAGCATGGTTTTTTCAGCATTTCATTTTTCAAATAAATGCAAAAACAGTGTGTGCGCCCCGGTTTTCGCATAAAATTGCAATTCTTAACATTCGAGTTGGCAGTTTTCTGTTGCGTTTCCAATGGCTTTATTGTATAATACAGTCATTACCGGCCGGAAGTCCGGCTGCGAAATGGAGGAAAACACAATGAAGAAGATCGTATCGCTGATCATCGCGCTGGTTCTGGCGTTCTCCTGCACCGCCGCTCTGGCCGAGCTGACCTTCACCACCGGCGGCACCTCCGGCACCTACTACGCCTTCGGCAACGTACTGGCCCAGTTCATCACTAACAACTCCGACGTTGCCGTCACCGCCGTGGCCGGCAACGGCTCCGCCGCCAACATCGACCTGCTGGACATCGGCGACGCGCAGCTGGGCTTCGTGCAGAACGACGTGGCGAACTACGCGCTGAACGGCATCCGCATCTACGACGGCGCGCCCATCGACTCCTTCACCGCCATCGCCGCCCTGTATGACGAGACCGTGCAGCTGATCACCTGCGATCCGTCCATCACCAGCGTCGCGGACCTGAAGGGCAAGAACGTGTCCATCGGCTCCCAGGGCTCCGGCGTGTACTTCAACGCCCTGGACTTCCTCGAGGCCTATGGCCTGACCCTGGACGACATCAACCCCCAGTACCAGAGCTTCGGCGACTCCGCTGAGAGCCTGAAGGACGGCAAGATCGACGCCGCGTTCGTCGTGGCCGGCGCGCCCACCCCCGCCGTGGTCGACCTGTGCACCACCAAGGGCGCCTACCTGGTCTCCCTGGACGACGAGCACGTCGACAAGCTGATCGAGATCTCCTCCGCCTACTCCAAGACCCTGATCCCCGCCGGCACCTATGAGGGCATCGACGAGGACGTCGTGACCGTGGGCGTCAAGGCCACCATCATCGCCAATGAGGACGTGACCGAGGACGAGGCCTACACCATCGTGTCCACCATCTTCGAGAACGTGGACGCCATCACCGAGGCCCACGCCAAGGGCGCCGAGCTGAACCTGGAGTACGCCTCCAGCTGCGGCCTGCCCTACCACGCCGGCGCCGCGAAGTACTTCGCCGAGAAGGGCATCGAGGTCGAGGCGGCTGACTAAGCCTCCCCGCCCCAAAGCAATCTGAATCAAACGGGGCTGCGGTCGAGTAAGCCGCAGCCCCGTTTCAAACCTGCACCGTAGGGACGCCATACATGGCGTCCATTGCCCGTTTTCGGAAGAGCGCGGCATGTATGCCGTCCCTACAGTGACCCAGCATTCCACCCGAAAGGAGGCCATCCCATGGCCGATCCCAACCTGCGCGACCCAAACCTGAACGCACCGGAAATCGACACCTCCACCGGCTCCGCGGCAGACGTCGAGGCCGTCATGCGCAAGTATGACCGCGAGTCGAACACCCGCATCTGGACGGGAAAGCCCAAGCTCGTCGTCGGCATCATCCTGGCGGCGTTCTCCCTGTTCTGCATCTACGTCACGCTGTTCGCCAACTTCCTGGAGCAGGTGCGCATGACCTCCTTCATGGGGCTGGTGATCATCATGGGCTTTTTGACCTACCCCGCCAAGAAGGGGCACGTCAAGCCCAACAGCCTGCCCTGGTACGACGTGATACTGATGGTGCTGGGCGCCGGCGCGTTCCTGTTCTATGCTTTCAACGCCCACGCCATCCTGAACATGCGCCTGAAGGAGCTGCTCACCAACCCGCTGTACACCACGGTGGCCATCGTGGGCATAGTGGTGCTGGCCGAGCTGTGCCGCCGCAGCGTGGGCGTGCCGATTCTGTGCGTGGCCATCTTCTTCATCGGCTACACCTTCTTCAACGGCAAGACCCTCTCCCGCACTGCCTATGAGATGTTCTACGGCGACAACGGCATCCTGGGCACGCCCGTCAGCGTGTGCTCGAAGTACATCGTCGTGTTCATCATCTTCGGCGCGTTCCTGGAGAAGACGGGCGTCTCCAGCTTCTTCATCAACCTGGCCAACAGCCTGACCGGCCGCTTCGCCGGCGGCCCGGCGAAGGTGGCGGTCATCTCCTCCGCGCTGTGCGGCATGGTGTCCGGCTCCTCCGTGGGCAACACCGTCACCACCGGCTCGGTCACCATCCCGATGATGAAGAAGACCGGCTACAAGTCCGAGTTCGCCGGCGCTGTGGAGGCGGCCGCCTCCACCGGCGGGCAGATCATGCCCCCCATCATGGGCGCGGCGGCCTTCCTGATGGCGGACTACCTGGGCATCCCCTATTCCAACATCATCGTGCGCGCCATCGTGCCCGCGGTGCTGTACTTCCTGGGCATCTTCATCGCCGTGCACCTGGAGGCCAAGAAGCTGGGCCTGAAGGGCATCGACCCGCAGATGCTGCCCCGATTCAAGTCCCTGCTGAAGGACACCTACCTGCTGTTGCCGCTGATCGTGCTGATCTACCTGGTGTGCTCCAACACCCGCACGATGCAGTTCTCCGCCGCGGTGGCCATCGTCACGGCCATCGTCGTGGGCTTCATCAACAACCTGACCGGCTACTACAAGCGCGCCGCCGCCAACAACCAGTCCGGCGCGGCGGGCGAGATCCCCGAGTCCTTCACCCTGCGGACCATCTTCGACGCCCTGGAGGCCGGCGGGCGCAGCTGCGTCACCGTGGCCGTGGCCTGCGGCATCGCGGGCGTCATCTGCGGCTGCATCACCGTCACAGGCCTGGCCAACAAGCTGATCAGCGCCATCGTGGGCGTCTCCGGCAACTCCATGCTGCTGGGCCTGTTCCTGACGATGATCTGCTGCATCGTGCTGGGCATGGGCGTGCCCACCACGGCCACCTACTGCATCATGGCCTCCACCTGCGCCCCGATCCTGATCCAGATGGGCGTCCCGGCCATCGCGGCTCACTTCTTCGTGTTCTACTACGGCATCGTGGCGGACATCACCCCGCCGGTGGCCCTGGCGGCCTACGCCGGCGCGGCCATCGCCAAGGGCAAGCCAATGAAGACGGGCGTGACGGCCACGCGGCTGGCCATCGGCGCGTTCATCATCCCCTTCGTGTTCGCCGCCAGCCCCGCGCTGCTGTTCATCGACACCGTGTGGTACGAGGTCATCCTGATCACCCTCACCGCCACCATCGGCATGGTGGGCGTGGCCGCGGGCCTCTCCGGCTACCTGCTGACCAACATGAACGTGCTGGAGCGCATCCTGCTGATCGGTGGCGGTCTGGCCCTGATCGTCCCCGGCACGCTGACCGACTTCATCGGCCTGGGCGTCATCGCCCTGGGCGTGGTGATGCAGCTGCTTCGCAAGCGCCGCGCCGCCTGACGCCGGCTCTGCCCAAAACAATAAACGCGGCCATTCCGACAATGCGGAATGGCCGTTGCTCTGTCTTTCCCCCTCCCAAAGCACTCTGACTACTGCCTGCTGCCTATTGCCTGTTGCCTGATCTCATCCGTTCCCAGACATTCTGACTACTGCCTGCTGCCTGATGCCTGTTGCCTGATCTCATCCGTTCCCAGACATTCTGACTACTGCCTGTTGCCTATTGCCTGTTGCCTGATCTCATCCGCTCCCAGACATTCTGACTACTGCCTGTTGCCTAATGCCTGTTGCCTGATTTCCCCTGTTGCCTGACTCCTCAAATCTCCTCGTATATCACGTTCTCCGCCAGCTGACGGTTCTTGTAGTGGAAGTCGTCGCTGACATCGCGGATGATCCGGGCATAGCCGGGGATCGCGGCGCCCTCGTCCTCGTGCTGCAGTTCGATCTCCAGGATCGCGCGGTCGTTCCAGAAGGGATAGATGTCGAACTCCAGCACATGTCCCTCGTAGGGGATGCGGTAGCGGGTCTTGCCCAGGGGCTTGCAGCCTGGCTGGACCTCCTTGGAGAGGCGTATGTACTCCAGCTGGTCGATCTCGCCCTCATCCTCCTCGCAGCTCAGATCGGAAAGCCTGCGCTTGAAGGTCTTGTAGTATTTGATCTCCCCGCCGGACACCACCTGGCGGATGCGGCGGGTCTCCCCCGGCCCCGAAACCGTCAGATAGATCTGGGTGATTTCCCACTGCTCCACGCCCTTCTGGGCCTGCAGGAGCGCGATGTCCGGATAGCGAATCAGGTATTTCCTCTCGATCTCATAGTGCTTTCCCTCGGTCATGTCCACCCCTCCCGTCCGTTCTCGGTCTTATTAGAGTCTGTTTCTATAATGCCTGAAGCGCGTTTTCGGCGTAGTAGACTGCATTTAGAAACACACTCTGGTCTCATGCGCTGCCGGATTCCCGGCGCGCCCGTCACAGTTCGATCTCTCCCAGCTCCCGGTCGTCGGCGTTCAGCCGGAAGTCCCAGGTCAGCTTGGTCAGCGTGCACCAGCCCCTGCCGATCTTCACCAGGTCGTACTCCGGGTCGTCAAACTCCCCGGGCTCGGCGCAATACTGCCAGCCGCCGTCCCCGGTCCGGGCATAGCGGGGCACATCCAGGAACACCGGCGCCAGCCGCGCCGGCACGATGCCCCTCAGCTTTTCGTAGAGCATGGCGGGCACGTTCAGGTTGTACATCGCTCCCAGCGGCAGCGGATGCCCGGGCATCCACTCCGCCACCCGCAGCGCCGCCCGGGCCGCGGGGCCGTATTCCTCGTCCTCCGGCCGCTTTGGGTCGATGAACAGCGACACCGCCAGCCCCGGCACGCCGCACATGGACGCCTCCATCGCGGCGGCCACCGTGCCGGAATAGATGCATGCGCCGCCCAGGTTCATGCCCCGGTTGATGCCGGAGACCACCATGTCCACGTCGGGGCCGGCCTCCCGGACCAGGAACAGCCCCAGGGAGGCGCAGTCGGAGGGCGTGCCGTCCACGGCCCAGGCCAGCGACGCGCAAGGGAAATCCACGATCTCAGCGCGCAGGGGCTTTCCGAAGGTGGCGCTGTGGCTCGCCGCGGAGCGCTCCCGATCCGGCGCGCACACGAACACCTCGTGCCCCGCGCCGGAGAAGGTCTCCGCCAGGGCCCGGATGCCCGGCGCGAAAACGCCGTCGTCATTGGTCAGCAGTATGCGCATGCCCGTCCTCCCCGAATCAGTCCGCGTTCTTGTAGAAGCGCACGGAGTCGTTGTAGATCTTCACGATGTCCTGCAGGATGTCCGCATGCCGGAAGCTCTTGTGGTACAGGATGTTCATCTCGCGGATCATGCTGAGGTTTTCGATGGGCAGCACGGTCATCTTGCCCTTCTTCAGCTCGTCCATGCAGGCGCTTCGGGGCAGGATCGACACGCCGTAGTTCCGGCGGATCAGATCCTTGATGGTGGCGATGTTGTCCACCTCCAGCGTCACATTGAACTCGTTGATGGAGATGTTGCGGCTCTCCAGGTGCGCGGCGAACAGGTTGCGCGTGCCGGAATTGGGCAGGCGCAGGATCAGCCGCTCCTTCTTCAACTCGTCCAGCGTCACGATGCTCTTGCGGGCCAGCGGGTTCTCGTTGGACACCGCGCAGACCAGGAAGTCCGTGTCCAGCATGATGGAATTGATGCTGGGGTCCTGCACCGCGCCCTCCACGATGGCGATGTCGATCTTGTAGTTCTTCAGCATCTCGTAGAGGTTCTTGATGGTGTCGGTCTGTATGGTGATGCTCACGTTCTCGTTCTCATCCGCATACTTCGCCAGCACCTCGGTGACCACGTTGCTCTCCGACGTGTGGGTGATGCCCACCCGCAGGCGGTCGATCCGCCTCTGCTGGTCCCGCAGCGCCTGCTGCAGGTTCTCGTACAGTGAAACCACCCGCTCGGCATACTCGATCACCAGCTTGCCGTCGGGCGTGGGGCGGATCTTGCCCCCGCTGCGCACGAACAGGCTGATGTTCATCTCCCGCTCGATCTGCTTGATGTGCTGGCTCACCGCGGGCTGGGTCAGGGAGAGCTGCTCTGCCGCCCGCGTATAGTTGCCGGTCTCGTACACCTTCAGCAGCGTCAACAGCTTAACGTCTATCATAGCAGCCTCCATTACATTATTTTATCAGTACCAAACAAACAATAAGGTTCACTTATCTCTCCTGCCCTTATGATAACACATACTATAATAAAACGCAATAGTCCTTTGCAAAATAATTGCGATAGACTATTGCGTTTCGTTCAATGAGCCCCGCCGTGGGCGGGTTCGCGCCGCCCGGCTAACCGTTTTTGGCAATGGCGTCGCCAAAGTAGGTCTGGGCCTGGGCGTCGGAGAGGTGGAAGGAATCCGTGAGGTAGCCCACCAGCTTCGACGGCCGCTGCTGGGCGTAGCGCACCATGGCCTTGCCGTAGCGCTTCCAGGTGGCCAGGCTCCACTTCCAGCGCTTGCACTCCGCCGCCATCTCCGGCAGCAGCAGCTCGTAGCGCTCCTGGATCTTGCCGGTCACGTTCTCCACGCTGAAGGTGGTGGCCAGCAGCTCGCCGAAGCGGGTCAGGAACCAATCCTTCAACTTGGCATTCTTCATCAGGTGCTTGAACAGCAGGTTGCTCTGGGGAGTGATGCTGCCCACGGTGTCGCCGTGCAGCCAATCGTCGGCGCTGTTGCCGTCGATGATATAGCTCAAATCCAGGTCGAACAGCACCCACCGCCACTTGTTGTCCGCGCCGGGATTGCGGTAGAAGCGCACGTTGTTCATGTCCTGGTTGTTGGTGTACATCTCCAGCATCACGTATTCCAGGTAGTTTTCGATATCCATCCACTGGCGCAGCGTCTCCACGTTGGCGTCGCTGCTCAAATCGTGGTTACGCACCCAGCTGAGCATCTTCTGGAAGTCCGCCGAGGAGGTGCCCTTGCCCTCCCTCAGCTCCACGTCGTCGGGGTTGTCCCAGCCCTCGAACTGGGCGATGGAGTGCTTCGATACGCGCTCGCGCATGTTGTACACGCCCCAGTACTGGCCGTTGACGTACAGCACAGAGACCTCGGTCTCCTGGTACATCACCGAGGTGTCCGCCGCCAGGGAGGTCAGTATGGAGTCCCGCATCAGGGTCTTCATGCTGTCCTGGCCGGAGGCGCGCATCACGATGGACTTGTATCGGGTGTAGTCGCGGTTGGAGAACAGCGGAGCGTTGAACCAGGCGATGCCGTACTTCTTGTTGGCCCGCAGCGAGAAGCCCTTCTGAGCCTGGCCCACGCGGCTGTTGTGGCCCGCCAACTTCATCAGGCAGTCCTGGGCGATCAGCCGGGTGCCGTCCGGCTCGTAGATCTCCACGAAGGCGTCGCTGCCGGTGCCCTTGATGCCGGTCTTGAGCATGCCGGTGGAGCCGTTCAGCCGGCTCTTCTTGCCGGACACGCTGACCAGCCGCAGGGTGTGGTTCACGCCCAGCACGTAGGTCCGGGCCTCCATGTCCGAGGGCACCAGGTCCTGCCGCCAGGCCACGGCCTTGAGCACCGTGGAGGACGTCAGCCGCAGGGGGCCGCTGTAGACGTTGGACTTGTTCGTGGGCTCCGTGCCGTCGGTGGTGTAGTAGATCGTCGCGTCGGCATCGGAGGTCAGCTCCACGGTCACACTGTCGTCCTCCCGGCAGCCGCCGGGCTCTGAGAACTGCACCTGGGCGGCCTTGCGCTCGTAGGACTCATCGGCGTTCTTCGCCCCGGGCGTGGTCTCCAGGAACCAGCGGAAGTTCGACTGTCCCTCCGCCCGGCCATAGCTCATGTCCCGGAACTGGTCGAACAGCATCACCTTGTCCAGCAGGGTGCCGTCCGGCAGGGACAGACAGGCGGTCTCCCCCGCCGACAGGGCGAAGTCTGCGCTGAAATAGCCGTCCTGCAAGCCGCTGGGGCCCTCCGAACCGGCGAGCGCCACCGCCATGTAGCCGCCCGCCGGGAGGATCGTCCCCTCGGGGAACTGCCAGCGGCGAGGATGGGTGGTGCTGTCAGACAGGCCCATGCCGGACAGGTCGGCGGACCTGTCCCCGGCGTTGTACAGCTCGATCCAGTCGTAGCCGCTGCCGCTGGCCATGATCTCGTTGATGTACAGCCCCTGGCTGTTCCGCCCCGCCACGCTCAGCGCCCGCCGCGCGCCCAGTTCCGTGTTCTCAAAGCCGGGGGTGGGCTTCAATTCGGCGGTCATGGTGCCGTCCGACTGCCGGGACAGGGAGGCGTCGGCCTCGATGCCGTCGTACTCCACATAGGTCAGCACCTCCCCCGCCGGGTCGTAGAGGCGCACGGCCTCCCCGGAGGCGGACAGCTTGAAGTTGGCGTGCAGCTCGCCCTCGGCGTCGCGCCGGTCCTTCCCGGAGGCGAACACCAGCCGGTACTCCCCGGGCTGCAGCGCGATGTCCGGCAGCATCCACTTGCGCTGGTTGGCGTCGTCGTCGGAGAGGGCGCAGCCCGCCAGGTTCACCGGTGCGGAGCCGCCGTTGTACAGCTCCAGCCAGTCGCTGTAGTCGCCATCCCCGTCCTGGAGCACGGTGCGGTTGGCGGCCATCAGCTCGCTGATGGTCACGCCGGAGGGATCGTAGTCCGGCCGCAGGTTCACCGCGCCGGAGGCCAGCATCTGCTCGAAGGTGCGCACGTTGTACTCGCCGGAGGCGTCCCGCTGGTAGACGTCGGAGGCGGCCATGGCCGGCACGTCGAGCGCCTGCACCCGCCGCTGGCTCTTGTCCGCCAGCAGCAGCAGCTCGCCGTTGGAGTCCAGCTTGAAGCCGCAGAACACCTCGCCGCCCGCCTCGCCGTTCGGGTCCTCGTCGCAGTAGACGATCAGGCTGCCCCGGCCGGGCAGGGTCACGTCGCCGAACACGAAGCCGCCCCGCAGGTCCGGGTCGTCGGACAGCCGCCAGCCCTCCAGGCTCACCGCGGTGTCCTCCAGGTTCACCAGCTCGATCCAGTCGTAGTAGCGCCCGCCGACGCTGAAGCAGGTGGAGGGATTCGAGGTCATCACCCGGTTGATCACCACGGGCAGCTGGGCATCGTCCGTCCCGGAGGGCAGCAAAAACACCGCCGCGCACGCCAGCAGCCCCATGACCGCCGCGATGCCCAGCGCCTTCAGCCATTCCCCCGCCGAAATGGACGGGGTCATGCATTTCCAATTGGTTTTACTGCTCTTCTTGCTCATGGTGATCCCTTGTTCAGTGTGGAGTTTGGAGTGTGGAGTTTGGAGTTCAGGAAGAAATCCTGACGGATTTCTTTTGATATAAGGCCACGAATCATCGTAATAACAATACTATCACCGTTAAATCAGAACAAATCCGTAAGGATTTGTACCGCAACTCCACACTCCAAACTCCACACTCCACTCTCATCATACAAACAACGGACGTGCTGCGCACAGCGGGCGCAACACGTCCGAACGATTGCCGCGCTTTACTTCACGGCGCTGACAGGTCCGATCAGGCCTTGCCGTCGCAGCCCAGGACGTCGACCAGCTTGTGCTCGACCATTTCCTTGATGGCGATGCGGGCGGGCTTGAGGTACTGGCGGGGATCGAAGTGATCCGGATGCTCGGTGAAGTGCTTGCGGATGCAGGCGGTCATGGCCAGGCGCAGGTCAGAGTCGATGTTGATCTTGCAGACCGCGCCGCGGGCAGCCTGACGCAGCTGCTCCTCGGGGATGCCGACGGCGTCGGGCATCTTGCCGCCGCACTCGTTGATGA